>JAWBQR010000005.1:0-124557 GCA_038845265.1 Nitrososphaerota archaeon | reverse complement strand
CCAATTATTAATTTGTATTCCTAATAAAAATCTAGTAACGTTGAAATACTGTATGCTATCGGCAGAAGTTATGGCTCCAAAATGAGTAATAGATTCAGCAAATCCAATTAATGCAATTAGGAATAAGTGAGCTCTTTTACTCATATTGAGTAGATAATTAATTTTTAATATTTTAGTTTTTATTATAAGATTTTTTAAAATTTTGTTGCATTGCTCTTTTTGTAGCGTAGTAGATATATGCCGAGAATTATTATTGGTATGGTTATTAGGGCTAACCATTGAGAGAGTTGTTCGAATGGTCTTCTCTCGACTCTTGTAACGTCTACTACTCGTATTGTAAGTGTGAGGGATTCTTCTGACGGATTTTTTACTGCTATCGTGAGTGTCCCGTTTATGGTGTCAATGGTCCAAGCAAATGAATTGGTAACTGTTGTTTCAACGATTTTGCCCTGATGGTCTGAGAGAGTTACTTGGAACTCTTTGGTTGGCCTCTCAGATAAATAATGCGATATCCAGACGGTTATCTCGTATTGTTTTTCCTTCTCAAGATTTTTGACCTCTATGCTAGTCGTGTCTTCTGCTGGTACTACTATGCTTCTAGAGATTAACTCCTCATATGTTGGCGTCCTGGTTGTGAAGGCAAGGTAGAGGTAGGCGGAAGTGATTAATAATATCGCCGCGATTGTGAGGACTGTTGGCCCACTGATGACTCCATGTCTATATTCATAAGTCATGGTATTCCTGACTTTATTAAACCTCTCACCAATATATATTTAAGATTTTTAATGGCAACGGATTAGTTTGGCTTGAATCTTTTATTATCTGAGATTCTCGATAAGATAATCGACTCGATTCGTTCTATCAAGTATTCACCTAAACGCTTTTCACGAAAATCATTTATTATAGATATTTTTAGTAGGAGCGCTTATAGGTTTGCTAGAACTTTCTCGTTATTAGGAATTCTGTGAGTCCTTTGAGGAGCTGTTTTGCCTTTCCCTCTATGAATATGTCCTCCACATTTAGCCAGGCCTCTGTTACGAGTTGTCTCGCTTTTTCCTCGGCGTATTTTACTGCCCCTGACTTCTTGATGATGTTGATTGCCTCCTTGATTAGTTCTGGATCGCTTGTTCTCATTCGCAGGATTTCGCTGAGTCGGTCTGCATCACTTTTCTGAAGCGTCCTCAATGCATATATCACCATGAGTGTTCTCTTTCCCTCCTTTATGTCTCCTCCAATCTCTTTTCCATAGAGAGCCTCATCGCCGGCAATGTTCAGTATGTCGTCCTGGATCTGGAACGCGACAGCTACTGCGTCTGAGAAGTTCGAGACCTTCTCCTCTTGGCTTGGAGAGAGATTGGCAAGCCTGCATGCCATTCTAGCTGAGAGTCTAGCTAATGAGCCAGTTTTGAGTCTACACATTGTAAGATACATCTCCTCAGTGACTGCCTCTGATACTGATCTGTGCCATGCAATGTCAAGCGCTTGGCCGAGGCTGAGGTTGAGCATCTCCTCTAAGTAAATCTTGGTCAATTCGTTAATTATGTCTGGTTTAAATTTTCCAATCCGCATTAAGTAGACCAGCGGTAGGAAGTAAAGTGTGTTCCCCATGTTTATCGCTATATCGACTCCGTATATCTTATGGATGCATGGCTTCCCGCGTCTCAGGTCGCTGTCATCCTCAACGTCATCGACGGCAAGTGTGCCGTTATGGATTAGTTCAGATATTATGGTGAGGTCGGCGATCTCCTCTGGCTCTCCGCCCAGCGCCTCGTATGTGAGCAGCATTATGACTGGGCGCCACCTCTTCCCGCCCCTCGAGAGGAGGTCCCATGCAGGCTTGAAGATAGACTCGTTAATCGCAGTCTCATCAAATACTGCGTCCCTCAGATTCGTGATTCTTGATAGGTACTCCCTTGAGACTTCTTTTGGGAAGTGCTTGACCAAAGCGTTGTTTACAATCTCCACGTATCTGTTTAGCTCTTTATCCAGCTCCACGTAGATATTCAATAATTACTAATTTATAATTATGTCTCTTATGTTTTAGCTCTATACCTTTATGCCGTTGGAGTTTAGGAAGCTTGAAATTGCTGAGTTCAGTTTCTCTACCTGCTTATCGACGCTTATCTTATCCAAGAGGTACTCCGAGTATGTCTTATTGACATTCGCGTATTTCTGAAGGTAGTTCTCTTTTGCGAGTTTCTTCGTAGCCTCCTCGATGTATCTTTTCAGCTCATCGATGCTTGGCTCCCTGTAATTATTGATGTGGAGAACCATGTCTAGGGGCAGCCTAGGCCTGAGGGGAGGATTCTCCGCCGGGACGCCTATGCAGAGAAACATAAGAGGCACCACTCCCCTAGGTAGTCTAAGCATCGTAGAGACCTCCCTGCTCATCCATAAGGCATAGTCAAGCATGACCGAGCCAAACCCCAGCGCCTCTGCAGCGATCACGATATTCTCAACGAAGAGACCTGCCTCAAATATCGCCTCGACAGTCTCTACTGGGTGCTTATCGCTTCTCAAGACATGCCTCTCGCCGAGAATATCAAACATGAACGTCGTCCTCCTAAAGTCAATGCATATAAGCAGCAGCAATGGAGACTTGACGAAGAGCTGATCATCAGTGAGCTCGGCGAGCCTCTCCCTAATTTCTTTATCATCGATGAGTATGACGCTGTAGGACTGAAAAGAACAGGGAGCCCTCTGTCCCGCCTCGACCATGAGTCTAACAACCGAGGGGCTTATCCTGCCCTCCTTAAAGAACCTGATCGACCTCCTATTCATCAAGATTCTAAGGATACTCCTCCTCGACACCATAATCAGCAATAATTAAGAATCATGCCAACAATTAATCATTAATATTTCAACTGCGGTGCATGGCGAGGCTCTTAAATAATGGGGTTGAGCATCTCTATTTATGCCACTAACAGGACTTGAGGATGCAATCACAAGGACAGTGGAGGAAGTTACGCCGAGTGTTGTAAGCGTATCCACAGTCAAGATATTCCACGACTACGTCTTCAGGCCTCTCCCAGTGGAGGGCATGGGTTCAGGACTCATAATCAGCAAGGACGGCCACATAGTCACAAACTACCACGTAGTCGGCAGATCTAGGAAGATACAGGTAATACTTAGCAAGGGCGAGAGATTCGACGCCGAGTATCTCGGAGGCGACCCATCATACGACGTAGCCCTACTAAGGATAGACGCAGACAACCTAAAACCAGCAAGGCTAGGAGACTCAGACAAGCTGAAAGTAGGACAGATAGCGATCGTGATTGGAAATCCATTCGGATTCATGCTAGGAGGACCAACAGTCACGGTAGGCGTAATAAGCGCGGTCAAGCGAAAGATAAAGACAGAGGCAGGATACATAGAGGACCTCATACAGACAGACGCGCCCATAAATCCGGGAAACAGCGGCGGACCGATACTCAACACCGACGGAGAAGTCATAGGGATAAGCACCGCAATCATACCGTACGCACAGGGCATAGGCTTCGCGATTCCGATAAACATCGTGAAGGACGCCCTCGAACAACTCCTAAAATATGGACACGTAGTCAAGCCTTGGCTAGGAATATACGGAGTGACAATCTCGCCGCAGTTATCAGAATACTATGGACTACCAGTCAGCGGTGGAGCACTAGTAGTCGATGTAGCCCCAGAATCGCCTGCAGAGGAGGCCAGAATATTGAGGGGCGACATAATAACAAGCATCGACGGAGAGGAAATCAGCGGCATGGAGGATCTAAAAGCAAGGATCGAGAAGATGAAGCCAGGCAGGGTTGTCAAGCTTGGAGTACTTTCATACTACGGCGTCAGGGAGGTACCGGTTAGGCTGGGAGAGCAGGGATAAGTAGTCCTAAAGAGGCATAGCAAGCGCAAGGAATCCGCCGTCAACAACTATTACTTGCCCAGTGATGTAGGATGAGTCTTCGCTTGCGAGGAAGACTGCTACTTTGGCCACCTCTCCGGGTCTGCCCAGCCTCCCGAGAGGTATCCGTCTGAGCGATGTCTCTAGCTTGAGCGAGCCCTCTGCTATCCTCTGTCTGAGCATTTCTGTCTCGATTAGTCCTGGAGCTATGGCGTTGACGGTAATTCCATATGGAGCGAGCTCTATTGCGAGCGTCCTGGTCAATCCGAGGATTCCTGCCTTAGATGAGTTGTATGCAGATCTTCCAGGCATGCTCACGAAGGAGGCTATCGAGGCTAGATTGATTATCCTCCCGTATCTTTGGCTCTTCATGAGCTCTGATGCATATTTTGAGCAGAGGAATGGTGCTCTGAGGTTCACGTTAATGACTGACTCCCACTCCTCAAGGGTTATAGCTTCAAGATTTCTAACTATGTTTATCCCCGCATTATTCACAAGTACATCGATCCTGCCCATGGATTCAGCGGCCGCTCTTATCAGCTTGAGGCATCCATCCGCTGATGAGAGGTCTGCCGGAATCATCACGTAGTCAGCCCCCAGTTCGCCGAGCTCTTTTTCTAAGCCTGCTAGGCTACTCATGGATGTCGCGTTACCAACTATCCTCGCTCCTTCCTTAGCCATCTCGAGAGCGATCGCTCTGCCTATCCCTCTTGATGCACCCGTTATGATGCTTACTCTATTGTCCAGACGTCCCATCATTCATCAACCTGTCCAATAACACCAAATGGAACGTGATATAAGTTTTTTGGAAAATGCTTCCATTTAGTAGCGATGAAAAATTATTTATCTCCGTTGCTTCGCTATAATTTGAAATGTGTGAAATTAGGTTTGAGTTAGTGAGGGTTGAGTTTCCTGAGGGCTGCAACGTCGTCTTCGGAATCACTCACTTCATCAAGAGTGTTGAGGACTTGTATGAGGCGGTTGTCAACTCGGCTCCGGGAGCGAAGTTTGGGGTCGCTTTCGCGGAGGCCAGCGGGCCATGCCTAATTAGGCATGAGGGTACGGATGAAGAGCTCAGGAAGTTGGCCGCTGAGAATTTATTGAGAATAGGATGTGGACATACATTCTTAATCATTCTGAGAAACATCTATCCGATAAATGTCTTGGGGAGACTTAAGGAGGTTCCAGAGGTCTGCACTGTTCTGGCAGCAACAGCTAATCCCCTGACGGTAATAGTTGCTGAGGCTGAGCAGCGTGATGGTGGGATTGGCAGAGGAGTCGTTGGAGTAATCGATGGCTACAAATCGAAGGGAATAGAGGGCGCTGAAGAAATAAAGCATAGGCGAGAATTTTTGAGAAAGATAGGATACAAATTCTAGATGAGCTGGCTCCTCAGCAATTTTTAAATTATTATTTAAATTGTTGATTTTGTGAAGTTCACGTTTCTGACTAGGGCGTATGGAGCCTTTACAGGTGTATCGACTTCCCACCACTTTATCCAGTATTTCTCATGAGTCATGGACTCCATGTTCTGTAGCATATGGAGTATGTTATCGCTTATCCTTAGCTCCTTTATGGGTCTTTCGATGCTTCCATTAACTATTAGGAATAGTCCATCTCTAGGAATTGTTGAGAAGTCGCCTTTCGTAGTGTCGCGATACCTGAGGTACCAGTCATTAGTGACTAGTATGCCCCTGTCAAGCTTCGATATGAGCCTGCTCAGGGAGTCTGTTCCTCCCTCGACTATCAAGTTGAATGGAGATGGAACCAGTAATCCAGCATTTGAAGTGCTTTCTGTATTGAATTTCTTCGCAGTATAAGAGTTGTGGAGATATGTTTTTAGCACTCCATTCTCTATGATCGTGTTTTTTCTGGTCGGGAGTCCCTCGTCGTCGAATGGTTCTGCGCCATATGTACCATGAATAGTCGGGTCATCGATCAGTGTAAAGATCTCAGAGGCTACCTTCTGACCAATCTTATCCTTCAGAAATGATAAACCAGAGTCTACATGAAAAGCCGACGCCATCTCTCCCACTTCTTCCAAGATATTCGCCATAGTCATCGGCCCTAGTATTGCGTCATAGACTCCCGGCTCTCCCGAGCTAGGCTTATCAGCCATCCTAGCTATCTCGCCCGCCGTCGAGCCTACACGTTCTGGCTTAAAATCATCGATTGAGCCTGCGGCTGCCACAAATTGGCCGCTTGATTCTCCGTCCAAGAACGCCCTAACCGAGATCTCGAGGGTGTCTTTTCTATTCTCTGCATCAACCTTCTCAGACGTCATCAAGAATCTATAGCTCCTCGTGAATATCAGCGATCCAGCCACTCTCCTTGCTCCTTGGCTCAATGCGGCGTTAATCGCTTCTTCAACCCACTCAATGAGCTTCTCATGACTCACTCTGCCGAGCGTTTGATCGAGTAGTTTCCTATCATATCTGAAGGGCCCTCTCGGTAGAGGTGCGTAGACATCTGCTGGAGGTGAGTTCTTGGCAACTGATACAGTATTGTTGGCGAGTTCCTTAAGAGATTTTGAGGAGATAATGCTTGTGGAGGATATTGCCCTCCTCTCCTTAATCGCCGCGTAGAAGTAGGCGGACTCATCCATGAAGAGTTTTGAGACTGTTACCTCGTTGTTGGAGAACCTAATCATGTATGTCTTTGTCGAGTAATAGCTTAGCACCGCATCCGTGGCTCCTGACTTTTTGGCCAGCCTAATAGCATCCCTCGAGACTCTCTCGATGTCCACCATGCCTAACACATATCTGCAGAGTCATTCATATTAATTATTTCTCCATCTTAATAAGACCACTACATTTATGATTATGGATATAGATTACATTTCTGGAAAAGAGTATGACTAAGAAAGAGAACATCGTTGCCTGCATAGAGTATCCAGTAAAGACTAGAAGAGGCATAAGGAATGAATTACTTGAGATACATCAAGCACCAAAAACAGAGATATCCACTATTGAGGACGAGAAGTCAAGAAAACTTGTGGTCAGCCTAGATGTGGTGTCGAAGGATGTCGAAAAGTCAGAGATGGGTGAATTCTTCGCATCTAGACTTTTAACACCATTCAATACGCGTCAGGGCGAAGATAGGATAAAAAATTTGATGCAGAAATATCTGAAGAGAATAATACTCGAGATAATTTATGATGCAATCAATGACTATGGCATGGGTGTCTTTAGAATGAGTTTCCTCCCAGAATATTTCCTATTCAAGAAGATTAAGGCAAGAGTAACACTCTACCCACCAGCCTCAAGAATATACTGGTGGATCAGCGAGGCTTCAAGCGGGCTGTTGAAAAAAGTGTTGAGAAACGTAGATGAGGGGCTTGAAAATCTCTGCCATGATGGACTACTGACCAAGAGCGATAAAGGCTACTCAGTCAATCAGGAAGTTGCCAAGAGGCTAGATATGAATAGGCTCGGCGGGGCGCTCTCGGGAATCAAGGCGGACTCGAGGATAACTCATCTATTCAAGACAGGAAAGATAGGAGTCATGAGCCCGATGCTCTTGATATCAGAGACTGTTGATACTCCTCTCGACGAACAGCCAATAGACCCTGACCAATACGTACTCATAAGTACCTCGAGTGGCACATGGGCCCTCGCATCCAACCAAGACATACAGGATGTACTCACTTCCTACATTCGAGAAGGCTATGAAAAGATCGAGATAACAAAGACTGGCTCGCTCTTTAACTCGACATTCATCGCAGTGCTGCGGAGAGACTCCGAGCCTGCTAGGAGATTCTTCATTAAGAGGTATGAGTCGTGGACAGACGTTAAGTGGGTCGTAGCAAAGATATGGGCCATGCATCTCAGAAACTTCTTTTACTCGGCATCGATGCGTCTCGGAAACGAGCTATTCTTCCTCAGCTACTTAAGGGAGAATGGATTCAATGTCCCCTACATAATTCACGTCGACTGGGAGAGAAAAATAATCATAGAAGAATCAATCGACGGCATGGACCTTATCAGGGTCTGGACAAAGAAACAGAATGTAAAGCCAGAAGAGGCATCACATAGATGCGGAGAGACACTGGCAAAGATTCATAGGGCCGGCATCGTGATTGGAGACTGCAAGCCAGACAACTTCATCATAGATAAGAATGGAGAAGTCTGTATAGTAGACCTCGAGCAGGCGTCCTTCAGGGGAGACCAGTCATGGGACATTGCAGAATGCATACTCTACATGGGACACTACATAGATGGAGAAGAACTAGAAAGCTACACCGCCTCATTCGTATCCGGATACCTCAAGGCGGGAGACCAAAGAATAGTCGAGAAGGCTCTCGACCCGAGATATCAGTTCGTAATGATGCCTTGGACCCCGATCTGGAACCAGATGAAAGCAGTGGAGACCATCAGGAGAATCCTAAAGTCATGAATAACCAGACGGCCTAAGAAGCTTGATGTATTCCTTTCCCGCGTTCCTGAACGAGCCCACTAGGAGCTGCCTCCAGGACTCTCCTCCTCTCCTGACTGCGTATTCAAGCTTTCCAGACGCCTCAACTATATCGCCCGGCCTAAACATGCATGCGAGCATCATGTCGTAAGTAACAATCCTATCAACTCCATACTCGTTCTCCTCGACCAGATATATGGCTGGAGTAAAACCTGCCTCGAGCTTCGACTTAACCTCAAATACACCCCTAACGCTTCCAATTGGATGGTAAGTGACCTCGCCGTAGCGATGGATCGGGCTCTGCCTAACACCATATATCGAGAACTTCCTGCCCCTATAGAAGCCCTTATTCATAACTCTCCTCGAGAGGGCCCTGATGTCCTCGAGGCCTAGCAGGGGGTACTTCCTAGACGCTCTGGAGACCCAGTCATCGACTGTGAGGTCGCGGAAGAGCCTCAAGGCACCGCTTCTCGACAAGGAATCAATAACATCCATAACCCTCCAGAACTCCTCCTGCCCATAGACCAGCAGATCAATATCAGATTCCTCGTGATGATTTCCTAGGAGGAGCGAGCCGGTCACGCCAAACCTAGATGGAGAGACGCCGGAATTCTCAGAGAGAGTAATTATCAGTTCAGCGGCAATACTCTCAAGAACACTACTGGGTCCATCATTAAGTATACGCCTCGCAGCGGCCTCTGGATAGAAGGCTCTCCTTATCGATGATGCCGGCGGAGCAGTAATCGTCTCCGAGACTGTCTCATCATAGTAGAGATATTCCGGCCTCGTCGTCCTTATGAGCTCCATTGTCCTGAGGAGCTCCTCGACCGAGTATATCCCAATCACTCTCCTGTAGGTCTTTCCAGAGTATCTCCATGGTCCCTCGCCCGGGATATACTTCAGGAAGCTAAAGACTCTGCCAGGTGGATGCACGTCTCCAATCACGCAGAATATCCAGTCGTCGCTCGTCTCAAAGTAGTCGTGGTCCCTCAGCGGCCTATCCATCCTAGTCTAATCAATTATGCGGCATTTTATAAATCAATGATGAATAAAATCGACTATATATTGAGATTTGCTCGATGAATTTTCTATGAGAGTCGAGGGATGGATCATCTATGCGTTTCTAGCAATCGTGGCATGGGGTTGCTGGGGCTTTGTCAGTAAGCTAGTACTTGAGAGAGCGTCATGGGCCTCGATAATTCTCTATAACATGTTGGGCTCCTTCCTAATCCTGACGACCTACATGTTAACGCAGGGCCCGCCAAGACCGCCGGTCGGGAACACTGCATACCTAGCCGTCTTGACAGGCATCCTCGGAGCCGTTGGGACTATCTGTTTCATGCTCTCGCTCAGCAGTGGGAAGGCATCCCTAGTCGTTCCATTAACAGCTGTCTATCCAGTTGTTACCGTCACCCTCTCGGTGCTGTTTCTCGGAGAGGCAATAACTAATCGACATATGGCTGGCATAGCTTTCGCGATAATTGCGATAGCGCTGCTCTCCTATGACTAGTCATGAGTCGTATTATCGTGTCTCAAAATGTAGTCGTCCCGATGATTTCCTATGAATATTCGGTAGTTTTTTGACTTGAGGTCATACTCGAGTCTTCCTGAGATCTTCACGACTTCTCCACTCCTGGCCTGCTCGGCGAACCTAGACCTGAAGGACGCGACGGCCCTGCATCTATAGCCCTCCTCAGGACCCCTAATGATCTCTATTACCCTTATTCCATACATGTTTGGAGTGTAGATGGAGTAGCTGTCATCAGTTACTTCTGCGACGAGTACTGCTCTGCCAAACTCCCGCCACATTGCTGACCCATATGGCTCCCAGTACTCTTCCGGAAGTGGGACAACCTTTGCAGAATATACTACTCCTCTATATGTTCCGTATAGTAGCTTGCGGGATTCATGCTTTATCCAGTCCTCGAGTGTTACTGCGCTGTCGCTTCTCTTTGTGGCTATGTCATGTGAATGCAAGATGTCGACTGGCCGTGTCTTTCCCTCTTTCCTCATGGTTGATAAGGCATCAATTACTGCCGGTGCATTTTTCATGGAGTAGAATACTAGGTCGATGTCTGAGGTTGGCTTCTGTAGTCCGAGGAGGGCAGAGCCGGTAAGCCCGACCGCTTCGAGATCTATTCCTGAGTATCTACTTATCATCTCGGCTAGTTCAGCGGATAGCCTAGTAACCTCGTCGGTCGGGCGATTGTTCTTGAACCATGCCTTTGCCGATACATGTCTAGTTATTTTTTCGATCGGTATTTGTGGAAGGACTTGTCCTGAGTGGTCGTCGAAGAGTATGGCTTCTGGCATCCTCTCCCTGAGGTATGCATATGCCTCCTCTATGCTCGATATCTTCGTGATTATGCCCTTATGTTCTGGGTATTTTGGGTAGGCGACTATTCTTTGTGGTGGGTGTATGACTCCTTTTACGGCCAGGTACCCCACGCCTCGAGAATAGATATAGTCGCCCTCAATCGGCGTATTCATGCTTATAGGATTGTTATGCTTCATCATAAAAATTGATGCAGGTGCGTCTTGAAGGTGTCTTGCTGGATGTTTGGAGCAATGTTTATCCACCGAAAAGGTCAACGAAGATGCTGATAAAAAACATGGATATCTCCTCGGGGGCCGTTGTCCTCGACCTCGGCTGTGGGACGGGGATTATCGGGCTGATAGCTCTACGTAGGGGTGCTGGGCGTGTCGTGTGCCTAGACATCTCAGTGAGGGCATGTAGAAACGCTCTCGAGAACTTCAGGATGAATAATCTGGTCGAGATGGTTGACGTCGTTGTCGGTGATGGCTCTTCATGCCTAAGGGACGCATCCTTTGACATGGTAGTGCTGAATCCTCCAATGACTCCTTCTCCAAGACCGTTGCCAAGATACACGTGGGGAGGAATTGATGGGAGGGAATTCCTGAATAGACACCTGCACGATGTTCCGAGGCTGCTGAAGAGTAATGGACAATTATTAATCACTGCTTCCTCCTTAATAGGTATTGGTTGGGTTGCTGCTTTTCTAGAGAGGCATGGGCTAAGAGTGAGGCTCCGTGGCTATGAATTAGTCAAGTGCGGCAGATTGCTGAGACAGTTGATGGAACACATCCGTAGTCTCAGTCATGCATCATTGGTCTACTTGAGTGATGAGCCTTATTGGCTCCTAGCAGTCATAGAGGGCAGGAAGAAAGCATAATTTATCGGAAAAGATGCACTTGTCCTCTTCCGAAGAGTTATAATCCATGGTTGGGAGGATTTATAGTCGCTAAGCTTTAATTATCGTTGGTTTATCTTGGCTTAGAGTGTCAAATCGATGACTGAGTCTTGGCATGGATATAGGGGCATGGTTCGGGACCTGCTGATTAATGCTGGAATTGATGTTGGAGATGAGGTCGAGGTGGTCAAGCCAGACGGAGAAGTCTACAGAGGATACCTGATGTCTAGGTATGAATATGCCGAGGACGGATACATCGTCCTAAAGCTCAAGAACGGCTACAACGTGGGAATAGCGATAACCGAGAATACCCAAGTTAGGCGTCTCGGGCCTGGGCCTAGACCTGCATTTAGAAGGCCGGAGCCTCCATCCCTAGACCCGAGCCTACCCCACGTCTCAATCATAAGCACCGGAGGAACAATCGCCAGCAGAGTCGACTATAGGACCGGAGCCGTCAAACCAGCGCTAACGTCCGAAGACCTAATAACACTAGTACCTGAGATCGCGGAGATAGCATACGTAGAGGCTGAGGTGCTGCTGTCAAAGTTTAGCGAGAACATGACTCCCATCGATTGGGACACCATTGCGCGAAAGATAGATGAAAAGATACGTGGCGGATTCTCGGGAGTAGTTATCTCTCATGGGACTGACACGCTGCACTACACTGCAGCGGCTCTTAGCTTTGCACTCTCAGGCACACCTATTCCAGTCGTCCTAGTGGGTGCTCAGAGAAGCAGTGATAGGCCATCCAGCGATGCGGCGGTCAACCTGATAGCGGCTGTCCGATTAGCCGCCCAGGCGCCCTTCGGAGAAGTAGTCGTAGCGATGCATGATTGGCACTCAGACGACGTGATTGCTGTCCACAGAGGGACAAGGGTCGTGAAGATGCATACAAGCAGTAGAGACGCGTTCAGAAGTGTGAATGCAAGCCCAATAGCATATGTGAGGAATGGCGAGATAATAATCAATGATCAGAATATCAATAGGCGTGGAGGCGATGGATACCTCTTTAGGCCGGGATTCAGCGATAGGGCGGCGCTAATCAAGTTTTATCCATCACTAGGCCCCGAGATAGTTGAGTACTTCTTGGATAGAGGATTCAGGGGCATCATAATTGAAGGCACTGGGCTTGGACACGTCTCCTCGGACTGGATACCAGTCCTAAAGAGAGCGAGGAGCATGGGCGTCTTCCTAGGCATGACTTCCCAATGCCGATACGGAAGAGTAAACATGTATGTATATGACAATGGACGCGACATAATGCGGGCGGGCGTAACACCGCTTGAAGACATGCTCTCCGAGACAGCCCTAGTCAAGCTGATGTGGGTCCTCGCTAGGACCAGCGAACCAGACGAGGTGCGAAGATACATGCTGACGCCAGTCGCCGGCGAGCTGAGTAGCCGCACGATGCCTACATCGAGGAGACCTGATGCGGCATGAACTACAAAGAACTAGGACTAAGGGTCGGAATAGAGATTCACCGGCAACTGGACACTGAGAGAAAGCTATTCTGCAGCTGCAGGACTTCTCCGACCGGCGTTGAGAGAACAATTGAGTTCACGAGGAGGCTGAGGGAGACCCAGTCAGAACTAGGCGAGATAGACCCGGCCGCTAGGTTCGAGATGAAGAAGATGCGGCGAATCATCTATAGGGCAGACCTCGGATGCACATGTCTAGTCGAGATGGATGAAGAGCCTCCACACATGCTGAATAGTGAGGCGGTCAGAATCGCGCTCACCGTCGCCAGGCTCCTAGACGCGAGGCCCGTAGACGAGATACACGTGATGAGGAAGATAGTGATAGACGGCTCTAACACAACTGGCTTCCAGAGAACATGCATCGTAGCTACTGGTGGAAGAATAATGGTTGATGGACAGGAGATACCGATACAGACAATAACGCTGGAGGAGGACGCCGCTAAACTAGTAGAGACAAAGCCGACGCACGTGGTCTATGACTTATCGAGGCTCGGCATACCGTTGATAGAGGTCTCAACGGCGCCCGTAATCACTGACCCAGAGCAAGCAGCGAAGGCCGCATACGCGATCGGAAAGATACTGAGGGCGACCGGAAAGGTAAAGAGAGGAATAGGTACGGTCCGGCAAGACCTAAACATCTCCATCAAGGGGACCGGGATAGTGGAGGTGAAGGGCGTACAGGAGCTCGACCTGATACCCAAGATAATAGACTACGAGGTGCGTAGACTGAGCCACCTCCTCCATATAAAGGAGAAGCTGAGAGAGCGCGGAGTAACTCCTGAGAAAGTCCAATTAGAGCGGCCAGTCGACGTGACAGACATCTTCTCATCAACAGCGAGCCGCGTCCTGCTCAGAAAGATAGGCGAGGGCGGACGAGTGTATGCCCTCAGGCTCCCAGGCTTCGCCGGACTGCTGAGGAGCGCTGGGGACGAGATGGTGAGGCTTGGACGCGACCTATCAGAATACGCAAAGGCATGGGCAGGAGTCGAGGGAATATTCCACTCAGACGAGCTCCCAAACTACGGGATAAGCCAGGCAGAGGTCGACGCAGTTGCCTCCAGACTAGGACTCAGCAGCAATGATGCATTCGTGATGATAGCTGAGAAGACGCATGACGCGCTCGAGGCGCTGGAGGCAGTGAGAAGCAGGGCGGCAGAGGCAGTAGTATCGGTACCAGGAGAGACAAGAGGCCCGAGGCCCGACGGCACAACCTTCTACATGAGGCCCAGGCCGGGCTCGGCGAGGATGTATCCAGAGACAGATATTCCTCCACTAATTGTCAGTAAGAGTCTCCTAGAAGAGATTGAGTCCAGTCTCCCGCCAACGCTCGACGAGCTTGCATCCATACTCTCAAACAAGTATAGACTCAGCAGGCAGCTGGTATGGGAGTTGATAGACTCGGAGCGGCTCCATGAGTTTGAGGAGCTTGTAGCCATAGGTGTACAGCCGAGCTTCGCAGCCAGCTTCCTGACCGAGGGATACAAGGAGCTTAGACGTGAGGGCCACCCAGTCGATGAGGTAGACTTCTCCAAGGTCAAGGAATATTTCAGGCTCGTAGTCACTGGCCAGACAGCCAAGGAGTCAGCCAAACAAGTACTGGCATATCTCTCACGAAATCCAGACGCCTCTGCATCCGACGCAATAGATAAGCTCGGCCTCAGGGCTCCACCGCTCGAAGAAGTTATACAGGAGATAGACAGGCTGATCGATGAGGCGTTATCGATCCAGCCGAGGTCGGAGCCGTCTGGACATATAATGGGGAGGCTTATGAAGCTCTATAGGGGAAGAGTGGACGGAGCGGTGCTTAGTGAACTTGTGAAGAAACGCCTATCACTCCGCCAGTAGGTGGACATAGAGTTGAGATTCAGCATTAGGGGAATATACTCCACTGCGTTGACGAAGCATCTACTAGACCATGGACACGAGCTTGTTAATCCGACTAAGAGTCAGGAGGAGAGGTTTGGGGCATGTACTTCATCAGTAGCTCCAGACGTCATCATTAACGATACCGGAGACAAGGAGGGCGTCGTGATTCAGGGGGGACCGGAGTCAGTTATGGAGTTTGTCCAAGATATTAGAGAAATATCGTGGCAGGTCGTGGTTACTCCGATCCGGATTCACGGTGGAGTGGCGAGTGCAGGGATTTATTTTCCAGCAGAGGCGAAGACATCCCTAGACATCATCAGAGCGAAGATCACCTACACATTGCCGTATCATCATTTCTGCAGGGCAGGAGGCGAGACGCTCTCCAACATCGTGAGCATGCTTGAAGAACTCGTAGATATAGGTGCTTTAAATAGAGAAATAGCTGAGCAGAAGATAACTGGGTTAATAAATAGATTGGCTCCGAGGAAGGGCAGCTCAGGGATGATTCATCACTTGAAGCCTCTCTCTGGAAAGATTCTATTGGGGCCCTTCAGATTTTATCGGAGTGGCGAGGTGCTGATCGGCAGGCGCATCATTAAGGGCTTCGGCAAGTACAACGGATTGGGAGTGGACAAGACTCCGGGCGACGTATCGATAAGCAGAATCAAAAGATTCAGCTGGAGAATGGAAACTAGATATTATGGGCTGGGTAATGCCGAGAAGGGTAGATACATCAACATCTCAACGCCAATCCACCTCTACGAGAGTCATGCATGGTACATCGACTTAGGGATCGACGTAGTTGAGAAGCCCAATGGTGAGAGAATGATAATTGATGCTGAGGAGCTTGAGCAGCTTCTCGAGAAGTCATGCATATCGAGGGAGCTTTATGAAAAAGCAATGAGCGAGGCGAAGAGTATACTGGATAGTAGTTAGGTCTATGTTAATGTCAGGTCGTCCTTTCCTATGGCCCTGATCATCCAGGCCCCCCTGTAGCAGATTAGTGAGCCTTCTCTGGAGATCCTCTTGACCAGGAGTGCCGCAGGCATCATTGATAACGGAGTGTGCAGCGCGTTGAACAGCGCTGTCAACACCAGTATAATTACTATTACTTCCGTGCTTGATGATAGGCTCCATCCAGTAATTGTTCTCAGTAGGGCGCCGATGAACTCGACCTGAGCCGTCATGGTCAAGACTGCATAGTTGGCAAGCGTCATAACCATTATTCTGAGGATCATGCCTAGAGTTGTGAGTTGTATAAGGAATGCAGCGTAGCCGCCCCTTTTCAATAGACGGTACACCCTAAACCCAATGGACATGCCCAATACTTGAGAGGCAGTGGCGAAGAACTTTAGGAATGGCCCGATGGGCCAGAGCCACTCACCCATCGTTATAGGCAGGAGCACTCCGAGATACGTAACACAAGTGGCCAGGCCGGCCGTCGGGCCGAACAGCATAAATGCAACAAATACCGGGATCTCCGCGGCATCAAACCTGAGGTAGGGAACGAGTGGAAATGGAAAATCCAGCGGGAAAATCGTGAGGAGGGCGGCCAGGCCGCCGAACAACGTGACGACGACAATTTTGTGCGTCGTGTTGTCTCGAGCAGTCAACATCACCCGCGGTATTTTCATTAGCGATTTATCAATTATGGATAGATACTCAAAAAATTGTAATAGAAAAAGCTTTAATAATAATTCGTATATATACTACACATGAATGAGGAATTATTAACAAAAATTTCGAATATATTTAACGCTCTCGGGAATACAACTAGACTAAAAATACTAAAAATAGTTTCCGAGAGTAATAGACCATTGCACATAAAGGCAATTTCAAGAGAGTTAAAGATGAGATATACAGCAATCTATAGGCACATCTCTATTTTAAAGAATGCGGGCCTAGTGACGATATACGAGGTTGGTAGATCGAGGGTGGTCGCTATAGCTAAACCAGAATTGATAAATGAGTTGCTGAATTTTGGAAAAAAATTAACATAAAAAAGTGATACAGCTACTAAAAAATTTGTTTAATATTATCTAAAAATGGTATAATAAGTAGCAGTACTAAATACTGGGCTATATGATAATTCATCGATGAGAATTGGGAGTAGAGAATGGAGTTTTGTACTAATGATGTCTGCGCTCGGCAATGTACTTGCATTTATCACAATCGCGCCAACAATGATTCAGCAAGTTGCTCTTGACTTCTCGCTTCTACCGGTGTATATCGCGGCTATTTTTGGCGGCCCAGTAATTGGGGGAATCACGGGACTCTTGGCAGGCATCGTCCCCTCAATATGGTTTGGACCATTGGGCAGTCTAGGCCCCCTAGGAGTGACGGCATCCATAGGAAAGGCGATCGTAGGGATCACCGCTGGACTGCTCTCAAGAATAATCAGACCACTGAGCAGGAGTTCTCTTTACTACGTTCCGGTCGTCCTGCTGAGCTACATCCCTGAGGCTTTATGGATCTATGTTGTTTTCTCAACCATGGTGCCTATGCTTCTTCCTGGGTCGCCTGAATTCCTTTATGGATTATGGCTGCCGATCCTCGTAAAGGGGGTCTTCGAGGTGAGCGTAATGGCGGCATTCATGGCGGCACTCGGTGGACACGAGGGATTCAGAAGCTTCGTTATAAAATATGGTGGTAAAGCAGCTTCAGCAACCTAAAAACTATTCTAGACTTCAGGTAGGCTTAATGAGAGATATATTTTTTTGCCTATTATTTCTTCCCATTTTAATCTTCCAATCGCCACCATTACTTCTGAGGGGAGTAGGAGTGGCTTGGAGAAGCGGGCCTGGTCCTCGATGCTGAGTCTCGGACAAGCAGTATTCACATATGCATCGTACCGACTCTCCATGATGAGGGGCTCAGA
This sequence comes from Nitrososphaerota archaeon, assembly GCA_038845265.1. GTDB lineage: Archaea > Thermoproteota > Nitrososphaeria_A > Caldarchaeales > Calditenuaceae > CALIKS01. The sequence goes on along the minus strand of JAWBQR010000005.1, from coordinate 106,836 downwards.
GACTTCATCAGTAATCAATATATCAGCATCGTATCCATGTCTCTCCAATAGACTCTTAAGTTTTCTCGCGAGTCCTAGATGCATCTGCCCGGGCTTCACGCTTACAATGATTCCTATTCTTCTTGACTCCTTGAACCTTCTTATGTTGGCGTATCTCTGGGAGTAGATCTTCCTAACCATATCATCCATCCAAGTTGCCCTCTGGCTCTCCGGCTCAACTGAGAGCACTCGTCTATCAGAGACCAGGCCAGCCCCAAGCGCGTGAAAGACAGAGCCAATGACGACAAAACAATCAACGTTTCCCTCCACTGATTTTAGTGAAGAGTAGTCACAGCCAAGCACCTGCCCACTATGGATGATTCTTATTCCCTCTTGAGCCCCGATCAGCACGCTGAACCCCGCATTTCTCAGCTCGTCAGCAAATTTTGATAAATGAGTCGTCCACTGGACCGTCGCCCCAAGTCCAACTTTACTATACCCCCTCAACAATTCCACTACTTTTGGCGCAAGTCTGAGCAGAGGCTCAGGGTCAGAATACCATCCCTCGATGAATAATATGGGCAGTGGATGACTAGCAAGAAACTGCGTGTGCCCGACATGGATTATCCCGTCAGCATCAATATCACGTGCTTCGCGGACTGCCACGTCGCAGCCACCCCAAGTGGGACTCATCGAGACGTATGCCTCAACGCCTCTCCTATCAAGGACGTTAATTATTAATGGAATAGCGTTTCTCAGGCCGAGCGGCGCCTGGACCAATATTCGTCTGGGCTTGACGCTATCAATCCATTCCTCTATCCTCTCAGTTGGAACGACTACTTCATTGCTTCCCAAAACCAAGAATAAAAATTAGTTCATCGATATAGATGTTCCATCGAGACTATTAGATGAGTAGTTCTAGCTCCTCCTTAATCCCCGATCAGCTATGAGGACGCCGATGCTGGACAAAATAGTTGCAAAGAGAGCGAGTGCCCCTAAGTCGAGAAGAATAGTAGTGGTGCTTGCAGAGGCTCCGAAGAGCAGTGCCTGCCTGACTGCGTCGACTGCATAGCTAATCGGATTAACAGACGCGACTCCCTGAAGCCAGCTCGGCATCATCTTTATTGGATAAAGAGCATTACTAGCAAACATCAATGGCAGGTTAAGCAGATTCATTATCGCCATTTGTGACTCCCAGCTCTTTACTCTAACTGCAAGTGAGACAAACAAGGATGAGAGCCCAAGCGAGAGAAGCGTGAGGGCGAGCAATACCACGAGTGGCGCCAGCGGTCCAGCAAGACTATACCTCGCTCCTAGAGCAACCGCGAAGAGCATAACGAGTATCGCCTGCAATACGGATCTTACAACGCCTGACAAGACCTTGGCAATTATTATCGAGCCTCTCTTTATTGGAGAGACGAGCAGCTTGTTCAGGAACCCGAGACGCCTATCCCAAGCTATCGACATGCCGCTCGACATCGAGGTGAAAAGTATGACTATCGAGAGCATCCCAACCGACATGTATGAGAAGTAATCTATCTCAGAGGCGCCGAACAAGGTCAGCATCAACCTATTGAAGAGCTGGCCGATCTGCGAGGTGACTGACGGTGGGAGCTGGGCCAGTACATCCTCCGGTATCTGGAATAGTCCAGTCAAGTTCAATGCCTTGCCGAAGAGCCCCATCCATATCACTGGCTGGATAATCGTCATAATCAATAGGAAGGGCGACCTATACCACTTCTTCAGCTCCCTATCCAGTAAGACATAAACCTCCGTAAATATCTCCATCAAGCTCTCATCCTCCGAATTATTGCCATTTGACGGCGGGTCTCCTCCCAGCTTCCCTGCTCCTCCCTCAACGCCCGCCCCGTATACTCGAGAAAGACCTCGTCGAGCGTGGGCTTCTTCATGACGACCTTCGTGACCCTAAAGCCTCTTCTAAGGAGAGCTTCAAGCATGACTGGCAGGGTCTCCTCGCCACGCTCAACAGTCACCCTGAAGACTCCATTAACAAACGATGTCTTCCTGACAGCATCTATCCTGCCCAGCTGAGTTGTTACCTCTTCTGGATTGTTATGCGTGACCTCGAGCTCTATTATATCGCCCCCGAGGCTATTCTTTAAGTTCGTCGGCGTGTCTATCGCCCTTATCTTTCCATGATCGATTATCGCGATTCGATCGCATAGCGTGTCAGCCTCGTCCATGTAGTGCGTCGTCAGGAAGATCGTCATTCCAAGCTCATTCCTAAGTCTTTTCACGTAGTCCCATATCGCGGTCCTCGTCTGGACATCAAGGCCAAGTGTAGGCTCGTCCAAGAAAAGTATCTGTGGATGATGCATCAGCCCCGCGGCCAGCTCAAGTCTCTTCCTCATTCCTCCAGAATACGTCTCTACTTTTCTATTAGCAGCATCCAGCAGATTGACGAGCTCCAGCACTTCTCTAGCCCTCCTCTTGGCTTCCTGCCTATCTAGATGGTAGAGCCCTGCATGGAGCATCAGGTTTTCCCACCCGGTCAAGTCATCATCAACAGTGATGTCCTGAGGTACGAGACCAACTATTCTCCTCACCTTATCAGCCTCAGACTCGACGTCGAATCCGCCGACCAGAGCCCTGCCAGACGTAGGCTTGAGGAGTGTCGTCAAGATGCTTATCGTCGTTGTCTTCCCAGCTCCGTTAGGTCCTAGGAAGCCGAAGAGCTCTCCACGATTAACCGTGAAGGAGACTTCATCGACCGCGACTATGTTTCCGAATCTCTTCACCAGTCTTTCAACTACTATTGTTGACATTACTTGATCATCAGCTCGGCTATTCTTTTTCTCGCATCCTCAATTATCTTTGCGGCTTCCCTTAATTGTTCATCGGTCGCGTCAGTGAGTAGTAGTAGGACTGTCTGTGCGAGTTTCCTGCCCTCGCTGAATAGTTTGAACCTCTCATCAGATAGGAATCCTGTGCATGTCTCCATTACTCTCTTTATGCTGTCCTCTTTGCTCTCTAGGAATTTCTTGCCTGCCTCTGTTATGCTGTAGACCTTCTTCCCATCTACTTGGTCTGCCCTTACGTATCCCTCATCCTCGAGCCACTGAAGCGTTGGATAAACTATGCCTGGGCTAGGCTCATAGAATCCGCCGAACAGCTCGCTAATCTCCTTCGCGACTTCGTATCCATGCATCGGCCTCTTCTTCAACACCTCGAGCACAAGCAACCTAAAATCTCCACGTCTAAGAGGCTTAAACAACCTTCCCCAGAGATGCTTCGCCCTACCGACGTGCCAGAGTGGCCATGGCTCGAAAGGTAGATGCATAAGATATATCATGAAATATCAAAATATATAGATATCGTACGAAACCGAAAATGACGTTAAAAATAGCCTGAGTCTAATAGAACTTTAAAATACTCTCTACATAGAGATGTTTTGAAGTTGATATCGATAGTTATGCCGGTTCTTAATAAGGAAAAACTGGTGGGGGAGGCGATAAGTTCAGCCATCGCTCAGGACTATGATGAAATTAGAGACATGGCTATCACCATTTAGTAGTTCTATGAAGATTATTGAATTAGCATGTATTGTTTAGTTATTTGTTGGTAAGCCTCGGGTGATGAGTGTTGTGGATGGGCTCATTATTTTCAATTCCTTTGGCGTATACACTATGGTTCTTCACTTTTAGGGTTAATTTTTCCTCCTTCTGGCTACGACTTGTCCTTTCTGTTTTTGTTTTGCTCAGCTTCTCACTAATACTGAGGAGAAAAGACATTATTCGTGAATTTAGGACATCGTCCGTAGAACTATTAATTGGAGTTGCAGTCGGCATGGGACTATACTTATTTATGCTCGCTGGGTACAGACTGTTAGAGTTTCTCGTAGCTCATAGCGCATCAGAGGTCTACAAGTTAGGCATGGGCGTCGAGCCATACAGCGTAGCATTGCTGCTAATCTTTACGAGTATAGGCGAGGAGTCCTATTGGAGAGGATTAATACTGCACGTCCTCAGAGAAAAGATGGGAACAATGCATGCGTTAGCGTTATCCTCCCTGCTATACTCCTCGGTTCATGTATGGACGATGAATATTCCCCTAATGCTCGTCGCTTTCATCGCCGGAGTAGTATGGGGGCTTCTCTACATGAAGACAGGCTCCCTCGCATCAGCTTCAGCATCGCATATAACTTGGACAGAGCTTATATTCGTATTCGCGCCACTTCGATAATGCTTAAATAAAAAGAGCAGATAATTGACTTATCTGATGAGCCTACGTGTATGGTTCTACTCTACTAGGCCTTGGTCTTTCGTCATGACGGTTGTCTCGGTAGGGCTTGGAGGAGTGCTCGCCTATGCTAAGAATGGACTTGACCCGCTGCTCTTTATGCTTACCCTTATTGGGCTTATAGCCTTCCACGCCGCTACAAATATGGCTAATGATTATTTCGACGTCAAGCATCGAGTTGATACGATAGCTGCACCTACCGCGAAGTATAGGCAGCATCCACTTCTAAGTTTAGGAATCTCGGCAAAAACATTTGCATCAGTCGTTGCTGGGCTATATGCATTCGTATTGTCCATTGCAACATATATCGCATTTATCAGAGGATTAATCGTCGTGGCCTTCACGGTTGCTGGGCTATTCTTCAGTTATTTCTACACCGCCAAGCCTCTATTGCTCAAGTACCGAGCACTGGGGGAGCCCTCAGTCATTCTGGTCTGGGGACCATTAATGACTGGCGGGACCTACTATGTATTGACTGGGCAGATAGACGTTCAAGTCATGGCTATCTCCCTTCCAGTAGGAATACTTGTAGGATTAGTGGTATTCGCAAACAACATACGCGACATAGACTATGACGCCTCGGCTGGAATAAGAACCCTCGCAATAATACTCGGCAAACAGAGATCTGTAAAACTCTACATCGCAATGTTGTCCTCGGCTTACATAATTACTGCTTTAATGATTGTGGTAAGAACATTGACGCCCATGGCATTTCTGACACTCTTAACATTGCCGAGAGCGATCAAGATTATCAATCTCTTTAGAAGAGAGGTTCCAGATGCTGCTGATCCTATAACTGCGCAATTAACAATGCAGTTCGGCATCGCCTTGATTATCGGAATAATTGTAGGATCACTAATTGGATTCTAGAAGAAAGGGATGCTCAGATAACCTGGGAGTCCTCATCTCTATTCAGGACTCGGCAAAATCATCACAGCGTATAGAGTTTCTCGAATCTCTTATTTAAATTTATTCCGGCTTATAAGAGTCACACCTGACTCCGTCCTGAGGAATCGTGACTTTGTAGACACTGTATGTCCTCAGCAACTTTCTGTATACCGCGTCGATTTCTTTCTCATGTACTACCGCGATGACGCATCCTCCCCCACCTCCTCCCGTCAGCTTACCACCAATCGCGCCAGACCTAATTGCGAGTTCAAGGGCATTATCAAGCTCCTTAGTAGATACCCCGATAGCCCTCAGCAGGTTGTGATTAATCATCAATAGGTCGCCGAGCCTCTCGTATCTATTGTTGATTAGTGCTAATTCGCATTCTGAGGTGATCTCCTCGACTGTCTCTCTGATCTTCTCGAAGACCGATATGTATTGCTCACGTAGGAGAGAGACATGTCTAACCATGTCTCCAGTTCTTCTAGGAGTTCCTACATCAATCAGTAGTAGGGAGATCGGCTTTTTAATCTCTATCTTTGTTGGCTTGCTTCCACGTCTGTAAGAAATGACTCCTCCATAAGTGGAGACGGCTAAGTCGACTCCCGAAGCCCTATAATGTATAATTCCCTCAGCGATTGATGCGAAGTTAATTATCTCTGGAGGAGACGGCCTATATCCATATGCATGGAGACCGGCAGCCACACAAGACACAGCAACGGCAGCAGAAGAGCCAAGTCCAGAAGCTCTTGGAATCTGTGAATTAATATTTACCGTCAGTCCACTTCCCTCTACTTTGCTGATTACCGCAGATAGGGCCTCTTTAAGAGGTCTAAGCCTCTCAGATACTCCTCGCTTAGATTCTCTCAATAGGTCGCTTCCTCGCCATTCAGCCGATATTCCCATGTCTTCTGAGAAAATCGAGATTACGCCGTCATTCCTCGTGCTGGCCGTGGCGTATGCCCTAAGGTCGATTGCACCAGCAATGGCCCTAGCGCCATAGACCACAAAGTGCTCGCCAGTAAGTATGACCTTTCCAGGAGCAGAGCAGGTTGCCTCTCCCAACTTCTAACAATAAATCAATCGGGAAGATGCAATTTATAGTTTGAGTATATAGAATATTGATTATGGATTTTTCTTCAAGAATTAGTTCTGAGGATTGGTTATAAGCGACTATAAAGCTGATATTATTGATAAATAAATGAGTGGGGAAGTTAGTGGCGAGGGCGAGGTTAAAGTCGGTACACTCGCCAGGGCGGTAAACATAATGATTGACTCTGAGAGAACAATCAGAGAGGCGGCAATAATGATGGACCGTATGAATGTAGGCTGCCTACTCGTCACGAGGGATAACAAGATAATCGGAATAGTGACTGAGAGAGACTTGGTTAGGCGGGTGCTCGCAACAGGCATAGACCACACGACCATCAAGGTGAGCGAAATAATGTCTTATCCAGTCATCGCCATTGAGCCTGACTCTAGTCTAATCGATGCGGTTAAACTAATGGCGAGCTATGGATTCCGCAGGCTTCCAGTCATAGAGAAGGGCGGAAAACTAATCGGAATAGTTACGATCAACGAGCTCGCAGAGGCGCTTGCAGCCACTAGAGATGTATGTAAGGAGCTCCTACAAATGATGTTGAAGGCGACTAAGCCGCCTGAGAGCATGTATCAATAATATCTCAGCCCAATAGTCACACATAGTTATGTATTCCTTTTCTCCACAAGTACGTTATAAGCCAGCCGCCTATGGCGCCGGATAACGTGCCAACTACAAGTATGGCAGCTTCAATAAGAATATTCCTAGGTAAGAGTCCAAGTGAATGAGCCGTGATATAGTATGTTATTAATCCAGTCAGCATAGTGCTTAGCGTCGTTGAAATTATTACTCTGCTATTTCTGAGGGTTGAGGATGTCTTGACCCTAAGAACATTGAAGAAAACATCTATTAGCACGCCATAAAGGACAGCGAATAGGAGCGAGAGTGGAAAGAATGTCGGCCTCAAAATGGTTGTAAGTAATCCTCCGATAAAAGATGTGTAAGTCGCGCCTAACTTCCCTAACAACAATGCGCCTAGTCCCAATACTAGGGCCTGAATTATGAATAAGAGCTTGTCCAGCGGTGTCGGTAGTAGTAATTTAGGTATGAATATCAGTACGCTGAAAAGCGTCATCAAAATGATTCTTCTAAGGTTCGTCATAGATTATTCGAGGAGAATTCTTACGTCAGCTACGATTGCTGAGTCTGGGTAGGCGAAGACCGGGTTGAGGTCTATCTCTCTAATCTTGGGTTGCTCAAGTAATAAGTGGGAGAGCTTTGTTAAGATCTCCGCGATGGCTTCCTCCTTTACTGGTGGCTGCCCCCTGAATCCTCTGAGGACTTGGTATCCCCTAATCTCTCTTATCATCTCGAGTGCCTCGAACTTTGTTATTGCTGCCTTGCGGAACGTGACGTCTCTCATCAGCTCTACGAATATCCCTCCAAGCCCGAACATCACGACAGGGCCGAATTCTTCATCCCTTATTCCTCCAACGATTACTTCTAATCCCTGGGGGGCCATTCTCTGGACAAGTATTCCTGAAATTCTGGAGCCTGGAGCTTTTTTCTTGACGTTCTCTAATATTGTCCTGTAGGCCTTCTTGACTTCTTCTCTGTCGTTGAGTCCCACAACTACTCCTCCTACGTCACTTTTATGAATGATGTCTTGCGAAACTATCTTCAAGACTACTGGATAACCCATACTTTCTGCGAGTTCTGCAGCTTCCTCCTCATTTTTGGAGAGACTACTCTCAGCCACTGGGATTCCATAGCTTCGTAGAAGTTCTTTCCCCTCATGCTCGAGTAGGAGATTCCTTCCTTCTCTGAGCGCAGAACTGATTAATTTATGCGTCTCTCCGGGCCTAGTTGCTGGTTCAGGGGTCTTTATGATTGCTCTTTTATCGAGTGTTGCTCGGTACTCGCTGAGCCACATCATGTGTGAGGCGACCGCCACCGCTCTCTCCGGCGACCTGTAGAAAGGAATGCCCCGCATCTGCAGCTTCCTCGCCACCTCTCTTCCATATATGCCGCGCGAGTAGACTCCTAGTATTGGTTTTCCGTATCGCTGCATTTCTGGCAAGACATCGATTATTCCCTCATCGAGGGGAGTGTCCTGGAAGACGAAGAAAGGCATCACTAAGTCTATGCCGTCATCACTAAGCAGGCTCTCCATCGTTATTTTGTACTCCTTGGATGTCGCGCTCCCAGTCAAGTCGACGACTTCGCGGACAAGGGCAAATTTTGGAAGAGCTTCTTCGAGTTTTTTCTTCGTCTCCTCGCTATATGTGCCTACGAATATTCCTCTCTGCTCAGCGGCATCGCAGGCCGAGACAGTCATGCCTGCACCATTCGTCAGCATTCCTACTCTTCTACCCCTAGGGAGTGGCTGAAGGGCCAGTGCCTTGGCGCAGTCATACATCTCCTCGAAATCCTCCGCTACTACTATTCCTGCCTGCTTGAAGATGGACCTCGCAACCTGATATGAACCTGCAAGCCAGCCTGTATGTGACCTCGCAGCCTTAACTCCAAGGCTTGTCCTACCAGACTTCAGTATGACTATTGGTTTTTTCGCAGCGACCTCGCTCACGGCCTCTATGAATCTCCTCCCATTGACAACTGCCTCCATATAGATCGCAATTACCCTTGTGTCCTCGTCTGCTCCTAGATATCTCACTAGGTCCGCCTCGTCTACGTCTGCCTTGTTTCCGAAACTCACCATCTTGCTTACGCCTACTCCGTCCTCAGCTGCTTCTTCTAGAAAGGCAACACCATAGGTTCCGCTCTGAGTGATGAAGGAGAGCGGTCCATGCGGCGGCCTGACCATTCTTTCATGAGACTGGAAGAATGTGTCAAACCTGCTCTTACCGTCGAAGACGCCTATACAGTTTGGACCTATGATTCTCATGCCATATCTCCTCGCGATCTTGACGACCTCTGACTCGAGGTCTACGTTTGAGCCGCCCACCTCCTTAAACCCGCCTGAAACGATTATGATGTTCTTCACGCCCTTCTGTCCACACTCCTCGATTATCTTGGGAGCGAGGTTTGATGGTAGGGCATAGACAGCGAGGTCGACTGGCTCAGGTATCTGTAAGACTGACTCGTAGCACTTCAGCCCAAGAATCTCCTTGGCAGATATCGTGACTGGATATATCTTTCCCTGATACCCGCCATCGACTATGCTTCTTAGAATCTCATGCCCTATCTTTCCCCTCATCGTTGAGACGCCGATGACTGCGACAGAGCTGGGCCTGAAGAAGAGCTCCAGCTGACTCAGGCTTTTCCCAGAATCTTCTTCAGTTGCTCTCATGATCAACACTTGAATGTGATTCTTTTATTAATAGTTAAATAAAGGACTGGCACAATAACGACGATGAGCTCTACACCCTGGATTGGCGAGAAGTGGTTTGTCAGTCCTTTTAACTTTGCTCCTGAAGTCCTCTCGAGTATGAATTTACCGAAGAGGGTCGAGATATATGATGTCACGCTTAGGGATGGCGAGCAGTGTCCGGGAGTAGTTTTTAGGTCTGAGGAGAAGGTCAGGATTGCGCAGCTCCTCGACGAGGTTGGAGTCCATAGAATCGAGGCAGGTATGCCTGTAGTTTCAGAGGATGACTTCAAGGCGGTCAAGCAGATCGCTAACTTAGGCCTAAAAGCAAAGATAAAGGCGTTCTGCAGGGCTAGGAGGGACGACATAGATACTTCACTGAGGGCAGATGTCTGGGGAGTATTGATTGAGCTCCCCTCCTCAAAAACACTGATCGAGCGTGGATACAGATGGGACGAGAAGAGGGTGCTGGAGATGGCTGTAGATGCGGCTCAGTACGCCAAGGCGCATGGGCTACACACCACTTTCTTCTGCGTTGATAGCACGCGCGCAAATCCAGAATACTTAAAGGCGCTCATAACAAAGGTTGTGAATGAGGCCAAGGTTGATGGTATCGCCATAGTTGATACGTTTGGAGTTACTGCTCCATGGGGCTTTGCACATTTAATACGACAGGTAAAGTCTTGGGTTAATGTCCCGATCGAGGTTCACTGCCACAACGATATGAACCTCGCAGTTGCGAACTCTGTCTCGGCTGTAACTGCCGGCGCAGAAGTTATACATACAAATGTCAATGGGATAGGAGAGCGCTCAGGAGGAGCAGCTCTTGAGGAGGTAGCAGTGATTTTGAGGGTTCTACTCAACATGGATATTGGTCTTAGGCTTGAGAATCTGCGTAAGCTATCAAAGTATGTAGAGGAGGCATCTGGAGTAAAGATGCCGCCCATCAAGCCGGTCGTTGGTGATCAATCATTTGCATATGAGGCCGGGATAGCCGTGATGTTCTCGGTGAGATTCAGAGACGAGGGATATCTTCAGGGAGCGCTCCCATATCTTCCCGAGCTTGTAGGCAACGAGTTCAAGATAATACTGGGCAAGAAGAGCGGAGGACACTCGATAGCCGATAAACTCAGAGCTCTCGGCATACAGGCAACGGAGGAACAGATAAACAACATCCTGATGCAGGTGAAGAATCTCTCAATACAGAAAAAAGGACCAGTAACAGAAGAAGAATTCAGACAAATTGTAAACAACCTGCTGAAGAAATAAAATTAATTTTTACTTGAAATATTTAGTTTTTCATTAAAATTTAAATATAGGCTCGGTTTAAAATTGGTTGACATTGCTTGTCTCGTTTTAGGGACCTCTCTATTCTATATTATTTGCCTGGTAGGAGGCTTGCTAATCTTGGAGCTGTCCTAGTTGATTCCACTGGTGGAATATCTGAGCTCTGTGAGGTTATGCGGGGCATAGGAGTAGAGGTCATCGCAGTTGATATGTCTCGTAACCCAGAAAATTTCAACGAGGCGTACCTATCTCTCATAGTAGATATCTCTAAGCTTAGCGATGAGCAGATAGAAGACATAGTCATGAAACTTAGGCAGTCTGAGAACTTCAAAGAGATAACGCTACATAAATCAGATATTTTAGGGCTGATCAGCGATATGTTCTTTGATTATAGAGGAGTATTGGGCAGGAGAGCATTAATCATAAGTTACGCCGCGTTGACTGGCTTCTTCCAAGGACTATACGACCTCCTAGGCGACTCGGCAGGAGCCTTCCTATACCATGCTGGAAAATTAGTTGGAATAGAGGGCGCGAAAAGTCATAGAGAATACCTCAACGTCTCAGATGTTGATTTGTGGCTCCGCATCGCGGGGCGATTTCTCCGCTCGCTTGGATATGCAAGAGAACTCAACATATCTAGAATTGATGGAGGAATAGAGGCCGTACTGATAGATAGCCTTGAGTGCCAGATACAAGCCAAGCTTAGACGTATCCCGTCAAGTAACTGGACGCGGGGACTAATTGCAGGAATAGCGACGGACTTGATGGAGAGAGACTGCTCCGCTGAGGAGGTTGAATGCATCAACCTCGGATACCCACATTGCCGCATAGTTGCCAAGAAGACAAGTTAGACCCGATGCTGAATCAGACTAAGTCATTAACGGTTAATACATAGAATGTCTCAAAAATTATTAGATGTCGTCTCCGGAGCTTGACGAGATTCTTGACCATTATAGAAACCCGAGGAACTACGGCGAGATAGAGAACCCGGATATCCATGCGAAGGACTCAAACCCGCTATGTGGAGACGTGGTTGAACTATTCATAAGGGTAAAGGATGGAGTGATAAGCGATGTAAAGTTCAAGGGAAAGGGATGCGCAATAAGCCAAGCCTCGGCATCAAAACTTACGGAGAAATTAATCGGTATGAGGATAGAGGACGTCAAGGACCTCAGTAGACAAGACATCCTCGATATGCTTGGAATAGAGCTGAGCCCAGTCAGACTCAAGTGCGCGCTCCTTAGCCTAAAGGTCCTGAAAGTAGGAGTATACTCATATCTGGGACAGAGACTCGAACAGGAAGAGGCAGAGAAATAACATCAATAATTATAGAATCAAGCACGAGTTACATATCCTTAAATAAGGCTCCGATGCGTTTTGTAAACGATGTCGATATGAGCAGTAAAAACGATGTTAAAAGTAACCCTTCTATGTATCGGTGGATTCTCATAGTAATCGGATTCATAATAAACGTTTGTCTGGGCTCGATATACTCTTACAGCGTCTTCAGAAAGCCTCTCGAGGCAATGTGGCAGTTATCATCGACTGAGAGTGGACTGCCATACATGGTCTTCCTGGCATTATTTGCCTTCACGATGCCGCTTGTCGGCGGATTCCTAGATAGGTTCGGACCTAGAATAACCGTGATGATCGGCAGCCTCCTCGTCGGCGCTGGCTGGTGCCTAGCAAGTCTATCAAGCAATATCTACCTCCTGACCATTCTTTACGGAGTAATAGGCGGTGCAGGGGTAGGTGTCGTCTACGGAGCACCAATAGCGATAGCTGCCAGATGGTTTCCAGAAAGGGCGGGCACCGCCATGGGTCTGACCCTACTGGGCTTCGGGCTCTCACCACTAATAACAGCGCCAATAATGTCTGCATTAATATCATCAATAGGTCCTCTCCAGACATTCCTATACCTCGGCGCAACCTTTCTAATCATCCTATTACTACTATCGATCCCCCTAAAGTTTCCATCATCGAGCGGGGGAGCCTCGATCAAGACGACTTCGGTTGTCCAGAGTGCAGCAAGGGAAGTAGGACAGCTCGACCGACATGAAATGCTGAGGACAAAGACCTTCTACGCTCTCTGGACCGCCTACACGTTAGGCTGCCTCTCTGGACTGATGGCGATAGGGATCGCCGCTCCCTTTGGGCTCGAGGTGGCCAAGATAAGCCGAGAAGCATCATCGATGGCTCTCTCAGTCTTCGCAATATTCAACGGTATGGGAAGGCCGCTCTTCGGCTGGCTCACAGATAGACTGAAGCCAAGAAATACCGCGGCAATATCTTTCTTCTTGGTCGCTATATTTGCGGGTCTTCTTTACATGCTCGGAGAGGGAAACCCAGTCATCTACTTTGTCTGCTTCTCAATACTCTGGCTGAACCTTGGTGGATGGCTGGCAATTGCACCTGCCGCGACTAAGATATTCTTCGGGACAAAGTATTATGGGAAGAACTACGGCGTAGTCTTTACTTCATACGGCGTCGGCGCAATACTTGGAATGCTCTCCTCAGGATGGTTGAAAGACACCACGGGCACATATCTCAGCGTCTTCCCAGTAGTCAGCATATTAGCAATCATTGGATTAATAATCGCATACGCTGGGCTGAGGCCTCCTAAAAAATAAAACCTCATGAACATGCTTGGATCATCTGAGAAGTCAGCAGGTCGTCTCGACTACCGATGGATTATCGTCATCGTCGGATTCATCATCAATCTATTCCTAGGCGCAATATACTCCTACAGCATATTTAGAAAGCCACTAGAGAGACTATGGGGAATCACCTCAACTGAGAGTGGTTTGCCCTACACGGTCTTCCTAGCGGCCTTCGCCTTCTTTATGCCACTTGCAGGCAGCTTCCTAGAAAGGTTCGGGCCAAGATCAACGCTGATCCTTGGGAGCCTTTTAGTAGCTACGGGATGGATACTCTCAGGCTACTCGACCAACATATACGTGCTGACAGTTCTGTATGGATTATTAGGAGGCGCAGGAACTGGAACAGTCTACTCAGTCCCGATAACGACAGCAGCGAAGTGGTTTCCAGAAAAAGCGGGTACAGCGATAGGATTGACCGTCCTCGGCTTTGGGCTTTCACCCCTGATAACTGCGCCGATAATTACTAGTTTGATAGAGCTTGTAGGTCCTCTCAGGACGTTCCTCTACATAGGCATAGCAATCCTGCCGATTCTCTTAGCGTTTTCATTTCTGCTACGTTTTCCCCAACAATACGCTCACAAATCAGATAGTTCTGGGAGTCAGAATAGAGAAGCACAGATAGAGCTTGACAGATCAGGCATGCTTAGGACAAGGTTCTTCTATGCCCTCTGGCTGGCATACGCAATCGGCTGCCTATCCGGCTTCACCGCAATCGGCATCACCGCGCCATTCGGAATAGAAATCATGCATATCGATCAGACAGCATCATCGATGGCTGTCTCTTTATTTGCGATTTTTAATGGGTTGGGGAGACCGCTCTTCGGCTGGCTCACAGATAAGCTGAGGCCTAGGGCTGCTTCGATGATCTCATTCGGCATGATAGCGTCTGCTTCATCTCTATTATACTTCTTCAGCGCAGGTAACCTCATTGTATTCTACTTAGGATTCGCGGTCCTCTGGCTAAACCTAGGTGGTTGGCTGGCAATCGCTCCCACCTCCACTAAAGTATTCTTCGGAACAAAAAACTACGGAAAGAACTATGGAATCGTAATAACAGCGGACGGCGCGGGAGCAATCCTCGGGCCAGTAATTTCAGGTTGGCTAAGAGACTCGACTGGGACATATCTATCCGTCCTTCCACTCATAGCCTCGCTGGCACTTATAGGACTATTGATAGTGTATGTTGGCTTTAAACAGGAAAAATACTAAATCAAAACTGGAATCGATGATGAGTCAAGAATAGCCTCACCATCAATGGTGAGGTACATCTTTACAGAGTAGATATTGACTCCTGAATCCCTCGCTTTTCTTAGTATTTCTCCAATGACTGGATCGGCTTCACGGCACGGCCTGAAGTATCTGCATGATGGATGGGCAGCGATGAAGACTAGGAAAGCGTGATAGTTCCTGCGCCGAGCCTGTATCAGCCTCTCTATGTGTCTCCGTCCCCGAATTGATATGGTGTCTGGATACATGCAGTAATAATCACCTAAGTGATAGACAGCAGACTTAACCTCCAGTAGGCCTTTTGCCTCATCCTTCACGATGAGGTAGTCAATCCTTGAGTCATAATACCTATATTCGCGCTTAGCAATTCTCCACCCCTCTAGCCATGGAATCAGCCCTCTCCTCCATGATTCTTCAAAGATAACCGTCTGGAGTCCCGTGTCGAGAATGGCTGCTCGCTTATCATCAATCGCTATCCCGACCAGTAGTCCATCCGTCCTTGGTCCTTTATCACGGATAAATAGGGCGGCAGACCCCGGCTGGAGTAGATCGCTAAGCCTACCAGTATTTCTAAGATATAGTCTCAGAGACTTGCCAAAATAGTCGGCCTTAACGACGAAGCGATTTAAACGCCGCCTGACTACTGCGATGTCTACCTTAATTTTGAGAATCATTAACTATGCAGCATATCTTCGAGTGACTATAAAAAATTGCTGAATTATCTCAGAATGAAGGTTTAATTGGGTTGCCAGCACCTAGCTTTCACGGGTGGTCTCCCACCCCACTACTCACTAGGCGGATAGGGGCTTAACTTCCGGGTTCGGAATGAGACCGGGTGTCTCCCCCTATCCTATGACCGGCAACCCAGAAGAATTATTTAGCGGGCCTCGATTTAAGGCTATGTTGGCCAAATGTAAGCAAGTCCCTAATTAAGCATTCTTAAGTATATTGATATGCTGATATCCACAAGGTTATTTACTTACCCAATAATTTTGTATTATTGTAGATGATTCATGGCTAGAATGTCTTTAGCTGTCGAGTCTACCTTGGGGGAGGAGCTCTCCCAATTAGCAAAGAAGAAGAACATGACAGTCTATGCTCTCACCAACGAGATAATCGAGGCCGGACTAGAAGTCATAAATGAAGGCGTCGAACTGGACTTTCTAAAGGACCTCTGGAAGACGTATCGAATTCTCAAGGATTTTGACGCAATCCTTCTACCATCAGAATTCATGGACAGTTTACTCTCGAGGCTATACGAGAAAGACCGTGAGTTCCTACTGAGTAGTTTCTATAGACTTGGGAGAGAAGTGGGTAGATATCTAAAGATACTCGCCGATACGCCGGAGCAGTTATTTGAGCTCGGACATAAACTGCTCAGGTTTTATCCACTGAAGACTGTAAACATAAAGAATATAGGGCCGAGCGTATACGAGGTTAATGCATTTGGCGTTGGAGGAACCATCGAATCGACTCAATGCGTCTTTGAACTCGCTAGGGGCATCTTCGAGGAGTTTAGGTTAAAGATAATCGATTCCGAGGTCTCAAAGGGATTAATAAGACTTAAGATTCAGCATGAGCCTAATAAGGCATGATTGTTTTACGTTAGAGCTAAATTTAACCCTCATTCAAAATTGATATTGTAAGAGTAAGCATTGATACTGAGTCGGGGGCGTAGCCTAGTAAGGTCCAAGGCGCCGGGCTCCAGATGAACGTCCTGGCCAGAGAAGTAACCCGGAGACCGTGGGTTCGAATCCCACCGCCCCCAGCTCTCCAAGAATTATGCTCTACTCTCACCTCTGACCAGTTTTAGCACCTCACTTATTGGAGCGTCTGTCTTTATTGCTGAGTGGTCGTGATGCGTTGTTGATGCTCTATAGCCCAGCTCTCTGAGGTTCTCTATCAGCCTTGAGACCCTTGGAGGTGAGGTACTAGCTCTTCTAGCAAGCTCAGCTACTGGATAATAATATGGAATGTCCTGAATCTCCTCGGTCACACCTCTGAACAATTTAATCGCCTCACTGTATGTGGGATCATCTATTTTGCTGCTCTCCAGCACTCTTCCAGCCAGTTCCTTGTCGCTGAGCTCTCCTAGCCAAACTGGTCCAAGAATCACTACTTGTCCATCACATTCATGACACTTAGAATTGGCAACTACTGGAGACATGGACTTAACAGTTGATAGGCAGTTTTTACAATGTATGAGGTATCCGAGCTCTGATGATGCTCTTAATGCCTTGCTCCTTCCACGGTTAAGCCTGACGAAGACCCTGAGAAAATGTCTATGGACAACTGTGAGTACTGGATTAGCGGCTAACCCAAGCCTAGCAGCGGTCATAACTATGAATCCAGCGAGAGCCCTCGCAGCTACCTCCTTTGGAAATACAGTTCTGGCTAGGTGCATTCCGTATCTCCATCTCGCAGTTGTTGCCGAAGATCCTGACAGTGCTGCGAGGTCGGTTGCGGAGGCTCCCAGCATTCCATCCCTATTCGTTGCTCTGCAGGCATTCTCGATAAACCTTGCAGGAGACCCGGCTGGGTCGATATCAATATAGTCTGCCCTCTCATGCTCAGCATGCATCTTGGCAAGTAGTAGGTTTGCATCGATATGCATCGCCCTTACTCGGTCGCCTAGACCATTAATCGACGCATTTGCAGAAATGAGTCTGGCAGCATTTTTATTAATGTCGCCCGCTATTGCTTGCTCCACTACACCTGATTCTAGTATGATTCTGATCGTCCTCACACCACATCCTGCAAGCGGCTCACACATCAAGCGTGCAGATCTGCCGGTAAAGTATCCAAGAACTGATAGGACGGCAATATCCCGAGATATCTTTGAGGCCGGGTTATAGAATACTGGAAGTGCAGAGGGATCTACTTCTCCTACACCCAGTGGGACGAGTAGTCTCGCCTTCCCCTCGTAGATGTATTTGACAGGAAATCCCAGCTCATTCTCCAGCGACATTTTGCCCGAACCTTGAAGCTATCTCCTCAGAGACTTCAGTCGTTATTCCCTCAAATTCATGTCTAGGCAATCCTCTCCTCAGCTCGATTAGCCTCGTGGCTTCACGTCTCACTTTCTGGGCTAGGGGATGCATCGACTTGAAATGAACAGTAATGATCGCTGCGATTGATCTTTTGAGCGTCATCTCGACTGAATTAATGAATTCTTGGCTAAAGAGCTCCATTGGTCCGACTTCGTCTATGATCACTAATGAGCCCTTCTCGACTGCCCGAATTATGGCGCTGACTCCTAGTCTCTCGAGGTTAGAGACAAAGACGACGTATTTGCCAACTCTTGGTGCACCCTCACCTACGTGTGCGAGAAGAGCCGTTTCTCCAGTACTGATGTCTCGTAACTCAAATCCTGTCCTGGACCCGCCGCTCCTCACCTCATTTGTAATCATGCCTCCGACTGGAATTCCATTAGCCTTGAGCCTTTCAGCAATTATTCTGACCGCGGTAGTTTTGCCGCATCCTGGAGGCCCAGTAAACACATAGATAGTTGGTTTCATCTCAGTCCTCTTTATAGTCGTCGAGGCTTGGCTGAATAGAGTTAAGGGTCTTCCAAGACATGCGTATATATTTAGTCATTTCCTTACCGCATGTCAATATCTCCTTGATGGCGCTGATCGTTTTTTTATCGCTTGGATATCCTGAACCAAAGTCTCCGAGCCTATTCTTCAGGCTCTTTATCGCATTGTCCCTGACAACCTTGGCAATGATGGACGCTGCGCTGACCACCGGCCTAGATACATCTGCTCCATGTTCACATACTATTACACATCTAGCCTCTTCTAGCCTACTATTGATCATTTTCGCGAATTCTCTTGCAATTCTTGTAGGCGAGTCTATGTATACGATGTCTGGACGAATTTTTTCGATGAGGCTTGCAGCGGCTGCCGCTTCTAATGCATTTATTCCAGGCCCGCCTGACCGCTTGGTATACCTATCAATCACGCTTGGGGGTATCTCGATGGATTCTACGAAAGGACAAAGATTAATGATCTCTCGATAGATTTTTTCTCTATTATTTCTGGAGAGTTGCTTTGAGTCCCTGACCCCTAGTGTCCTAAGCGTCCTGACACTGTTGGGAGGGAGAGCGACTGCAGCTACTACAAGTGGGCCGACAAGTGAGCCTCGGCCGGCCTCGTCTATACCTGCTATCAGTCTCAAATTCTTCCTAATCATACTTGACGCGTACCATTATGTGGTCTTCTTCGTATGGCTCGAGTCTTACATGTTCTTTTACTCTTAGCCCACCTTTCTCGAGGATTGATATCTCTCTTCTAAAGACCTTCTCAGGGTCTTCAGTGCTGTCAATGCTCCTAGCTTTTACTGCGAGGAGTGCTTCACCGCCCTTTTTTAGATATGTGATGCAGTTATCGATGAGTAGCTTTGCCTGTTCTGGCTGTGCTACGTCGCAGTAGACGACATCGACTTTACCTACGAAGGCTCTGTATCTCTCGGGTAGCCTAGCATCCTCAAGTATTGGGATAATGTTGCTTCTCCTCCTCGCTACTCTCTCGATGAATTGTGCCATTACTCTCGGAGCGAAGTCGACGGCGAATACTATTCCTGTATGACCAACGATGTCTGAGACGTGACTTACAGTTGTGCCTGTCGCTGAGCCGAGGTATAATACGCGGACCGATGGCTTTATAGGTAGTTCTTTGAGGCCTGTAAGGATAGCTGCTGCCAGCTTGCTTCTGTATGGAATCCACTCTCTATACTCAGCGTCTCCATGTCTAAATAATCTCTCTCCATAAACCGATGTTCTAGGGTCTAGGCTCTTTGTCGCTAGGAATCTCTGGCTCTGCTCGATGATCCAGTAAACACCCATGAATGACTCGTGTGGCTCAATGATCATCTTTTACTCACCTTCTTTCCTCTCTTCGGCTTAGGAGCCTGCCTTGGTGGTGGCGATGCGTAATTGACCTTTATCTCCTTTATTCTCTCCTCTAGAGCTTTCCTGAGCTCTGATGTTCGGTCCTCTCGGCTGAAATAATCAACTTTGGCGGCTATAGATATCTTCGTGGCGAGTGCACGCGCTATCTTTCCTCTCTGCCACCTCGGAGAGCTATGGACATATGGGTGCTGAAAGATTACACCATGCTTGGGCGCGCCTCTCCCGGTCTTAAAGAATCTGAATAAGGCCTTCTCGGCCCCGAGTACCTGTATGGTGCTTGCAGGAGCCTTTGCGAGTGTCTCTAACCCTCCGGCCAGCGAGATCAGCCTAGCCCCCAGTGTCGGGCCAGCAATTGCCGACAAGTTAGGTGCCTCTATCTCCATGAGTGACTTTATGTAGTTCTGAATCTCCTCTCTGAAATCAGTCATCTCAAGTATGTATCCGGCTAGCTTTCTTATCTTTGTCTCATCCACCTCATTTAGTTCCGCGCCGAGGCTTCTTTCACAAGCCTCCAGAACTTTACCGGCCAGCTCTTCCCTTAATAATTCCTTAAGCCTCTCCTCACTATAGTTTTTTCTTGTGCCGAGTCTATGAACGAGTTTAGCATAGGTCTCCGGCCCCTCGACGTATTGGTGTAGCTCAGGAAAGTGTTGACCATACCAGTCCACGAGACGTGAATAGAGCATATTAATCAGCTTGTCGAGATCATCGAGTAGTTTGACTGCCTGAACAATCATTAGGTCCCTCCTAGCCACTGCCGTCTTAATCCTGTCCTCAAGGAGCTCAAGAGCAACTTCACGAGTACTCTTGAAGTAATCATCAATGTCTGCGGACCATCCGCACTTTACTGCTAACGATGATGCATCGAGCTCAGGCATGAGTTCACCGATTAATACTTTGATCTCCGGACTAGCTTTCCTAACTGCGTCAGCTAATCTCTGGTCAACACAAGTGATAACTATTGTGTCTCTCTCTTTGAGCATGTTAAGCAGATTAATGAGTTCCTCAGTCGGTCTCCCCTCAATTAATTCTCTAATTTTCTCAGCCCTCTTATCGCGGAACTCGCTACATATCGTCTCTCCTTTCTCATCGATCGCGACGAGTCCAAGAGCCGTTAGGACTATTGTAGCCCTCAAATCTGCATGAGTAATCGTTATGGCCAGTATTAAAGAAAACGCTTAAGAATCTATCATGGAGAAGGGGCTATGTTGTGAATTAATGTTTAAATCAAACAGTGATAGATACTTCCTAGTGGTGGTGTAGTTGCCTTCGCACGGCTCGATAACAAAGGCCGGAAAGGTCAGAAGCCAGACACCTAAGCTTGAGCCTAAGCCCAGAAAATACCCAATACCGAGAGAGAGGAATAGACTAAACTTTATCAAGCGAGTCCTAAACGCTAGTCCGACTAGTGGAGAATAATTAAAGAGTACGTTGCTTAAACGCAGTACAATATATATTTGTTCATGAATTTTGCCTAAAATTTTTTGAATTATCAACTCATATCTGAATGGCTGGCTTAACATTAATTATATAGCGTAAAACACTAATTATCGAAGATGCTACTATGTTTCTGGAGATTTTATTTCTGGGACGCGGCGGTCAAGGAGTTGTAACCGCCGGGAGAATACTTGCAGAGGCGGCGCTACATCATGGCCTGTATGTCCAGACATTTCCAGAGTTTGGTCCTGAGAGGTCAGGAGCCCCCGTAAGGGCATACGTCAGAATTTCTGATGAGCCAATAGAGATTCGAGCACCGATTGAGAGCTACGACATGGCCGGAGTCTTCGAGAAGAGACTACTTGAGTCTCAGAACATAGTGCCAATGATAAAGGATGGCGGAATACTGGTGGCGGGATCAAGCGAACCGCTGGAGATTAAGTCGCCTTCTAGGATAAATGTATACACTGTGGATGCTAAGCAGATTATCGAGTCACTTGGTAGGCCGAGGTCTCTGAACCTCGCAATAATTGGAGCCCTAGCATCTGCGAGCGGAATCGTCTCAATAGACGTCCTTCGAGAAATAATCGCTAAAAGGTTCGGTGAGAAGGACGCAGAGGTCGTCGTCGCTGCCAGTAGAGGTATCCGGAGGTGTGAAGCGCATGCTTAAGAGCGCTGGAATCATCCTAGAGCCGGGAAACATGGCCAGCCAGCTAAGAAGCGGCTGGCGAAGCCAGAGACCTGTAATTGATCAGTCGAAATGTACAAAATGTTTAATATGCTGGGTCTACTGCCCCGAGCCAGCAATCTACAAGAGTCCAGGAGGAACGATAGAGATCAACTATGATTACTGCAAGGGATGCGGAATCTGTGCCGAGGAGTGTCCGCGAAAAGCAATAGCGATGGTGAGTGAGTGATGCTTAAGCAGGCTCAGTTTAAGTTATTGTCTGGAGACGAGGCAATAGCCTACTCCGTCAAGCAATGCGACGTTGATCTCATAGCGGCTTATCCAATCACGCCTCAGACAATAATTGTTGAGAGATTGAGCGAGTATGTCGCGAGAAAAGAGATGAATGCGGAGTACGTCGCAGTCGAGTCTGAACACTCGGCGCTAAGTGCATGTATAGGAGGCTCGCTCGCCGGAGCGCGTGTCTTCACTTCAACTTCAAGTCAAGGATTAGCATTGATGCATGAGGTCATGTATATAGCTGCTGGTCTTAGATGCCCGATCGTTATGGCGGTTGTGAATAGGGCGCTTTCAGCTCCTCTAAATATTCATGGAGACCACTCGGACATGATGGGGTCGAGGGATTGTGGATGGGTACAGATATTCTGCGAGAATGCCCAGGAGGCTTACGACAGGGTCATACAGGCTTACAGGCTCGCGGAGGATCCGAGGGTGCTTTTGCCAGTTGCTGTTAACATCGATGGCTTTGTTGTATCTCACTGCTACGAGCCCGTAGCGACGCTTGAAGACTCGGAAGTAATGGCATACCTTCCCCGCAGGGACAGGCCGAGGATAGATTATGAGAAGCCGGCCACGTTCGGCTCCTACGCACTTCCAAACGCATACTTCGAGAGTAAGGTCGAGCAGGCGAAGGCGCTCGAAAAGGCTGGAGAAGTATTCGAAGAGGTCTACAAGAATTATCCAGAGGAGCGCGGCAGGATTGGAAAGATGAAGATAGACTGGAAGGGCGAGAAGATAAGCGTGATATGCATGGGCAGCACCGCCGGGACGATAAGACACACAATACGATACAGGAACATTAAAGGAGTATCACTCATAAGTCTTAGACTCTTCTCTCCATTCCCGAAGAAGGAGATAGTTGATGCACTCTCAGGCTCGGAGGCAGTAGTCGTCATGGACAGGGCATTATCGCCCGGAGCAGCCTCGCCGCCACTTGCCTCAAACGTGAAGGCAGCACTATATGATGCTGGGCTCCGCATCCCCGTGATAAGTGTTGTCTATGGCCTGGGCGGCAGAGAGGCCACGATGAGTATGATTACTGAGCTGCTTAACGAGGTTAAGGAGGACGTCAATAAGGGAGAGGCGCGAAGCAGGTATACCTATCTTGGACTGAGGGAGGATGTGCTATGATGCAGGTAACTAAGCTTGAAGACCTTTACGGTCGAGATGGAATTAGCCCCGGACACTCCGCCTGCGCTGGCTGCGGAATGATGGTCACCGTGAGGCAGATACTGCTGGCGGCTGAGCCTCCGTACGTGGTTGTTAGCCCGACGGGCTGCCTCGAGATTGTCTCATCGCCTTATCCATATACTGCGTGGAGAGTACCGTGGGTGCATGTTGCATTTGAGAATGCTGCGGCTGTGGCTTCGGGGATCGAGGCGGCCATGAAGGTGCTTGAACGCAAGGGCCTAGGCAAGAAATATAACATAATAGTGCTGGGTGGCGATGGTGGAACATTCGACATCGGCTTCCAAGCACTTTCTGGAGCGCTTGAGAGAGGACATAAGCTGCTCTACATCTGCTACGACAACGAGGCCTACATGAATACTGGTATACAGAGGTCAGCTGCAACCCCACTTGGCGCCTCGACGACGACTTCACCGGTAGGCAAGCTTGAACCCAAGAAGGACATAGTCTCGATTGCCGCCGCCCATGGTATACCGTATGCCGCGACTGCCTCACCGCATCTCTGGAGGGACCTCGCGAACAAGGTCAAGAAGGCGCTTAGCTATGACGGCCCAACGTTCATGCATGTCTTGGCGCCGTGTCCGAGGGGATGGTACTTCGACTCAAATCAGACGATAAAGATGGCTAAGCTGGCAGTTGAGACGAGGGTATTCCCGATATACGAGATTGAGGAGGGCAGATACAGAATAAACGTCATGGTCTCGAAGCCGAGGCCAGTCGAGGACTACCTAAAGGCTCAGAGAAGATTCGTATATCTCCTAAGACCAGAGAATGCCCATCTACTCGAGAGATTCAAGAAGATCGTTGAGGAGCGCTGGAACCATCTACTAAAGATGGCAGAAACATTTCCGGCAAAATAAACAGTTACTCGATAATTTTTATTTTGGTCCTTATCAGTGATTGTGGATATGAGGTGTTATAGGGTAGGTCAGGTCAAATTCATAGTCAAGAGGGGGGACATCACTGAGGAGGAAGTGGACGCAATAGTGGTTCCGGCGAATAGTAGATTAATAATGGGTGGAGGAGTGGCGGGCGCGGTAAAGGTAAGGGGAGGAGAGAGCATCGAGAGAGAGGCAATGAGTAAGGCGCCGATTAGGATAGGCGAGGCGGTAGCGACGGGTGCGGGTAAGCTGAGTGCAAAGTACGTGATACACGCGCCGACAATGGAGCGTCCGGCAGGCGAGACCAGCGCTGAGAAGGTCTACATGGCCACGAAGGCGGCGGCCGAGCTGGCGAGTAGGCTGGGGATAAGCGAGGTCGCCTTTCCCGGAATGGGTACTGGCGTGGGTGGGCTGGAACCAAACGCAGCCGCCAGGGAGATGATTAGGGCGATCATTGATGCGGCAGAGTCTGGGAAGGGCGTTGATGTTGTCAGGCTCGTCGCATTTAACAAGGAGCTTGAGGATGCCTTCATCAAGGCTCTAGAGGAGGCATCCAGATAGATGGAAGTCAATACAATCAATATCGAGATTGATAAGACACTGCTTGGGAGTTTTCCGGGCATCGATCTATTGGGCCTCCTGATCAAGGGACTAAGGATCAGGGAGAGCAGCAACGAGTTAGAGGAGGCCAAGAAGAGGATATATGAATACGTTAGGAAGAAGTATTCGCTCGAGACGCTTAAGGACGTGCCTACATTTAGGGCGTATAGGGATTTTTTCTGGAGGATTGGAATCGACCCGACGAAGATGCGTCCATCATCCGAGGCACTTGTAAGAAGGATACTGCTTGGCAAGGAGCTACCGAGGATAAATACGCTTGTAGACGCATATAACTTGGCCTCGATAGAGTCAGAGATAACCATGGCGGCGTTTGATGCCTCCAAGATTGTTGGTCGAATAGCCGTATCTTTTGCAAGGCCAGGCGAGGAGTTTCTCGGCATAGGGATGGAGGACCCGATTACTTTGAGGGGAGAAGAAGTCGTGATTAGAGACAACTCAAAGATACTCTCGATATATCCCTACAGGGATTCTGAGTACTCGAAGGTCGGTCTAGAAACGACTGAATCTGTGCTGCTAATCTGTGGTGTTCCCGGGATATCTAGAAGCAAGCTACAAGAGGCCACAGAGATTGCTGTAAAGTATATTCGAGAATTAGTTAAATGAGTATTCAGGAAAAATTCATGATTTTTAAGCAGGCAGCATTGATTTATTTGATAGCTAAGGCTTGTTGGGAAATTCGTTGGTCTGCCTCGGCATAGAGTCGACGGCGCATACTATAGGGTTCGGCATCGTTACGTCTGGTGGAGAGATACTCTCGAACGAGCTGGAAATCTATAGACCAAGGACTGGAGGCATACATCCAAGAGAGGCTGCTCAGCACCATGCATACGTGGCCCACGAGGTATTGAGGAGGGCATTGCAGAGAGCCGCGATCAGCATAGAGAACATAGACGTTATTGCGTTTTCAATCGGGCCGGGTCTCGGGCCGTGTCTAAGGACCGGCGCGACAATTGCTAGGGCACTTGCACTTAGGCTAAACAGACCACTAGTAGCGGTTAATCACGGTTTAGCCCATATCGAGATTGGAAAACTAGTAAGCAAGGGCTCGGACCCCCTTGTGCTTTACGTTGCTGGTGGCAATACGCTCGTCACGGCCTACCATGAGGGGAGGTATCGAATATTCGGAGAGACGCTGGACATTGCTGCGGGTAACTGTCTCGACGCCTTCGGAATATTTGCAGGCATAGGCCCTATGCCCTCGCCGGAGATAGCGGCTAGGAAGGGCAAGTCTCTCCACCCACTGCCAGTAAAGGTGAAGGGGATGGATGTCTCATTCTCCGGACTATTGACAGCGGCGAAGAAGCTGATTAGGTCTGGAGTACCAGTGGAGGATGTCTCGCTCTCCATAACTGAGGCTGTCTATGCGATGCTCGTCGAGGTCCTTGAGAGGGCGCTTGCATTGACTTTAAAGAAAGAAGTGATGACTGTTGGAGGCCTTGCACGAAGTAGGAGACTTCGAGAGATGATTGATGAGATGGTGAAGCTTCATGACGCAACGCAACTATACGTCAAAGATGAGTTTCTCGGCGATAATGGCGCCATGATTGCGTGGACAGGCATACTGAAATACATGCATGGACTAACAATCGAGGTATCTGAAAGCAGAGTTAGACCTAAGCTTAGGATAGATGAGGAGGAAGCACCATGGGCGGGCAGGAAGAATTCATAAAACTTGAACTAATAAAGATAGGCGCAGAGGCGGTCATCCACAAAGTATTGTGGAGGGGATTATTACTGATTGCTAAGCAGCGTGTCCCGAAGCCTTACCGACATCCAGACCTAGACAGGGAGATCAGGAAGAAGAGGACAATAAACGAGGCGAGGGTGATGCATAGGGCTAAGATGCTTGGTGTCTCCTGCCCAGCAGTCGTACATGTGGAGCTCGCCACAAGCACGCTCTACATCCAGTTCATCGAGGGACGTGACTTGCGCGATATCCTGACGAGCGAGCCTAGTCAGGCATTGACAATGGCTGAAAGGATTGGAGAGATGATTGGAAAGATGCATAGTGGAGGAATATACCATGGAGACGTAGTCCCATCAAACATTATGGTCTCGGACAGCCATCCAGTGCTCATAGATTTCGGGCTAAGCGGATTCTCCTCAGAGATAGAGGAACACGCAATCGACGTTCATTTACTTGAGAGAAGCCTAAAGGCAAACCATCCAGGAGTAGTGGATGAATTTATGCAGAGATTCATGAAGGGCTACGAGTCAATAGTGGGACACGAATATTCTGGACAGGTCTATCAGAGAGTGCTAGAGATTAGAAGGCGGGCCAGATATATCGAGAGGGGTCTGAAGCATGAGGCCTAGAATACGCGTAGTGACAAGCAATCCGGGAAAATGGAGAGAATTCCAAGAACTGCTTTACACCAATGGCCTAGAACCTGAATGGATAAAAGCCAAACTAACCGAGATACAGTCAGAAGATCTCGAAGAGATTGTGAAGGCATCAGCAATCGAAGCGGCTAGGCTCTATGAGGGAGAACTTCTGATCGAGGATGCTGGGCTATTCATAGAGAGTCTCAAGGGCTTTCCAGGACCATACTCCTCATACGTATACTCCAAGCTAGGATGCAATGGCTTACTAAAACTTCTGAGTGGAGTAGACGAGAGAGCTGCGTACTTCCTCTCGACAATATGCTATGTCTCTAAAACACATGAACTAAAAATCTTCAAGGGAAGGTGTAACGGAGTGATAGCTATAGAGCCTAGGGGAACTGGGGGCTTCGGCTTCGACCCAATATTTATTCCACTAGAAGGAGATGGAAGGACATTCGCAGAAATGTCTCTCGAGGAGAAAAACGCGATCTCACATAGGTCAAAGGCCCTGAAAGAATTTCTCTACTGGTACGTCTCCATAAAAATGCCATAATACAAATTGGACTACATATTGAGCTCCTTCTGACTAATATCTATTCGTGTAACGTATAATTCTTCATCCATGCCAGGAGAGATAAATATCTTGTCGGGATAAACGACTGCGAGACTATTTATCGCCTCATGAACAGCCCTTGGCGTTGACAAGTAATTATTCTCAAGAAGTCTAAAACTCGTGACAACCTCGAGAAGTTGCAACTTCACGGGCCTACGCTCTTGATTAGAGAGTACATGGTAGCTATTAAGCAGCTCAGTGATTACAATCTGCCTAGACGGCTTACCCGCGTAAGAGGCATAAAGTGGCGCAATGTTGGTGAAGAGCTGATGGACAAGATTCATAGGAGAGTGGCTCAGAGCTCTGGTTATTATCTCTCTATAGTTTTTAAGAAGCTCCGAGACTTCGTACCTGCCTCTACCCTGTCTCTCAAGCAAGTCCAAGTCTACCAGCCACTCCAGTCTAGGAGGCGCGATATGTCTATACTTTGCGTATAGGCTGCTCCTGATCCACTCAGTCTTGGACGAGTATTTTAGTCTCTTCTCTCTATAGCTCATCGCTTCATCAAGCTTAGCCATGAGCTCGGCTCTTCTCTTCTTACTCGCCGCCATGGAAAGGGCCTTCAGTGCCTGTGGATAGAGCTCCTCCATTAAGTAGTTCATTCCCTCCATCCTAGTCAGGCTTGACTGATTACACAGCCACCTGATCAATCCGGGCATTATCAAGTAATCATGAACAGTGACCACGTATAGGAAGAAGAACTTCTCAACCTGGTTAAGAGTTATCAAGTCTCTATGTGATAGCACAGTCTCGCCACGCAGAAAGGCATCAAACTTAGAGGCACTCCTAAGAGATGTATAGATAAGGCCATTAATGTCGAGCCCCCTTCCATAAGGATCAAGAATCTTCAGTCCCCTCGCAAGCGTGACATAGTTACGAGCAGTCACTCTACTCTTGATTAGGCCGATAACATTGGGCCTGGGCGAGTGGTTTGCAATACTCTCGGACTTCTTGACTGCGTCCTCGAGTATCGAGGCAATGAAGTCAGAGCTGATCTCTGTAGATGTTCCATTACTCTTAGCGATAGACGCTATCAGTCTGAGGTATCCTAGCCTGCATACCTCGCCATGAGTCTCCAGCATCAAGCAATTACCACCCTCTTTTCAAGAGCCACTCCGCGCCCCCAATCTATCGAGACATCTCTCTCCACGGCTTCTCCCTTATGAAGCTCAAGGATCACCTCCCTACTGACGCCCTGGTCTTCCCTCAAATACATCAAGTACTTGTTCTCACGCGGGATGTTGTCCATGATTATTCTGACAGGTGTGAAGCCAACCTCCTCCGCAATGGGCGCGACGATATCAGCCATATTTATCCTCTCTCCTCTTAGCCTAACTATTCCGAGCACCATGAAGCATGGCTTATCCCATTTCAGAACCCTGTACATCTCCCTTAACGCTTCGCGGATGAATTCTCTGAATCTCTCAATTGAGCCCGTGTGGAAGAGCCTCTTAGCTATCTCTTTATAGTCATATCCAAGAAACCATAGTCTCAGCCAGTTATCCCACGCATAGGTCTGCATGTTGAAGTAAGGAGGTGAAGTGATGATCAGGTCTACAGACTCCTCTCTAAGGCCAGTTTGCCTAGCATCTCGCATGAATGCGGCGCCTCTAATTGGGGGAGCATATCCATCCATCAGTGTCAGCGCCCTCCTTACAATGCAGTCAAGAACGTTTCGCCTCGGCTTCTTTAACCCAAGCCTATGAATAGACCTCTCAACATAACTAGGAGCCATCGAGAACGAGTGAGAACACTTTACAGAGAGGCTGAGAGTACTTGAGCCGTGAAGAATTCCGAGCAAGACAGCCTTGACGAATAATCCGAGATCAGAGTCATCATCCATTAACAGCTCCCTTACAGCGAGAAGCTGCCTAAGCGTATACTTGCTGAAGAATATCTCTACCTCTTCTGGCGCGTCATTCTTTCTGTAGTTTTCAACAAAGTATCTGTTCTTCTTTGCCCACTTAACCACTTCTGTAGTCGGTACAGGCCTGACCTTTGCATGAGTAATTACGTAAGCCTCAGGGGCGAGGTCATTTCCTATTCCAATCCTGCCCGACCTGCAGGCCTCTAGTGGAGCCGTGCCTTTTCCCGAGAAAGGGTCAAAGACGACTTCACCGGGGCTTGAATACTTCTCTACAAAGTAGTATGCCAACGAGGGGGGGAACGACCCTGTCCTCGAGCAGAGCCTATGGAGCCCAATCCCCCAATTGTTGCCTGCAAACTTCCACGAATCCTCCAGCGTCCAGCTTGAAACCAACAATACTTTCTGCATCTGCATCCAGCAAACCTGACTCACCTCTTTTAACGATTGGCCACTAAAACAGATTAAACACTACTATAAAATATCCCTCAATATTATAACAAGAGTATGTAGAGGATACTAGAATTATATTTTTTACTCTATACGCTAAGTAGTCTTCTTAAATATTGGGAGAATCCCTAAGTATTCGACATCATTATATGTGGCGCCCTCTACCAGAATTGCAACCTTCTTGTATATTACTGCGCCGGCTTTCTTTGCTAATTCTTCGAGTGCGCTCATTGTTTCTCTTGTGCTGACGATGTCGTCGACGATTGATACTTTCTTATCCTTAAGCCTCGGGATGTATCGTCCATCGATGCTTAACCTCACCGTGGTTTTGCTCGTGATTGGCTTGCACTCAACGACGAGCGGATTACTCATGAAGGGTTTCACCTCTTTTCTTGCAACGATGTAGTAGCGGTGGTTTAGGAGGCCTGCAATCTCGTGTACAAGCGGGATGCCTTTGCTCTCAGAAGTCATGAGAACTTCACTCCCCACCAGTCTCTCAGCAAGTATCTTCGCGCAGTGTGAGATGAATTCCTTATCACCTAAACTATCAAAATATGCAATCCATGTGTCATCACTAACCTTGAGTAATGGTAAGTTTCTCTTGAGACCAGCAATATTGAGCTCATAATACTCTCTACCATCATAGGGAAGAACAGTCTCCACCATTGCCGAATATCAGTCTTAAAATGCTATACTTATATTTTTCATAAAAATCTCTAAGCCTTAGCAGTGTTTCCCCTTGATCTCAAAAATTAGCTAAAAACAAAAAAGTCTTAAATAAGACGATTTGAAAAAATTTGGTGAAGTTGAAGAGAAAAGCTTGCTTAATCATTATTGCGGTTATGCTTGTTCTCTGGAGCTTGCTTCCTCTATACTATATACTCGTAGCAGCATTTATGTGGGAGACGGATGTTGTCTCTAGGCCGCCGCAGATCATACCTACAAATCCGACATTCTCAAACATATTGAGGGTGCTTGGATTTCCTGCTCCGGGAATAACTGGAGAGATGCTGAGACCGGCTGGCTACCCAGTAGTCGAGGGGTTAACAAACTCTGCAATCATTGCCTCTATAGTAACTCTGATAGCTATGGGCGTAAGTGTCCCAGCTGGATATGTTTTAGGGAGATATAATGTCCCAAAACGTAACGCATTGCTGATGCTTATACTTGGTACTAGGACGCTGCCACCTATCTCAATAGTTATCCCATACTTCATCCTTTTCAAGAGTTTAGGACTGCTAGGTACTCATCTCGGATTGATAATCGCTCATCTCAGCCTAATCATTCCACTAATCACCTGGATACTGATGGGCTTCTTCGCGACGCTTCCGAGAGAGCTGGAGAAACAGGCAAGGATAGATGGATTCTCAAGAATGGGAGCATTCATAAAGATAGTGCTGCCAGTGGCATCGTCAGGAATAGCAACCTGCGCAATAATAGCATTCCTAACATCATGGAACGAATTCATAATGGCATGGATACTAACAACAGGATCAAAAGCACAAACACTACCAACAGTACTAGCAACAATGTTCACAATGAATATTGGATTATCGATCTTCGCAGTCGCAAACCTATTGGCCACTATTCCTGCAATAATCATCGCTGTCACGCTCCAGAGACACATAACCAGACTAAGAATAGTCGACCCACTAACACAAATAATATAGAATCTGTATTATATGTTAGAGTTTTAGTTTTTCAGCTATAATTTGGACTGGGTGTTTTATCTCGAGGCTTGTTAGTTGTCTGAACTGTATTGGACATACGCTGCTCTCCGTGACTATTGTCTTGGCGCCTGTCGATTGGATCATCTCTACGACTCTTCTCCCTATTTCTATGCTCATGTCGTATCCGATTGGTCCTTTTCTCATTCCCCATGTGCCTGCCATGCCGCAGCAACCATAGTCCCTTGTATAGACTCTGTAGCCGAGGTTCTCGAGGAGTTTTACTGTGGGTGCGCCTGGAGCTGCTGTTCTTCCGTGGCATGGGTAGTGATAAAAGACAGCGGAGCCATCTGTAGTCCCTGGCTTGAGTTTCTTGTAGAGCCCTGTCCTGACGATGTAGTCTATGTAGTCATAGGTGTTCTTTGCGACTGCCTCGGCCTCTTGAGTTCCAAGAAGTTTAGGATAGGCCGCTTTAATGCAATATGCCGCACTAGGCTCTGTGCATATTATCTTGTAGCCATCCTCTACATATGGATAGAGACTCGAGATATTCCTCTCCGCAATTCTCTTGGCCTTCTCTTGGAATCCATACTGGATGAGGGGCATGCCCGAGCCCTCCTGAGGTGGGACGACTACTTCTACGCCGAGATAACTAAGAATCTTTACGGCTTTTTCCGCCAACCTCCAGTCAATGTATGCTGCATAAGTATCTACGAAGTAGGCGACTTTAAGATTGCCGTCCTTCACCCCATTTGTTGGGATGTGCTCAAAGAATGAGCCTCCTATGAATTCAGGAAGCGGTCTCCTCGAGTCGATGCCGACTATCATCTCCATGAGTTTTCTCGCTATTTTGGATTTTCCAATCCAGTTGAAGAGTCCAGACATCCTTGACCCAGCCTTGGTGTATAATTCATACATTGATAATCCCCAGTCGGTTCTTGTCTTATTTCCCTTTTCATTCTTTATCCATGAAATCGTCATGGGTATATCGATGCTGACGGGGCAAGTCTCTTTGCAGAGACCGCATGAGACGCATAGTGGAGAGATCTCTGCGGCTCTCTCTAATCCACGCGTGACGGCTGTCCAGAGAACTCCTATCGGGCCAGTATAAATGTCTCCGAAGACATGTCCACCGACGATTCTATACGTGGGGCATACATTGAAACATGCGGAGCATCTAATACATCTAAGAGTCTCTGAGAGCCAAGGTGATTTCTCTGCACTTATCCTACCATTATCTAGCAATACGAGATGATACTCTGAGTCTTCTCCTCCCCTGATGCTGGTCCTCCTTGGACCGAAGATGGAGACGTATATTGAGGTCTGTTTTCCAGTGGCGCTCCTTGCCAGGACTCTGAGAATATTGATGGCGTCTCTCCAATCCCTCACGATCTTCTCGACGCCTGCAACCGTAACCAGTATCTTTGGGAAAGTGGTCACGAATCTGCCGTTCCCCTCGTTTGTCACTATCATTGCCGCTCCCGTCTCGGCTACCAAGATATTTGCGCCCGTTATTCCCATGTCTGCTGATAGGAACTTTTCTCTCAGTACCCTCTGAGCAGTTCGGGTTATAGCTGTCGGGTCCGGGTCTACTCTTATTCCAAGCCTGCTTGAGAGTATCTCTGCGATCTCGGCCCTGCTAAGATGTACTGCGGGCGCAATGATATGTGAGGGCCTATGGCCGGCGAGCTGTACTATCCATTCCCCGAGGTCCGTCTCGACAACCTCTACCCCCGTCTCTTCAAGAACCTTGTTAAGCATAATCTCCTCAGTTGTCATGGATTTCGACTTGACGACTAGTTTTACTCCTCTGCTCCTTGCTAGGCCAGCGATGTAGTTACTTGCCTCCTCGGCGGTTCTCGCTATGTAGACATTTCCCCCGGCCTTCTTGACGCTCTCAACAAGCTTCTCTACCAGTGCTTCAATATTTTCTGCGGTGTATTTCCTTGTCTCCATTAGTTGAGGAAGAGCATCAGGACCAAGCTCAGACATAACGACTTGTCTAGACTCAAGCATCAATTGAAGAGAGCTCCAGAGCGTGTTTATTCGATTTTTATTCTTTATAGCCTCAGCAACGAGTTCTCTTAGGCTACTCATATCTCTACTCCTCCATTAGGATGAAATAGGCATCAGCCGGTCCATGGACGCCTCTGATATGTGTCATCTCGATGTCTGATGTCCCGCTCGGCCCGGCTATCAAGATAGCGGAGCCGGCCTCGGTGTATCTCCTCGAGAGATATTCAGCCAACTCTTCATAAGTTGCTAGAATGTTCCTGACTGGCAGGATTGCGGCAAGTCTTCTTGGAAGCGTAGATGCCAACCTAGCAGAATAGCTATTCATAATGATTACCGACCCTACTTCTGCTAATCCTGCATCGACCATCGTGACTCCCATCTCCACATTCTCCGCAATCTTGGAGGCTTCTCCCAACTGGTGTTCGTCGAGATTTACAAGCATTCTTATCTCTGCTAGTTCGTTTCTGAATATTCTTAGAAGCGGCTCGGGTATACGTGCTAGGGCGATGCTGGTGACGTTGTTCTCTGCAGCAATCTTAGCTATGGCTTTCACGGTGTCCCGGTATCCCTGCGTCTGAAGTATATGTGCACCGTTTCGTCTTGCGGCTTCTGTGAAAGACCTAATCATGTTCAAGGGTAATCACAGATGATTATTTAGGCGTTCTTAAAAATATTGGGCATCCAATTGATTATGCTTAAATCTCCAATGAGGCTCTGTATGTAGTCGGGGGAGGGAGGATGGCTAGGTGTGAGCTTTGCGGAAGAAAAGTAGATGACCTTAGGCTATGGAAGGGGAAGAGGATATGCGGAAAGTGCTTCGAGAGGGAGTCTTCGAAGGGTTAGCTAATATCAAGCAGGATATTCAGCATCCTCTGGGCATTCTTGAGCATTGCGTGGTCATTGTTGAAGTACACATAGACCTGGCTCGGAGATAGCTTAGCGATGCTGCTGGCCACCTCGGCGAGCTCTCTGTCCGAGTAGTCATGACTATACCAGGCCCTTCTTCCATGCATCCTGAGATATATTACTGATCCGCTCTTCATGATTATTCTTGGTAAGTCTGGCGCATCTATACTCACGACTGTCACACCAATTTTTTCAGCCCACTCTATCCATGTATCTCTGAACCACTCTGGGTTCCTCCACTCGAGGGCTAGTCTACTCCCTAGCTGGGTGACGGAGGCGAATTTTTCTATTCGTGAGGCGTACCTCGGGCCGAGGCTGGGTGGAAGTTGGAAGAGGTAGTGATGGATTAGGTCCTCCATTGGGCTGAACATCTTCCTGAATCTATCCCAGGCCTCTATCGCCTTTTCATTTAGCCGGTAGACATGCGTTATTATTCGGTTGGTCTTTATGCTCCACCTAAGGCTTCTCCCCCTCTCTGACCAGCTCTCCACCATTCTCCTCGTCGGATACCTGTAGAAGGACATGTTAAGCTCGACGGCGTTTAGCCCGCTATGCTTTACGTACCAGTCTAGGCTGCCTCCGGCGTTCCAGTCATAGAGCCAGCCGGAGGTCCCGACATAGATCTCCATCGAGCTACCCCTCAACAAATTTTCCGCAAGAGTGATATATATTGTGAATAGTGTCTGTTTTGTCAGAGGATCGACTTGTCCTTGTTAAGAAGAGTTCGCGGCGAGCTGAGCAGCATCGAGATAGCGATACTTGCCGATGAGATTAGGGATAAGCTTCTTGGATGTAGGGTGGCTAATGTCTATAGGTTGCCTGATTCTTCCTATGTGTTTCGGCTATCATCTGAGGAGGGTAGAAGAGACCTCAGGATAGTTCCAAACAAGTGTCTATTCCTCGTAGAGGGTGTGTATGAAGCTCATGGAGAGCTTGATGCTTTCGCGAAGAGTCTCAGGGAGCTCGTCAAGGGATTATTTGTGAAGAGCGTCGAGACTGTTGGCGGCGAGAGGATTGTGAAGATGGTGCTTGGGCTGAGGGAGCCCATCTTCAGTCTTGTGGCTGAGCTTTTTCCAGGAGGCCACATAGTCCTCACTGATGATAGGTGCATAGTGAAGGCATCGTATCCGACTGAATTTTCTGGAAGAGAGTATGTGGCTCCGCCAGCTAGGAGAACGGTGCTTGATAGGGATGAGGCGGCAAGAATTCTTGGGAGTCTCGATAAGAATGTGAAGGTCGGTGTTGCGCTTGTGAAGGAGCTTGGCCTTGGGCCTAAATATACGGACGAGGCCTTGAGCAGGGCAGGTGTAGATGCATCGATGAAACTCTCGGAACTCTCTGAAGACTTGCTTGAACGCGTCTTAGAGTCGTTGGAGTCTCTAAGGAATGACTTGGCCAGACCGAGCCCCCGAATCTATACTGATGGTGAAGTAGTTATTCCTGCGCCGTTCTCTCTAAGAAGCCTCGAGCAGGTCGGATTGAGATACGAGCTGGTAGGGTCCTTCAACGAGGCGGTCAGGAAATACTACGAGTCCCGGCCAACTATAGTCTCAGAGGGAGCATCGAGGGAGGCTGAGAGACTAGAGAAGGAGCTGCTTGAAAAGAAGAAACTAATCTCAACTCTTGAGAGCGAGGCTGAGAAGAAGAAGAGACAGGCAGAACTGATCTTTAGCAATCTTGGGCTGGTTGAGGAGACGAGGCTGGGAGTGCTTGCCGGATTGTCGAGCAGCAATGTATTGAGCGTCGACTGGGGCGAGGGTACTTTCACGATTCAGATTGGTGAAGAGCAGATAAAGCTATTGATGAGGGAGCCTGCCTCGAGGCAAGCGTCATCGCTCTTCAACGATGCTAAGATGATATTGAGGGGAGTCGAGAACATTAAGGCCGAGATAATAGAGATCACGAGGAAGATCGAGGCTCTGAGAGCTAGGGGTGAGACGGTGGCTATGTTGCCGAGTGTGAGGGCGCTGCAGAAGAGGGAGTGGTTTGAGAATTATAGATGGAGCTATACTTCTGGAGGCAGACTATTGGTTGCGGGAAGAGACGCCTCAACCAATATTAAGCTATTAAAGAAGCATCTCGATGCGCATGACTTGGTCTTTCACGCCGATGTGAGGGGCTCTCCCGTCGTCCTGCTCAAAGACGGAAATAATGCAACCAGTGAGGAACTCGAGGAGGCAGCAACCTTCTGCGGCGCCTATAGCAGGGCATGGAGGGAGGAGCTCTCATCGATCTCGGTCTACATGATTCGCCCAGACCAGGTGAGCTTTTCTCCTCCTCCCGGTACATATCTTCCACGTGGCTCATTTATTGTTAAGCCTCCAAAAACATACTTCCAGGTAGCTCTGAGATTATGTATTGGTCTACGCGAAGACTCTAGACGTATTGTTGTTGGTCATGAGAGATGGGTCTCCTCGGTTTCTAGGGCCTATGTCTCGATTGTTCCAGGAGAGAAGAAGGCGGAGGAGCTCGCCAAGGCATTCGCAGTAGTCGTGAAGGAGAAAATCGGAGTAGAGTTGAGTAGAGAGGAATTAGAGGAGTTTAAGTCCCTGATACCCTACGGAAAGGCAAGAATCATCAAGTAAGAATTCTAAGCAATTAGACACAAGTTCTAAAAGCTTCACAATCCACAAACACAGCTGCAAAGTTACAATACTCGATATTTTGTATTACCTTCAGAATTATCTCTTTTATAATTTGTCTCGGGAAAACCTTATTTAATCGGGGCGACATCTCCGTCGTGGAGAAACAGTTGAAGAAGCTGTTCCTAAGCGACGAAGTGACCGTAAGGGACGTGATGAGTAGCCCGGTTATTGAGGTTAATGTTGATGACACCGCCAAGATAGTGGCTGAATTAATGACAAAGTACAAGATAAGCGGTATCGTCGTGAAGAAGAATGGCAAGCCCGTCGGGATAGTGACTAAGAGAGACTTGATAGAGAAGGTGGTTGCGCTGGACAAGAAGCCAAGCGACGTTAGGGTCTCAGAGATCATGTCGACGCCCCTCGTGACTGCTAGTCCAGATGAGACTATCGAGGAGGCTCTGAGAAGAATGAATAAGATGGGGATAAGTCGTCTTGTCGTCACGTATAAGGACGAGGTCCATGGAATAATTAGTGTCAAGGACATCCTCAAGGTTACTCCAGACATTTTGGAGATTGTGAAAGAGCAGTTAAGACTGCGAGGAGCAAAGGTTCTAGGCTCTGAGCAATACCTTGAGGGATACTGCGACTCGTGTGGTGAATGGAGCGACATGCTCGTCAGGGTCGACGAGCAATACTTATGCGAGGACTGTAGAATAGAATTAGAGAAGAGAAGTGAGTAGTGAGCCTACCTTCATTATTGACTCTATGCATGGAAACCTATGTAGATGGTTAAGAATTCTCGGATATGATTCTCAATACTGGGAGGGTAAGGACGAGGAACTCATAGAGATTGCATCGAAGACTGGAAGAATAATAGTTACATCAGACGTAGATCTTCATCGAGCGGCATCAACGAAGGGGCTGAGGTCATGTCTGCTCCAGTATAGAGACATTGAGACAAACCTCGCAGAAGTTGCTAAGTATATCTCGAGAGAATTTAGCCTACCCATAGAGGCTTTTCTAAAGCCGAGAATAACGAGGTGTTCACTCTGCAACGGTCTCCTCAGCCCTGAACTAGAAGGGATATGGCGATGCAGCTCTTGTGGTCAGAGGTTTTGGATCGGTAGTCACTGGAGAAACATACTGAGGACACTTAGGCGGGCATACATAGCGGCTAGCAAGATAGAAGGCACCTAACTAACGCTGAGAATAAACATAATAAAGCCCCGGGCAGTAACTTTATTCGTGTCAAAGATGCTTAGTGATGAGGAAGGCACATTTCTAGTCAAGCTAGCAAGAAACGCTATTACATCGAAGATTAAGGGTGAAAAACCCCGAACCCTCCATCGGGCACCTGAGGCGTTAAGGCAGCTCAAAAGAGGGGTATTTGTCACGCTTAACACTTATCCA
Source organism: Nitrososphaerota archaeon (assembly GCA_038845265.1). Lineage (GTDB taxonomy): Archaea > Thermoproteota > Nitrososphaeria_A > Caldarchaeales > Calditenuaceae > CALIKS01. Next base: position 68,326 of record JAWBQR010000005.1, on the reverse strand, counting down.
GAACTTGAGCTGAGGGGATGCATAGGCTTTCCATATCCCGTAAAGGATTTTTTGGAGCAGGTCGTAGATGCCGCCCTGAGCGCAGCGTTCGGAGACCCGAGATTTCCCCCGCTCAGTAAAGACGAGCTCGACCGAATAGTCGTTGAGGTAAGCGTCTTAACGATTCCGGAAGAGATAGCTGCGAGGGACAGAAAACTGATTCCAAGCATGATAGAGATTGGTAGGGATGGATTGATAATCGAGTCTCCATTTGGAGCAGGTCTTCTCCTCCCCCAAGTACCAGTAGAGTATGGGTGGGACGCAGAGGAGTTCCTCACGAACCTCTGCTTTAAGGCTGGTCTGCCGCCGACCTTCTGGCTCACTGGGACGGCCGTGATTAAGCGTTTTACTGCGGAAATATTCGCGGAGAAGGAGCCGAATGGAGAAGTAAATAGGGTCGACATAAAGTCCATCCCACGTAAGGCCTGCTAATCCATATCGACCTCGACTAGGGGGCGTGGTATGGCTAGAATACATATGGGCATATGCGGCATCGGGCTTGGACATGCTTCACGAAGCCTAGTCATAGCGAAGAAGCTTCTTTCAATGGGACATGAATTATCAATATCGACCTACGGCGACGCGGTCGAGTTCTTCAATAAGTATGGCCTCCCGATAAACAAGTCTCTATCTATAGGGTATGGACTAGGACCGGATGGGGCCTTCAGCTTCAGGGGGACAATACTCAGGAACATCTTTCTACCAATAACCGTCGCGGCCCAAGTCTCAATTGAGTATAGAATAATGAGTGATGTCGGCCCAGCCGCTGTCTTTTCAGATACTAGGGCCACTACGATTCTTGCGGCCAAATTGATGGGAATCCCGACGGCCCTTCTCCTGAACCAGTTCTACCTCCTCGTGAGGAGCGAGAGGTGGCATCGGCTAGCCGAGATAACCGAGGCAGCATCCAGCATCGTTGCGCACGTATGGTCACTGAGCGATATCCTGCTCATCTCTGATTACCAGCCCCCTCTCACGGTCTCTGAGGATAACCTCAGACTACCAAGCAGCATAGAGGGCAGGACAGTCTACGTTGGTCCAATAATGAGCCGGACACCTAGGGACTATCCGCCTAGGAACGAGCTCAAGAGAAAGCTCGGCTTCAGGCAGGATGAGCCGCTCATCCTAATCCAGGCCACCGGGCCCAGACAAGAGAGGGAGAGATTCACTGAAAAGATTATCAATGCATTGCCCGGCCTAAGGGATATGCAGATAATCTTTACGCGTGGAAGACCCAGTAGTGGATACTCATTCAGGAGTGATAGGCTCTGGGTGGTTGACTGGGTAGTGGATGAGTATGAGCTGCTCGCCGCATCAGACGTGGTTGTGAGCCGGGCAGGGCAGTCCCTCCTGACAAAGGCCCTCGCCTATGGATGCAGGCTGGTCACGGTCCCCATTCCCAGACACTCTGAACAAGAATCAAACGCCAGAAGCCTGATGAATAAGGGAGCGGCAGTTGTTCTAAATGAGGAAATGCTCAACTCAGAGACGCTCAGGACGGCGATAACGCAGGCATACGACACGATAAGCGACGAGGTAGTCTCTCGTTACGTGGAGCAGGCCGGGAGGCTTGGCGGTGCCGCGGAGGTTGTCCGCCAGGTCCTACAGCTATATAAAAACTTTTCTTAGGGCTTCATATACCAAACTAATATATGAGACCAACAAACAATTATTGAGAGTTGAGTCAAGACGGGCCTAAATGCCCATTAGATGTAACTCCCGGAATGATCGCCGGGCTCCTCGATGTTGTCGGGCTCTTCAAGGGGAGGGTAGACCTGGCGCAGCTATCGAAGGAGATAGGGATGGAGCTTGGGCATTTACTGAGGGTCTTAGAGGCAGCGGAGGCGCTCGGCCTAGTCAGCGTCATAGATGGTGACGTCCAGCTCACTCAGAGTGGTCTCGGCTTCTCTAGGAGGCTATTGACTGGAAAGATAAAGATGCTCACAGAGATCGTGGAGAAGGTTGAGCCGTTCAGGTCAATCATACAGTACGTCTCCTCGAGGAACGCTCCCGTCACTATTGAGGAGATAAACAACGCGGTCAAGCTGTGTGAATCTGACGATGAGCAGCTCGAGAGGCTTAGGACATTCATCATTGACTGGCTAGTGATGACTGGATGGCTAGAATATGACGGAGAGTCCAGAGCATTTAGGCTTAGGCGTAGAAGGGCTGCGAAGGCTCAGACAACTAGCTCACGAGAGTGAATATCTCGTCGACGTATCGATAGAACTCCTCGGACTTCTTGTTCCGGGGCCTCTCTAACTCGATATTTATCTCCGCAATGATCTCTGCCGGTCGCCCCTTCAGTACTAGTACTCTGTCTGAGAGCTGTACGACCTCGTCTATGCTGTGGGAGACCATCACGACTGAGGCGGGTGGCAGGCTGGAGTCAAGCCACATGTATTCTACCTCTCTGCTGAGGTTTATCGCGGTCAGGGGGTCGAGGTTGCTGAAGGGCTCGTCGAGCAGTAGGACGTCTGGGCTCGTGACTAGTGCCCTCGCGAGCGCTACTCTCTGCTTCATTCCTCCGCTCAGCTCCGATGGATATGCCGACTCGAAGCCCTCTAGACCCACTAGGTTAATGAACAGCGATGTCTTCTCCCTCTTCTCCTCCTCGGTCATGTCTCTCCTCGAGGATACAGCGAGGTAGACGTTGTCCCAGACTGATAGCCATGGAATCAGTGTCGGGCTCTGATACATCATCGATATTCTTGGCGTCGGGCTTGTCAACTCCTCTTCTCTGAATATTACTCTACCATGGGTCGGCCGGATGAGCCCGGCCATTATTCTTAGGAGCGTTGATTTTCCGCAGCCGCTCGGCCCCACGATTCCCAAGAACTCTGCGTAGTGGACTGATACGTTGATGCCGTTAAATATTGGAAGCGTCCTGCCACCCCTCAGCTTGTGCTCAAACTTTACGTCTATCAGCCTCAGGATTGGCTCTCTCGCCGACATTTACTCCCTCACCATCTTTATTGTCCTGTCATAGAGCGGGCGCCAGATGAACCTATTAAACGCGACGACTATCACAGTCATGACGAAGACTATCACGGCCATGCCGTAGACTGAGCCCATCTCGGTGTACTGCGAGAGTAGCTTTCCAAGCCCTGGGAGACTTGTTTCAAAGACCCGTCCACCGATGACGAGGCGCTCAGCGACTACGAGGGTGTTCCATGCTCCGCCAGTCGCAGTAATTAGGCCAGTCACCAGTGAGGGCATGGCAAACGGAATATAGATTATGAATAGCTCCCTCAGCCTGCCTAGACTATAGCTCTTGGAGAGCTCTCGGTACTCTGTAGGAATTCTTAAAAATCCACCCACAAGGGAGTAAAAAATGTACCACTGAGTGCCCAAGACTATCAGCAATATTGATCCCAGCTCGATAAATTCTCTTGATGATAGAAATGCATCAGCTATGAGTGGGAAGAAGATCGGTACAGGCATCGAGGCGATTATCTGTATGACTGGGAGGGCGGTCCTCCTGAGCCTATCGCTCTTAGCGACTATGTAGGCCACGGGAATTGACCATAGGAGGGATAAGAAGATGGCAATGGCTATCCTGACAAATGACATGCCAACCGAGTTGAGTACCAGGATGTATCCCATCTCATTAATCATGAGCCAGATACCCATGAGTATTCTCGGCACGTCAGAGATGTAGCTCGAAGAGACTGTCAAGAAAAATATCGCTGCTGCACTGATAGCCATTATGAATATGAAGCGGGATAGATGTCTAGGCATGTGTCCAACGTGGACAAAGACACTCGGAAGAGTAAGCTGCATCCTCATCGATGGAATACGCGTCCTCACCGTCGTGAAGATCCTCCTAACAGGGCCAAGTGTCACCCTACCGGGCCTGCTGGGCGTAGTTACTGTCTCGAACCTAAACTTCTCTGCCCAAGTGATTAATGGGTTAACTATTAGGGTGAATATGAGCGCTATGCTGAGGGCTAGCGAGCCTACGGTTATGACTATTCCTGTAACGTCATTTTTCCTCACATATGTGGCGACTAGGGAGCCCACCCCGGCTACGCTAATCTCTTTCTCCCCGAACGAGATGATCTCGCTCGCGGTCAGGAAGTAAAGCCCATTGGCTATCGAGGGAGGGAGCTGAGAAATTATCCTCGGAATAGATGCTGGAATTATGATCTGGCGTAGTCTCTTAGAGATGCCTAGGTTGACTATTCTAGAAATTTCGTATAGCTCTGGCGGAATGGCCCTTACGCCCTCGTATACGCCGAACGCCATATTCCAGAAAGTAGAAGTAAATATAAGAAAGATAGAGGCAAGGTCCGGACCAAGTATCGGATTTATAGAGATGAAGAAGTAGACAGCGATTGGGAAGAAACCCAGTATTGGGACGCTCTGGAGGACGTCAAGTATGGGAAGGACTAACCGCTCTACGCCTCTACTGAGGCCTGAGGGGATGCCGACTAGGAGGGACATAGCTATCGATAGGAGCAGGGCTGCTCCTAGCCTTAGCCATGAGAGTGATAACGCGGTGGCTATCTCTAATAATCCCTCGATAGCCATGTCCCAACACTGACTATTCAATGACTCGTTGACTATAATATACTTAAATCAAGGACTATTACTTACTCTCTTTCAGCATTTGTTCTACGCAGAATCTTGGAAACTCTTTTAGCAAGGGTCTATATTCCTCCTTAATCTCCATTGCGTCGACAATTTTATCAATCTCATCGTAACATTCCCTGAGAAGCTCTGTAATGAAAGAGTAAAACCTGCTTGATTGCTGTATGATCTCTAAGAAGCGTAGAAGCCTCCCCTCCTTAAGCGCGATGTAGCCCTTCCTTACGGCCTCGTCAATATTTCTAAGCCTCAAAATGACTCTTATCAACCCCTTATTGCGCCTAAGATCTACATAATCATCTGCTAATTGGTAGACGGTGCCGACGAGTAGTCCGTACCTCCTAGCTAGATTTCTCATCTTTTCCGAGGAGCCCGCTAGGACGGCCGCCGACTCAGCTCCAGCGGCGAAGAGTGAAGCAGTCTTTTCCTGAATAATCCTGAGATATAGCATCTTGGATGGTGGGGTCGAGGAGAACAGTTCTTCTAATACTCCGAATGAAGAGTTTTCCCAAGCCTCTAGAAATAATCTAGTAATCTCAACTCCCTTGTCCAGTACGGTTCGAAATGCAGTGTTGATAATTCTGTGCCCCTGAATAACTGCTCTTCCAATTCCTATCTGTCGCCAGAGCGCTGGCCTACTGCGCCTATAGTAGTCCCAGTCAATTATATCGTCGTGGACTAGGCTTGCGTTATGTGCAAGCTCAAGTGCATAGGCAACGTCAAGGGCGGACTCCCTATCCTTTCCGTCTAGAGCGTCAAAGACAAGCATCAACAAAAGCGGCCTAAGCCTCTTCCCGCCTTTAATCGTCTCCTTTATCAGGCCACCGTCAATGCTCTCCCTAGCCTTCATAGCGAACCAGTCATCGAGCTCTCTCTTCTTCTCTGTTAAGTACTTAGCGAGGCTTAGAGACGGAGATATCAGCAAACTAACCAGCCATCTAACAATTAATAAACACCCTAAGTTTTAAACATTAATGCATGACAAGGACCCAAAAATTTCAGTGAAGATGTTTTATTATTAGCGCATGTAGCTTAGACTTAGGCAGTGCGCCCACCACTGCGTCCACAGGTCTTCCATCCTTAAAGATAATCAGGGTGGGAATGCTCATAATGCCGAACTTGCTGGAAGTCACAGGATTCTCATCCACGTTCAGCTTACCGAAGACTACCTTTCCGGACATCTCCTTTGCAAGCTCCTTCACTATCGGCGCGAGAAATCTGCAAGGCATACACCAGTCGGCCCAGAAATCGACAACCACTAAGGGGTAACGTGATATGAATTTATCAAAATCTTTATCAGTAATATCGATTGGTTCTGACGGGAAACTCGCACTCTCTTCAGGCGCATTGCTATCCCTCATAAGCTCGCGTAACTTTCTCTGAAGTATGCGGTCAAGCTCCGATTCATCCGGTTCAGACACATCTCCCTGAATGCATGAGCCATTATATAACTGATGCACTTTGACGCTAAGCCAATACAGACCGAAAAATATTTGTAAAACATAAGAATAAACAAACGGTTCTTAGAAGGCAAAATTATAAGGAATTGCAATTCTAAATAGAGTGTTGATGTGTCCTTGACTCTTAGGCCAGTTGTCTACGCGCTGGACATAGAGACTACAAGTCTCACCGCTGATACAGGTCAAGTCATATGCATCGGGCTAGCTGAGTACTTTAAGGGCAAAGAAAAAATAATCTTCGTAAAGACGCCGGAGGAAGAGGAGTCATCACTCAGAGAATTCATAAAGATCTTCCAAGAAGTAAACATCTACTTTACTTGGGGAGGCCTAGGATTCGATATACCATTCCTGATAAGTAGATGTGTAAGGCTGAGAATCGACCCGACACCCATACTTGAGGCTAGACACATAGACCTGATGGAGGTCTCTAAAAACCACATGAGGCTCAGCTCAAACAGTCTTCAATCAGTCTCGCGATATCTAGGCATAAATCTCCCCGAGGAGTACATCGGGATAGACGTTCCTAGGCTCTACTCAGAATACCTAGCCGGAAAGAAAGGAAGAAGAACACTCATCATCAATCACTGCAGAAAAGATCTGAAGAGAGTCCTGAGCATCGCTAAGCTTCTAAGACCGCTTATCCAGTCAATCTATAGGGACCTTCCTAATCTATCTTGATTCCTCTTTCCTCGAGTGCCTTCTTTATCTTTTGTATCTCGGCTTTAAGTATCTGTATCTCGCGTACAAGATGCTCGATGTCTGACGGCATTATGGGTGAAGGACCTCTCAGCCTCTCCCAGTAGAGGTCCTCCCTCCTAAACATGGCCACGTAGCAATATTCACCCTCCAGAGATATATATCTATGCCTATAAGTGAAGAATGTTTAGTCAATCCAAGGGAATTCTGAAGAATCTTATACCGATTCTAGTATTTCTAGAATAATTTAGAAAAAATTCATGAATAATATTCTAAGTTCTAGATTCACAATGTTTATTACTGGTTTTTTGACCATTTTTTCTTTGGAATGAAGCCAGAGGGTAGGAGGCGCCTCAGCCCAGGCATAATCATCTTGCTTATCCTCCTATTGAGTGAGCTCTCAATCCTCATATATCTCGGACTACTGATCTGATTCTTGCTTGATTATTCTGAATCCTGAGGGATTTGTTAGTCTCCTTATCTTCTCGGCGACTACTAGTGGTGTCTCGGCGATTATCTCGATCGTGCTGTCCTGGTACTTTAGGTCTATTACGCGTCCCTTCATGTATGCCTGCTGTAGTAGCCATTTTGCCTCGTCACTGTAGGTGAGGCTTGCCTTGAAGAGGACGAAGCTGTTCAGGAACTGGGAGACTACTCGGTGGAGCCCCTCGATGTTGTCTCCTCTCTTCGCAGAGATGTTTATGACTGGGTAGCTCTGACCAATCACTTTAGCTGCCTCTTCAAGGTTTGTTGGTGGTGCTATGTCGTTCTTGTTTAGGACGATTATTATCGGCGTGTTTGTCACGCCTATCTGTCTGAGGGTGCTGAGCGAGGCGTCGAGCTTCTCCCTCATTGTCTCGACGGGTTCCGACGCGTCTATGACTAGGAGTATTAGGTCTGCCTCAGCTATCTCCATCAGCGTCGACATGAATGATGATATGAGCAGGGTCGGGACATTCTTTATGAATCCAACCGTGTCTGATACGTATACTGGTTTCCCATCAATCTTTGCTAATCGCCTCTTCGTTGAGAGTGTCGTGAACATCTGTGGCGAGACCTCTGCTTCGTAGCCGGTGAGCGTGTTGAAGAGAGTGGTCTTCCCCGCATTTGTGTATCCAGCCAGCGAGATGACCGGGATGCCCTCGACCCTCCTCTGGAGATTCGCGCTGAGTTTCTTCCTCTTAATCTCCTCGAGTTTTTCTGATAACTTATGAATTCTTCTATTGATCTCCTCGTAGTAGACGTCTGCCTCGTATGCTCCGAGGCCGTGGAAGCCTGGCTGCTCTCCCCTCTTTGCGAGTTTTACCTTCTCCCTCGCCCTCGGTAATTCATACTTGAGCTCGGCCAGCTTTATCTGGAGCTTTGCCTCGAGGTTTGAGGCGTGCTGTGTAAAGATCTCGAGTATGAGTCGGATCCTGGTTATGACCTCGACTGAGAGTATCTTTGCGAGGTTGTATTCTTGGAGGGGCTTGAGCTCGTTCTCGAATATTACCTTGGATATCCCGAGGTTCTTGACGGCTTGTTTGAGCTCTCCTAGCTTTGAGGGGCCTATGTTGTACTCTGGGTGGGGGTATCTTCTCTGGAAGAGTCTATAGACCACCTCGTAGCCGGCCGTGTTGCATAGTTCTTCAAGCTCGTTTAGGTTTGATTCTTCCCACGGATATGCCCTGTGGACGATGGCTACCCTGCCCCTCGTCGCTAACACTCACCTGCCCTCTGAATATCATATATGTCTAGCGCTCTTTAAATCGTTATCTCTCTTTTTCTTGGCTTCTCATGAGGTCGCCGAGCGTAACTCCAGTCGGCTTAGTCTTCGGAGGCTTGAAGAGCTCCTCGACTTCTTCGGAGACCTCTACGAGAATCTTGACCTTAAGTGTTTTCTCTAATTTCTTTGCCTGCTCTATGGTCGGCTTTAGCTCTTCGTTCTCTATCTTCTTGATGACTGATGCCTTGTCCTGAATTAGTGCGCCGAGCTCTTCTCTAGTCATCCCGAGCTTCTCTCTTGCCTTTCTTATGATCTCGCCGTAGCCTTCGATGAACTCGTATCTCTCGACTCGCTCGATGATGTTTGATTTCTGCCTTGGCTTTGTCGGTGAGGGCTTTTGGGGGTTTGTCCTAACTCGGGGCGAGGCCACGTGAATAACTAATCCTGCCCCGTATTTATCCTAATCTATGCCTCTTGAAAAAGAGATGATTCAACTAGTTATCGTAATATTTCTAAGCATACTGAAGGATGGAATAACTATGTGGGGATAGATCTTCGTTCCTGAAATTATGCATCCCTCACCAATCGTGGAGTCGTCTCCGATTACGCTGACTCCGTCTACTCGGGTTGGGTTATTCCTTGATGATGAAATCTTTACGTGCCTAGATATTATGGCGTCGCGTATCTCTGCAGCCTCTCCAACGATAGTTCTATCAAGTATCGCCGACCTCTCAACTACTGCTTCGTCGAGAATTATCGAGAAATTATCGATGCATGAATCCTTAATGACTACGTTTTCTCCAATCTGGCAGTGCCTCCCAATGAGGGCGGCGCCCTCAATTCTTATACTCCCATCTCGGATCTTTTTTAGGAGGTTCTCCCTATTCCGTCGTTCTTCCACGTCATGAGCCTGTATCCATATCTTCACAGAAGGTTCTATAGGCTCTCCCAGATAATCAGACGCGTCGTCTCTATTGATCAGCTTTATCATCGAGTCTAAATATGTCTCTGGTGTGCCGACGTCGTACCATTCGCCGGGTAGTATGTAGCCATATACCGGGTAGCCATCATCGACGAGCATTGGTATGAGGTCCATTCCAAAGTCAAGCCTCTGCCTCTCCTTCAGAACTCTCATCACTTTATCTCCAGAAAGAATCTTGCGCATCTCCGGTGAGAGTATGTATATTCCAGTATTTGCGAGTCTTGACTGGGTCTCGTATCTCTTTGGCTTCTCAATAAACCTACAGATTCTAGAATCATCATTAAGCTCAGCTATTCCATATCTCTCAACATCAGTGACTTTTGTGAGGCCGATTGTCATTAAGGCTCCACTCTCTACGTGAAAAGAAAGTATCCTCCGAATGTCAATGTCAAAAATATTGTCCCCCTGAATAACCATCAAGTAGTCATCAATGTTATAGAACTCCATGTTGAGCCTGACGGAGTCTGCGCTCCCCAAATCGTCGATGTTGGGCTGATAAAAAATACGGACTCGATGACCAAGTCTGTATCGTGCAGAGAATCCTGCGCCGTCCTGAAAATAGTCGTATAGGCTCTTATAGTTTATGTATCCCTTGACGCCGAATATGAATTCACGAACACCCTGAGATGCTAACTTGGCCATTGCATGCTCGACAAGCGGCTTATTCAGAAACCTTACCAAGGCCTTAGAGACCTCGGCAGTGAGGGGCTTCAGACGCTTAGCCTCGCCCCCAACAGGAATAATGACCCTCAAATCAGAGACATCCACCAAAGCGGCTCCAGTGATACTGGAACTGATAATAACTATTAACCCTTGCCCGAGGCTCCGAAGCAAAAACAAGAAGACAAATATATCATCTTCGTGAAGTATTATAGGTGAATTATGAGTACTGAATTGTCTACATCATCAGAACATATTAGTAGGACTGAGGTGGCGAAAAAGACAACAACCTCGATGGCAAGAATTATCATATACATAGTCTTATACATAGTCGTAGCAGCGATTCTTCAATGGTTCTCTAGTAGCTTCCTACCATCGCTTGGAATAAACATTACTGAGTATATGGGATATGTGCACGTGCTCCTCGCATTAGCCTTCGGATACCTAATTGTAAATAGTGTTGGAATATTCTTTTATTGGTCTTTAAGGTCGAAATACGACCACGCCACAGCTGCAGCTGTCAGGAACCTCGTAAAGATCATAGGCATTGGAGCACTAGTTGCATCCATTGCGGGTGGCGTGGCTGGAGGCGCTGCAGGTGTCGCCCTAGGAGGCTTCCTAGGCATAGTGATAGGCTTCGCCTCCCAGCAAGTATTAGGACAAGCAATTGCTGGATTCTTTCTCCTAATAACTAGGCCATACAAAATAGGCGATCTCGTCGTTCTAGGTGGAGAAGAAGGCGTCGTCGATGAGGTATCAACGTTATTCACAATAGTTATAAAGAGTGATGGCACAAAAGTGTTGATACCAAACAATTCTATTGTAGGAAGCAAGATTTACCTGAAACAAAAAACTTAAGTCACAAAAACAAAGCGTAGACACAGCAATAACTTAGCAGAAAGAATATTTTACTGACTTCATCGCTTCTTACAAATCGCTATCAATATACAACCAAAGTTTGTTCTCTTGTATTCAACGACTCTAAACCATCTTTCAAGAAGAGTAAATAATTGTTTAGGTGATTTAAAATTATGTATGTGTAAATGTTTCCACTTCTTTCCCATAGTCCTAGTCCATATCCACCAGATAAGTCTAAACAAAAGTGTATTCAGCGGAACAATTACTAATAATACTCCATCATCTGTTAATAACTCATTGGCTAATCGTAAAACCTTTTCGGGATTTCTTACATGCTCTAAGCTCTCCATTATGAGGATCGTCCCATACTTATTATTCAGAATCTCAGGAGGCGGATCCTCCATATTGCCTAAATATACCTTATCAAGTCTCCTTCTAGCGAATTCTATCATTTCAGGATCATTATCTACGCCATGCACCACGAAGTCTTTATCGAAAATTAGCCGAGTCCTAACTCCATCTCCACAACCCAAGTCAAGTAGAGGAGAAGAAATATTATATTTTTGAATCATAAATTTTGCATTATTTATAATCATCCTATGCCAATACTTGCTCGGAAATCTATTTATCGAAGCCTCATAATAGCTTTTTGACATTTATCTAACACTTGCCGCACTCCATTATAAATATACTCATACTCCCGATGATGTAAAAAATGAAGCACATTAACTACAACAACATCATCAACGGCAAAGAAATAAATAATTAATCATGTCTCAATAAATATAAACAGTCAGGAATTAAATTATAGATAGATGAGAGATGAATAATCCAAGGACAGTTAAAGGCAAAGAAAAACTACAAAGTATTAATCACGAGCGAGAGAGGTAGAATGTTAAGCAATTTTTCAAAAAATCACGAATGCTTAACACCTCTCCCCTACAGAGCGGAATACAACACCCTAGAGAACAGATAAAGCATACTTACAAGAGTAATAAAAGAGGTGCAATAGGGATTGAAGAAGCAAATACGCATAGGACCCAGAGACCTAAGAAGAATGCAGGAAAGAATGATGAGCAGCCTCGGCATCTCGATGAAAGAACTAGGAACCGCAATAGAAGTAACAATAACACTAACAGACAAAAAAATCAGAATAAACAACCCAAACATAGTATCACTAGACACAGCCGCAGGCAGAGTCTATCAAATAATAGGAGGCGAAGAAATAGAAGAGACACCGCAGCCCGAGTCCAAGCAGCCAACCTACGAACCAACACCCGAAGACATAGCAATAGTAGCAATGCAGGCAGGCGTAACAGAAGAACAGGCAAGAACAGCGCTAATAGAGGCAGGAGGAGACCTAGCCAAAGCAATACTAGCCCTAAAAACAACAACCCAGAGATAAACTAGACCCGCCTAAACCTCAAGACCAAGTTATCAATCGTCTCAAACAAACCCAACAACTCATCCATCGACCCGCCCTGACCCAGTACAGAGAAATCAACCGGAACGACAAGCCCAGAATCAAAATACCCAGCCACATCACGCGCCCCCTCCCTAAAAATAGGCGACGAAAACCCAAACAAGCTGTCAGAATAGACACCAGCCGGCCCCACAAACCTCGCGACAGTCTGAGAACCAAAAGACGCACCATCACGCTGATACAGAAACTCAGACAAATCCCTAGGCCACACAGAAGCCACAGAAACCCTAACTCTCCTACCAGAAGAACCAGACAACACATCCCTAAACACCGACAAAACATCCCTAAGGAACCCAAGAGCCTCCCCCAGCGACCTCTCAACAACAATACGATCCAAGACCTCTCGAAGCCCAACAGGAGCCACCAAATAATAACAAGACCCACCGCCCAAATCACGATGCATACGACCCAAAAAGCCATGCCTCTTCAATACGGCCTGAACAACCTGACGCAACACCTCCCTAAGCCGCTGCAAGACAAGATCAAGACGACCATCACTCCTCAGAAACAAGCCAGCAAGATTCACACCAAACAACCCACCAACAAAAACACTCAAAGACCCACCAAGCCCAAAGAGACCAAAAGAATCAAAAAGCAAACAATCATCAACAAGCCGAGAAACAGCAAACGAACCACCCAACAAGGAAAACGAACACATCAAATCACCAGCCCTACCAAACTCGCTAGGAAAACCACCTCTCCCAACAAAGACACCAGCCGACGAACAAACACTATAACCCACACGCCCACAACGAACACTCCTCAACAAATCCACAAACTTATCAACAACCTCCCACGAAACCTCCCTACCACCCACAACCAACTCATCCCTAACAACCCTAGAACGCACCAACAAGCTCATCAACCCGTCAACACCAACAATCCCCCCATCAGACAGAAGACCAAACCCGAGAAAAGCATTAACCCAAGAACCAGGACGATAAACCCCAACCACCCCACCATAACAAAACTCAGCAAGCCCCCTAGGAAACAACCTCCTAAACACAAAACCACCCAAAACATCATCAACAAAATCCTCAACAACCAAAGAATCACCAGAAGCTAAACTCCTCCTAAAAAGACCAGAAACATCATAAAGACTCGGACCGACCTGAACATACCTCGAAAGATGCCCTAAAAGGCCACGATTCAAAAGCTCATAACCGACAAGACACCTGACGACAGGCGAATCAACCGTCCCCAGACCCAACCTAACCAACTCGTCCTCAACCCTCCCCGCAACCCTACTCGCAACTCTAACAGGAACACCAGCCTCCCTGACCAGTGAATCAATAATCCTAAGCTTATCAAAAGGCTCAACCACAGACAACCATCTCCGAACAAACAACCCACCACCCAGATCAACCCTCAGCGAAAGATTCCTAAGCAGCTCAATGACGGAAAACCCAGCACTGCTGAGCCTATAAAGCCTCGACTCCCTATCAACCTCGACAAGACCAACCTCAAGCAGCCTCCTCAAGTGATAAGAAAATCTCCCCAAATCACGTCTCCTACTCATCCCAACAGTCTTCATAAGCTCAGAATAGCTCAGGCCACCACTTTCAAGCGCCAGGAGAATCCTAAGTCTCTCAGGAGCCGAAAGGGCACTAAGTATCCCGAGCAACTCGCTGGAAAACCTGGCCTCACGAGCTTCATTACCAGACATGCCAGATACCAAACACAACTAGCATGACTTAGTGTTAAGGATTACCAAGCAGCAATAAATAAAAATAAATCCAACCACGTCACAATTAAATAACCGAAAAAGAATGAAACACCTCCTAGAATTTACAGACACAAAAAAGGAAGAGATCCTAGAAATAATCAAAATAGCCACAAGATTCAAGAAGCGAGGATACCCAGCCACCTCATTAAAAGGCAAAATAGTCGCCCTGATCTTTGAGAAGCCGTCAACACGTACAAGAGTCTCCTTCACCTCAGCAATCCACAAGCTGGGCGGAGATGCAATCTTTCTCTCATCAGGAGAGCTCCAACTAGCTAGAGGAGAACCAATAAAAGATACAGCCATGGTGCTCTCTAGGTATGTTGACGCAATAGTGGCGAGAGTAATCAGCCACTCCACAATTACCGAGCTGGCAAATCACAGCTCGGTTCCTGTAATTAACGCTCTCTCCGACAAGCATCACCCATGCCAAGCCCTCGCAGACCTAATGACGATTTTCGAGTATAGTGTAGGAAAGAAACATGTAAAGGTAGCATACGTAGGGGATGGCAATAATGTCTGTACGTCACTTGTGCAGATATGTTCATTAGTCGGTGTAGACATATCCGTGGCTTCGCCTATTGGGTATCAAGTTAATGAAGCTATCAAGGCACAGGCATACAAATGGGCAGAAGAGTCAAGAGCCAATGTTGTATTTACTGACGATCCAGAAGAAGCAGTTAGGGATGCAGACTTCATTTATACAGACGTTTTTGTCTCGATGGGACAGGAGCAGGAAAGAGAGACAAGAACTAAGGTATTCATTCCTAAGTATCAGGTTAATGAGAGGCTGATGAGCCTGGCAAAAAAAGATGCTAAATTTATGCACTGTATGCCGATGAGGGTTGGAGAGGAAGTAGAGGAAAGTGTAGCGTATGGTCCGTCATCAATAATAATTGATCAGGCCGAGAATAGAATGCACACCTCTGCAGCTCTCCTCTACAAACTGCTTGCAAAGTAGATTCTGTGCTAATTTGCTTCACTACTGCTGACAACTTCTTTTTTCAATTGTATAATTTCTATTCTATAATTTTTTGGAAGTTTCTTAGCCGCTATCTTTAGTGCCTCTCGTGCTGCTTCTATTCCGTTCCTATAAACATGCACTGTTAAAACTTTGGTCCCCGCCTCGACTTGCGCTGCTCTTCCAATTGGTCTTCCGAAGGCTCTACTCATTCCTTCTTGAAGTCTGTCAGCATGTGCTCCGAAAATCATCTTGTTTTCTCTTAGGACATGATGAGGATGTACCTTCACTGCTAGATAAAAATTGTCGCCTAGTTTTGCCGTGAGAGTTTTGCCTGCAGATACTCTTGCAGATTCAAGGGCGACATCGCGTATCTGACAATTTGTCTCGGCTATTAATGAGACTTCATATTCATAATCTCCCCTCCAATTTCCATAGTCATATTTCGCTAATCTTGGCTGGGGGGCTCCGTGGATAAATTCGGCCCTAGTGTATGGTCTCTCAATTTTTCGGTAGTTTTTTGCGTGCATTCTTTAGATATGTAGTCTGTATGTTCAATATAAGGGTTGTCCAATTATTGGGGAGTAAGTTTGGAAAGTAGATTGTAGTAGTTCTCAACATCGATTTCATAAATCCTCTTCCCTATTAGTTGGGGTGGTATCTCTATGTCTAACTTTTTAAGCTCTCTTTTTATTAGGTGTCTCTTCCTTGTAAAGAGATTTTTTATCAACCAAATATGGTTAAGTATATTTGGGTGTATTTTGGGTTTTCTCCTCATAATTACTATCCTGGATGATACCTTTGGTGGTGGAGAGAAGTATCGGCGGGGGGCTACTCCATAAACTTTAACGTCATAAAAAAGCTGTGTGAGTACTGATAAGTATACATAGTTATCCTGCTTTGGCCTTGCACATAATTTTTCAGCGAATTCACGTTGCAATGTCATTACCATTAATTCTGGCATAGGTCCTGTTATTAGCCAATGGATCAGGCGTGATGATATGTAGTATGGTGGATTTCCGATGACTTTGTTAAATCCTGTGGGTTTAACTCTTAATAAGTCTCCAATAATGAGTCTTACATTGTCATACATTGCAAGTCTATTTGCCGCTATAGATGCTAGTTTTTCATCGATCTCGATAGCTATGACTTTGCATCCTTGTTTTGCCAATTTTTCTGTTAGTTTTCCGTCCCCACATCCTGGCTCTAGTACAATATCTGTGGGTTTGATTTCTCCTAATTCTATTAATTTCTCTAAAATTTCTTCATTTTTTAAGAAGTGTTGTCCGAGTCTTGTCATATTGAATAATTATGGAGTGCCCTGAGAAGGTAGTCTGACAAACAACCAGTGTCTATTATTTGAATCAGTAAGTTCTATGAAGATTCTCTTTGCTATTGCTTTATCAATATCATTTATGCCGACTCTATTTTTGATATCTTCATAGCTTACAAATGGTCGGTTTTCTCTCTCTTCAATTATTTTTTGCATTAGTTTTTTCCCTATTCCTGGAATTGTCTCTAAGGCATGTAATCGTGGGGTCAATGGACCACATGTATTGATAAACTCGACGAATCTTTGTTCTTTTTCATGAACAATGGTGTCGATAATTTTTTCGAGTTCATATTTGGCATTTTCAGTAAGGTTATTATAGGTTATTCTTCTGACAATTCTTATTAAATCTCTTGGTACATCTCTACCTATATATGTCTTCATTCCTGGCTTTAATCCGAGTGATTGGTTTACCAAGGCTTCTAGCAATGTGAAGTATTCAGACCCCAGCATTTGAGCAATTTGCATATTTCGTTCTAGAAATGGTTGTTTAGCTCCAGGTCTCTGGGGTAATATGTCTAGAACATATGCCTCATCTTCGTATAATTTCTGTTTTGTACGCTCCATATTCAATAACACTTATTTCATAATGCTAGATCTCTTGCATCTTTGCCTCCATAGCCAAATACTGCTTAATTAATCGAAGAATTTCATTTAATTTTTCATCAGAAAATAGAATAGTAGAAACTAATCTTTTATATCCGGATAGTATCGTTCTAAGTTCTTCAACTGTGGTTGGGCAAATATTAACTATTTGACATGCCTCATCACGCTGCAATCCATGTTGCTCAATAAGTTCATTGATTAGTTTTCTCGCTGCTTCTGGCGATATTTTGGAGAAGCTTGCAGCATAATTATATACCCTCATTTGAAGAGGCGTTAATTCTTGTTTTTTGTTTGAAAGTAGTTCTTTAACTTCTGGGATGCTTACTGGTGTAGATGAGACAATTTTTTTTACCATAATTTTTTCACCCCTGAATAAATGGTCTTATATGCTCCGGCAACAGTGATAGAAGTTTTCTCTTTGATCCAACTTTTACAGCTACGATGTATCCACGGCCCCGTTTCTCTACTATCTCGCCGATTTTTCCATGATAGCGTCTATGTGGAGATCCCCTATGAGTAGCCGGATCAATAATGATGGATACTTTGCTTCCGATAGGTATCTCGCTTAGATAAACTTCGGGCTTTGGGCCTGCTCGTTCTCCCACCTCTCTAGTAAGCATGGCTCTACACCTAGCTCTAAACCCACTATGTCGTGTCAGCCCCTTTCACCTTTATTACTATTGAATAAAGTCGTAGTCCTCACATATATGTTTTGACACCTATTTTTAATGTCCATGAAGAATTTATGGTTTCTGAATCTTTCCTTCGAGTACTTCGAGAATAGTTAATTTTATGCTTTTTGGCATAATGCCTAAAAATTCACTTATAGATGGGCTTGTTCTTCCAAGGTCTCCGTGTATCAGTTCCTTGATGTAGAGACCTGCATCGGCAAGGATTTCAAATGACAGGGTATAATCATCGATTTTCTGAGCTGCTATTGAATATACATATTTCTTTCTGACCTTATCTGCCCTTCTTGAAAGAACCCTGATGGGCGTCTGCTGCTCGATAACCCTATTAGTAAAGTATTTTTCGACCTCTTTTATAGCCGCTTCACAAATAGGAGACTCAAATGTCACTATTGCTAAATATCTCTTTTTTGCCTTTTCTATATACGTCTTTAATAGACGAACTTCCGATCTTGAGGCGTAGTTCAGATCCTTGACTTCCACCTTCCCCTCGGAGTATTTGTGAACAAGTTCTGAATATTCCTTAAAGTCGATTGTGCGTTTCCTCGGTTCCTTCAGCTCAATTATGAATGGGCGTCCTTCGCCTTTAACGAATGCGTCTAAGTCTTCTCGTCCAGCTGCATGGAACACATAATCTATGGCTCCGCTAAGCCTTACTGCTGGTAAACTAATAAACTCTGATACGGAATTATCGTATTCTCTTCCTTTGTAGCCGCATTTGGTGCATCCAACTCCCCAGCAATTCCGGCAAAGCCAAGGAGTCTGAGGTATACCTGCCTCGTGTTTTAAGTATTTTCCCTTGATGAATAAAGGTGATACATTCACCTCAATGTTTCCAGTATATATATCAACAATCGCGACGACTTCGGGATAATGAAAATCAACCTCGCGTTTCAGGATTTCCTCAAGCTTCTTTCCTATTTCCCTATCAATGTCTTTTCTAATGCTTTCAGCATATATCAATGAGAATTCCGAGAATATGTTTTCTTCAAGTATCTTTATGAATCCCGGAATTCTTGAGCCTACCAAAAATGTTTTAAACTCGTATTCCCTTAACCTATCTTCAATTTTTCTAGCAATATTCTCTATGTTTTCATTCGTCAGCTTATTGAAGCAAATCATGCAATCCTTCTCTTCATAGTTAATTCCTAAAGTTGAGGCGATTTGTTGTGCAGGCTTCCAACCAGTAGCCGCGAGAATTTTTATGGTTTCCAGTGCTTTTTGGTCACCTTCGCGGAGGGCCGAATCAGCTTGCATAGTTAAGAGAGACTTTATGCTTTCTCCCCTGAGTTTGTTCCCGATGCCTTTTCCGAGTCCCGCAAATAGCCTGCCAAGACATGTGCAGCAAAGCGGATACTTCCTTAACACTTCGAGGGCCTTCTCGGTAATCGTATCCAATAGGTCTGCTCACCTCTTCTTCATGAATAATTCTTTCGGAACCCTGTGCTGGGCCCTCTTGATACTCTTCATCATTCTTTTAGCTTCTTGGAATTGTTTTACAAGTTGTTTAACATCTTTCTCAGTTATTCCAGCACCCCTAGCTATTCTCCTAGCCCTTGATGAATCGATTAGGCCTGGATCATTTCTCTCCTCAGGGGTCATGGAGTAGACTGCCGCCTCCCATCTTTTTGCCTGTTCTTCTAATTTGTTTAATTCTTCTTCTGGAAGGCTCCCCAGTCCAGGTATCGGCAACATCTTCAATAGCTTTCCAAGCGGCCCTGTCTTTCTAAGCTCCTTGACTTGTTTCACCATGTCCATTAAGGTGAACTTTCCTGATAGAATCTTCTCTGCCTCCTCCTCTGATACACTTATCTCGGCCATTCTTACACGCTCAATCAGGCCCTCAATATCAGGTATGCCGAGAATACGTGAGACATAACGCATGGGGTCAAATGGTTCTATATCACTAATCTTCTCGCCCGTCCCTATGAAGTAGATAGGGGCGCCAGTAGCCGCGACGGCTGAGATTGCGCCGCCACCTCTGGCCGAGGTGTCCATCTTTGTCAGAATTATCCATCCAATTCTTGCTGTCTTGTTAAATGCCTCGGCCTGTAGTTTCGCCTGCTGCCCTATTGTCCCATCTATTACGAGGGCCACCTCGTCTGGCTTGATCTTTTCTTGGAGTTCTGCCATTTCTTTCATTAGTGATTCCTGATCTCTATGTCTCCCAGCAGTGTCTATGATGATTACGTCGCATCCCTTTTTCTTTATTTCCTCTATCCCGCTGAGCGCAATTGATACTGCGTCGTAGCTATTGGGTTCTCCGTATATCGGTATGCCTAATGGTCCGACAAGCTGGACAAGTTGTTCGTATGCAGCGGGCCTATAAGTATCGGCACATATTATTCCGGGCTTATAACCATTCCGAGACAAGTAATAAGCTATTTTGGCAATTGTTGTTGTCTTGCCAGATCCTTGTATACCCACCACCATTAAGACATAAGGCTTCTTTTTTATCTCTAACTTCTTGGTCGTTCCTCCTAAAAGATTTATCAGCTCTTCGTAAACGATCTTTATGATTTGGTCTTTTCTAGATATCCCTGGAGGAGGCTTTATCTCTTCGGCCCTCTTCTTGACTTCTATAGATATTTTCTGGACTAGTTCTACATTAACGTCAGAAATTAATAATGCTCTCTGAATTCCTCTGACTAGCTCATCGATTGCTTGTTTATCAGCCACGGGCGCTCCCATGAACTTCGATATTGCGCTCCTCAGCGCCTCTCCGAGACTTACCAATTCTCTATTCCTTTATTCATATTGAATAAACCCAGTTATATGTTAAACGCTGGAAATGTCTCGTGCTTTAAATTATAATAATAGTTCCGTGGACAACAGATGAATATTTCCGATCCATACATTTTTTAGCTTATTTTTAACGGTTTTTAGGCACTCTTGAACTTGTTTTATAGGCGTGACTGGGAGATCATACATCACAAAATCTGGATGAAAGACAAGAAGGCTATATGGTATCTCTGGGTCGATGGACGCTATGAAGTCAGCTATTGCTCCCACCTCTATTGCGTCTACGTATCCCGGAACTAGCAGCGTAGTGGCGCATATAGTTGGAGGATGATCTTTCTCTATTGGGAACCTCCTCGCAATAGCCTCAAAGTTTCTAAAAGCTTCTTTATTAGAGACTCCACTTAGGGCGATGCTTAACTCTTCATCCCAGCATTTTAGATCAAATTTTATGTTTCCACCTGATTGATAAGCCAGCTCGGCAGCCCTCATCGCTAAGTGAGGATTGCCACACCCATTCCACTCGAAACATATTCTGAGAATTCTGTCCGGCCGCTTGGCTTGAAGTATTTTTCTAGCAGAATTAATCGCGAATGGTAACTGGGGCTCTGGAGAACCTCCAAAGAAGCACCAACAAGTGATTAAGGAATTATTCAATGTAAGATTAACCAACTCAGATGCCTTTACAGTTTCAGCGTTCTTAAGTTCTTTGTGATTATAGTTCTGGCAGAATAGACAATCAAAGTTACATCCATAGAAAAATATTGCTAGGTTGTAATATCCGTATTCAGGGCCGTTTTTACATGAATAGTTAGGATACCACTTACCCGTGCCTGCAGGACAGAACCAGCTTGCGCAACAATTAGTTACGTGTGCGTCAAGATAATAATGAAGGATTGCCGTCTCGTTATCTGTTTTAGAGACTAGTCTGCCGTTTATATTTCTTCTAAGTCCGCAGTATCCTACTTCGCCCTCCCCTATACTACAACTATTAGAGCATAAGGTGCACCTTATGCCGCTGTGGCTTTTTGGAGGCTCGGGTACAAGCCCATAAATCTTCCTATATTTTTTATGTGTCTCTAATGCCTCTCTGAGTATGTTTTCTCCTTTATTTTTTCTAAAGCAATCGATACAGATACCGATGCTTCTGCTCACTATTTTTGATGTCCCGCATATCTTGCAGGTAGTCGGGTTTAAATGCATATGGTCTAAGTTATGAGATATTATTTTGGCTATAAATTTTTTATCATTGATTACCTACGAATGGGTCTTGAGACTGCGATTAGCATTCCGACAAATATGAGGCTGGCGCCTAGGATCCAAGTGATACTAAAGCTTTCCTTAATTAGAAGTGCTGAAAAGATTGCGGCGAATATCGGCTCAAAGAGCATGACGAGAGATGCCTCAAATGGTCTGAGCCATCTCTGTCCATAGACTTGTAGAATGAATCCTAGGTTTGTCGATATTAATCCGAGATAAACGATCGGAAATAATATAGTTAAAGCATTGCTAATCGAAAGGCCATGGCTCGATATGCTTAATGGCATAAAGAGCAGAGTAGGTATAATTTCATAAAACGTGAATACCAATGGATTTGAATCACTATACTTATCAACAATAAGCACTTGAACAGCCCAGAAGAGTGCTCCCACCAATACAAGTAATTCTCCAAGACCAGCCCCTCCGCTCGGCAATGTTAAGAAATATATCCCTGTAATAGCGACGAGTAGAGAAGTAAAGGCGCTAATTGAGTATCTCTTATTGCTAAAGGTCTCATAAATATGTACGAATATTATGAATAATCCTGTTATGAAGGCTGAGTTTGATGCAGATGTATACTTAGTTCCCCATCCCTGTAGCCACAGTCCGAGCGTGAATGCTATTCCAGCCGTTATTCCACCAACTAAGTATCTCTTTTTTACCCCATTCTTGAATAGGTAATAAAAGACGTACGGAGACAGGCCTATGAGCGCTACTGTCCCCCTCAGCCACGTATATGTAGCTTCGTCTACTATTGAGACTATAAATTTTATCGCCGGAAAAGAGGAGCCCCAAACCATTGATGTCATAATCAATGCAGATATTCCCTTTAGCCTCGAATGCAGAGATTTGCCGCTGATGGCGCCTAGACTCATCCTTAATTGTTATTCGATCTACTTGATATATAGAAATCCTCAGTAAAGCACTAGGGAATTATTTCTACTGTGTTATTGTATTGCGGATAAAGAATTTTATCCATGGATACACGCTGCTCTTTGATTATACGCATTATTTCTTGGGACCTCGACTCGACAAGATCGATTAAAGACCTAGAGGCGCTGCATATCGCCTTATCACCAACTTCTCCCCATAACTTTTCAATGTGTGTATAAAGACATCTGCCCCCACATGCTGAATAATAACTACAATTGATGCACGGCCCATCAATATGGACTTTATATTTCTTCAGTTCTGATCTATCCGTCTCTCCCAACCTGCCTACTAGTGCCCATTCCTCAGTGACAGCTATCGGGCAGCTAATTATTCTACCATCTGGAAGAATTGTAAACGAATCAACCCCGGAACCACACGGTGGAGCCGTGTCCTCACGTCTCAGGAGTCTTTTTAGAACTCCTTGAAAGGGAACAATACCAATTATCCTTCCTGACTTTAATTCTCTTAGCCACTCATTCATCAGTAGTTCCAGTCTTGGTGCATAGTTATTTCTGACCCAGCTGCATGGATCCCTCCATGCATTCTTATCGGTCCAGACGAAGTTAAGTTGCCAGTGGATGTGTTTAAAAAGCCCCAGAACAATGAGATGAGAAACATCTCTATATATGTCAGTATCCTCGTTCACCGTCATCCTAGCAACTATGTCGCCGCTATACCCCATACTATGAATCATACGAACGTTCTCGACGACTTTATCATAGACACCACGGCCCCTATACTTATCAGTTATTGAAGGGACACCATCAATGGATACTAGAATTGTATCAAAAACTTTGAGTAATTCAGGAGGTAACTCGCCCAGAAGCAGACCATTTGTCTGTAAGACGTAGGTGCGGTTACCTAAAACTTCTACTACTTTCTTAATAAATTTCTGGTTAAGAAGAGGCTCGCCTCCATAGAATGCTATTACATCGCTGCTGTCAGCTAAATCAGCGAGTAGACGTACATCATATTTCACTTCCCAAGGCACAACGTTAGGACGAAAACTACCACCACAGTACTTACATGATAAATTACACCTTCCAGTCGCGTAAATTATGAATAGCAATTAAAACAACCCGTAAATTTATACCATGTATGGACTACTTGAATCTAATTATCTGTCGCATAGCTTCCCCCGTGGCTAAATTGTCCATTGCCTCGTTAATTTCGTCAAGTGTTATGTATCTCGAGATGATGTAATCGAGGTTTATTCGTCCAGATAGATAGAGATTGACTAGGACTGGAATATCCCTAATAGGAACGGCTGATCCCATGAATGAGCCGACGAGTTGACGCTCCTCATCTATTAGCAGCGAGGAAGGAATCACTATTCTAGAGTCGGGCGAAGTCATGCCTAAACAGATAGTCATGCCTTGCTTCTTAGTCGACCTAAATGCCTGTTCCATGACGCCTGTAATACCGACCGCCTCAAATGCATAATCAACACCTTTTCCATCGGTGATTTTCTTTACCTCCTCTACGGGGTCAGTCTTTCTCGAATTAATAAGATGTGTAGCTCCAAGCTTGCTGGCAACCTCCAATTTTTCATCAAGTATATCTACAGCTATTATTGTGGCGGCTCCCGCAAGTCGGGAGGCCTGAACTATATTCAGTCCAACACCACCACACCCGAATACGGCAACGCTTGATCCAGGCTTGACCCTAGCGGTATTCATAACTGCTCCGAATCCTGTGGTTATTGCGCATCCGAATAATGCGGCCTTCTCGAGTGGCAGCTCCTGTGGCAGAGGTATGAGGGACTTATCCGAGACAACTGTATACTCAGAAAAGGCACTGACTCCCAAGTGATGACCAATAACTTCTCCATTTTTTGAAAACTTCTTAACACCATTCAACAGCGTTGCATTCCTATTTGCTTGTCTGCCCGGATCGCATAGTGCAGGCCTACCTGACTGGCAATAGATGCATCTACCACAAGACGCGACAAACGACAGCACTACGTGGTCACCGACCCTGGCTGAGGTGACTCCTTCTCCCACCTCAGTGACTATTCCAGCAGCCTCATGTCCCAGAACAACGGGGAGAGGAAACCGTCTAACACCTTCAACAGCCGCTAAGTCTGAATGACAAATCCCAGCAGAGACAACCTTTACGAGAGCTTCTCCAGGCCCAGGTTTCTCAAGTCTAACCTCGTCAACACTTAATGGCTTAGACTTAGCATAAGGACGCGGCAAACCTGCCTGTCGCAGAACTGCTGCTTTAACAAATAAAGAAGAACGGGTCATATCGATATAAGACTCAACACAACAGCCATTTAAATCTAATTATCTTAAAGTGGGCCCGGCCGGATTCGAACCGGCGACCTCTCCCGAACAATAGGGCTCAACCCATTGTTTCTCGGTTATCAGCCGAGCGCTCCAGCCAGGCTGAGCTACGGGCCCCAGATTAGAATACCTAGACACCTATTAATTAAATTTATTACGCTCCATGGATAGAGATCTTTATTTTTGTGCTTGATAGATTTTTAAACATATTATCTCCTCGAAGAACATCCGTCTGGAATTTAAGATCTCCGCCGATAACCCAAATTGATGAATTGTTTCTAGCAATTTTTCCTGGTCTCCGAGAGATGAGGAGATTAAAAATAATTCTCCTCCTCTCCTTAGAAATGGAAGAGCTTGCTTAATTATTTCTTCCGATGTCTCGACACCTGTTGGCCCACCATGTATTGTTTGGTCATGAAGAGTCTCGTCGGATGGAAGATATGGCGGATTCGATACGATCAGATCTATCTTAGCGTAATCATTAATCGGGCTCATTCCGTCAGCGATGATGATATGAATGTTCCCTAGAACATCTTTAAGGTAATCTCTCGCATCATATGCTGATTGGATGTCTTTTTCAATCGCTATGACATCTCTAGACTTTTCTGAGAGTATTTTTGTGATATATCCTGTTCCGCATCCTACTTCGACTGAGCGATTCACATCACGTATATTTCTTAATGAATCTTCGAGAAGCCATGTGTCCTCAGCTGGACGATATGGAGTATTAGTAGACATTTTTAAAATTACTAGATTTTGAAGGGGATATTTGGGTTTAAGTCTTTACGTGCTAAAGATTGTACTGGTGTCCCTTAAGCACCCCTGCAAGTCCCATAAATGCCTTCTTAAACATCTCTCCCGACTCATGCGCAGAAGAAACAAGTTCAACTTCTGTGCCTGCATCCTCAGCCTCCCTAATCAAGACGTCGATTAGAAACTCCTCAGAAGTCTTGGTTAAGGTCGCCATTCCACAACTTGGGCATTTTTCGGCCAATCTCTGTGGAAGCTTTGAAACAAGCTCTTCACTCGTTACTGAATACTTTTCGCTGTATCCGCATGAGCTGCATTTTACCTCAACTTCATATTTGTCTAGGTCCTCGCTTATGACGAGCAAGGCTAATTGTCTGTTCCTTAATGCTTCCCTAACTTGTTTTTCACCATAGATAACTCCTCCAGCATTCGACGCCATCCAGATGATTTTATCAATCAGTCTTCTCTCCTCTACTAGTCGTAGTTCTCTTAGTTGTTCAGATGCCTTATCTATAGCTTCTCTAACTCCTTCCTCGCCTGAATATGACGTGTCAACTACGTAAATCTTATCTCGAAGAGTATAGTGCAGTAATTCGCCTTTGCTAAAGATCTCCTTTGTTGGTCCAGGACCAGCTATTATTATTGCTTTTATGTCTGGATACTTCAGGAAGATTTCATTTGCATGTTCTGCCACTCTCTTATAATACTCTGTAAGTGCTTGGTCTCTGAGCCTCTCGAATCTTCGGGCTGATTGTCCACCAGCCCTATGCTTACCAGGCACTCCTGAAGTATATGTCTGAATCTCAGTTACTGATCTTCCCTTGAGAACAGCGACGGCTGCTTCTTCATTATCGACTACTAATACGCCGTAGACGTCTTTCTCCTTAACTAGGTCTTTTAAAGGCTCGAGATGAAACTTACTGTCGCATCGATAAAGGAAAATATTTATTGGCATGGGTGGGATAACGTGATAGACCTCGATCTTCTCAGTTCCTGGACCGTTTTGTGGGATTGCTCCACTAAAAATAATCAAGCCATTTTCACCAGCATCGCTAAATAGTTTTAGGCGCTGGATGGCGCTCTCAATTGCATCCATTACATTCTTCCTGGTCGACTTAGACTTAATGTTTGATGCGGTCGCGTATTCTTGCCTAAGATAGGCAATCACTTCATCGATCCTTCTTCCAGGGGGCACGTAGATACTGACTAGCTCGGTTCCCCTGCCCTCCTTCTTCTCTAGCTCTTCTATCATGCGCTTAAATTTATAAAGCGTTACAGAATCATGCTTCATGACAATCCCGCCCCGACAGCTAGCAGCTAGTAGCAATAGGTGTTCCTATTTTCATTGTTCAACTCGCTGTATTCATTATTAATTCTGCTGTTTAATAAGTCTGACCCGACTCTGGCTAGGTTAGGTTATAATCTACTATGAATCGATAGATATGTATGTCTTTGGTGCTGAAGATAGGGGGGCACCTCTTCCACAGGGAAGAAATTAACCATAAATTTATAGAGGCGGTCGCCGATGTTGTTAGAGAAACGTTCAGTCGCTCCGATAAATGGGTAATAGTCGTTGGTGGTGGGGATGGTGCTAGACGGTTTATTGAAGCAGCGAGAAGACTAGGTGCTGACGAGACCCTGTGTGACGAGATTGCTATTCAAGTTACGAGAATACATGCAGCATTATTCATCGAGGCGCTTAAGGATATTGCGTATCCTTCAGTTCCTAAAAATATTCCTGAGCTTAAAGAGGCATTAGCCATTTCTAATTTGGCCATAGTTGGAGGATTCTGGCCAGGGCAGTCGACATTCGCGGTAGCGTCTTTATGTGCACAGGCAATTAAGGCATCCAGATTGATCGTCGCGACTGACGTGGAGGGAGTATATGACTCCGATCCAAAGATAAATCCAAACGCCAAACTCATACCCAAAATGACTTATTCAGATCTTCAAAGAATGCTCGCTGCAACGTCTCACCGTGCAGGTGAATATCGATTAATAGATTCAGTTGGGCTGAGCATGCTTGAAAGATCAAGTACGAAGCTTCTTTTCGTAGATGGTAGAAATGTTGAAAATATTAAACATGCAATTTTATATGGTAAGGCAGGAACAGTGATAGAGCCATAACAAAATCAGGATTATATTTTGGGCAGCACGATTATTTATCATTCAAGATAGAGGTATGAAGATCGCGGTAATTGGGGGTGGAGTATCGGGCTCCTATCTAGCCCAGCTACTAAAAGACAATCATGAAGTAGTTGTGTACGAGCGACAAGAGCGTGACAAGTTCTTTCCCATTTGTGCATGGGCGACGAGTCTATATGAAATGCGTCAATTAACGAGAAAAATAGGTCTAAACTTCGATGACTATGTGTATTACGTCGGAAAGAGAATGTACGTACAGGTTAAAGACGAAGTAATGGCGATAAAGCTTAAGGGGCTATGCACATTTGACAAGCTTAGATTCATCATGGATATGCATCGCGACGTCAAAGTAAATTATGGAACAAAAATTACTACTCTACCAAACGACGACTACGACATTGTTGTTGAAGCCACAGGATTTAACAGGATTATTCTTCCAAAAATAAAAAAGGACTATTTTATTCCAACAGTTGAGTATAAGGTTAAGTTTAGGGATCCGCCCTTTGATGATTTTTACATAAAGCCAATCAATAAACTATCAGGGTATCTATGGTATTTCCCGCTTGATGGCGATGTCTACCATGTAGGTGCGGGCGACTACTACAAGAACCATGAGAAGTATCTAAATGAGTTTTTACATGAACATAAAGGCGAAATAATTATGAAAATTGGAAGACCAGTTAGAATTACCCCGCCACATCTCTCTAAACCAATTATTAATGGAAACATAGTTGGTGTTGGAGAATGTATAGGAACTGTTTTTCCAATCCTTGGAGAGGGAATAATTCCAAGCATACACTGCGCAAAAATATTATACGAAAACATAGAGAGTGAAAATCTAGTAAAATATCAAGAAGACGTGATGAAGTACTTTAACATATTCTACAAGTTATTTACCTTTATTCAGAAGAAATTTAGTGGAAAATTTAACTTGCTACGTGACGTTGGGCTACTCATATCTCCCATCATTTATATGAAGAGACGGGAAAAAAGATTTGGTATAGAAGTGAGGTTAAGGGACTGGCTAAAAATAGTTAGGAGTTACTGACTTATATTTACTTAAACTTATCAATATTTGG
Organism: Nitrososphaerota archaeon; assembly: GCA_038845265.1. Taxonomy (GTDB): domain Archaea; phylum Thermoproteota; class Nitrososphaeria_A; order Caldarchaeales; family Calditenuaceae; genus CALIKS01. The sequence goes on along the minus strand of JAWBQR010000005.1, from coordinate 39,350 downwards.
GAAGCATTTATACCTTGATTGAGATTTAATATGATGAGAAATGGGCGAGCCAGTACAAGATATTCGAATGAGCAAGGATACTGATCTGATTGAGCTTTTCCAAATGATGCGAAGGTCGGGAGGCTTCATGGCTGTGAATCTAGCAGTCGCTAAGGAGATATTAATAGAGATGTTTAGGAAGCCTGACTGTCTCAGGATACTATCGTTTACGGGTAACCTCATGGCTACTGGGCTCCGCGGAATACTGAGAGACATGGTTAGGCGTCGCCTCTTTGATCTTGTCATTACCACTTGCGCCACTCTCGATCATGACCTAGCTAGAAGCAGGGCTAATTATGAGTGTGGAACCTTCGATGCGGATGACTACGAGCTACGGAAGGAGGGAATCCATAGGCTTGGAAATGTATTAATAAGGCAATCAAGTTACGGCGAAGTTATAGAGAGAGAAATTAGAGAGTTAATGAGAAAAATTAGTGATGCTAATTACATCTCTACACATGAGTTTTGCTGGAGACTGGGTGAGCACATTAATAATGAAGAGTCTTTCCTTTATTGGTGTTGGAGGGAAAAGATTCCAGTTATTGTTCCAGGCATTATTGATGGAGCTGTAGGATTTCATGCATGGCTCAATAGTCAGCAAAGAAAGTTTTACTTCGACTTAATGAGTGATGAGGCACTGCTGAGCGATAAGTTTTGGAATGCGTCTACGGCCGGCGCATTAATAATAGGTGGAGGAATCTCAAAGCATCATACATTGTGGTGGGGGCAGTTCAGCGGTGAGGGACTTGAATATGCCGTATACATCACTACTGCAACAGAATATGACGGTAGCCTAAGCGGCGCTAGGCCAAGGGAAGCTGTGTCCTGGAAAAAACTCTCAGCCAGCGCTAGGCATGTCTTCGTTAATGCAGATGCAACAATTGCACTGCCATTTCTATATCTCGCAGTAATAAAATCACTTGATTAAGTCGTTAATCGAGTGATTATTGTGTAACAGAACTGAATATCCATGAAAGGTCTGGTCCCTTCCTTGGATATTTAACACGTTCAAGAAGTGAATGAGCAATTAGTGGCAGTGCTATGGTTGCATCGCAGAAACATTGCACATTCATGCCCTCTTTTGACTCTTTGCCCCAGCTCTTTCCTTCCTCGAGTGTCGCTCCTGATAATCCGCCCCAATGGGGACTGTCTACAGTTATCTGAATTGCATATTTATGAGGCCTAGATTGATAATAATTTCCTGAAAGTAATAAATCAACAGCTACGGCTGACAATTGTATAAAGTCCTTCGGCACACCTCCACCAATAAATATCACAGCGCTGTCCTTAACACTTGATTTAATCCTTACCAAAAGCTCATAATCCTTAAATTGATCCACCAACAAGCTGAATTCTTTATTTCTGTATCGATTGTAAATATATGCAACTCCAAATCCACTATCGACTATTGCTGGGCAGAATATTGGGACATTATTTCGACTAGCCGTAGTTACTATTCCATTCACCCCTCTCTTATCTAGCCATTTACCCAGCAAGTAAAGCAGCTCGGGAGACGTTAGTACTCTCTTATCACTGAGAGTCAACATAAAATCAGCAAGCATCTTTTCCATAGATATATAATCTGATTCTTTTACGTAGACATCGTAAAATCTATAGATTCCCCTTTTCCTGAGTACATCGTCATCAACGTATGGACTTCCTCTCCAGTATTTATGTCCCATAGCCTCTATTATGTCTTCAGTAATGTTCGCCCCAGTAGAGATTAAAACATCTATGTATCTATTCTCTATGAGCCACTTAATTATTCTCCATTGACCAGTCGTACTTAAGCTTCCAGCATAACCCATCATTATTACTACATCCTCATCTTGCAGGGCATTTACCCACGCATCAACAGCCTCGCCGAGCTTCCTACCTTGAAAACCTGTAAGACTCATTGCGGACAATAGATCAGATATTTTGCGCTCCTTCACTTCAATAGAACTTAGAGGCTTACTAAGGAATTCATCAGTTGTGTTCGGATTTTCTCCCGACATGACTTTCATTTTGTTAAGGAACTTATTGCTTTATATAGCTTGAGTCAAGCGAGAAATTTTTCAATTATTCAAAATCTCTCATCAACTAGAGATATATCTTTCATAGTTGCTAGATATAATTTGTGAAAGCTCGTCTATCGATATTTTTTTGATTTCAGAGATAATTTCAAGAGTATAGTGAATCATTGAAGAATCTAGCTGGACAGTTCGATAAACATATGGGCCGTCACTCTCTGTTAAGATTGATTCCACACTTGCTTTCTCAATTATTTTTCTTTGTTTAGGTTGTATAGTGACAGTGGGATTTACGCTAATGAAGTATCCATAATTGTTGATTTCTCTCAATAATTCTTCGGGACCGGTATACCAATGGAAAAGTACTGACTTTACATCGTGTTTAGCCACAAGAGTTAAAGCCTCTTTCCAGGCCGAGTAAGAATGTACATTTAGGGGCATTTTCTTTTCAGCAGCAATTCTACAAAATTCATCAAATATCTTTACTTGAAGATCTTTAGATGCTTTAGAAAATCTGAAGTCTAGCCCCACTTCACCTATCCCCAATGCTTTCTCATTCTCTATTAGGTGTCTTATTTGGTCGAGCTCTTTACTTGTTAAATTGTCTATGTTCCATGGATGAATACCGACGAATGGTACGATATTTGATAAACTCTTCGACAACATACATGTTTTAATGGATGAATCATAATCATCTGAAACTGCGATTATTGTGATTTTTTCGTATTTTTTATAGGCTTCTTTGGAATAGGCATGGAAGTGGCAATGAGCATCTATTATTCTCATTTTATAGAGCTATCTTCTTCAGGTTATTTATTTCCTTAACATTTCTCATCTCTGTTGAGGCACGGATTAATCCTAGGAAGACAGGATCTGGATTGCCTGGTCTCGATTTAAATTCTGGATGGAATTGAGTGGCAATAAAGTAGGGATGGTTCTGTAACTCTATTATCTCGACTCTTCTACCGTCGGGCGATTTTCCAGAGATTACTAATCCATTCTGCTGCAGGGTTTCCCAATATTTTGGATTAACCTCGTATCGATGACGGTGTCTTTGGTAAATTATGTCATTATTATATAGGCTATGGGCTATTGTCCCCCTCTTAATGTGTATTGGCAGGGCGCCAAGCCTCATTGTGCCGCCCTTCTCGGTTATCTCTTCCTGCTCGGGCATTAAATAAATGACTGGATGAGGAGTAAAGGGATCTATCTCGGTGCTGTTTGCATCTTTTAGACCTAAGACATTTCTTGAAAACTCAACAATTGCTAGTTGCATGCCGAAGCATATGCCTAAAAATGGCTTTTTATGAGTTCTAGCATATTCTATCGACATTAGCTTTCCCTCGGTGCCTCTCTTTCCAAATCCTCCAGGAACTAGAATTCCATCTACTGTATCTAGCTTTTTAATCATTGATGGTGAGTTTTCTAATTCACTTGTCTCTATCCATTCTATCTCGAGCCTAACTCCGTGATATGCCGCTGCATGGCGAAGAGCTTCTTTAATGCTTACGTATGAATCCGTGAGGCTTGTATATTTTCCACATATAGCGATCTTCACGGCTGGTTCTTTTACCCTGAAAGAGTTTACTATCTTATTCCAGTCTTCAAGGCGAGGAGCTAACCGTGGTAATCCGAGTAAACGTTCAATATAATCACCAATTCCCTGTCTCTCCAGCATTAACGGGACCTCATAAATTACATCAGTGTCATACGAGCAAAAGACAGCTTCTTTTGGTAGGGTGCTGAACAAAGCTATCTTTGAGCGTGTAGCCTCGTCTATCATTCTATCACTTCGTGCAACTACTATGTCTGGCTGTATCCCGATCCTCCTTAACTCATTTACGCTATGTTGTAATGCTTTGGTCTTAAACTCTGCAGTAGATTTAAGATAAATTACTAATGCTACATGAATGAAGAGTGTTGATTCTTCTAGCTTCATTTGACGGGCGGCCTCGTAGAAGGGAAGCCCTTCAATGTCGCCTGCAGTACCACCAATCTCAACTATCACTATGTCGGCCCCCCTCCTAGATGCGATCATCTTTATGCGACGTTTTATCTCATCAGTTACATGTGGAATAACTTGGACGCATTGGCCTAAATAGTCGCCAGTCCTTTCCCTTTTCAGTACCTCCATATAGATCTGTCCAGTTGTTATATTGTTCATTTTACTCATTGGAATGTCTAAAAATCTCTCGTACCATCCGAGGTCAAGATCTGTTTCTCCCCCGTCATCAGTAACGAAGACTTCTCCGTGAGTGTAAGGATTCAGTGTACCGGCATCTACATTGACGTATGGGTCAATCTTTAAAAAATCAACTTTGTATCCCTTTGAAACTAGTATTTTGCCAATCGATGCCGCTACTGTGCCCTTGCCGACTGACGATATAACGCCGCCCGTTACGAAGATGTACTTTGCCATATTAAATAAACAAAACCTGTAGTATTATAGCATTTCCTAAAAATTAACGGTTATATTTTTCAGGATGAGGAAAAAAAGTTAAAAATGTCCACATCGCAATAAGGACAGAAATGCGAATTGGCCTATTAGGAACTATTGGTTATTCATTGTCTCTCATAATAATTCTAATTACCCTTCTAGGACAAATGCCAATTTTTCCCTTCGTATTATTGGCTTATCCGGTGAGCATTGTAATTAGGGGAATCTTCTGGTTCAGATTAGGCTCACAGACAAGCAATATGTATTTTAAAATAATTTCAGTGCTTTTACTTATACTAGGGTTCACAATTTCGACATTGACACTATATAATCGACTCGGTTATTATTTAGAGACACATTCTCTAATCCTTGCGGTCCTCTCACGTATCGATGAAGACGTCCTCAAGATTATTATTTCATTATGGACTATCTATACGTTTGCAGAAGCTATAGGCTACATTTCATATGCTCGTTTCCTCGGCATATGGACAATATATTTTGGAGCACTTAACTTGCCCTCAGCCATAATATTAGCTTATCAATTCCTCCTGATAGAAAAATCTCTGGTCCTTTTTACGGAACCACTAAGCTATCCAATAATATTAGCTTTATCCATGTTGTTATGCTCAGCTCTAGGAATAAGTTATGGCTCATATATCACTAGGATTGACATAGCATTAAAGAAACCAGAAAAGAAAGAAGTAGACGAGTTAGACAAACTCTTAGAAAGAGAATCTTCAACGAGGGAAGAATCAGATATAAAACAAAAATCTAGGACACATTATACTAATAGCTCGATGGTCACAAATCCCGTCAAGGCTATTTCGCTCCAATCATTGCCTCAACAATATGCTAAAACTCCAATGATCATCGTTGAGGCAATTAGTCGATCAAGTGAGGCGTATTGCGCTAAATGCGGCTCAACTGTACCAGTAGGGACAAAGGATTGTCCCTCATGCGGATCTAAACTTTATGAGTCTCGTCCGGGGCTTAGATGTCCCGTATGCGGGGCTCCTTTAAGCTATTCAAATAGAATAACAAGTGAGCATAGAGTCTGTGGAATTTGTTTTTCTGATCTGAGGCTAAGACAGATAGGCGCCTGATAATCTTGAAATTAATTGATAAACTTTGAGGCTATCTATCCTTCTTTGATCTAAGGTGATAGAAAGCTTAGACTTTTTGCTGAAAAATTGATTTTCCACAAAATTATTCTCCCTCAAGGAATTTTTTCTCTGGTTCTTCCATTGCTATTTTTGAGAGATGGGAAGAGATCTCACAGGTCCTCGAGATTATGCTATACTCAGCTTTACTTATAATTGTTAGGAGGACTTGTAGCGAGCCTCTCTCAATGAATAATCCTAGTGATGTTAACGGTAGCCTACGCTTGAATTCCAGAAATTTTGGATCTTTTAATTTATAGCTAAATATTCTGCCGTCGGAATGTCTCCCCTCAACGACTACTGTGTCCTGTCCGATACTGAGAATTTTTTCTAATGTTAATTCTTGGATAATGGGTGATTTTAGAGTTTTATCTTCTTGAATGCTATCAATTATATGTATGGAGCCGTCGGGGGTCTCGGCTTCATAATAGGTCCCTTTAATTGCCTTTCCAATATTCAGCCAATCAGGCGGGTTGTGAATAAATAATTCCGTCCTCTGTCCACCGGGCGTAATAAGCCTGATTTTTAAGGAAATGGCTTTTCCTATTCTTGTAGCTTGAATACCTTCGATATAACCGCTGAACGTGACGTTACTCATCTCTATTAAGTATAGATAGTGACAAATATATGCGTAAAATTCTCTATGAGTGAGGCTTTTTGAGGAAGACCAAAAAACGTGGATGTAATGAAAGAGGAGTTGATTAGTAGTAAAAAGATATATGAGGGCCGCGTGGTCAGCTTACGAATCGATACAGTCAGAATTAATGAGAGGAGAGTTGTTAGGGAAGTAGTTGAGCATCCAGGGGCATCTGCAGTATTACCAATTACAGCTGACGGCAGTGTCATACTTATTAGTCAGTATAGACACGCTGCTGGAACAGAGCTTCTAGAAATACCTGCTGGTACACTAAAGCCGGGAGAGAGTCCTGAGGAGTGTGCGGTTAGGGAGCTTCGAGAGGAGACGGGAGGAATTGCGGAAAAGCTTGAGTACTTGACTACGCTATATCCATCGCCCGGCTATAGTAACGAGGCCATAAATCTTTATGTAGCTAAGATTGGAGAAAGAGTCGAACAGAAAACCGAGCCTGACGAAGACATCAAAGTGTTAACCCTAAGTATGGATGAGGCCGTAAAACTGATACAAGAGCGGAAGATCCTTGATGCTAAAACAATTGCTGGATTATTACTCATCTACCATATGTATCGACGACCTTGATCAGCTTCATATTTACTTTGCTCCTGTAATTTAGAAACATATTTTACTTCAGTAACTCATTTATTCGGTGGATGAGTGTAACAGAAAATTCTGTCTTGAACGCGTTAAGAAAGGTAGTAGACCCGGAGCTAAGAGTTGACGTTGTATCAATGGGGATGATAAAAGACCTAAAAGTGAGAGATGGACATGTCTCATTTACGCTTGTATTGACGACGCCTGCTTGCCCATTTAATGAGCAGATTACGAAACAGGTTAGAGAGGCTGTTGAATCGATCCCCGGAGTCAAATCCGTAGAAATTAATGTTACAGCTAGAGTTGTTGCTACTAGCAAGTCCATGCAAAATCAAATAAGAGTGCCTGGGATAAAGAACATTATCGCGGTTGCAAGTGGTAAGGGAGGAGTAGGAAAGTCTTCTATTGCTCTAAATTTGGCCTTAGCCCTAGCGGAGGCGGGTGCTAAGACTGGTCTTCTAGATGCCGACATATATGGCCCCACAATTCCTAAACTACTTAGAGAGATCAGTCTGCCTCAAGTGACTGGAAATAAAATCGCGCCTGCGATTGGTCCAATGGGATTAAAAGTGATGTCTATTGGACTGTTAATAAGCGAGGACACACCGGTCATATGGAGAGGTCCATTAGTAGCAAATGCAATTAGGCAAATGTTCACAGAAATAGAGTGGGGAGAGCTTGATTATCTAATTGTCGATCTTCCCCCGGGTACTGGAGATGCTTCACTTACACTCGCGCAGATCATTCCTCTATCAGGCGTTATAATAGTCACTACTCCACAGGCCGCAGCCGTGACAATCGCTATGAAAGCGCTAAGAATGTTTGAGAAACTTGGGGTACCTATAATCGGCATCATTGAGAATATGTCTTATTACAGGTGTCAAAAATGTGGAGAGAAAGCATACATATTTGGTAATGGGGGAGGAAAATTAGCTGCAGATCACATAGGTGTTCCATTAATAGGTGAGCTACCTCTTTTTCCCGAGATCATGTTGGGGGGTGATGAAGGAGAACCCGTAATAATTGCCCACCCGAGCTCAGAAGCTGCAAATATATTGAGGCACATAGCCAAAAACGTGGCTGGCCGAATAAGTGTACTTTCAAAGAGTGAGAACAAATGAATACCGACACAAGTAATAAAAATATTCTTCCCAATGTGGGGATCTATAAAAAAGGCGAACTAAACCTCCTAGAAATTCTCGGTATGATTGATATTATTTATTCAAGTGGGAAAGACGGTGCAGTAACGACGTATGTCGGGGTCGCTAGAAACATTAGCAGGGAAGGAAAAGCGGTAAGTTATGTCGAGATAGAGGCTTATGAAGAAAATGCAAATATCGAAATCTCAAGAATATGTAGTGAAGTAGCTGAGAAGTATGATTTATCATTTGTTGGAATCTGGCATTTGACTGGAAGATTCGTACCTGGCGAACCGATAGTCCTTGTAGTGGTTTCTGGAAAAAGACGGGCCGCTGTCTTTGAGGGCATTAGAGAAGCAATAGAAAGATACAAGACAGAGCCAGCGATCTTTAAAAAAGAAGTCTATATAGACGGGACTCATAAATGGATAGAGGAGAAGCATTGAGCAAAATCTTGATTGACTGTTTAATGTGGTGAGAGATTGATTAAGATCGAGGCAAGATATTACGCATACCTAAGAGAGATTACTGGGAAATCTTCTGAGATCATCATGGTCGATAAAAGACCGACAATAAACGATGTTCTGAAACTAATAATAGATAAGTATGGGGAGCAGATGAGGAAATATGTTTTCGATGAAAAAGGAGAGATAAGAAGCAACATTACAATAGCTATAAACGCGCGAAAAATAAGCAGAGACTCGATTAAAAATTATTTACTCAACGATAGTGATGTGTTGGTTATAATTCCTCCAATCGCTGGTGGTATCATTAACTAAAATCGGTTTTACCTTCTGAGTTTTCTTAGAGCCTCGAGGTCCATTGTGCCATAAGTCTTATAGACATGTACTATCAATAGCATGCCGGTAGCGATTATTGAGGCTCCGACAGCTAGAGATATAAGCACGAGGCTTAAGGCATAGGGGTCGATTCCCGCCGGATTACTGACGGCAAAGACCACGAAGTTTAAATGTGCAGCATTAATAAGAATCTCTACTGCAATCAATTGCTTAATTATGTTTCGCTTGCTTGCTAGTGTGTATATGCCTAATGAAAATAAGAAGGCTGAAATAGGAACGTATATTAGTGGTGGAAGCGCCATGTCCTACTCCCTCCTCAGCAGCGCCGAGGCTCCAAAGATTAAGGCAATTATCACCATTAAGAATCCAATTACTGCGGGAAGAAGCTCCATCCATATATATCTTCCAATGACAGATCCTAATTCATTTATTCCAAGATTAGAAAGCCTATTTAGGTTTTCATTCCAGTAAATATATAGCGGTGGATTAGACGCAAAAATAATTATGATAATAGCGGCGAAAATTACTGAAGCCGTAGTTCCTATAATCTCACTTGTTTTCAAGTTTCTTCAACCCTCCTCGTCAGCATTATGACTATTAAAAATAGTGCGACTGCGCCGCCAGAATATGCAAGTATCTGGAATAATCCGACATGAAATGCGCCAAAGACAATGAAAAGTAATCCCAAGCTTAGTGTAAATATGAATAGGCACATGACGGACTTAACGAGACTTCTCACTTCTACCGATAGAATACCCGATATAATGATGATTAGTAAAAGTATAGCTTCGATTTCGGGATACATCAATGTTGTCGGCCCCTAGTTTTTCTGTAAATAGTTGTTTTTAAAGTTGAATCAACTTACTTCATTCTTTTGGCAGACTCTTTTAATGCCTCGACTCCTGGAAGACTTCGCCCCATCAAATATTCGACTAATGCACCTCCAGCGGTGCTTATGTAGCTTAGCTTATTCTTTAGTCCAAACTTTTCAATGGCTGCAGTAGTGTGTCCGCCACCTGCTACTGTAAATTTATCCTCTCTAGCTGCCGCGGAGAAAACTTCTTTCGTACCTTTAGTGAATTGCTCTCTCTCAAAAACTCCCATGGGTCCGCTTATAAAGACTGACCTCGCATCCGAGAGTATTTTTCGATACTCATTAATCGTTTTATCTCCGATGTCCATTATCTGATATTCTGTAGGTAAATCATAAATTGAGATTTCTACCCTTTCTCCACCCACGTCGACTGCGAGGTCTATAGGTAGCTTTATTTTATCTGGGTACCTTGATAAAACATTCCTTATCTCTGGTTCGAGTTTTTCTAAATCTTGCTCTTTGATAAACTTTTGATTTATCATGCCTAAGTCATGTCCAGAGGCATGTAAAAATAATTGGCCGACAAGTCCACCTGTCAAGACATATTCAGCGATGTTATTATCAAGTACGTGCTTTGTTATAGCTAGTGAGTCATCCGCCTTGGCGCCGCCGAGCACATATACACATGGCTTTTCAGAACTAGTTGATACCCTCATTAGAGTGGTAAGTTCTCTCTCCATGACTCTGCCGGCATAGCTTGGAAGAACAGCTGTAAACCCCACGATTGAGGCATGTGCTCTGTGAGATGCTGAGAATGCATCATTAACGAAGCAATCAAATAGTGGCGCCAGCTTAGATACTAACTCTGTCTTTGCGTGCTCCTCAGGCTTACCGCTTTTCGTCTCGTATGGCAGGGTCCTAACATTCTCAAGCAGAAGTATCTCTCCCATCCTGATTGATTTAATTGAATTTATTGCTTTTTCACCAATCACATCATCAACATACCTTACTGGTACGTTGAGTATCCTTGAAAGAATCTCAGCATGTTCCTTCATAGTCGTAAAATCCGGGTCGCCTGGTCTTCCCTGATGAGCAATTATAACAATCTTACCACCTTTATTGACTAATTCTCTAATAGTCGTGTCAGCATGTATTCTTATCCTCGTATCATCAACTATGTGTTTTGTATTCGGATCGATCGGAGAGTTAAAATCGCATCTAACTAGTATCCTCTTATCGTTCGCATCTAGGTCATCAAGAGTTTTGATACCTAATGGTCTCATTTCTTATGCAGCTATACTCCTGCTTTTTCAATCATCAGCTCTGCAAGTTCTACGAGCCTACAGGAGAATGCCCATTCATTATCATACCATGCGAGGACTTTCGCAAGTATTCCCTCAACCACCATTGTAGATAATCCATCAACTATGGCGGAATAGGTAGTGTGGTTTACGTCAGAAGAGACGATGGGTTCTTCAGTGTAGGCAAGAATTCCTTTAAGTTCTCCCTCAGCGGCCTCCTTAAACTTTGAGTTTATCTCGGTTGGATTAGCTGGCTTTTCAAGAACTGCCGTAAGGTCAACGATAGATACGTTTGGTACTGGTACTCTTATGGCTATTCCATCCATCTTGCCCTTTAACTCTGGGAGGACCAGCGTGGCAGCCCTAGCTGCCCCAGTCGTGGTCGGAATTATGTTTGTTGCTCCGGCCCTAGCTCTTCGTAGATCTTTATGGACAAGGTCAAGTATTCTCTGATCATTAGTATATGCGTGAGCAGTATTCATTAATGCAGCTCTAATTCCAAAGTTCTCATGAAGAACCTTTGCTACTGGTGCTACGGCATTGGTTGTGCAAGAAGCATTTGATACTATGTGGTGTTTGGACGGGTCATATTCTTTGTGGTTTACTCCTATAACTATAGTTAGGTCGGGGTCTTTTGCAGGTGCAGTGATTATTACTTTTTTGGCGCCGGCTTTAATATGCTTGAAGGCTTCTGTCCTCTCAGTAAATCTGCCTGTTGACTCGATTACTAAGTATACATCTAGGTCTCGCCATGGTAGGGCTGAGGGGTCAGGTTGACTGAATACTCTGATCTTATTACCGTCAACTATTATGTAGTCGTCTTCTGCCTTGACCTCGTGGGGAAACTTGCCGTGGGTTGAGTCATATTTCAATAGATGCGCCAGGGTCTTTGTATCTGCAACATCATTTACTGCTACTATTTGGAAATTTCTGTCTTTCTCATACGCAGCCCTAAAGAATAGGCGGCCAATTCTTCCAAATCCATTAATCGCAACTTTAACGTCCATTTCCAAAGAATATAATAGTTGTTGATTACCATATGAACATATCTGTTTGCCCCAATAATTGATTAAAATTTGTATTTTATTTGAAGAAAATACTATATTATTTAGATTTAGCTTACATATTTTTTAGCTCAGTCTTTAATTTCAACAAGATCACCATCACTTAGAATAAATTCTGGGCCTACGCGTTGTCCCTGAATCTTAACAGAGCTGCCCCAGACCTTCGCATATTTCATGTTTTTTGCAAGTTCCCTATGTATAATCTCGGCTAATTCTTGAACAGTCGTTCCGCGTGGCAGGAGGAGGGGCTTCGGTGATGGCTGTCCATCCTTCTGCGTATAAACCCTAATCATTTCTAGTGATTCAAATAGGAATTTCATTAAATCGTATTTTTTATCCTCCGAGATGGCAGAGGTCAGAATCCATCTCAGTCCATATGTCTCAGCCAGCTTGATGGCTTCCCTTATCTGACTCATAGAAATCATGTCTGATTTGTTAAATATGACAGCCGCTTTTTTAAATGTAGTCTCAGTGAGGATTTGTTCTTGAACTTCCTCAAGAGTCGCGTCTCCAAATATCTTAATTACTGCAGACCTAAAGCCCAGATCTATGAGTAATTGCCTCAATTCTAGGTAAGAAAAATCGGTTTTACCCATTGTTACTATCCTTAATCCACCGCTGTCTTTCTTTTCCACAACTACCTCGCATTTTTTCTTTTCCACACTTATTCCGTGATTCTTCAGAACATTTATGATGGCTTTTAGCTGCTCTGACGGATTGTTAGTTGGATCGACCACGATTGCTAAAAGATCACTGTTTCTCGCAATCCCTATAGACTTAGATGCAAAGCTTGTCTCTTCTAGTTCTTGAGTTAGGATGGATGGTAGGTCGACTATTTGAATCTCTGCATTCTCGTAGATCATCATTCCCAGATATGGCTTCTGTGTTGTCAGGGGATAATTAGCTACTGGAGATGATGCGCCTGTCAGCATGTTTAAAATGCTTGATTTTCCTGAGTTTGCAGCTCCGATGAGGGAGATCTGTGCCCATCCCTCCTTTTTTACGGAAAAGACAGATGTGCCTCCTACTCTTTTTCTCCTTCTTTCCTCTTCTTCTCTTCTTAGTTCTGCGAGCCTTTTTCGTAGCTGTCTTCTCAGTTTCTCTGTTCCCTTATGGTCTGGTATTAGGCTTAGCGCTTCAGTAAGTATCCTGATTTTTTCTTCGTTTGTTTTTGCGGCTTGGTACTCGGCCATCTTTGCTTTCGCTTCGGCTGGAAGGTTAGTGGGCATTTTACCTAACTATGACTAACTAGCGTGGAGCTACTTTTAAATTATGACTCGCATCCTTGGGGTAGGCTCTTAATTTATGCCGCTGTCGGTTTATATCAGAGCATAGGGAACTAGACAGTGATAGTATTCAGGGAGGAACGTTGAATACTTGACAATTAAGAGAGTATTCGAGGAGGCTAGGTCCCTCTTAGAGAGGGCTGGATATCCTGGCGCCAGAGTTGGTCTTCCTAAATCCTCGGAATTTGGGGAGGCCTATTCGCCTTTACCACTTGAGATTGCGAGCAAATGTGGAGAAAATCCATTAAAGCTTGCTGAGAGTATTAAGTCCAAGATAGGTCATTCAGAATTGATCGAGTCGATAGAGGTAGCGTCGCCTGGCTATCTTAATTTTCGTGTCAACTGGAGAAGATTCGCGAGCTTAACCATCAATGAAGTATTAAGGGTGGGACGGCAGTACGGTTTTACCAATATAGGTAAAGGAGATCGGGTCCTGATAGAACATACAAGCGTTAATCCAAATAAGGCTCTCCACATAGGTCATGCCAGAAATGTCTGCATAGGTGACCTTCTCGCTAGACTATACTCAAAAGTAGGATACAACGTTGCGGTCCTTAACTATATAGATGATAGCGGGGCTCAGATGGCTGAACTCCTCTTAGGATTCATGGAACTAGGATACAGCGAAGAAGCGCCGCCGGGAATGCGCTTCGATGAGTATTGCGGAGATATCGTCTATGTGGAGGTTAACAAAAAAGCAGAAACAGACCCCATTATTGATGTCAAGCGGCGAGAATTAGCTAGGCAGATAGAGATAAGAGGCTCAGAGGCTTTTAGAAAAGCCAGGATAATCGCTGACAAGGTGTTGAAGGAGCAGTTAAAAACGTGCGCCAGGCTGGGCGCTAGGTATGACTTACTATGCAGAGAAAGTGATGTGATTACTTTTAATCTTTGGGATGAGGCCTTTCGACGCCTCAAGGAATCGGGGGCAATCTACCTAGCTGAGAAGGGAGCAGAGAAGGGATGCTGGTGCATAGACCTCTCTGGGCATGAAGTCTTATCAAAAGAGGGAGACGAAATTCTAGTTAAAAGTGATGGTGGAACAACATATGTAGCGAGAGACATAGGATTCGCGATCTGGAAACTCGGCGAATCCTCAGCAGACTTCAGATACTCATCATGGGGCAAGAACTTAGATGGGACGGACATATTGATAACCGACCTCACAGGGGATAGGACATTTGATAGAGGTCGTCCCAAGCTAGTTATAACCGTCATTGATTCCAGACAAAAGAGGCCTCAGTCAGTAATTAAATATGCACTCTCAAAAATTGGGATAGATCCATCTAGATATATTCACTTTTCATATGAACCAGTTACTCTGAGCTCACGGTCTGCAAAGATGCTGGGAATGGCTACTGAGGCAAAACAGGTACACATGAGTGGTCGTAGGGGAATCTACTTCAAGGTAGACGAAGTTCTTGACAGATTAAAAGAACTTGCGGTCTCTGAGACGATAAAGAGACATCCAGATTGGGATAGAGAGAAATTGGAAAAAGTCTCTGAGGCAATTGCAATAGCCTCTCTGAGATACTCGATACTCAAAGCTGATACTGACAAAAGTGTTATTTTTGACCTTGAGGAATCAACAAAAATAGAAGGTGACACAGGTCCATACATATTATACTCAGTTGCAAGGGCGTTTAGAATATTGGAGAAAGCATCTGATGCTGGAATCACTAAAAATCCAGAAGCACCAGAAAGACTTGAGCAGAGCGAGAAAGAACTGGTCAGGGCTATCTCGCACCTTCCCTTAATCGTCGAGGAAACTTTAGAAACTATGCTGATCAAGAAACTCATCACGCATTCAAGACTACTTGCGACGAGGTTCAACGAATTTTACGAGAATTGTCCAGTAATAGGTTCTGGTGTTTTAGCTGGATTTAGACTTGCATTGGTTGAGTCATACATTCTATCACAGTCTGGATTGTTGGAAGTGATAGGACTTCCTATACTGGTAGAAATGTAAGCTGTATTATTGCTTATTAAGCAAAATTCTGGGAAGCTCTAAAAGATTATTAACAGAGGTGATAGATTCAGGAGCTTTGTTTTTTCCTAATCCTGTCCTAATTAAGATGCCCCTCATGCCGGCCTTTTTTGCTAATTCTAAATCGGTTGCGATATTGTCGCCGACCATGACCGCCTCATCTGGAGTGACATTTAGTAGTTGGAGGGCGAGGTCTGCAATATATCTTTCAGGCTTACCTATGACTATCGGCTTGACTCCTGTCGAAGTTTCAAGATATGCTACCACGGCGCCTGCTCCGGGGACGGGGCCGTCCTCCTCCATTAATGCATGGTCCCTATTTGTGGCCACGAATAGCGCTCCTTTAATGATTGCGCGGTGTGCATCTAGAAGCTTATTATATGTCAAATATCTATCACCACCCACGACTACTGCCTCAGCTTGTCTATAATCACTTACAATTTCATGCCCATGAATGAGGAGCTCTTCCACGAGGCCAATTTCACCCACCACGAAGACCTTGACATTCCTCATCCTATTTTTTAAGTAAATTGCAGTCGCAGCTCCTGAATTTAGTACCTCATCGACCTTGGCCTCTATGCCCATTTCGTCGAGTTTTCTAATAATCATTCTGCGCGAGACCATTGAGTTATTGGTCAAAAACATGATTTTGAACCCAAGTCTTCTTAGTTCCTCTATACCTTCTTTCGCTCCAGGTGTTAGTTGTGTACCGACATATACGGTTCCATCAAGGTCAAGTATGACTGCCTTATACATCTCCAGCCAGACATAATTGTTAGGGACAATTTATGATTATTTGTTAAACATTGAAGCATTGAATTAAGTAGTACTCAAGGTATTTATTACTCTGAGATCGGATGATGTATGAAAGATTTGTTTGACCCATTGATGATCATGGCCTACATATTTCCCGCTTATGCTACAAATGGAGCGCCAGTAATATTTGTCAGATTAGTGAAGAATCCGCATCCGCTTGATGGAGGAACATTATTCCTCGATGGTAAAAGAATTTTAGGAGATGGAAAAACTCTTGAAGGATTGATCTCGGGATTAATCGCCGGAATTATAGCTGGTTTTGTTCTCACCTTGCTTCAGGCATTTCTATATCGCTGTTTTCTTGAATTTGTTCTCTTATGCATCGGGGCAATTGTTGGCGATATCTTCGGCTCATTCATTAAGAGGAGGATTGGGATAAAGCGAGGCGGGGCTGCACCAATTCTCGACCAGCTTGGATTCTTATTTTTTAGTATCGCTACGGCTTGGTCTGTTATGGGTCCTCCAATCTGGGTGAACGAGTTATCAATTATCTTTCTGATTTTCTTGACGTTCTTCCTGCACCTCGGGACAAATGCGGCTGCCTACTTGATCGGCCTTAAGGAGAGATGGTACTAAATTCAAGATTAGAAAATCATTAAAACTAAGTCTTTACATGCTGGGATGCAGGGATGCGTGAATTTCAGGTAAAGGTAAGGGCATTGTGCTCGGCGACTGAGTCTGAGGAGAAAGTAGTCTTAGCTATGAGAAATGTTCTTAATCTTGAAAGAATTCCTGATGCAAAAATTGCGCGTCTGACCGGTGTCTTTGGAGAGCCATTATCAGTAATCGAGGTGGAGCTCTCAGGTGAAGATGCGGCTAGGGCTGCTAAATACATAATTAGTAAACTTGATAAAAGATACATAAGGGAGAGGACGGAGAGTGGCAAGGCTTTCTATACTCTCCATGCAAGGATAGATAAGCAGACTGCTTATCATGGCGTGGTAATGACTACCGAGGAAGACCCGATTAAGGTCGAGATAAGAACGGCTGTTAATCCATTGATCTTAGCTGAGAGGAACCTGAATGAGTAAGAGAATTTTTACTGATGCCTGGCTCAGGCCGATAAGTGCTGACGAAGCTGTGAGAATGGTTAAACTTGTAGGAGAGCTTGGATTCAGCGCAATAGCCATAGAGGGAAACGATGAGATATTCAGAGCAGCTTCTGAGGCAGCGTCGCAGCTGGGATTAGAGTTATTCAGGCGTAAGACAATTAACGTAAATCTCAGGGAAATGCTTTACGAGGAGTTGTCTAGACATAGATGGTACTATGACTTGATTTCAGTTAGGAGCGATCAGAGAGAAGTCTTAATGGCGGCTCTTAGAGATAATCGCGTTGATACAGTATTATTGAGTCATTCATCTGCCCCGTTTATAGACCACCACATGGTATCAGTAGCGAATAACCTAGTTGAGGTTGCATTATCCGATATTCTTGAGTATGGATATGAATCTTTTTACAGAGTTATGAAACTCGCCCCTTATCTAAGAAAGAATAGGATTCGGGTCATCATGACCTCTGGCGCAAGCGAGATTTCAGGTATAAGGACGCCTAGACAGTTAGCATCAGTGATGCTGGCCATAGGGGTGCATCCAGATATGGCGCTCGATACAGTCTCCGGCAAAATAATAGAGCTCCTCAGGGAAAATAGGGAAAAGCTGAAGGGCCTGCTCGAACCTACTGGTGTATGGCGAATTGAAGGTTAAGAAGCGATACTTACTTTGCAGGGTAAGAATATCTTCAGGCAGTATAACTGCTTCTCAGCTATACTCAGTAATAATGAATAAGCTATGCGAGCTATATGGCTGGAACGGGAAGGCAGTAACCAGTCTGAAGACTTGGCAGATCAAGGACAGGCAGAACTACTTCATATTAAAATGCAGCTTAAGGGGCCTACCATATCTATTGATTAGCACAACATTAGTTAACAAATTAAATGATGAGTGGATAGCAATAGATGTCCTAAGAATCTCCGGGACCATTAAAGCCCTTCTCAGATAGTTATTCTTGTGACCTTCCACACTTGGAGCAGAATACACTGTCCTCCGGTACTTCGCCACCGCAGAACTTGCACCTTGGAACTGAATAGACCCCCGTCTCTCTCGCTTTCTCAAAGCGTTTAGCAACAATGACTGCTACTTCCAGAAGAACTACTAGCGGGAGGAATAGCACTGTATTTCCTACTAGCCAGCCGTCAGGAGTAATGAATGCTATAAGAATGTATAGGAGTCCATATACATATAGTCGGTTTTTCGTGAATGTTGATGTGCTTATAAGGCCAAATCTTACCAGCAATACAAATATTGCGGGCGAGGTGAATAACAAGCCCATTAATGCGACTGTCGAGAAGACAAGCATATAGTAATCACCCGCAGTAACAAATGTCTGCTCTGGGGGTATTCCAATTATGCGTGCGAATATCACCATAAATCTGACTATGAGCGGGACGACAAAGAAATAGCTGAAGAATGCTCCTACTGCGTAGAGCGACAAGAAAGCCCCCATGAATCCCCAGATAAGCCTTCTTTCATGAGGGTAGAGAGCAGGGTCAACATACATGTAAAACTCATAACCAATTATAGGAATTGAGGTTATTAGCGCCATGAGCGCCGCGGCTATAAAATAAATCTCGAGAGGAGAAGTCAATGTACCAGGTATAAGTTTGACTAATCCATGCGACATACTCGCAGCATGCTCCAAGACCAGTGTAATCATCGGGATATATTCGCCAGTAATAATCGATCCTAACTCGCCTAACGTTAGATTCTTTGGGAAAACAAGCCAGAATAATAAAGATGCTATGTAAAAAATTGCGACAACCTTAAGCCTGTCTCTAAGCTCCATCAGATGCTCATACAAAGTCATCTCTTTCTGGTCTCGCATCTTAGGTCCCATTTTTTCCCAAATTAAGATAATTTAGGCTTTGCTTTTTAGTTTTCTACTTATCTCTTCAAGTATTTCTTCCTTTGTTTTTCCTTCAGTGCTTATTCCAAGCTTATTAGCAATCGTCAAAGTTTCTTCATCGATAGACTCGCCACGCTTCATCTCTCTCCTTAGCTCTCCGAGTCCTTTACCAAACTTTACCAAAGTTTCAGGCTTTAGAAGTATAATCAAGATTATTATAAGAATTATGATGCCGATTAGTTCTATTGGACTTAGCATTTTCTTAGACCTTCTGCTTTAATTTTGCGGATATTTCCTCTGCTATCTGATCTCTTGTCTTACCCTCAGTTGAGAGTCCAAGCGTCCTCGCAACCTCGAGTAGCTGGTCTTCTTGTTTCTTTATCTCTTCACTTATTCCAGTTGTAACTCCTGTTATTTGTTGCTCAGCCTCCTTACTGGCTTTCTCGAATTCTTTCTTTGCTTGACCAAGTGACCTTGCAAGTTTTGGGAGCTTCTCAGGACCCCATAAGAAGAACACCAATATAATTACTGCAACTATGATCCATTCAAGGCCTTGTATTGCCAACTCCTTATCCCTGATTTTACTTAGTGGTCTACGCACTATTTAAGCGTACCTTACTTCACATTGCTAATAAACAAATGTGCGAAGAACAATAAAGTGAAAAATTGATTTATCGTTATCTCTTTTGATCAGCATCTGGGTTATTTGATTCTTGGTATTTTATGAATATGGGCTTTGTGGCATCGTCTATCTCTTTAAAGACCCATCCACGGCCAAGAAACCTAACGGCTAATACTGGTCTTGGATTAATTTTATGTCCACATTCATGGCACTTTATTTCAAAGAGCTTGGAGAAGATGACTATTCGCTTGAGTTGTTCAGGCTTAACATACATGAACCCTCTATTAGTTGATTTAACCTCAATCGCGTAGAGCTCTCCATTATCAACTGCGAGGATGTCTGGTTTAATCATCTTTCCCGTACCGCTTCCCGGCGTCCGTACAGCGTAGAATCCAGGCTGATTCTTCTCTGTAAATTTCTTCATGAGATAGTATTCGCCCTCGTATCCAATTCTGAATCGATATGCTCTGCTTGAGGGGCTGCTAGGCCTCTTAGGCATGCAGTAATTATTCTTTTGCCTACATATACGCCTTAACATTTTTTATTATAAAAAACTTTGAGAGAACTATTTTCGAGAGATCCTTCTATACAGGCAATTTATCCCTGGACATAATTCTACTCTCTCCAAGCGTTTATCAGCATCTGCTAGATATGCATCTTCAGCTAGCGGAATTATGAGGACATCGCTTCCTACAGATTCACCTATCTCCACAATTTTGGAGAAAAGCTCAAAGGGAGGCCTAATTGAATATATCAGGTCTGCATCTCTATAGAGCTCCAATCTCGGACTCCAAATATCATCAACAAATGCTCTTAGACCGAATCCTCTAATTTCATCCATCACGACTTGGTCCTTATCAACAATAATCATATCCAGATTTTTGATCAGCTTCTTCAGGACGAGAGCAGTGAAAGGTGTCCTACCTACACCGATCTCAACGATTTTCTTAGCGTTTGGGTAATGCCTAGCAATAAACTCAGCTATTACCTGAAAGTAATAAGGCGTCCCCGACAAGCTCTAATTTTACGGATACATAAGTGCTCTATAAATCTCTCTACTGTCTAACCGCATAAATTATTTTAAAAAGAGATTCAAAATAATTTATTGGGAATATGTTATGGTCTGTCTTCTGACCAGTCAAAGATCTTTTCTCGGTTGTATTTATTCATTGCATCTATTTTTTCCCTAAGTGTTCTCAGCTCTTCTAGCATTATTTTTCTCTCAAGAGAGGCGACGAGGTTTCTGGTCTCAATGACCTTATCCGGGTTGACTGAGATGCTGGTCGCTCCTTCCCTGATGAGGAACTCAACTATCTCGGGATAGTTTGATGGTGCCTGTCCACATACACTTGTTGTGACGCCATGCTTCCTGCAAATCCTGATGACATGACTAATCGCTCTCTTAACTGCTAGATTTCTCTCATCATATATTTCTTGTACTGCAGCGTCATCTCTATCTATGCCGAGGATCAGCATCGTTAGGTCATTGGTCCCGAAGCTAACTCCGTCGATTCCTGCCTCGATAAATTTATCGATTAGTAGAACAGTGCTCGGCACCTCGACCATTATCCAAACCTTGAAGTCTGGTCCTTTCCTGAGTCCTTCCTCCTCCATTATTCTTTTGGCCTCTATGAATTCTTCGACTCTCCTAACGAAGGGGACCATGACCCATACGTTCTTTAATCCATATTCTTCTCTGACCTTCTTGATGGCCCTGCATTCTAGTCTAAAGATGTCTGGCTCCTTGATGTATCTGAAAGCCCCCCTGTAGCCTATGAGTGGATTGGGGCCCACGTGTCCAGCCTCTTTCTCGTATTTCTCCCCTCCAGGCATTGCTAGGAACTCGTCAGGCTTAAAGTCAAGGAATCTATACACTACCGGGTTTGGATAAAACGCCTGTGCAACCATCCTGATACCTTCAGCAAAGGCCTCGACCATCTTTTCCTCTCCGCCCTCCTCAATCAATAATCTTGGATGCTTACCTACGCTGAGCATCAAGTGCTCCGCCCTGAGAAGACCAACACCATCAGCCTGAGTCTCCCTCGCAACCTTCTCAGCAATGTCAGGGATACTTATATTCACGTAAATCTTAGTGGCAGTTACTACTGGCGCCTGACTGATCGTCACGGCGGTGGGTGTAGCCTTCTCAGCAGCTGGTTTAACGAGTTCCTCGACTAATCCCTCATAAATCACGCCGGACCGGGCGTCGACGGTGTAAGTCTCTCCGTCCCGAAGGAGCTTTGTGGCATCCTTCGAACCGACTATGCACGGGATTCCAAGCTCTCTTGAAACTATCGCGGCGTGACAGGTCATTCCGCCCTCATCTGTCACGATTGCTCCTGCCAGACGCATGTATGGGACCCAATCTGGATTTGTCATCTTAGTCACTAGTATGTCTCCTTTCTGGATCTTCTTTGCCGCGTCTTCAGGTGAGAATACAATCTTCGCCTTTCCTGCGTATACTCCTGGACTTGCAGGCAAGCCTTTAAGGACTATTCTTGCCTCGGCGACGCTAGTAAGGGTTGAGGAAGAAGTGGAGGTGACTTCCTTCATACTCCAAACAGTCTCGGGCCTTGATTGAACTATGAAGAGGTTGCTTGGAAACGGCATGTCTCGATCGACTGCAAACTCTATGTCCTGAGGCACGCCATAATGCTCCTCAATCCTTCTGGCGATCCTGGCCAGCTCTATCACTTCCTCATCCGTAAGGCTTGGTGCATCCTGCCTATCCAAGGGTACTTCAGCATGAATAGTCTTTCCGCTCCTTGGATCCCGGATGTACTCGACTGTCTTTTTAGCTGTGTTTTTCAAAGTTATTTTTAGAGATTCCTTATCGACTTCGAAGTGGTCGGGTGTTACTGCTCCTGAGACTATTGCCTCTCCGAGTCCCCAGACAGATTCGATGACTATTTTGCTCCTGTCTCCAGTTACTGGGTGTAGGGTGAACATTACGCCAGCAGATCTGCTATTAACCATCTTCTGGACCGCAACGCTTATCAGTACTCTTTCATGTCTGAAGCCCTTCTCAGTTCTATAGAAGATGGCTCTCGGTGTAAATAGGCTCGACCAGCACTTCCTGACACTTTCTAAAAGCTCCTTTTCACCTCTAATATTGAGGTAAGTTTCTTGCTGTCCTGCAAATGACGCTCCAGGCAGATCCTCAGCAGTAGCTGAAGACCTAACAGCGACGAAAACTTCTTTTAATCCAACTTTCTTATTCAACTCTCTATAGGCCTTAACGATCTCCTCCTCGATGGATTTCGGCATCGCCGTTGCCTCTATCAGCGCCCTGATCTTCTTAGACGCCTCCTCGTATTGCTTGGGGTCCTTGGGGTCCTTTATTGTCTCATCCAATATGTCATATATTTTTTCAGCGATTTTTGTTTCTTCGATGAATTTTTTGTAGGCATATGCAGTGATGGCGAAGCCTGGCGGTACCGGTATGCCGGCGCTAATCATTTCTCCTAGATTTGCACATTTGCCTCCTACTAGTGGTACATCCTCTTTCCGCAATTCCTCGAACCAAAGGACCAATTTTTGTTCTCTATCTTGAGACATGGCAATTTCCCCTAAAGGTGGCGGGATTAACTAATTAATAAATCTCCTCAAATACCTACAAATGAATTTTCTGAATATTTTTGATTTTTATTCTTCTCTGCTGTATGGTGTGCCAAGCGCTGCAGGAGCTCCTATTCTTCTCCTTACCTTGCCAAACGATGAGATGATGAGTGTAAGTATTGTTATGGCGTAGGGCAGCATCAATACGAATTGTGGTGTCTGGGCGCCTAGACCGAGCAATGGGACGCGGTATTGAAATGCCTCGATGCCTCCAAAAAGATATGCCACTAATATTGCTCTTAGGGGGTTCCAAGCTGCAAGTATGACGAGTGCAAGAGCGATAAAGCCTCGTCCACGAGTAATCTGCTCAACCCAGAATGGTTGATATCCTAGGAATAAATATGCGCCTGCGAGACCACCTAGTGCACCACCCAAAATCGTTGACAAATAACGAATTCTATAAACATTTACGCCAAGTGCGTCAGCCATTGCTGGGTTCTCGCCAACACTTCTGATACTAAGCCCCCACTTCGTCTTGAAGAGGAGCAACCAGAGAATAAAGACAAGAATTAATGAAGTATAGACAACTGCATTTTGGTTGAAGAAGGCCTTTCCAATTACCGGTATGTCTCGAAGAATAGGTATAGGCAAGTCTGGCAGCCTAGGTGCCTGATTAAGTAACGCCACTTCCTCAGGCACCTCAGGATTGAACGCCCGAACGATTGAAGCTCTAATTTCTGGGGAACATATGAATCCCCCAAGCCCTGTTCCAAACATCGTTAAGGCTAGACCTGTTACGACTTGGTTAAGTCTGAGAGATACAGCAAAAAAGGCAAGGAGCAGCGACATCAACGCGCCCACAATCATAGAGGCCAATATTCCAATTAAGTGCCCAAAGCTTAGAGTGAATATGAAAGACGCAGAAGCGCCCATCATCATTATTCCCTCAAGACCCAGGTTAAGGATACCTGACCTTTCGGTGAGAACTTCTCCAGTTGCAGCCAATAAGTAAATAGTCCCAGCGGTGACTGCTCCTGTAATCGCGGCTTCTATTGTTAAGACTTCACCGACTACCATCTTGACCACTGCTCCTTACAATGGATATGCCATATCTCTTAACGAATTCGCCGAGTAAAGTGAATAGAAATATCAAGGCCTGAAGAATCTGCGCTCCAGTCTTAGGCATCGATAGGGCATATTGCATTGCGTCGCCCGCAGTCAATAGTCCACCAAACAAGATTCCAGAAGGAATTATCAATAATGGGTTAAGACCTGCGAGATAAGCAACGATGATGGCCATGTAGCCATAGCCAGGAGATACGTCCGGTGTTAACCTACCGATAAGCGTAGCAACAGTTACCATGCCTGCTACTCCTGACATTCCTCCGCTCAGAAAACTACCTAACAAAACTGTCGACGACACGTTCACTCCTGCATACTTAGCTGCCTCAATATTTTGACCAACTATCCTAATCTCAAAGCCTGGTAATGTGAACTTAAGCATTGAGAAAACAAGTGAAGCAGTAATTAAGGACCATACAAACATGAGCAACCCCACACTCATAAATGGTAATGAAGGCCTAGCATAAGACGGGAAATTAACAGAAATTGGAAAACCATAACCTTGAGGGTCTCTCCAAGGACCAAAAATTAAATAATTCACAAACAGAATAGCTATATAATTCATCATTAGTGTAGTTATTATTTCATTTGCTCCCAGTCTTGTCTTTAAAAACGCTGGAAATAGACACCAAGCCGAGCCTGCGCAGAAAGATGCAAGAAGCATTACTAATAACAGAAGATCCGGGTGGATATATCCATAATAGACATGTAGTAGAACTATTCCAGTAGCTGCGAAAGCACCCATATAGAGCTGCCCCTCTGCTCCGATATTCCAAAAATTCATTTTAAAAGCAATTGATAATCCGAGTGCAGCTAGAATTATTGGAGTGCTTCTAAGCAGTGTTTCATGCATTAATCCAAGGCTAGTAAAAGTGTTTATTATCATTCCATAAATCTGAATGGGAGAGAAGCCAAGAATAAGGAAAATCAATCCAGCAATAATAAATGATGCTATAACAGCGAATAGCGTGACTAGAACCTTGTAAAGAATACTTGTATCATGTCTTTTTTCAAATACTATATAATACCTACTGATCCTTATTTTGAACGACATTTTATCCTGCACCCCTAGCCATCAACATTCCTATTTCTTCCTTTGATGCCTGACGCCCCTCAATGATGCCGACTATCTTTCCTTCATACATTACTCCGATTCTGTCACTCATTCTCAGTATCTCATCTAGGTCCTCGCTTATCAGTAGTATTCCGGTCCCCTCATTTCTCATCTCGATAAGGTTAGCCCTCACATACTCTGCAGCTCCAATGTCTAGTCCGCTCGTCGGATAAACTGCAACTATTAAGCTTGGTTTACTCAAAGTATTTCCTAGCAGCTCTCGCGCGAGGACTAATCTTTGAA
Source organism: Nitrososphaerota archaeon (assembly GCA_038845265.1). GTDB lineage: Archaea > Thermoproteota > Nitrososphaeria_A > Caldarchaeales > Calditenuaceae > CALIKS01. Next base: position 13,706 of record JAWBQR010000005.1, on the reverse strand, counting down.
TATTTCCACCGGATAATGTTCTTACCTTTGCATTTATACTAGGCGCAATTATCTGGTACTTCTCGATAAGTGTATTTGTAAGTTTAGTAGCTTCTCTCCATCTTATCAGTAACTTGTTAGAGATGGGTGGATACCGGTAACTCTTCAGTATAACATTTTCCAAAACTGTTAGTTCTGGAACGATTCCGGTCCTCGCTCCTTCTGGTGGAATATAGGCCACTCCGTTCTCATACATTTGTCGTGGAGTGAAGTGTGTTACGTCTTTTCCGTTCAGAAATATTTTTCCTGACTTAACTTTCCTTATTCTCGCAATTGCCTCTGCTAGCTCGACTTGACCATTGCCGCTCACGCCTGCGATTCCAAATATCTCGCCCCTATAGACATCAAAGCTTGCTCCTCTTACTGCTAGCTCTTCTTTATCACCCAATACGTGGAGATTCTTCACTGATAGAATAGGCGAATCTATTTTTTGTTTTGGCTGGACTGGCAGGATTATTCCTTCTTGTCTTCCAATCATCGCTAAGGCGAGTTCTTCACGATTAGTGAGGGGTGTAGGCTTCACTAGCACTACTTTTCCTTTCCTCATTACTGTAATCCTATCGCTGACCGACAATGCTTCCTCAAGCTTATGCGTGATAAGTACTACTCCTTTCCCCTCCTCAGCCATTTTTCTCATTGAGATGAATAACATCCTCGACTCTTGTGGAGTGAGCACGCTGGTTGGTTCATCGAATATCAGTATTCTTGAGCCCCTGTAGAGAAGCTTCAGAATTTCTACTTGCTGCTTCTCGCCGGCTGAGAGTTGCCATACTTTCGTCTCAGGGTCGATTCTCCATCCGTATCTCGATATTTGTTTTCTTAGTTCTTCATGGATCTTTTTCCAGTCAATAAAGAATCCTGTGCTTGGAGCGTTGAGGATTACGTTCTCTGCTACTGTATGTGTCGGGATTAGTCTGAAGTTCTGGTGGACCATGCCTATGCCGAGCTTTATGGCCTTGCTCGGAGAATTTATTGAGACGGTTTGTCCCATTATCTTAATTATACCCTTATCTGGTCTGTAAAGGCCGTACAGAATATTCATCAACGTGGTTTTTCCTGCCCCATTCTCGCCAAGTAGTGCATGGACTTCTCCTGGCATTAGCGTAAAGTTTACTTCATCATTCGCGATCACGCCGGGGAATTTCTTCACTATGCCGATCATCTCTACGAGCGGTGTTTTTTCTTTGTTGTCTTCCACGAGTTGGCCAAGTATTTCTCTGTATTTCAATATTGCGTTTTTATCTTTGTTTTCTGTTTGAAATTTTACATGTCTGTGTAGCTTAACTATAAATAAGCTTGAGGCCGGGCGTTGGTTGAGATGAGCAAGTCAACGATTGGTAGGAAGGTTTCTAGGCGTGAGTTTCTGGGCGTTGCTAAGGGCGCAGCTGTAGGCGGAGTTGTTGCGGCAGGATTGATTGGTGGTGTTGCTGGTTACTATGCAGGTGTCTCGGCTGCTCCTACTGTTACTTCTACTTCTTTCGTCACTTCTCAGGTGACTGTAGAGAAGGCTAGGGCTCTTAAAGCTGGCTATTTCTATCCTGGCCCTGCGAAGGATTATGGTTGGTCTTATGCGCATGACAATGGGAGGCGTAATGCGGATAAGATGGTTCCCGGAGTGTCGAGTTCTTATATTGAGAATGTTAGGGATGAGGGTGCTCCTGCTGCTATCAGTACTTTGCTTGCTCAGGGTGTGGATTTGGTTGTTGCTTGTAGTTTTGGTTTTATGAATGCGATGGTTGAGGCTGCTGCGAAGAATCCTGATAAGTTTTTTGTTCATATTTCTGGTTATAAGAGTGGTGCTGCTCCTGGTGCTGATAGGACGACGCCTAATCTCTCGACTGCTTTTGCTGAGTTTTATCAGCTGTATTATTTGAATGGTTTGGCTGCTGGCGCTGTTACTCAGAGTGGTGTTGTTGGTTATGTTGGTGCTTTTCCGATTCCTGAGGTTGTGAGGCATATTAATGCGTTTGTTCTTGGTGCGAATGTTTCGTATCGTAGGAGGACTGGTAAGAATATTAAGGCTTATGTGAATTGGATCTTTTCTTGGGTTGATCCTGCTAAGGCTAGGGATGCTGCTGTTGCGTTGATTGAGGAGACTGGTGCTGATGTTTTGGCTTATACTGAGGATACTCCGACGGTTTTGCAGGTTGCTGAGGAGTATACGACGAAGAAGGGTAGGAGGGTTTGGAGTTTCAGTCATTATAGCGATATGAGGGAGTATGGTCCTAATGCGCATCTGACTGGCCAGATTGTTGATTGGTCTCCTATCTATGCTGAGTTTTATAGGATGATTCTCTCGAATAGTTGGAGGCCAGTGGATATTTGGACGCGTATTGGTGATATGATGGATTGGAGGTGGAGGATGCCTGTCGAGGAGAGCAGGGCTGGCCAGCCTGAGGGGACTGTCTATTTGGCGCCTCTTAATCCTGCAATTCCTTCTGAGACTCAGCTAGAGATTAAGCAGCGTTATGAGGAGATGAAGGAGCTTCTGTTTGAGCCGTTCTCGCCTGAGGGTAATCTCGGCGAGCCTATTAGGGATCAGGATGGCAATGTGAGGATTGGTCCCGGTCAGAGGGCTGATCGCTACGCTTTGTGGAATATGGATTGGCATGTAGAGTATATCGAGACGCCATTGCCTCGCTAGTCTTCATTCTCTATATTTATTTTTTATTTTTTGCTGTTAAGTAGGCGGTGGCTTTTCATGAAAATTGCTTAACAGCTTATCTTTTTGTTTTGTCTCTGCCTTGGATGGGTTTTTTGTTTTGTTCATTTCTATAATATATTATGATTGTCGTGTTTATAATGATTTTGAAATAATTAATTATTTAATTTTTATGTGTATAAAAAATGATTTTTAGGGGTTGGTTAGTTTTATTTGTTTGTTTTTAGGGTTAGTCTATTTGTGAATTTAGTCATTAACGTAGTTATTGTTTTTCTTGTAGAAATGTCTATGTATATGCCATATCCTATCATTATTAGCGAGAATGTAAGTGGTGCTATGTATCCAGTTGATGGTCCATAGCTGTAAAGTGTGAATGGTTTTGGTTCCTGTGGAAGGATGGTGAGCCACCACTCATAGTTGAGTGCTAGAGCTGGCATTCCGATTAGGATTGTTGAGAGTAGGACAATAATTGAGTATATGCTGCCTCCGCCTGCTCTCCATTCACTACTGAATATGCATGTTCCGGCAATGCCTATTCCTAGTCCGAAGATTAGTCCCCCGATTGCTATCTGGAGTTGTCCGATTTGTGGTACGCCGAATCTGAACGGGATCTGTAGCAGCTGGAGTATGTAAATTCCTGTAGCATAGGTAAGTATTGCGAGCCCAATTGCGCGTGCCATAACTCCGCTTGCATATTTAGGCGCTACTATGTCTCTGTAGCATGTCGCGAAGCATAGTCCTGCTATCCATCCTAAGGCTCCAAACGCAAGTCCTGCTAACCACCATACAGCGGCCGTCGTTCTTAGGAATAGCGAAATAGTTAGAGAAATTATCACTACTATTATGCCTAGTGCGAGTTGTTTCTTTGGTTTGAGTGAGAAACTGAACCTGTGTGGCCTCACTCTTTTTACTAGTAGACCCTCAGTTATTCTCAATCCGATGAACACGCCGACTAGAAGCGTGGCGGTAAACGTAACCGCGTGTATTCCTCCTGCAGACCAGGCTGAGAAGAAGTTGCCGATGTTGCATCCTAGTGCAAGCCGAGCTCCGTATCCCAGTAGGAAGCCACCAGTCACTGCTTGGAGAAGCATCCACTTTCCCGGGATGTGTTTGATGGAGAAGCTTTTGGTCAAAAGGGCTGCAGATGCGCCGCCTAGGAGTATTGCTATTACTATTAATTGAGTTGTGTCGTCGATTATTGGCATAAGCTTGAATTGTTGGTAATATTGAAGTTTATCAATTTCTATTCCAAGCATTTTCCAGAACCATCCACCTATCTTTGATTCGCCCGTCGTAATTCCCCATATACTTCCTTGTCCAGTTGTGGCATAGTTGCCGTAACTAAGTAAGATAGAAACAATTCCTATCAGCAGAGCTGATATGTATATTCTTTTGGTTAGGTATTCCCCACCCCTCTGTTATTCGCGTAGCGATAGGGGCTTTATGAAAAATTTATAGTTATTATAATTTCATGTTATTGAGTAAATCAGCTACGTATAAATATTTATTCAATTTTAGTGTTCGAGCGAGGTGGCTAAAGGACTATCCTCTTTGGAGGAATTGCTGAAGAAGAAGAGCGATGTTCTTTACGAGCTGGATTTGAAGGGCTATACTTGTCCATATCCGCAATTGCTCACGGCTAAGGCCTTCACAGAGATCGAAAAAGGTTCGATGCTTGAGATTATAATTGATAATCCCCCGTCGCTAGAGACTGTTCCTAGATCGATAAAGAATAACGGTCAGGAGTACTTGAAGACAGAGCAACTAGGGCCTGGACTTTGGAAAATCATCGCAAGAAAAATAAAGTAATAGTATTGCTACGCTAACAACATCATATTTATATTGTGATGCTAATGTTATTTTTTGATTCATTATGGAGATTTTAGTGATAATTTCGCTAATTATATTTGGCATTTTGGCTGGTATTCTTGGTGGATTCTTAGGGACTGGTGGGTGCGTCATAATGCTTCCCGCGCTATACTTCCTCTATAATTACAACTTACCAGTCGCTATTGGTACGACGATTACTGCCGTAATTATTACTGCTACCTCCGGCTCGATAGCCCATATTAAGATAAAGAATGTTGATTATAGAACAACATTGATAGTGGCTGTGTCGGGAGGAATTGGTGCAGTAGTTGGCTCCATAATATTCCAATTTCTCGTTGGTCAGCTACCGGTTCTTAAGATTATTCTCGGCTTTGCATTTCTGTATGTCTCGATAAGGATGATTTTTGAAGGTGTCTCTCGCAGAAAAATGGCAGAGCAAATCGGCAGAGTAGTTCCTGGAAGCAGTCTGAGCAAATCATTAATTGGCTTTGTCATAGGCATCTTGACTGGAATAGTCGGACTTGGAGGAGGATATGCGCTAGTTCCTTCATTCATATACTTACTGGGCTCACCAGTGAAGATTGCTGTCGGTACATCTTTGACCTCATTTATTAGCATGGCGGTTGTCTCTGGAGGATTCAAGATATACCAGGGACTCGTAGATGTGGCTGCGGCGCTCTCGCTTGGCGTCGGCACTGCGATAGGTGCACAAATAGGAGCAAGACTTGTACCTAAAGTACCAGCTTGGCTGATAAAGACAATATTTGGCATAGTCTTCCTATACGTATCGCTAAAATTCATTCTGGACGTCTTTGGAATAAGAATCTAGTAATAAGATGACGCTTCAGCGCAGTCCTAGGTATAGTGTGGAGAGTTGTGGGTGAGTAAGGAGTTCTTGGCAGCTTCCCTCGAATGCTACTCTCCCGCCGACTAGGAGATATGCGGCATCGCCTATCTCGAGTGCCTTCTTCGCATTCTGCTCAACTAGGATTATTGTCATGCCCATCTTGTCTCTTAATTCCACGATCTTTTCTAATACGCTCTTAGCCATCTTAGGGGCTAGCTCGCTTGTGGGCTCGTCGAACATCATTACTCTCGGCTCACGTATCAGAGCCATCGCGGTCGCAATCATCTGCCTCTCACCACCGCTTAGGAGTCCAGCCTTAGTCTTTCGATATTTCTCAATTATGGAGAAGATCTCTGATACCTCTTCTATCTTCTTTAGGAGTTTTGATTTTTCAAGCGTGTATCCAGCCATCAATAGGTTCTCCTCAACTGTTAGGTTCTCGAAGACCTTATTCATTTGGGGGAGATAAGCTATTCCAAGTCTCGCTATCGCATGGGGGGACTTTCCAACAAGTTCTACACCATCAAAACTTACTGATCCAGAATAAATCGACGTCAATCCAAATATTGATTTTAGAAGAGTGCTTTTTCCACTTCCATTTGGGCCGACTACTACGTTTATCTTTCCAACCTGGAAGGAGGCTGAGACGTCAAAGAGTATTTGGAGCCTCCGATAACCTGCATTCAGATTCTTGACAGTAATCAATGCTCCTCACTCTCCGAGATACGCCTCAATGACCCTCTGGTCATAGATTATTCTAGATGGCTCACCCTCAGCAATTATCGAGCCAGTAGCCATCACGTAGACATAGTCAGTATATTGAAGCGCAATGTCAAGTCGATGCTCGACTAGGAAGAGCGTAATGCCCAGCTCATTCCTAAGCCTCATAAACGTCCTGAAGACCTCGTGGGCAAGCGTCGGGTTAACACCAGCTATCGGCTCATCCATGATTAGAAGCCTCGCACCAGTCATCAACGCCTTACCCACCTCGAGAAGCTTCATCTGCCCACCACTAAGCTTCTCAGCCTCCAGATCCCACAGATTGTCAAGGTTAAGGAGCCTCAATATCCTGAACGCCTTCTCGACAGACTCTTCCTCAAACCTCTTCCATCTCCATCGCCTAAGCGACTTCACGAACCCCTCACCAGGATTGCCGGGCTGCGTCACCAAGAGGTTCTCAAGAACCGTGAGCTTCCTGAATGGCTGGGGGACCTGGAAGGTCCTAGCAATACCCACCCTGAAGACCTCATGCGGAGGATAACCAGTAATCTCAGTGCCATTAAAGAATATCTTGCCATAGTCAGGCTTATACACACCAGTAACCAGGTTGATCAGCGTCGTCTTGCCGCTGCCATTCGGACCAATAAGCATCGTCAGAGTCTTCTCCCTAACATCGAGGCTAACCCTATCAACCGCCCTTATTCCGCCGAAGCTCTTAACCAGCTCACTAGTCCTAAGTATACTCTCTGGCATCAGTAGTACATTAATACCATAAAAATAAGATAGTTAAAAAATCTTTCCACTACTTCCAGGCGATCTCGCCAGTCGTGCCGTAGTAGACCCCAGTAGCAGCCCACTCATAAGTGCCGTCCTTCTTCAGAATCTCCGTCAACTCGTAGTCAGCCGCAATCCTATCACCAGCACTGTCAAGAACGATGTATCCGCTGGCGCCATAGTAGTGCTCAAGTATCCTCGGCATGACCGAAATTATCGCATCAGCATCATACTTCTGAGACGAGAGCAGAGACAACGCGACAACCCAGACCGCATCATATGTATTGTATGCATATGGCTCAGGAGGCCTGCCGACCTGGCCGCTAATCTTCTGTAATAACTCCTGATACTTCGGCGTCTTTGTAGGAGAGAAGATCGGACTCACAAACCTGACACTCGATGCAAACTCAGCAGTCTTCGGCTCTTTAATCAGCGTCCCCTCATAGGCGGTGCCGTCGCTTCCAAACCACTTAACCCTCCAGAGAACATCATACTCCCTCGCAGAGAGCATGAAGGTCGTCGCCTCTGCATAAGTAATCAGCTGAACCATAATCTTCTCGGGCGCGACTCCCTGACCAACTAGTTTATTCACCTCGGAGACAAGGCTCGAGACCTCTGCGGAGTAGTCAGGGGCGGCCTCAGCGATCCTGAATTTACCCGCCACAGTTATCCCCAGCTCCTTCGCAGTCTTCTCAGCGACCTCAGCCAGTCCATCGCCCCAAGGATTGGCGAGATAGACCAGGAAGATATGCGTGACGCCTAGGTTCTTGCCGAACTTCGGTCCTATCGGTCCCTGAGCAAGGTCATTCGGGACAAACCTGTAAACATAGTCATTCTCTATCCATAGCTTAGGAGAGGTCGAGGACTGACTAATAATCAAGATCTTGTTTGAGTCCGCGTATTCCTTTATCTTCAGGACCTCTCCACTCCCCATTGGACCAATAACGACCTTGACTCCCTTCGCGTGGAGGCTCATCAACTTCTCCAGCGCTACCTCGGGCTTCGTCTCAGTGTCCTCCACATAGAGTCTCAGCCTCCAGTTAGCACCGCTCTTCGCGAGAAAATCATTCACCTCGTCGACGGCAGTCTGTATCGAGATTTTGTCATTCTCGCCGAAGGCCGCGAGCGGCCCACTCAGCGGAAGCAGTGCGCCGATTGGGATCTCCCCGCTCAGCCCACCAGCTGGAGCACCAACGGTCACGGTCTTCGTCTCAGTAATGGTAGCGCCTGCTGGTCCGCTAACAGTTGTTGTGACTGTTGCTGTTCTTGTGATTGTCTGCGCAGCTGGTCCTGGTGCGGCGGCAAGAAATGATACGCCGTATCCGATACCAATGCCTACTAATAGCATTACGATGGCGAGACCTACTGCTGCTAACTTCGTTATTCCTTTCATTATTTTCACCTTCTTTTTGAGGATTTTTTACTAGGATTTAAGCATTTTCACGTGGTTAAGAATTATAATTTTGGGCTCGGTGTCTTGAGCTGGGAATAAATGTTGATATCGAGCGATTGGCTAAATCCTTTCGTCGATTAAAGACTCGAGTGTAGTAATTGAGGGGATGGCGTTGAGTCTTCCGCTGATCAGGGACGCGATAATCTTTGCGTCGTTATTAACAATGCTCAGCACTGGGCTCACGCTGACATATATGACTACAAAGGTTCCCAACTTTGCGCATGGAGACTTCGCGACGATGAGCATCTACCTGAATCTGGCCCTTGTTCACCTACTAGGTCTCAGCCCATACCTAGGAGTTGTTCCGTCCTTCTTCTTCAGCGGATTAATTGCCCTGGTTCTCTATATCGCAGTCCTCAGGCCCCTCCTAAATAGAGGAGCTAACTACGTCATCCTGATGATTGCGACTATTGCTTATGACATGATTCTGATCTCGATTATCAATATCATTGCCGATTATCTCAATAGGGTTTACAAGATCCTTACTAGGCTCTTTCAGCTAAAGGGTTTTGATCTCGAGTTTATTGAGCAGCCGATGATATTCATAGTTGCTCCTGTTATGTCAATCCTCATTATTTCTCTGCTCTATTTCTTCTTGAATAAGACAAAGTTTGGAATTGCTATGAGAGCAGCTATAGAGAATCCATCGCTGGCGGAGGTTATTGGGATAAACATAAACTTGACGTATGCGTTTTCATGGTTTATCTCCGGCGGGCTAGCAGGCATCGCTGGCGCTCTGCTCCCACTATACATGACTTGTAATCCAGACATTGGTGTAAGATTGCTGATAAGTGTTTTCGCTGCGAGCATCGTCGGTGGATTAACGAATATTTATGGAGCATTTCTTGGTGGATTAGTGATTGGGCTAGCTGAGACTCTTGGGACTGGCTATCTCTCGATCATGATTGGTCCATGGATTGTTCCCTACCGCCCGGTGATTCCTCTCGGCTTAATGCTCTTGACTCTGCTCTTTGCTCCGAGAGGTTTGACTGGGATTGACTGGAGAAAATTGTTAAGGAGGGAGTTGAGGGCATGACGATTCCAGCAGTCTTCTTCATCGACCTATTGACAATTATTGGGCTCTTCGTCATTATCTCGATGAGCCTGAACCTAGAGTTTGGGTATGCTGGTGTCCCCAATTTCGGTAAGCTGCTCGCAGTAGCTGGTGGTGCATTTTTTGTAGGCGCTGTACCTGGTAGATTAATGATGTTCATCTTTAATCCAAGCGGCGGGCTAGACTTTGTCCTGAATAACATTGAGGCTGTAACGATGCTTAACCAAGTGATTGCTTCTGACCCGTCAGCCTCAATTATCTATCTGCTTCTGTCACTCGTCGGCGCTGGTATTGCCGGAGGCGTCCTTGGATATGTTGCGTCTTATCCAGCGATTAGGCTCAGGGGTGATTACCTTGCCATCACTCTGCTGGCAATGGCTGAGATTTTACGGGTAGTCGGGGATAATTGGCCTGAGCTTATTGGTGGCAGTATGGGTGTCCGCATACCCGACCCTTTCAGGTGGGTTGGAGGAGAGAGTAGAGCACTTGCAGCTGCTGTGACGATACTTGCAGTAGCAGCGGTCGTCTTTGTGTATTTGGAGCTGGTGCTGAGGTCGCCGCTCGGCAGAGCGTTAAGGGCGATGAGGGATGATGAACTCTCGGCCGAGGTCTATGGCAAAGACGTGGTCAGGCTTAGGACGAAGACCCTGATAGTTGGATGTGCAATTGCGGCGATTGGCGGTGCATTGTACTCGTTCCTCACTGCCAGCGTCTCTGCCCGTGACTTTAATAGGGTTACACATACTTTTTGGCCATGGGTTATGGTCATCGTCGGAGGTGCTGGAAATAATGTAGGAGCGCTTGTCGGTGCAGGGATATTTGTTACTCTTCGTAAAATTATTACTTTCTATAAGAGCTATTTTGAGCCTTTCGTCCCGTTTGATGTTGTTTGGCTGGAGTATCTGCTTCTTGGGTTGGCGTTGATTGTCGTCCTGCTTTATAGGCCTGAGGGGCTCGTTCCGGAGAAGCCCACAAAGACGCTGATAAGGAAGGATATTCAAGAAATCGCTGAACGTGTCAGGACAGAGGCTTCGTCTGGATGAGTGATTTAGGTTTATTTCTTGGCAGTAGAGTGTAGGTTCATGGCTAGCAGTAAGCTGATTGCTTTTCCACTCTGTATCTCTTGTGGTAGGCCGATTGTCCCCGATGAGCGCTCAGTCAGTTTTTCATGTCCGAACTGTGGAAGAATAGTTATCTGGCGATGCGAGCTCTGCCGGGAGCTGGGGAAGACTTATACGTGTCCTGCATGTGGATTTGAGGGGCCGTAGGACATGGGAAGAGTCTTAATGTTTGTTAGGATTATGCCGGCAGACTCAGAAGTAGACATAGCCCTACTAGAGGAGAGAATCAGGAACACGCTGCCAGAGGGCTTCAGATTTGTGAACTCTTCACGTGAGCCAATAGGCTACGGAATGGAGAGCCTGATAGTGGGAATCTCAGTGCCGGAGGAGGAAGGCGTGACAGACAGGCTCGAGGACCACCTTAGGTCCATCGAAGGGGTGGGAGAAGTCCAAGTAGAAGCACTAAGCAGAGAGTGAGATTAATTAAGGGGCTATGCCGGGCTAAGGGCTTCCTCAATCTCTCTGCCCAATACTAGTCTGAAGCCTCTATTCTTGGATGTCTCTTTTTAGGTAGTTAGCAACGTCCTCGGTGGTGCTCCTGACTGAGAGAATAATCATTTCAGGTGTTTTGCCGTACTTTGTTTTTACCGCATTGACTCTTTCGTAGAGCTTCTAGACCTCTCTAGCTGCTGATTCCACGTCTCTGATTGAAATTGTGAGCTCTCCGATTATGAGTGGTCTCTCGCAGAATATGTCTATGTCAAGTACCTCGCCATTAAGAACGATGTATTTTCTTTTTACTCGAGCACCTGTACATCCTAGCTCGTCCTCCTTTAGGAGTGTTAGGTTCTGTTTGTGTTCATCTGTCTGTGTTATTTTATGCTTGTGGGTGACTTATAGTTATTGCTGGTCTGGGGATGTGTGGGTTCTGCGCCATGATTTCTACGTCGCTCTGGCCATGGGGGTTGTTTTTGTGTTTGTTTGGGTGGCTTCTCTGGGTAATACGGTTATTTTGGCTTTCTGCGGCTTGGTTCTAGGTTGTTCTAATGTTTGGAATGTGTCTAGAAAGGGCTGGTCTATATATGGGGTTTGGGCTATTTCTGGACGCAGTTTGAGGTGAGTGATTGGAAAATGAGTAGTTGGAATAGTAGGAAGCTGCTATTGACGATTTTGCTTGCCGCTATGCTGGTTGTTCCGGCAGTGCTAGTATCTATGCCTGTCGGGCTATCAGCTGGTAGATATAGCGCGTGGCTGAAGCTAGTGACGCCGAGCTGGAACGGATTTGATTGTGGTTGGGGTACTCTTGCGTGTCCAGATCCGGACTACACTGGCTTTGCTGATAGGTATAACTTGACTGATAAGTGGTACTGGGTCGAGGTCTACTATGAGAGGGGAAATCCGTACAATGACATTATTAAGGATAGTACCTGGAAGTTTTATCCGAACGCTACTGGCTTCGTGCAAATTAGCTGGCCTAAAGATTGGAAGAACGTTACGGTTGTCGTGAAGGCTAAGAGCTATGACGGAACAGAGATAGGCGCAGGGACGCTGTACAAGGGCATAATTGTATATATGCTGGTCATTAATGCTTCAAATAACTATCTTCAAGCGAAGGCAGGGATGGGATGGGACGGCTATAATTCAGTGACCGTCCAAATGGATGGCACAATAACTCCTGGTTCTATTTATAGGCCGTCTGTTGCTGGTCCGGTTAACTTTGTAAGGATCTCGCCTGCCGACTTTTCCTCCAATCATAATCATAAGACTGCTGCTGATGCCTGGGTTGCTAATGCCTCAGTCATCTTTAAGCCGTTCCACGTCCACACCTGGTACAGCGTACTGGACAATCTTAGCTATGCCCAGATAAAGATCTATGATTTGAACCACACTGATGCCAGTAGTAAGGCTTCATTGCTGAGGGCGGTCGTGACTAAGGGCGACGGCAGTGGTAACAGCCTCTACGACCCAAGCCAGACAGGCGAGATGTATCCAGTATACAAGGACAGGCTAGACGAATGGAAGGATAACGAGCTCGTGCCAATACCGCTACAGGCAGTAAACATTCAGAGCTACGCAAAGGCACCATACAGCGAATACTTAGAAAGAGATGTACCTGGCGTCGACTCTCCTATTGATACTATGGCTCATCTCAACGTCACTGTCCGTGTCTGGTGGGAATCAGTACTAGTAAACACGACATTCTACGTCGGAGCAGACTTAACAGCGCCTCAGGAGGTGGTACCAGTAGGAAATACCGATGTGGCCTATCCTGGCAACGATTACTTGAGCGAGGAGACGGGTAACGGCGTGACGATGCAGCCCCTAAGCATATTCTATAACCACACTACACCGGTGGACCCTACTGTCAGGCTGTATGATTATCTTAGTGCTACTGTGTTTTACTGGAGGTGTGGTGCTAGGGACGACGACCTGCTTGTTAATGGCTACGACTACGGTATGGATCAAAGTATTGGGTCGGCCTTGTTTGATGCCCAGTGCATCGTGAACCTGAGGGACAAGAACGGAGCAACATATCACACGCTGCACGAGAGAGGCTCGACTGGAGAGGTATGGGATGGTAGTGATGGTAATTCTTATGCCTTGTCGGATGATCCGCATGACTGGAAGGGCAGCTTGCCCGCCTTCAGAACGTATCTGCGTGCTCCGAACGCCACTATGTGGATGTACCTAATCAGTAAGTACAGTGGATTATGGATTGATGGTAAGGAGGCCTGGCAGTTGGTCTACGTCTCGAAGTATTACTCGGGCACTGACGACTTGACGAAGAACCAGCCAAGCAAGGTCGCAATAAATGACTACCTCAAGACTAGGACCATTACTGACGACCCAGGCCCGTTCAAGGGCATAAGGCTGGAGGTACAGTACGCGGGAGGATACAAGAACCTATACGGAGGACTAAAGCAGACAGTAGGAGTATACCTACTCGAGAACCCATACCTAATAGCTCTAAAAGACCTAGTAGACCCGATAAATACTTGGCCCGACCCGTTCACCTCCCCAGACAACTACCCAGAGATAATCTATCCACCACTCATTCCTAATACTTTAAATGTAAGGCTTGGGGCCTCTGAGACAGGGGCACCGATAGTCGGAATCGTTGACTCGCAGACGGAACCACCTGAAATTGACGACCCTGTCTTTGGATATAGAGACTTCGACAGTGATGGTAAGCTCTTGGTCGTGGCTAATGTTAGTGATATTGTCTTCGTTGTCTATGATAATCAGGGCTCACTACTCACGCCTCC
>JAWBQR010000004.1:44951-130048 GCA_038845265.1 Nitrososphaerota archaeon | reverse complement strand
GGACGCTAGTTATTTTTCTTGTTGTGTTCTTCTTGTTCTTGGTGGTGCGTAGGGCATCGGGACGTATTCGACGCTTGGTCTTAGGGCTGCTGGCTGCGGGTATAGCTCCATGAGTTTGTAAACTTCTTCGGGAATCTCTGTCTTGATATTAATCCCGAGATTTCTGGCTTCTTCGACTGTTATAGGGTAGTCATGGGTCCATTTTCCCTCGACCATTATCTTTGCTAGTTCTCTCGCTTTTTCTTCTCCCATTTTATCGACTACTAGGTTGTAGACGAGCTTCTCCATCTGTCTTACAGCTTTCTCGGCCACGTCCGCGAGTATGAGGTATTCCTCTCTGACTTTGTCTCTTCCCTTCTCGTTTACGGTTCTGAGAAGTGAGGCTGCTGGTATCACTCCATGTCTCTGGTCGCTTATTTGTGGGTCCACTGGCCCTAGGACGGCGTTCGGGTCCATCCATACCTCGTCTACGGCTAGAGCGATCAGCGTTCCGCCACTCATGGCATAGTGCGGAATTATTGCTATCTTCTTTGCCTTATGCTCCTTAAGCGCTAGGGCTATCTGGGTCGCTGCGAGTACTAATCCACCCGGAGTATGGATAATCATGGCTATCGGCATATCTTGAGGGGTCATCCTGATCGCTCTTAGTACTTGTTCGGAGTCTTCAATGTCGATGTATTTATAGAACGGAATTCCGAACAATCCTATCCTCTCCTGTCTATGAATAAGTGTTATGATTCTGCAGCCCATCTTCTTCTCGCACTTCTTCATCAGGTCTAGCCTAGCTGCCTGGAGGGCCCGCATCTTATACTGAGGCCAGAGAAAAATAAACAATAGCAAAAATAGCCAAAAGACTACTCCTATGTCTAAGCCTCCGTCCATCAAGTAACTACTATGTGGCCTGTTAAAAAAATTTAAGAATTCAAAAGAGCTCTCATAAGAGTTAAACTCAGAATTTTATTTTTCGGGACTCTTTTGGCCAAATGCTAGGCAAAAATAACATTATTTTAATCCTCAAGTGTTAATCATTATTAACCCTGCCCCCATATTCAGATCTTTAGTTGCTAATCAGTAATAAAAGCCTTATAAATCTCTTATTATAATGATGAGAGAAGTGTGGTATAAAAATTGATAGGGCCAGACGAACTGATTAACAGAGAATTTATAAAAAAGTCCGTGAAGAATGCTTTACACTCACTTTTAGGCGATACAAGTCTATCGGCCCTCGAGTTTCATTTATTCAATTTTTTAGAAAATGATCCATATGATGTTTTCTGTGACGACCCACCAAAATTTTATGAAGCGCTGAAAACTATATTTGGACTCGGAGCTGATAAAGTATTGGAGATTATGGCATTAACTATGATTCAAAAAGGAGCAATAAGGGTCATTAATACAGGGGAGTTTTTAGAATTGGTAAAGAGAGGCGATGAAGAATCGAGGCTTAAGCTGCTGAAGTCGTTTAGACAAGGAGGTGCGAGTCCAATATGATTGAAGAAGAATTTGTTAAGAGTGGAATGGAGGGACTTGATGCAATAGTTAGGGGCCTTCCGAAGGGCGGGCTTATAGTTGTCTCCGGAACTCCGGGCACAGGGAAGACTGCATTCGCAACCAGCCTACTCTACTACGGCGCGATAAGGTGTAACGAGCCTGGAGTGTATGCATCATTAATTGAGGATGAGGACCGCTTCTATACTTACATGAAGGGGCTTGGATATGACTTCGAGAAGTTGAGAAATGAAAACATGTTCAGCTACATCGCTCTGCCCACAATGCTCGAGCCCGGCATAGCCACAGGGATTGGCATGGTCATGAACACGATCAAGTCCCTCGGTGCTAGAAGACTCGTTATTGACTCATACACAGGCATGAGTCAGATGTTTAAGGACGAGGGCGAGGCGAGGACATTCCTCCACACGATTATCTCAAAGATGGTCAAGCAACTAGGATGCACCACAATACTAATCAAGGAAGAAAAAGTAACCGGCGAGAAGCTCATGTATGACTACGTCGACTTCATCGCCGACGGAGTAATAAACCTAGAAATGGATATGACGGAAGATAAGCGCATAAGAAAACTAACAATCGTAAAGATGAGAGGCTCTGAGCTAAGGAATCCAAAAATTTGCTTCTCACTACATGGCGGATTTACCATTTTACCGCCGACAAAAATGCCTGAAAAGCCTCCGACTAAGAAGATAAAGTATCCTGCAGATCCAGCTGGATATTACACTACGGGGATACCGGACCTAGACCGCGAGATAGGGGGATTGCCAGATAAAACTACGGTCCTCTTCGAGATTGACCCCAAGCTCACACCGAGAGAATACAACATCGTGCTCATGCCTCTTGCTGCAAGTTTCATATTGAAGGAGAGGCCTTGCCTCGTATTGCCGACAGGAGGCGTGACTTGGAGTATACTTAGAGAGATCGGCAAGATCTATGGACTGAGCGAGGAGCACTACAAGACCTATGTACACCTCATTACAGAGTCTCCGACGGGTGAGGAGGAGACAAACGTTATCAGGATGGTCTACGATGAGCAGGCGTATCCCAGACTAGTGAAGCTAGGTTCCTCACTTTCGAGGAAATTGAAGAAGCCCTTACTCGCCGCATTTGGTATAGACCGGTTGGTCAGTCATCTAGGCGAAAAGACAATAAACATTATTTACTCCATGCTTGACGAGGCTAGGACTAGGCCCGGAATCACTCTATGGCTCGTCAAACCGACATGGCCATGGATCGCCACGAGCCTGGCACCACTCGCAGACATGCACTTCAAGATCACGCGGAAGCATGGAACACTCCTCCTATACGGAATGAAGCCCCGAACCCCACTCTACGGAATACAGGTGCCGGAGGACTCACCCATACCCAAGGTAATACCCATCACTTGAAAATTTCTCACAAATAAAAATAATCTTATTGAGATTCACTACTATGCTATTATTTAAATATTATTTCTAATACGTCGAAAAATTTATATTCATCTATATTATCTATACTCATATGAACAATACAGAATTATTTAGTAAATATAGATTAAGCTCCCTAACACCTATATCGCGAGAAGAAATAGCCCAGCTCCAAGAATTGGTAAAACAATTCTTCGATAACCTCTCCATTAAATACTATTTTTATTTACTGGGTAGGCGTCTCGGAGATTTACTCTCCAATACCGTGACAAGGAGATGCAAGCCATCAGAATTTCTGTCTGCTATAATTCCATCTATAAAGATTCGTGTGGAAGAATATTCGGTCGAGAAGAGTTGTGTCTATAACTTCAGTTTTATAAACCTGCAAGATGATGATTCGTATCGCTTTCCCCTATGCTGCTTTATTACTGGCCTACTCGAGAGCTACATACTTTCTATGAGGAAGAATGTTCTTCACGCATATCAATGCGTAATAATTCAGAACGACTTTAACTGCAGCTACAAGATTACTGAGAAGAAGATTAAAAACGAGGAGTGTGTCGATAGGTGATATACGTTATCGATTACTCTGGTCTTATCGCATTGCCACTCACTTTCATATCTGTTTTCTGCTTACTCATCAATATCGATTACCGAACCGTAATTGCTTCAGCAGCGCTTTTCGGATTCATAATCGGCCTAGGCGTGGTAGTAGGCCATTATAGGAGAAGAGAAGAGGCGGTTAAAATTACTTGGCAAAGAATTGAGAAACTCTATGATCTTCTCAGTATAGTACTAGGCACCGACTGCGCATTGATAATGATTTACCACTATGGCAGGACGGTATCGAAAAATCTCTTAAAAACCTTGAGAGACGATGATGACCAAATCATCAACAAGCTAGAAAGACAGATGTTGACAATTATGCATGGATGGAGATACGCCTTGAGTGAGGGGCGACTTGTTCATCAATGCTCATCAGGTATTTCGACGTCGAGGTGTAACCATCCGGTCTGCTCCTTTCTATTGGGGTTCGCTGAAGACTACTTGGAAGAGGCAGTTAACTATGGGTTGCTGCCCTCTGGGAAGTATCTATTGAGAAGCTGTAGGGAAGGCTCTGCAATACTTGACTTTGAGAGGCGATGAATTATGTCTAGGACAAGCGAGGCGCAGAAGACAGACATTAGGAGGTTAGAGGATGAGATTAGGGAGCTAAGGGAGCCTATAGAGAAGACGATAATGGATGTCCGGGAGCTGATCGCCGAGATAGATAATGCAGCCATAACTTCTCCGAATGTTGAGAAGAGTAGGCCGACAGTGAAAAAGCCAGTGAAGACCATCTCCGATACGAATAATGCACAGGAAGGGAGGTTGGAGCAGAGTGCTGCTCAGGCTTATCAAAGGCCAGGGAATAGGACGAATAATGCTGAAAGTATGTCGGCTGCCTCTGCATATCTAGACCTTAATCTGTACGCTGTGACTTCTTTCACGCTGAGGCTTCTCGGTTATCAGAACCTTGAGAGGATCCTCCAATCTATTAGGACTGGTGTTGAGAACGTTGATTGGTTGAAGAGACAGGTTCGAGAGGTCGCGGAGATAATTTTGAGGGGCTCTAGGCTGGAGGGCTCAGGCGAGAAGTATCCGTTTCCTGGGAGTGATGCCTACCTACTCGGGTTTTATCTCCTGTCTTTGTTTCTTCAGAGGCCAGGAGACCCGAACATCGGTCTCCTCGTCATCGCTCTTAGTAGGATTCTTCTCGGCGAGTCACTGGTTAGGTGATGTGGCTTGAGCAGCACGCCGATCATTATTGAGTCCCTCTTCCTGATCGTCTCGATGGTTGCCTTCTCAGCCTTTACCGCTGTCTATCTCTCTAACTCCTCGCTTATCAGTGATTTTCAGAGATCCAGCCTGAGCGCCCTGAGGGATAGGTATCAGACCGACGTCAGGATAGTCTTTGCTTTCTACGATGCAGACCATGGATCGCTGAGGATATTCGTTAAGAATGTCGGGAATAAGGATATCAGTAAAGGCGAGCTCAGACTCATAGACCTATATCTAATATCTAGTCAGAGGGCTGAGCGTTATTCGTATTCTGATGATGGTGCTCCCGGTAGCTGGGTCTACAGGCTCATCAATGACCTTGATATGGATGGGAAGTGGAGCCGGGGAGAGACGGTCGAGATAACTGTCGTGCCTCTTTCCGCGCTGACTGCTGGGGACTACGTGGTTAGGATCGTCCTTCATAATGGCTTGTCCTTTGATGGCTACTTCTCGCTCTAGGAGGTGATGGTTAGTGTCTGGGCTTAGCTCTGTCATCGTGGGTGGAATGGTGCTTCTCATATTGACGATGAGCTGTTTCCAGGTCTTAATGCTTGTCAGGAACGAAGCCGCTGAGCTTAATGACCTGCAGAGAATCAATAATGCAGTGCATGTTCGGAAGGTTTTGATAAGTGATTTCAAGCTGTTGAACATTACTGCCCTGCTTAATGTCTCCTTTGTTGGAAGAGCCGTAGCGTTGAGTGAACTTCGCAGATCTGACATATTCGTGGGCTGCGTATGCAGCGATAATAGCTCCAGATTCTTCTTAATGGGCTACGGGGCTGATTGGCGCATAGTTGATGTCTCGTTCATGAATGATGAGGAGATCCTGAATCCCTCAAATCCCGAGTTGATGAGTGGCTGGGTAGATCAAGGCGAGGTCGCCTCAATAGAGATAAGAATTCCGGATTCCTGCGACCTGTCCCGTGCCGTGGTCTTGGTCTTCGTCTCTCCTGACGGAGAGGTGGGGGTGGCGGCCGGGCGTGGAGGAATCTGAGCATAAATTATTGAAAACTCTCAATGACGAGCTTGACAGGAGGATTGGTGGAATAATTCTTCCGGCATTAGTGATAATCGAGGGGCCGAATGACTCGGGTAAAAGTGTCTTGGTCCAGCAGTTTACATACGGAGCGTTGGAGACTGGATATAAGGTCTGTATCTTCTCGACTGAGGGAGGCGGGAGAGCAATAGTCAGGAATATGGAGAGCCTCGGATTTAGCGTCAAGAAGCACTACTTGAGGGGGCACCTGAGAGTAGTCCCCCTGAGCGTCAGGGAGGAGGAATGGACCTCAGACGACGCGAAGCAAATGTTGGTCTCAATAATGAACTATGTCCAGAAAAAGTCCTCCAAGTTTAACATCATCTGCATAGACAGTCTCACCGTTCTCATAACTGGTGCCCGAGAGGAAGATGTTCTACGATTCTTCTCCGAGATGAGGTCGTCCAGCGAGGAGTATAACCTCACATATATCGTTACGATTCATCCATACGCCTTTTCGCAGGAGTTCCTAGTCAGGATCAGGTCCATATCAGATGCACACTTCTCATTAATGATTAAGGAGATCGGAGACAAGATCTACAAGACTCTCCAGATTCTGAAGGTTAGGGGGGCCAGCAAGCCATCAAGCCAAGTAATCAGTTTTGAGGTAGATCCATCCTTCGGCATAAAGATCCTCCCCTTCAGCCAGGTGAAGGCATGATGGCCAAGAACCTAGCCGGATCGAGCATCGAGGATGCGCTGGCCTCGAATCCTCATTTAGCGATCTATCTTGACGAGATTGTTGATAATGGCGCGCCTCAGCCGGACTACTTTGTCCAGCTCTCCAGAGAACTGAGATACCTCGAGAGGATCAACATCATATATCCAATCGGCGACCCATACTTCATACATATCTACACCGATGAATTGGAGGGCAAGAATATCTACCGAGTAATTCAGCCCGAGGTTCCTAAGGATGCGTGGAGCTGCCTACAAGTAGTTGAGGAGACCTTGGCTGCGAGGTTGATGGACATCGAGCCGCCGAGAAATAAAGAGGAGTTATCCGAATTACTGAAGAATATTCTTGAAGAGGTCATCATTCCGGACGAATCGCTGGACAGAAAGGAGCACGTAGTCATCAAGAGGAGAGGCCTGGCCTGGAGTGTTAGGATGAATCCACTACTAGCAGAGGCAGTGAAGCATGCAGTATTGATTGAGAAGGCAGCGATGGGAATCATTGAGCCTCTGATAAGGGACCCATACATAGAGGATGTCAGTTGTCCGGGCGTTGGTCCTATCTTCGTTGAGCATAAAATATTTGGGAGCTGTAGGACGACGATAGAGTTTAGGGACGAGGATGAGCTTAACCAATTCGTCTATAAATTGTCCATCAAGGCTGGAAGACCAGTCAGCATTAGGACTCCGATATCTGACGCGATGCTTCCAGACGGCTCAAGGATAAACATCGTCTATGGCTCTGACATCAGTAGGAGGGGCTCAAACTTCACGATTAGGAAGTTCAGCGACATCCCGATAAGCATCACCCAGCTAATCAGGTGGAACACGATAAGTGCGAAGGCAGCGGCCTACCTCTGGCTCCTGCTCGAGAATAACCTGAATGTCTGGTTCGTCGGCGAGACTGCCTCTGGTAAGACCACGCTCCTGAGGGCCGCGGCGGTCTTTGTTAGGCCCGACGCCAAGATCGTGTCAATAGAGGATGTCCCTGAGATCGTTGTTCCGCATGACAACTGGGTATGCGAGGTGACCAGGAGGGGGCAGAGAGAGGGCGAGGGCGTCGAGCTGTTCGACCTACTCAAGGCAGCGCTCCGGCAGAGGCCAAACTACATCCTTGTAGGCGAGATTAGGGGCGCGGAGGCAGCAATTGCTTTCCAGGCAATGCAGTGCGTTGACGATGCCTATGTCCCGACTGATAGGGGAGTCTTCCTGCTGTCCGAGCTTTACCAGAGCCTGAGAAAGCTGGGAGAAGAGGAGACCAGCCATGGAAGAATAGTGAGACCACATCATGGTCTAAGAGTCTACTCAACTATGCCTGGACTGCAGAATGTCGTGCTTGCAGACTGCCTCGGCTTGGTGAAGCAATACTGCAGAGAGACCGTTAGAATTACGGCGAGTGATGGGCTCTCGGTAAGAGTATCGCCTAACCATCGATTTATAGTGAAGACGCCTGGCGGGGAGGCTGAGGTCCAGGCCTCCGAGCTCCTCAGGATTTGGGCCTCCGGCGAGAGGTGGGTCAGACTGGCGCGTAGGAGGCTAGAAGTCGGCTCAGTCATTAAGATTCCTCCGGAGAAGTTCTTGATGCCTCTGAGCATCGATGATGCCTTATGGATGATGGGCAGACTTCTAGGAGGAGACTTTCTCCAGAAGCGCAGGGGCAAGTACTACTGGTACATGCAGCTCGACAGCGATGATTCCCTAAAAAATCTGACTGAACTGCTGAGAAAAGTGGGATGGAGAGGTGAAGTTGAGAGGAGAGGCAACGCCCTATGCGTGATTAGCAACATCCCGGAGAGGCTGGTTCACTGGGCCTACATCAGAGGTTCAGCAACTCCCTTCAGAGACTACGTAATAGGCACCGCCAGAGGATTACATAAGAATCAATATCCATCATTCATCAGGGGAGTGCTGAGCGCCTCAAAGGCTTCGGCTAGGAACCATGAATCCTTGAGACTAAGCCTAGCCCAGGAGTTATCCATCGAGCTCAGACACTTTCTCGGATCATTGACCGGCAGCAGAGAGAATAGAGATCGGCACGCATCCTTCACGAAGGAGGAATACGTCGAGATTTTAGACGAGCTCATAGACTCTTCTCCAGAAATCCTCGATGCCAACGAAACAGTCCTCAACAATGATGATCAAGGAGTCATAGATTATCTTAGATGCGCCATCGGAGAGTCAGGGATCGCAGCGGCAAACCTCTGGCTGGCCGGATACACGCCCCACGTCTATTCCGAGAAATACTATACCTACATCTATCTCCCAGTGGATGCGGATGTCTGGGTAACGAGCGTCGAGCCCGGAGGCGGCGCGGAGGTTTATGACCTCGTCCTCGCGGGTGGAGGATACTACATCGGCGGCACGCCCTCCATACATCCATTGATGGATACCGGCCACGGCGTCCTCTCGACCTTTCATGCTGGAAGCGTCCAGAAACTGATACAGAGGCTTACCGGAAGCCCGATAGAGATTCCGAAGACCTATATCGATAACCTCAACGCCGTCGCTATCCAGAGCGCGGTTAGGCATCCGAAGACAGGAAGACTCGAGAGGCGCGTCATCAGCATAAACGAGATACTGGGGCTCGACTCTGAGACGGGGGCGATAAACTTCGTCGAGGTCTTCACCTGGAATCCCTCTAGCGATCTGCATGAGTTCCGGGGCGAAGGGACCAGCGCGCTCCTTGAGGATAAGGTCGCGAAGATTAGTGGACTATCGAGGAGGGAGGTCAGGAAGATATACGCAGAGCTAAACAGGAGGGCAGACTTCCTCAAATCACTTGTAGAGATGAGAATCCTGAGCTACAGAAAGGTCTACCAAGCAATCTCGGCTGCATATAAATTCGGAGTCGAGGAGGCTGAGAAGATTGTTTCGGAGACTATCGAGCCTGATGAGGCGTAGGCATGGGGGAGGCAGCGAGAGGGAAGTCGCGCTGCTGTACCTCGCCGCGCTAGCCTCGACTGAGCCTGATGATAGAACCCTCGTAATAACTGCTGCTGAGACTTCTGGCCCGATAGGAGAGCAGTTATCAGTATTCAAGAGGGCCTCGCGGCTCCTACTGGACTGGGGATACTCGGTCTCTGAGTCGCTGAGACACTCATCTCTCCGAGAGGCCGGCTCCCTTAGGGAGCTCTCGGAGAAGCTCTCGAGGGCCTCCAATATTGGTCTAAGGCTCTCACACGTAGTCAAGAATGAGTATGAGAAGACCCGTGAGTATCTGAGGATAGGCTTTGAGAGGTCGATGGATAGGGTAAAGACGATCGGGGATGTCCAAGCAACACTGATGAGCTCCTCGAGCTTCCTCCTGGTCTCGCTCTCGATAATGTCGGTGGTCTTCAGCGGCGTTGATTCTAGATTGATTATTTACAGCGTCGCTGCGGCTCTCTTCTCGGTGGTTGTGCTTCTCTCCTTTTATGTCTCTAGGGTTTCTGGGAGTGACTCGCTGGTTAGTCCGCCTGGGTATAGGGAGTGGTGGCTCGAGGTCTCTGAGCCCTTCTCACTCATCTATTTCATGTCTTGCCTCATTATTCTCCCGCTGGCCACGTTGTTCCTTGGCCCGGATACTTCTTGGTGGTCCTACCTGATCCTCAGCGTCGCTGGCTCGGTCTTTGCTAGTTTCCTCGTGTATCGAATGAGGAGGATATCGAGGATTGAGCGTGAGCTTCCATTCCTGATGAAGAGTATGGGCGAGTCGATGAGCACTCTCCAGATAGTTGAGAAGGCAGTAGCGGCGCTCCTGATCAACGATTATGGAGAATTGACTAGGCATCTCCGACGGCTATATCTAAGGATTAGGAGCGGGATCTCTATCCCTGTTGCCTTTAGGTTCCTCGTCATGGAGACGAATAGTAGGCATGTCTATGAGGCGTGCAGCGTCCTCGTCGAGGGAATCGATAAGGGCGCTCCGATGTCTGAGCTTGGGAGAATGCTCTATGACCATCTTAACGATAGGCTGAGCATGAGGAGGAGAAGGGAGCAGGTCTCCTCATACATTAAAGGTATCCTTATCCCGACGGCCGTCACTGTCTCTGGAGTTATGGGGCTGATGTCCTCTCTCTTCTCGCTGCTATTCATGTACTCCTCGCTGACTTCCCAGATACTACCCCTCACGCCGGGCGTTACGCCCTCCGAGATGGCCGCGGTCCTCATGTTCATGATTCTTGTGAACTCGGCTGGGTCAGGCATGGTTATTCACCTGGCTGAGAGGAAGTCCTGGATTCATCTCTGCCTATACTTCAGCATCATCCTCGCGGCCTCGATCTCTACGTATCTCTTCATGAAGCTGATATCTGACTCGCTCTTCGAGTCGTTGACATCTTATACCGAGGCTATAAAGGAGGCTGTTGGATGAAATTGACGGCGGAGGAGGCAGCAGCGGTCCTCCTGATGGTCCTGATAGTTACTTCACTCATAATTGCATGGGCCTCCCTACTGCGTAGGCCGAGAAAGGTTCATAGCGATCTCCGAGCCAGGGAGCAGTTGTCTTGGAGTGCCTCGCCGAAGGTTGAGGAACGCCATGTCGCGGCTGCCCGTCAGACGCTCAGGCAGCAATCCCCAGTTAGAGAGGACAAGAGGTCTAGTGAAATTGTTCAGCAAAAGAAGAGTATGCCCGACCAGCAGAGAGTCGTCCAGTCCCCTAGTCCGCAGAGCAGGGCTAGCCTGCCTGAGAACAGTAGTCACTACACGAGTAATGAGAAGCAGTCCAACACGGGTGGAGAGGCTGAACAGAAGGTCAGAGAGGACGCATCAAAAAAGATTGATATCGAAGAATCTGAACAGCCCGAAGATATAGCTAGGCTCGAGTCCATGCTCACAGATACCAAGAAGCTCTTTGCAGTCCTCTTAGAGGAGTACGAGAAGCTGAGGGAGCTTATCGACTAAGCTCTATCAGTCTCCTCGAGAGCCGCCAGTACTTGTCGCCCACGTAGTGTAGATTCTCGAGCACTTTTCCCCGCTGCGTTGCTGCCGCCGTCTTTGAATCCATAAGTGCTCTACAGACGGCCAGTGCCCTTCTGTTATTTACGTCCCTGACGACTACCAAGTCGCCTTGTTTAAACTCGCCCTCGAATGAGACTATCCCGGGCCTCATGACGTCTGCGCCATTCACGAGACGCCTGACCGCGCCCATATCAACTATCACTAATGGGAGACCTTCCAGCAGTTCCTTATTCACCAGCTCGTCCACTAGTGGGATGTAGGCTCCCTGAGACTCTATGACTATCGAGCCGCCTATCTCGTATATTCTCACATCATCATTAACCATGACTGCTGCGCTTTCGCCCGAGACACTAAGTCTAGCAGCATTAACCATCTCAGCCAACTTCTTGGCATCTCTCTTACTCAGCCTATGAAACTGCATCAAGTAAATAATAGATGCTCTTGGATTTATCCATGTCTCGGCCCATTCACCTCGATGTGGACTGAGAGATAAGAATCAGCTATTGAAGAAATAATTATTTAATTATGTGTCAGAATTAATATTCATCCCGCCTAAATATTATTGATGATTGAGGAAAGAAGGCCCCGGAGGAATGTGGCTAATGAAAAGTCTGAAAACCATGGAGAATCTGTTAAGCAATTTTTCTAAAAATTCCTCAATGCTTAACAATCATGGAGAAATTTCCATCAATGAATGCCTTGGAGATATTCTCCAGCATGCGTCACGGCGAGGTGTCCGAGCCTGACAACACATTCGAGGTCCCTGAGGTCTAGGAGGAGATTCGGAGTATGGAGATTCCTGCATGGAGTAGAGATTACGCCCGTCGGCACGCCCCTCCCCATCATATGTATCCTCCCAGCATCCGTTATGCTCCCAGTCATGACCTGAAGCTGGTAAGGAACGCCATGTGCGTCTGCAAGTCCAGCAAGATAATTAATAATGTCCCTACGAGTAAGCATCGAGGAGTCCATGACCCTTATCGCTGCTCCTCTCCCAACCCTAGTAACGTGCTCAGATGGAGGATTACCAGGAATATCAGCGGCTACGGTGCACTCAAAGACAAGCGCCAGATGGGGGTCTATCTGCCCGACTATCGTCGCAGCTCCCCTGAGACCCAGCTCTTCCTGAACCGTAAAGACGGCGTAAAGCTCGCAGCCAGCTCCCAGCTCGTATATGAGCCGGGATATGGCAACCACTGCGGCACATCCAGCCCTATCATCAAAGGACTTGCCCATGACTCGTGTGCCAGCGAGGAAAGAGAAGTAGGATGGAAATGTTACGTATGTTCCCTTCTCTATTCCGAGGGAGGCCGCCTCCTCCCTGCTGCTTGCACCGACGTCGACGTAGAGCTCCTTAAAGCTAGGAACAACCTTCTGTTCCTCCTGAGTCGTTATGTGTGGGGGCTTAGCACCGATGCATCCCTCGACGAGTCTCTTGCCATGAACCACGACTCTCTGTCCGAGGAGAACCCTAGTGTCGAGCCATCCCAGCGGAGCTATGTAGAGAAATCCATCTTCATCCACGTGCTTCACAATCATAGACACCTCATCCATATGTGCGACAAGCATTATCCTCGGGCCGCTTCCAGACTTTATCTTGACGAAGAGATTCCCCATGCCGTCCCGCCAATGCTTCTCAGCCGCGTCTCCAAGCTCCTTCATGAGGATCTCCACTACCCCGTCCTCGAATCCAGGCGGACCATAAGCAGTAGAGAGTTGACGGAGGAGCTCAGTGATCCGAGAGCTCGGCTCATTCACCATATTCATCGTGATAACTCATATGAACCAAATCAAATAGTTAATATCGGCCGAAGAGTGATTGGTATTGCTATGCGTACCCTGATGATACTGAAGATCGGGGGCTCGGTGCTAACTGATAAGAGAAAAAAGACACCGGAGCTTAGGGAGGAAAATCTAAGATTGCTTGGGCAGTCCCTAAAGACACTCTGGCCCAAACCATTAATAATAGTTCATGGCGCAGGAACATATGGGCATCTACTCGCCAAGGAATATGGCCTAACAAACGGATACAAAGACCCCCGAAGCCTCGAAGGATTCATCAAGACATCAAGCTCGATGAGGCTACTCAACAATAGAGTCGTAGAAGTTCTGAATGATGCAGGACTTCCATGCATAGGCATTCCTGCAGGAATAGTCTTCAGGACGCGTCGAGGAACGATCGAAACCATCAGCCTCGACCCATTCCTCGCCTCGCTCGACATAGGAATCGTGCCAGTCACATGCGGCGACGTAACATTCGATAGCCACCTAAAATTCACCGTACTCTCAGGCGACACGATCGCGGTCTACTTCGCCAAGAAACTATCAGCCAAGACACTGGTATTTGCAACAGACGTAGACGGAGTCTATGAATTCAGGAACAATGAGAGAAGACTGATAAGAGAGCTGAAAAGAGGCTACCACTACAAGATACAATACAGGGACGTGGGAGACGTGACTGGAGGAATGGCATACAAGGTAGAGACAGCTTACGAGGCAGTCGAAGCAGGCGTAGACGTCAGAATAGTCAACGGCAACTATCCAGACCGTGTAATCGAGGCCCTGCTCGGAAATCCAACAACAGGAACAAAACTCACGATATGACCCGTCACGCCAAGACTAGAAAACAATGCTCCCGAACAAGTATACCTGCTTCTCAGAACTACCCGCAGGAAAACCAACGACAATGTCAAAACCATCAAGCCAAATCTCCTTCAACTTCTCGCCAACCACAAACCTATCACCGACAAGCATTAACCTGCTCAGAGCCCCCCACCAATCATCTGAATTCCTCAAGACCTCAGACATCTTCCTCCTCCTCGAGGCATAGGCCAGCATCGTCTCCGCAACATCTTTACCAAACCCATTGCCCACAAAAAACGGAGCATAAACCGCAACCGGCACGTCGAGAACACTTCTATAAGACTCGACGACACTCTCAACACCATCATCAAGCAAGAAGAATGGAACACATTTATATCTCATGCAACACTTCATCGCAACAGACTCGACATTCTCCGTCCCCACCAAGACCAACTTATTCCCAAGCCTAGACCGACTAACCTCAGCCGCCTCAAGCAACAGGGGAGCCGCCCTAGCCCCAGCCTCCTCAACCGATAGATAATGAGGATTACCAGCAACAATACAGAGACCGGCACGACCACTACCAGCAACCACATCAATAATATCACGCATCCGATCCGGATAGTCACTCCTCCTCACGGGAACCGTAGGCACAACCACAGGCCCATCAACCTCCTCCGCGAGAACAACCAGCTCCGCGAGATCATCCACACTAACGTCATCACACACCCTCTCAGAATCAATAACGAAGAAATCAATATCAGAGACCAGCGCAGCACTATAAAGCCTAAAAAGCCCCTCCCTCTTCGAACAACTACTTACTCCGAGAAGACTGGGCTTGACCGCGATGCCTCTATGGAAGTCGACCACCTATCTGGAAGACCCTCACCCCACATCATCAGCGCACCTCAAAACCTACAAAACACAATCAGTAATAAACCTTACGCTCCAGGAGCAGAGAACAACAACCTAACCACCAACCACGCCGGGAAAGAGATAGTAAGACTCACCCTCCCGCACTCCCTCCTCCTCAAGAGACGCCGAATCAGAAAGCACCCTGCCCCTGAAGGCGAGCCTAAAACTCTCCACTGGAAGATTAAGCAACCTACACACAGCCTCTTTTAGGCTACTCACGGGAGCCCTAGGATCAGTCTCAACCACGATCCTCCTAGGCCTCCCAACAAGCGGAACCACGACCACCCTCAATTCGGTACTCAGCACCAAAAACCAAGGACAACCTATAAAAAACTACTCCAATAAAAAAATAGGAACAGACTCACCGTATATTCCGCAGAATATCTAAGAGATATATGGAAAAGACCAATCAAGACCAGTCCAGAGACCCAAATACCCATAAATACAGCTACGGATAATAAACACCCAGAATGGTCAGAGAGTTCACATACCGTGGCTACACACATCAACAACTATTAGAGATGAGCATGGACCAGTTCATCAAGCTACTCCCAAGCCGGCAGAGACGGAGCCTAAAAAGAGGACTCACAGAGGCCCAGAGAAAACTACTCGCAAAAATAAGAAAAATCAAAAAAATAAACAGCAACAAACCAATCAAGACACATGCAAGGGACATGATAATACTTCCAGAGATGGTCGGTCTAACTATATGGGTGCATAATGGAAAAGACTTTGTACCTGTAGAGGTCAGGCCTGAGATGATTGGACACAGGCTCGGCGAATTCGCAATAACTAACAAACGGGTCGTACATGGGCGCCCAGGCGTAGGTGCAACGAAGAGCAGTATGTATGTGCCATTGAAATAGTCGCAAATCATCAATACCTCCTTATGGCAAGGATTAATAAGATAATTATTAGGCATTGATGGCCGCATCCTTCTCCGGACTAGTAGAGCTTTGCAAAACACTTGAGAGGACGAATAGTCGTCTTCAAAAAGTTAGACTAATATCGAATTATCTTCAAGCATTATCCCCAGAAGAAGGAAAGATAGCTTCTTATCTATTGATTGGGCGCATATCAGAGGAGAAGAGTGATTCTCCGTTAAATGTGGGGTGGAGGCTTGTTAAAACAGCAATTGAGTCTGGCCCATCCTTAACCCTAGTAACTGATCCATTAACAATTCAGGAATTATGGACTATTTTCAGAATAATTTCCAACATCAAGGGAGAGAGATCCCGCGAAAAGAAATTGGCAGTTCTGCAATCTCTTTTTTCGCGATGTAGCAGAGAAGAGCTTGGGTGGCTTTTAAGGATAATTTCTGGAGAGATGAGGCATGGCGTTAATATCGGTCTGCTTCTCGACGTTGTTTCTTCACTTTCAGGTTTAGAGAGAGACAAAGTTAGAAGGCTTGATATGATTATTGGAGACATTGGTGAGCTTGTCAGACTCGCGTTAACTGGAGAACTTTCAAAACAATTTCAGCTCAGAATTTTTAGCCCTCTGAGACCTATGCTTGCGGAGATGTGCTACGACATACAGGACGCTATCCATAGACATGGCGGCAAGATCTTCATCGAACCAAAATATGACGGTGTTAGGATTCAGATACATAAGCAGGGAAATGACATTAGATTATTCACTCGCCGTCTATCAGATGTTACTGAAAGTATGCCAGATATTGTTGATTTACTATCCAGCTCGATTAATGTCCACTCAGCTATACTTGATGGTGAGGTAGTAGCAGTTGATGCCTCTGGGAAAGCACTGCCTTTTCAAGAAACTATGCGTCGTGTTACCCGTGAAAGAGATATAGAGGAGGCTGTAAAGACTGTTCCTCTGAGGATATGGATATTTGATGCATTGATGATTAACGACGAGGTTATAATCGATAAGCCATACGTAGAGAGAAGAAAGATGCTTGAGGCGATAGTGAAGAGAGATCTCTTGGCTCCGAACCTTGAGACAGATAGTAAAGATTTAGCAGAGGAGTTTCTGAGAAGGGCAATCGAGCAGGGTCATGAAGGAATAATGGCTAAGCATCCATTAAGTCCCTACATTCCGGGTAAGAGAGGAGCGCCATGGCTAAAGATAAAGCCGGCGGATAGCCTCGACCTCGTAATAATCGCGGCAGAATGGGGACATGGAAGAAGAAGCAGATGGCTGAGCAATTATCATTTAGCGGTGCGGGATAAAGATACTGGGAACTATCTAATGGTGGGAAAGACATTTAAGGGATTAACAGACAATGAGTTCGAGTTAATGACTAATCGTCTAATTTCCTTAAAAGTCTCGGAACATGAGTGGGGAGTCACTGTGAAGCCATCAATCGTCGTTGAGGTTGCCTATAATGAAATTCAGAGAAGCCCTCACTATGAGAGCGGCTATGCCTTGAGATTTGCTAGGATAATCAGAATTCGTGACGACAAAAGTCCTGAAGAAATTGATACATACCAGAGACTGAAGATGCTTTATCAAAGACAATTCGAAATGAAGGGAAGATCAAGTATGTGAATATCGTATAAGGAGTTTACCTTGTTTAGTCTACTCTTCTTCGACGTAGTCAGAGATCTTCGGCAATTCTAGCGGCATTCCCTTTCTTTTTCTTATCTCCATTATTATTTTTTCATGGAGAGACGCAGGGACAGGTCTCCATGCATGGAACTCTGTTCCCCAGAATGCCTTTCCCATGGTGGAGCTCCTTAAGACTTCCGACAAATCACCAGTCTCGGCGGCCGGAATCTCGCCGGAGACAACAGTAATGTATTCTGACTGTTTCACATCTAGTATTCTGCCACGTTTTGAGCTAACTATGGAGGTGACAGCACCCATCAAGTCTGGCGGCACCTTGACCTCTAACTTGAGTACTGGCTCGAGCAGCACTGGGTCAGCGCTGAGTATGCTAGCATAAAGCGATCTCCAAGTGGCGGGCGCGATTTGTGCATATCCTCGGTGGACTGGGTCCTCATGGAGATCTACGTTTACGAGTACAGCCTTTATTCCCCTCATTCTTTCTCCAGCTAGAGGTCCCTCTTGAACAACTCGTTGGAAGCCTCCTATAATCATCATTTTGCTCTCATGGAGGAACTGCGCGCCCTTAGTCATGTCTACAAGTATGTTTCCGTTCGGGTCTATTGTCCAGACATTCCTTGCCTCATCTGCATCCCATCCATGCTCCCTTAATATTTTAGCGATCTGTTTCCTGTCCATCTCGTCGAAGATCTCTCCTCTCCTGATCAACTCGATGATTTCATCGTCCAGCTTCTCGACATACATGTATATCTTGTTATGCCTATTAGGTGATTTTCCTTCGAATACTTTTCCCTTTCTCTCTATTGTTTCTCTGTAGAGAATTATTGGTTTTCCAGCTACTACTTCGAGCCCAGCCTTTTGTATCCATGTCAGTGCTATCTCTAGGTGGAGGGTACCCATCCCGCTTATCAGGTACTCGCCTGTCTCAGGCCTTACAATAGTCACTAGGGTCGGGTCCTCAATAGTCAGTTTTTGGAGAAAGTCAACAAGCCTTGGTAGGTCTTTACTATGTTTAGGCTCGATAGAGACCGTGACTACGGGTTCAGAGACATATTTCAATGACTCGAATGGCACCATCTCTTTTACTGCAAGCGTATCGCCTGCTCGTGCGTCCTCTATTCCTAGGAGTGCGGGGATGTTGCCTGCAGGCAGTGTTGAGACGATCTCTCTAGCTTGTCCCATGTAGACGGCTACTTGCTGCACTCTGCTCTGAATGTTACGGCCAACAATAACTAGAGTATCTCCATCATTAACTGTGCCGCTGAAAAGTCTGCCTGTAGCTACAACTCCTGCCTGTGGATCAACCTTCACGTCTGTTACAGCCATTACTGTCGGGCCATTTTCATTACACTCGATCATTGCCTGTCCTATATCGGATTCCAGCGGTCCCTTCCAGATCTTCGGAATTCTATAACGCTGTGCGATATGGGGTGGTGGATGATGATTAATTACCATTTCAAGAATTGCTTCATGGAGTGGCATAGTTTCTTTAAGCCAATCGATATTATTGTTAACGAATGCTTGTAATACATCACTGAATTTCACTCCTCTTTTCTGGGCTTGTGGAACGGTAAATCCCCATCTATCCTTTGCACTCCCCATGGCGACAGTTCCTGACTGAAAACTAAGCTTCCACTTATCACGATACTCGGGCTCTGCATACATATCTATCAATCTATTAACCTCTAATACTATTCGGCCGAGTGTTTCCTGGATCTTCTCAGGAGTTAGACGGAGCTCCTTTATCAGCCTGTCAACCTTATTAATGTACAGTACGGGTCGGACCCGCTCGCCCAGTGCCTGTCTTACGACGGTCTCTGTCTGGGTCATCACGCCTTCAACGGCATCGACAACTACGACGGCGCCGTCGATTGCCCTGAGAGCCCTCGTTACTCTTCCAGAAAAGTCTACGTGTCCAGGAGTATCTATAAGGTTTATTATGAATGGTGTGCCATTCATTTCATAGTATAGAGATACGTTCGCGGCCTTAATCGTCATCTGCCTCTGCTGCTCCTCTTCAAGATAGTCTAGCGCCAATGCCTTTCCAGCGAGCGCGGGGGACAACAATCCAGCGGCGGCTAGCAACGAATCGCTGGTAGTTGTCTTTCCATGATCCACGTGTGCAATGATTCCAATATTCCTGATTCTATCCTTGTTCCTGAGGATGTCAAGTACCTCAGATATCTTTTTCACTCTTGGCATATCCTATCCTTACTCTTTCTCCATGCATTACAATTCCATTTATTTTATATACCTTAATTTTGAGCAGGGGCTGAGTCACCATCTCATAATTTTAAGCTTCCCAATCCATATTCTTCATGAATAGCCTTGACTGCCTCCTCCCCATCTTTCTCTTTTACTACGAACGAGATGTTTAGCTCTGACGACCCTTGGGCAATCATTCTTATGCTTATTCCGCGTTTAGCCACGGCTCCAAAGACCCGGCTTGCGACGCCGGGCGTGCCCCGCATTCCCCCACCAATCACTGCGATTACAGAGACATCTGGCTCGCATTCAACTTCTTTTAGCTGTCCAGACTTTACGAATTCTCTCTCCAGCTCAGAGACAACGATTCCGCTCGCCTTCCTCTTCACTATGAATGACAATGCAGACTCTGACACGCTCTGCGAGATCATCATTATGTTGATTCCCAGCCTTCCCAACGTGCTGAGAATTCTTCCAGCTGTCCCGGCCCTGCCTACTACCGACGCTCCTCTCAGCGTTATCATGGCTACGTCTCTAACGAGCAGGACAGCCTTGACGACGCTGTCTATGCCTCTAGCAGACTCAGATATCAGTGTACCAGGGGCCGATGGGTTGAAAGTATTTTTTATCCTCACCCTGATGTTGCCCATTTGGGCGGGCTCTAGGGCCCTCGGATGTAGCCCCTTCGCTCCAAACAATGCCATTTCCATGGCTTCTTCGAATGATATCTCAGGAAGCACCCGTGCATCATTGACTATTCTTGGGTCAGTCGTCATCAGTCCATCGACATCAGACCATAGCCACACCTCCTCAGCATTGATGGCATATGCAATGATCGTGGCGGTATAATCTGAACCACCCCTCCCCAACGTCGTTACTGCGCCGTCTACAGTCGTGCCTATGAAGCCGGTTACGACAGGCGTGATATTCCTCTCTAAAAGTCCTCCCACCCTTTCTCTTACTTGTTTCTGAGTAACTTCCATTATTGGTTGGGCCTCTCCGAATGAGGAATCAGTTATTATGCCTGCCTCTCCGCCCTCGAGATACTTTGCCTCAATTCTCAGACTCATGAGAGCTCCATACATTATCCTGCTGGACATCCTTTCACCGAAGGACAAGACATAATCACGCGTCCTCGGAGTTGCCTCTCTTAGAAAATAGATACTATGCAGCACCTGACTTAGATTCCCAATGTTTTCCGAGATTCTGGAGTAAATCTCTCTTTTAATAGAATCAACACTTACGGCCTTGTCAATTGCTTCAAGGTGTAGGCTGCTTAGCTCTGATAAAACATCGTCGACTCTCTTCTTATCTCCGTTAACGGCAGCATCTATTGCCTCAAGTAGATTATCTGTAGTATCACCCATTGCCGAGCAGACAACTACTATCTTGTTATCGGGAAGGTAGTTTTTTACAAGTTCTGCAGCGTGTCTAATTCTTTCGCCATTTGCGAGAGATGTGCCGCCGAACTTAAAGACTACTCTCATTCTTTAACGATAAAACAAAATAAAACTATTTTTTATAGATATTAGTTTGCAGACTTTAATAATTTATTTATATTTGTCCGCATCAACACCTTCGAGTTTGGTGATTTTCTTGACGAGTTGAAGGTTCCATCTCCATGTATCCTCATCTCTTACGGCGACTATTATGTTGCTTATTTTGTCCCACATCTTGACCTTGTAGCCGGCTTTGTCTATCACTTTTTCTGCGAAGTCTTTTAATTCCCCATAGGTTGGAGAAGCTGTCCTGGGAATCCTGAGCCTTGATTCTCCAAGCCAAGCGTATCCTTTTACTTCTATGAAATGTGGTTCAGACATCCTTATCAATGAGGCATAACCTTCAGGGTCTTCCATGTTTAGCCCCTTCGCAACCGTCATTCTAAATACTGTTCTGCACCCCCTCTCATTAAATTTATAGAAGAGATTTAGACTCTCTAGCACTTTTCTGAATACTTTCGGGAAAGACGACCTCGTCAACTCGTCGTATTTTTTTTCATTTGTCGCGTAGACGCTTATGTAAAGATTGGTTGGAGTAGCGTTTTCCTTTAGTAATTCTTCAAGTCTTTTCGGGAGTGATCCATTACTTACAAGGAAGCTCGTCATGCCTCTACTATGTATCTCCTTTATGAGCCCGGCTAATTCGGGATATAGAGTTGGCTCGCCGTCTAGAGAAATTGCGACGTGTGCTGGTCTCATTGCCTTCTTGAATGATTCCTTACTCGTCATTGGGTTGCCTCCAAATCCTGAGAGTAGTTCTCTCTGCGCCTTTATCATCTCATCAACGATTATTTTTGGAGTATCCCATTTCGAGCCATGGGCTTTGTTTCTATGTGGGCCGAATGGTCTCCAGCACCAGGGACAGGCAAAATTGCAGAAATCAATCGTAGGCGACATCTGTATACATCTCCTCGAGTCAATTCCATAGATGGATTTGTAGCAATTCCTCTCGCCTCTTAATCTCGACCTGGTCCACCTACATATCTCGATACCAGAATGTCTCTCTCTTCCTAGCAGTCTATAGCCAGCAGCCAAATATCTCTGCATCCTTTCAACTGAATATTTAGCTATCTCCATCCCACTCATCAGCGCCTATGTCTAAATATAATATATTACACCGCCTTTTTATAAATAATTGAAATTCCCAGAATTAGGTCTTACGCTGGCTACTCTCCTTTTCAAGCTTCCTTATGAGGGTCGGTAGTGAAGAGATATGCATGATGACTTCGTCGAAGTATGGCTTCAAGACTTCTGGAGAGACACCTGAAATCTGGGTCGTGCCTATGCTGTAAATATTTAGACAACGTGACGCCGCGCCGTCATGAGGCATATCACCAAGCGAGACCACTTCACTCGGTTTTAGTTTATTCTCTATTAGTGCTTTTTTGAAGAGGCTTTTCTTAATCTCGGCGGCGCCTACGCCGGTAATCCTTTCATAATACATCGGGCCCAGCGGAAACCCCATCTTTTCTATGAACGGTCTAATGTAGTTAACTCCGGGACGCCCAGTGACATATATTATTTTTATACCATTCCTGGCAAGATCGTTAAAAATTTCTACTGCGCCTTCGGCAGGAGTGTCTAATTCGTAGAGCTCTATATCGTCTAGGAAAATGTTAATTATATCCTCTAAAACCCTGTCGGAGGGATCGACACCAGCTATCCTCGCAACGTCCTCTACCGTCAGCGCGTTATATGCCTTGGCTCTTTGGTCATCTTCAATCTTAACTCCTAGGACCATTTCAACTGCTTTGATTCGCCTTTCTCTATTATCCATGATTGTTGCGTCCACGTCTGTGAGAATAGCCCTGATTTTTTTCACGAGCAAATTAAAAAATAACTTATATTTAGAGGCTAGGCCCTCATCTAGAATTATCCGTCAATTGTAGTTTTGCTTTCATGTTTTGCGGAAGATGCTCCAGCAATTTTGAGTAAGTCTCATCTAGATATTCTGGAAGAACCTTTGTATCGGCAATGACAGGCATGTAGTTAGTGTCGCCCGCCCACCTTGGCACAATGTGCATATGTACATGGTCGGCTATTCCGGCGCCTGCAATTCTTCCAAGATTCATACCAATATTGAATCCCATAGGGTTGAGAGCCCTCATCAATAGATCGATACTAAGAATCGACAACATCATTAACTCGGATGACTCTCTCATTGAGAGTCTTCTGATGTCTCCTACATGTCTATATGGAGCAGTCATGAGGTGTCCATTATTGTATGGGTATGCATTCAGCATTACGAAGCATGTCTCGCCCCGCATTATTATTAGGTTTGCCCTATCATTCCTCTCTTTAGGCTTTCTGCAGAAGATGCATCCCTGGGTCTTCTGCCCACCTATATAGGCCATTCTCCAAGGAGCCCAAAGCCTATCCATCAATTCAACACCTAGCCTTTCCCAACACAAAAATCAGTAGTATACCTCGCTTAATAACGCTTCAATAATTTTATCACAAGTATCTCGACGCAATGCTATGCCAGGAGCATGGTTATGAATTCGTTTTAAAATAATAATACTGAATGGAGAGGAGATTTGAACCAATTATCGCCAAACTACTTACCTGTGACTCGGCAAAGGATATACTGAATGCATATCATAATGGGTTAAGGAGTGTTAAAACTTCGTTTGATCTCCAGTTATCAACGACGGAATGCTTGATAAAGGATGGATATGTCCTGATAAATGGTGATGAATTAAAAATCGATGATCTCGAAGAGATTAAGGATGATGAAAGATCAATCTACCTGCTTCAAAATAACTCTTTATCAATTGTTGAGATTCGGGCGGAGCATTATTACAAACTAGTCCGGACCGAGAGAGGCCATGCGCCGACTCTTGAGATAGATGGCATACATATGCATAGAATATTTGGCACATTTCCTGAAAAAGACGCTGAAGCGAAGGTTAGGCTTGTTGGCAGCTTGAAGAACAAGTTGGTTATCGATACTTGTATGGGATTAGGATACACCGCGATCTCGGCGATCAAGATGAAGGCTAAACAGGTAATAACTGTGGAGAGGGATGAAAACGTATACGGACTGGCCAGGATAAACCCATGGTCATGGGCTCTAAAGAACGACAAAGTAGTAACAGTCATCAGCGATGTCGCAGAATTTGTCTCCAAGTTAGATGATAATAGTTTTGATGTGATTATTCATGACCCGCCAAGAATATCGTTAGCCGGAGAGTTATACTCCTCAGATTTTTATCACGAACTCTGTAGAATACTTAAGCCCTGTGGACGCATAGTGCATTATGTCGGCAGCCCAGGAAAGCACAGTGCAAAAAGAATTCATATAGGCGTTATGAACAGGATGAGGGCGGCTGGCTTCAGGGTTTACTGGGATGAATTAACAGAGTGTGTCTATGGATATAAGGCTGCAGTAACATGATAAAAAGTGATGCATGACCCCCTCGGTGATGAAGTTGCGAGATGTCTCGTAACAGCTCTTCTTGTTGAGTCTGCAGTCTATCCAAAGCCCGGGTTAGTTGACCGTATAAACAGACTTCCAGAGCTTGACATAATAAATCTTCAAACAGCCTCAGTTGCATTTTATCGTTGGCTCAGACTGGCCGCCATTAGCGGTGCAAGGAAAGCATGGAGCGGGAGACTTGGAAAATATATCTCACATGCAGTTGAAGACATGCTCAATGTTCAGGGTGGTGGGAATACACATCTTGGTGCGCTGCTACTGCTTTTTCCAATTTCATGCGCTGCAGGACTATTAGGGTCTAGGAAAAACTGGCAGAGCGATGTGAAGCTCAGGAGAGCAATAAGGGAGGTGCTGGAAAGAACTGTTTGGCGAGACTGCATATACATTCTCAAGTCAATCTCGATGGCCAGTCCCGGAGGACTAGGAAACGTTTCATTCCTAGACGTAAAGAAACCGCATACATACGAGCTAATAAAGAGCAGGAAGGCATCAATAATAGAAGTATTTGGGAATTATCGCGGAAGGGACATGATTATTGATGAATATCTAAGTAATTATTCTTTAACTTTTGATGTTTCTCTAAAGACATTTAAGTTGTGGTTGAAGAGAACGAATGATCTCGAAGTTTCAGCCGTCAATGCATTACTGGCAGTAATGTCGAAAAGGCCTGACACACACATCTCTCGGAGGAAGGGGATCGATAAGGCAAGAATAGTTATGTCTATTGCGTCTAAGGTATTAAGACTGGGCGGAGTAGCGACGAAAGAGGGTCGAAAAAGACTGTCCATCTTAGATGAATATTTAAGAAGTAATGACATCAGGCCAGGAGCCTCGGCAGATATACTTGATGCAACACTGGCCATTTTCTTCCTAGGTGTCGGAAGATTCTCGAGAGACGCTCTTCTTGATTTTGTCAGCTAGCTTTCTACCTATGCCCGGAACCCTAGCTAACTCATCGATTGATGCATTCTTTACATCTTCAATGGTTCTTAATCCATGATTCCATAGGCTCCTCCCCCTAACTCTTCCGACTCCCGGTATCGATACAAGTTCTAAGAGCTCGTTTTTCACGCCGTGCTTTATTCGTAAAGTCAGGTTTTCATATGCCTTGAATAGTGATTTTCTACCGAGGGTTAGGCATAGTTGGGAAGCTGCATAGCTCAGCCACTCGGCTCTCTCCCGAAGTGCGGCGAAATCTCCCGGCTCGATGTTGAACCCATCATAGATATTTCTCTCGGGCGTCTCGTTTATCCATTCCCTCAAGACTGATAGATTCTTCATTACGTCTAAGAAGAATTCGTACCCTTCTGGATCTTCAGTTGGGTCAGGAGGCGGCTCAACCAGCTCATCGATCAATGACTCAATATATCTCTCGATCTTTTGCCTCCTCATCCTTGGCATGCCGTACTCTGTTAAATCCGGAGTCAGACAAATTATCTGCAGCATACCCGTCAAAGTCAAATGTTTATCACTGGATATGTATTGTACAATCCTGACTGCTGATAGAGGGTCGATATAGAGCTGTGAGACTCGACGCCCCAGAGGCGTTGCAGATATTCCTTCATCTCTCCTAATCATGTTGTTCTCCTCCAAGAACTCCAGTACCGAGTCGACTTTCTCCTCAATTACTCTAGCTCCGAATTGATATGCATAGAAGGTTCTGCTTAAAATTCTTCTTAGTCCTAGCTCTGAACTCACCAGTTCTGAGGCTATCAGGGAGAGAAGGTGAGATCTAAGATGTCTCTCGCTGCCGAGGCAAGAGTATATCTTTTCTGGCTCACCCTTTACATACTTCTCCAAGAAATACTCCTCTTCTTCCTTATTCTTCGCTATAAGTATCGCATAGCCGACTTTGTCGTATAGTGGTCTTCCAGCGCGTCCGCATAATTGCTTATACTCCATCACGGATATTGAGGATGCACCATAATGAGAATCATATCTTCTCAATTCAGGAATGATTACAAATCTAGCAGGAAGATTCACGCCGGCTGCCAGTGTTGGAGTTGCGCAGAGTACCGGCAGAATCCTCGACCTAAAGGCTTCTTCTATCATTCTTCTATGATTTGCTCCAAGCCCGGCGTGATGAAAAGCAACTCCTCTCTCGACTAGGGCATTCAGCTTCTCTGAGAAGGGTGATTCGGGCTCGGATTCAAGGATGGCTTCAGCGGTTTTTTCTAGTAGAGTTCTTGTCTCACCGCTTAACTGTACAACATAGGGAACAACTTCTGCGAGCTTAGAGGCATAGCTTTCTGCCTTACGCCTAGTCAATGCGAAGACAAGTACTTGACCTCCGTCGATGAGTCCTTCTGATACAATCGCAGTCAATGGATCTCCCGTCGCTCTAACCTTCTTCTTAGTTCCGTCACTCAAAGTGACTATTTCCCCCCTCATTACTCCCTCGATCAAGGGCACGGGCCTAAAGTTACTCACTATCGGTACGGCGTCCAGCCACTCCGCTATTTCATCAACATTCCTAATAGTCGCGCTGAGGCATAGGATCTGCGCCTCCTTGATAATCTCTGTTAATTTTGAAATTGTCATCTCGAGTGTGGGGCCTCTTTCTTTTTCACCTATCATATGTATCTCGTCAACCACGATTAGCCCCACCTCGCTGAGCCAGCTAGCCTTATGCCTAACGAGACTGTCGGCTTTTTCATATGTAGACACTATGAAGTCTCGTCTACCGAGCCAATCACCGGGGTCGTCGTAGTCTCCAGAGACGGCCGCAATACTGACTTCTCTGTCTGAGTTTTCAAAAACACGCTTGAAGTCTTGGTATTTCTCTGATGTCAATGCTCTCAATGGCGTGAGGTAGAGGATTTTTCTACCCATCGCCAACTGGTGATGGGCAGCAAGCGTTGCTAGAAGGGTCTTTCCGGAGGCAGTCGGTGCCGAAATAACCATGTTACGACCATCA
Source organism: Nitrososphaerota archaeon (assembly GCA_038845265.1). Taxonomy (GTDB): domain Archaea; phylum Thermoproteota; class Nitrososphaeria_A; order Caldarchaeales; family Calditenuaceae; genus CALIKS01. The sequence goes on along the minus strand of JAWBQR010000004.1, from coordinate 102,576 downwards.
AGTAATCCTCTCTTGATAGCCTCTACTTGGTGTGGATATAATGTATCGATTCCCTCTCTTTTTAGAGCGGCTATCAGCCGCTCACTTATGCCTGTATCGCTTAGCCTCAATTATTCATCATCAAGTTAGCCTATACGCCCCAGGCTTAGGTGAATATATTCTCCCCTCAGTTATCATTCTATTGATAATCCTGTCTATCTCTCCTCTGCTTAGTCCCTGTTCTTGGAGCTCTTGTCTGAGGGCAGAGTCATCAGCATACCCATGCTGCTGTTCAAGCTGTCTAATCACGTCAAGTACGAGGCTTAGCTTTTCTCGTACACTCATTGGCTTGCCAGTCATTATCACGTCTATATCGGGCTTACCAGACTCAACATCTATCCCCACCTCTGAGAGGCTCTTCCTCATCAGCTCAATTGCTGCTTTCGCATCTTCCTCAGTCACGACGTTTCTAAGAGCTGCTCTTGCCCTTGCCTCCGCCAGCCTGATGAGAGACTCGAGTTGTCTAGCAGTGATTGAGACTGTCGAGGTCTTTTCGTAAACAGTCCTCATCTGCAGATAGAACTGTTGCAATGCCATGGCAGCCTCAGGTGTCAAGATAGGGTCAATCTTTTTTGAATACGCAATATACTTCTTAAGGAGATTAGGCGGTATGGGTGAAGTAACTCCTCTCTCACCACTACTGTGAAGAGTAATTATATGTTTAGATATTTTTTGATCAATCTCCGCGTTAGGCTCGTCTCTCAGCACGAATATTAGGTCAAATCTTGAAAGGAGCGTGATTGGAAGATTGACGTTTTCATTAAATGGTCTATAAGGGTCATACCTACCCAGTTCGGGATTAGCGGCTGCGAGAATGCTGCATCTCGCATTAAGAGTTGCGACTATGCCTCCTTTAGCTATGCTTACGGTCTGCTGAGCCATAACTTCATGCATAGCAACTCTGTCCTCAGGTCTCATCTTATCTATCTCATCAATGACGCAGACCCCCATGTCTGCCAAGACGCTTGCACCCGCCTCGAGGACCATTCCGCCACCGGTGTCTCTTACTACTGCTGCGGTCAGCCCAGCCGCAGTACTCCCCCTACCCGATGTATAGACACCTCTCGGAGCTATCTGTGCCGCAAACTGAAGCAGGGTAGACTTTGCCGTCCCGGGATCTCCGACTAGCAATACATGTATGTCGCCCCTGACCTTAACGCCGTCGCTGAAAATTTTTTGTCTACCGCCAAATAGCGCAAGCATTATTGCTTCCTTAATATGCTCCATTCCCTCGACTGATGGAGCTATAGATTCGACGAGCTTGCGGTGAATGTAGGGCTCGGAAGCCATCTTCTTAAACATCTCCTCCTCATCAGGCGTTATTAGCAGAGACTCCATCTCCTTTCCTCTTGTCTCGATAGATACAGCCTCGATGAAGATCTTCATCGGCTGTGAACCCGTGTCTCCACGCTCACTAAGAGCCTGAAGTATTCCACAGATAACTACCCTATCGCCCGGCGCAGCAGCATCCACAATATCATCTCTCAACCTCACTTCCAAGAGTCTAGGCAACTGTCCAGGCGGAAGATCCTCGGGCTTTTCCTGCACACCCAAGATTTGATAATCAACAAATGTTGACTCCTCCTCTATTAAGTCAAATTGTGGTCTCTTGTTCGCGCATCTTGGATTTCTACATTTACTGGGTGGCCTGCCCCCCTCAACCCTGTACTTTCCTCCACAGTATTTACATTGATAACTTGCTGACTCGAGAATAGGTCTGACCGTAGACGCTCTAACTACTATTCCATCAATCATTATTAATCGGCGGAGATGCTCAGCCCTAATCTGTCTTATCTTCGTAACCTCAGGGAGCCCCCTAACCCTCGCGTAGAACCTCCCAATCTTCTCAGCGTATTCAGGATATTCGAGCTCTAGCTGAATTCTCGCGGCTCTGTCAAGTATAGGTAAATAATCGATCGGCCTATCATGAAGCATCTCGGCGAACTGCTGATCAAAGAGGAGCAAGTCGTTGAAGTCAACAGGTATAGATTTTTTACTTGAGAGAACAGCTCTCGAAATGAGCTCCCTATACTTATCAGACTTAAAAAACTGTGAGAGTCTCTCTTCAAGTGGTCTTTCTCCCTCAACCATCCCCATCACCCATTATCTCCAATCCATGTAGCCATGCCTCAAGCAGTTTTTTAACTTCTAAGTAGAGGGAGATTTCCTCATCTACGATGTTTTTTATTCTATTAATAGGTATACCTTTAGAGGCGTAAGAAAGAAGTTTAGATATCCTCATGGATACTATATCTTTCAGGTTGCCCTCAACCATCCTTATCTGCTCGGGCTGGGACTCCCGCAGTCTCCTGATCAGGCGCCTGGCCTCGCTGTAAAATTTAGGGGGGAGCTCCGTTAGCTCAGTCACGCTCCGTCTCTCTCGCCAAGCCAATTGCGCAACTATTGCAGAGTCTAAAAGCCTGTCAGAATACTGAGCGATACCTGCCTCAACCAGTCTAGACGCGGCCCAGTATGGGATGATTAGAGTTTCGCCAGACTTCAAGTTTTCATAAGTCTTCCCTGCCACCGATAACCGCTGCAACTCTCTGATAATAGTTACTCTAACCTCAGATATCTCATAATCCAATACGTCTCTAAGAGATTCTTTATGCAATTTTGCCGACTAGTAATTGTTTGATTCATGATATATCTGTTTAACTAATATTTTTTACTTTCGCCCTACCCCGTTAATACCAAAAACGTTTCTCAAAGACATAAGTCTCTATGTTTCCTGATTGGCCAGAAAGTTAAATAATTCAACCAATTTAGGAATCACCATGTCATAGGAAAATTCTTTTTCAATTAGCCTCCTCGCCGCTCCGCCAAGTCTCTCAACTAGCTGGGGATCATCCAGTAGTTTTTTTATCCATTTTCCAAGCGACTCTATATCGCCCGGCTCAATCAGTATTCCCGTCTCAAGATGCCTAACTGCGTCGGGGATTCCGGCCACCTTTGTAGCTATCGCGGGTCTTCCGCAAGCCATTGTCTCGAGTATCGCTCTCGGAATACCCTCACCGCCCCTCGTCGCGTAGACCATGAATCTAGCATTAGACATCAATCCTGGTAGATCTTTATTCGGCACTTCGCCCAGAAATATCACGTTTTCTTCCAAATCTTTTTTCTTAATCTCTTCTTTAAGTTTGTCAAGATAGTTGGATTCTCCCCTTCCAATAATGACGAGCCTAGCTTCTCCAAGGATTTCGCTATTGATCGACCTAATTATGTCGCCAACTCCTTTCTTCTCGTTTACCCGCCCGACATAAATTACATAGTCAGAGTGGCCAATTATTCTTCTATATTTCTCCTCAAGGACAATTCCCGGTCTGAACCTGTGAATATTCACTGCATTTCTAATAATTACTATTCTGTCTTTATGTCTCAGGAGGTTTGGCGCGTAGTAACTGACTTCTGGAAGCATTAGCCATGAATAAAGAACTACTCTATCAGCAGCATATAATGCCCTCCTCAGTATCCATCTAAAGATCTTGATTTTGAGGCTTGGCTTTTCTTCAGGCGACCCGAAGAGCCATGTCCCCGGAAGGACAATGATGCTCTTAACGCCAAGCAATTTTTTTCCTATCCATAGGGCTGTAAGTTCAGGTGGACTGAAAGTCCTTACATAAATAATGTCGTATTTCCTTCTAGCCTTAATAACCGCCAAACAATAAAAAAGTATCTTCGTAAGTCCATAGATTTTAGGCACCCTAATAGCTGGCAACTTGAGAATCCTCAACCGCTCCGTATCAAATCTCTCATCTATCTTGACATTATCAGTAATCACCGTGATGTTGTCAACTAGCTTGCTGAGCTGTAAATATTCCTCATAGTACTCTGAATGGAGTGAAGCAGCATTTAGTCCGGCTAGCATTCCGGTAAAAGTAATTACTCGTATCAACCCTCATGATTAATTGATTCTCAGTATTTGATATAGGTTGAAATCATCGGGTCTAAGACGCCGGGGGCGGGATTCGAACCCGCGCGGCCCAGAATGGGCCACAGGCTTCCTAGAAGTTATCTCCAGGCCTGCGCATTGGTCCGCTCTGCCACCCCGGCTTTTACTTCTACTCATCAATAAAATAATCATACCTTATTTAATTATTCTTCGTTTGTCTTTTTGCTCGGCGCCAAACTGATGGATATGTGCCGCGCTCCATTATCACGCGTTCAGTCTTAACTGCCATTCCTCCCTCATTCAATATTTCTTCTGTAGATTTTAATGCTGTGCCAATTGAGACGCACTCGCCCTTAAGCGTAAACACGCCGACAAGGTCTCCCTTCTTTATGTTGGCGTCAATCTTGGCTATGCCTGGCGCGGCCAGAGAGGCGCCATGACAAATCGCATCAACAGCTGTATCTAAGATTTCTACCCTAGGGAGAGGAGCTAACAAATCCTCTAGGGGTCTTACGATTCTTCGTAATTCGCTTTCGTCATTCTCATTTCGCCAAAGCCAAGTAGACCAGTAGACGTCTATTAGCGGGAATGTTTCCTTCTCAGTAATTATTCCCGACCTGGTCCTTCTTAGCTCCTGCATATGTGCACCAACGCCTAATAGTACTCCTAGGTCGTGGCAAATCTTTCTAATGTATGTCCCGCCGCTGGTAGCTATCCTCATCAATACTTCTTTACCGGTCTTTTCTATGATCTCAACTTCATAAACAGTTCTCATCCTGGGCCGTCTAGCTACGCTTGACCTCACTGGCGGCGTCTGGTATATCTTTCCGACAAAGTGGCTGAGCCCCCATTCTAATTCCTGCTCCGGGACTTCGCTATGTAGCCGAAGTAGGCAGACATACTCCTTCGGGCTCCTCATCACTATTTCCGCGCACTTCGTGGATCTTCCTAGAAGTATTGGCAGGACGCCAGACACGGCGGGATCTCCTCGATTACCTCTAAGGTCCCGCCATGTCCCACCTCGCCTATTCCAAGAATACGCTTCACATGCGCTGCTAAATCGTGACTCGTCGGACCAACATGCTTATCCAATGGAATAAATCCATACTTCAATAATCCGTCAATTGACCTCTTGTTTGGCTGCTCTCCATACGCAGGGTCGCTCTCAGCCTCTTTAACGACTATTTCTTCACTCCTATATATCCATGGGGGGTCAGAATACTTTAGATAAATTGCCATCGCTTCACCTCTATTCTTTTCCTCATATAGTCTAGCAGTCCTGCTTTTTCAATCGCCGCTAGTACTTCCTCGTCAGTGGCGTTCCGCTTTATCTCTACCTTCTTCGGAGTGAAGGCTATATGCATTAAGTTTGCGCGTCTTCTTCTAACACCTGTAAGCTTTTTCGGACCAGTGAGTATGACTACTCCGTCGCCAGCTGTATCAACAATGACACACTTCAGCCCAGCCTCTCTACCTCTAGTCTTAACAACTATCCTGCCTATCTCTTCTATCATTCAATCATTCATACAAATGGCTTAGTTATAAATTTCAGCAAGCTTTAAGTTTTTTACTTACCTATCAATTCTTGCTACATGCCTAGAAAAAGATTATTAATACTCGTGAGTGGACTAGCTGCATCTGGAAAAAGTACGCTTGCTAAACGTTTATCCACTGCGCTTAAGGTGAACTATTATTCGGGGGGAGACGCTCTCAGGAGACTCGCCGTAAAACAGGGGTACAGACCTGTCGGTAAAAAATGGTGGGACACAGAAGAAGGCATGAAATTTCTCTCAATAAGGCAGCAAGACCCATTTTTCGATAGGAAGGTCGATGAAGAGTTGAAGAGAATAGCTGAGCAGGAGTCAGCAGTAATTGATAGTTGGGTTTTGCCCTGGCTTCTTGAAAATGGATTCAAGATTTGGCTTAAATCATCATTAGAGGCTAGGGCACAGAGAATGCGGAAGAGGGATAAGATTAGCATCGAAGAAGCGGTCAAGATAATTAATGAAAGAGACAAAAAGAATTACGACCTATATTACTCCTTATATGGAATAAGACTTGGAGAGGACCTGTCGCCATTCCACCTAGTCCTTGATACTTCTAACTTAAACAGTGATGCAGTCTTCAAAATCGTCCTTACAGCGGCAAAACATTACTTTAAGCTTAAGTAGCCTCTATTGTTTTCCACTCTGAGATTGCTGAGGATTTTAGAGCTCTCTCAAGACATTTATGACAAAGGTAGCCACCGAACCTTCGTGAAACCCTCTTTTCAGACTTTGATGCCTTTGTAATACTATCTCTAACTATGCCTTGAAGTATCCCTCCACACCATCCGCATCGACGAAATCCAGGTAGTTTATCTCTTAGATGTACTGATACTCTTCCACCCGGAGTCCTTACGTTAACTCTTCTTAGCTTCCTTGTCCTTTGAAATCTCTTTGGCACCCCCCATCTCACCCAAAACCGATGGCGTTTTTGGACTTAAAAACTTGTTTATCGGAAGGCCAAAGGTTAGGGCCGTGAGAAAATACCAGCCAAAGAAATTTATCTTTCCATCTACGACGATTAAAGGAATATACAGTCCCGGAGGGAGCTGTAGTATAGGCCCCATTCCATATCGAGACATGGCCCAGTAATAGAAAATGAAGAAAATTGCTAAGCTTGCCATCATTATTAGCATGTTTTTACCAAATGTCTTTGCCTCTATTTTCTGGATATATTCTTTTCTCTTTTCTAGCTTCTGTAGTGTTTTTACATCTTTCTCCTTTGCGGCCTTCATCAACTCTCTCCTATACTCAGCAGCCTCCTGCATATTTCTTATGTCTTCTTTTGTTATCAGTATTCGTCTGAGAATTGAGTTTAATATGCCTATACTAAGCGATATCAACATTATTTCAATCGCTGCTTGTGTCAGTGGCATTTATCCCTCACCGACCAGCTTAGCAACTGCTGGATAAACTTCTGTCAGTCTCTCCTTCACAAGCTGCTGATAGAGCTGATATAGAATGCCTATCATTAGTAGTATTCCTGTGCCTGTCCCAAATGCATTAAAGTATCCTGCAATACTTGCAAGTAATCCAACAATTATTGAGCCGATAATGCTGACCGTGTAGATATATTTCTTAAGAATCCCAGCGATAATTTGGGGCGATCTCCTAAATCCAGGAACCTGCATTCCGGCTGCTATCAACTGCTGAGCAACTGTTGTGGGCGAAAGACCACCGACACTGACCCAGAATCTCCCGAGGGCTATACACATGCCCACCATTAACCCAACAAATACTAACGACCTAACAGGATCTGAAACCGCCTCTGAAAAAGAATTAGGACCAATTACATAATAGGCCAGGCCACCCTTCACGATGGGCCTACCTGCTTCTGACGACTCAAAAATACCTACTAAGTTAAGTATCCAGTTAGAATTATTCTGATTAAATCTTGACCAGACGATCGATGAAATGTAATAAATATTCGTAAATATAGTTGAAGCAAATATGACTGGGACGTTAGATACATAAAGCAGCTTAACTGGGTACTGTCCTCTATATCCTGCAAATCGTGAATGAGAAATTGGAATGTTTACCCTTATCCCCTCGGCATAAATGACAATCATGATTATGACTATAGTGGAGACCAATCCAAGAATATCCCCCCGTCCGACCTCTTGTCTAATGAAGACATCATTTAATCCATGCCCATTCATTATTGCCTGTATAATTGCAAGTATCACGCCATGGAAGTAGCCATCTTGCAGGGTAATGGGTGAAAATAAGTCTGAAAAGATCTGTCCAGCGACTCCTGCAGCTATGAACAGGCTTATGCCGCTTCCTATACCCCATCCCTTCTGGACGAGCTCATCTAAGAGCATTACGACAAGTGTGGCGGCTACAAGCTGAGCGAACACGGCTATCTGCATGGTTGTTGACAAGATGCCAAAATATCCAGCCATGACATATGCTGCCGATTGGAAGAGAGCTATGAGTATTGTGAGGAATTTGCTCGCAGAAGTGAAGAGCGCTCTGTCATCTGGCTTTGTTAAGTCTAGCCTTATTATCTCTGCACCTACTAGGAGCTGGAGAATAAGTCCGGCAGTAACTATTGGTCCAATTCCAAGCGTTGTCAGCGTGCCTATCTGTGAGGCAAATATTACATTTAAGAGTAATGGGCTAGCTTGTGCTGATGGTGAAATCTCGACTCCGTAGAGCACGATGCTTCCCATCGCCTCGTAGATCACAAGAACCAACGCTGTCCAAACAAGTCGCTCTGTTAAGGAGAGCTTTCTTCCTGGCTTCTTAATTTCAGGTAAGAGACGAGATGTAGCATCGATAACCGACCTGATATCAATTGACATGTAACTCACTTGGAGGTCTCTGGACCAATTATTAGAGAACCGAGCTCCTTAATTTTCTTCTCGGCCTTTTCTGACCAGGACTTAGCAATAATCTTGACGGGACGATACAGAGTACCAGTCGCCAAAACCTTATCATAGTTAAGCTTTGTCAAGTCAATTACCAACTTGTCATCTTCAAAAGTAGCATCTTTCGAGTTTAATAACTGCTCTGCAATCAGCGATATTTGGTTAAGATTTATGGCTCTACTGATTCTTCTTCTGGGCGGAACCATGCCTGACTTGCCGAAGTATTCTGGATAGTACTTCAATATCCAGGTCCACTTATGCTTATGTGCTCCAGCCATCCCTCTACCTCCTTTTGCACCATGCTTTCTATGTTGACCAATCTGTCCCCAGCCATGGTACCTTGAGCCGCGGAGTTTCCTCACTTTTCTAAGCCTCGTTGGCATAGTTATCTAACCGAGAATCCATTGGGGCAAGGACATATTTATAGCTGTAGTCGCAGGCTATATCATGCGCTTAACGAGTTCTGAAATCTCCACTCCTCTATAGCCATATTCGCCCCCCTCCTTAAACGGTCTCTTAGTGCTCCTTTTGAATCCTCCCTTGGGCGGATGAAGTCTAAAATAGGGCTTATAGAATCTCCATAGAACCTTTGATTCGCACTTTCCTTCGACGATAAGCTTAACGAGTTCTTCTATTGAAGATGCACCTAGCGACTTTAGCTCCTCCTCAATATTCACTCCATGCAGTACCTCTCCTTTCGTATTAATCAGTAAAGTCAATAACTGTTCATTAGGATCGCCCCATGTTACATATCTCTCAACTTTTTTAAGCATACCTACCATCGACGACGTGTTAGGAATTATTGTCGCCCAGCATGAACGCTTCAAGTTCAACATCTCCAACGTATTGTTGATAGCAGCGCTTAAGCCAGATGGTCCTCTTAACCTAACTACGAGTAGGCATGCGGCGTCATGACTACTCATACCGAGCCCTGCCCTCTCCAGAAAGTGGGTAGAACTATTCTATTCGTGTTCTTTAATGCCTGAAAAACGGCACCAGCCATGCTCAGCGTCGTCCTCGTCTCTCCAAAGCTTCTTGTCCAACAATCATTTACACCTGCCAGTCTCAGTATTATTTTAGCCACTTCTCCAGCCACTAGCCCAAGTCCTCTTGGTCCTGGAAGAACAATTACCCTAACACTACCCCATTTTCCCTCCACGACTGACTCTATGCTATGGGGGTCTCCGCATGCACACTCCCAGCTACCACATCCTCTTCTTACATATGTGAGATTCATCTTGGCCTTCGATACTGCGCTCTCGATCGCCATAACGACGTGGGGTGATTTTCCAGTTCCTAGACCTACAAAGCCGTCCCTGTTACCCACTGCGACTATCGCTTTAAACCTAGATTTCTCCCCAGCGTCTGTTTGTCTTTGCACAAGCTTGACATCAATCACTTCTTGCTCAAGCGTAGGTATTAAGACGTCAACGATTTCTGGCTCAGTTATCCTCAGATTTTGAGCAAAAAGCTCCTCTATAGAGGTTATCTTTCCTTCCTTAACTAGCCTTCCTACCGTTGTCCGAGGCTGCCACTCAGTACTCATTCAGCAGCAACCAATATTGACGTACCCCTAATTAACTATATTCTCGGTCCCTATAACGACCTGGGTCTTCATTTAGAAGTCAATGCCACGTCCCATAAATAATTACTGGAACCCCTGAAAAGTTTTGAAAATAAGAAGAATAAATATATGAATCCAATAATGGTGGCAAAAGCCCCACGTGGATCATGTTTTGCAGTCTTAACTGCACAAAATATCTCCTCAGTAAATTTTGGGTTAATTAATAACTTATTGGTAATCATTTTTAATTGTTTATGACCAAAATATCCCCTGATAACCTGTGAGATTGATTCTCTCAGAAGACTCGGAGCCTTAAATTCAACTACTGCATCAGATGCAAAATGCACCTTATAACCAGACCTCAATGTATATAATTGGAGATAAAGATCTATTGATATCACATGTTTTGGAATGCAAATTTTTTTGACAATTGATGTCCTGACTGCGAGCCCCCTACCCATCGCGAGGTACTTTGAGTTAGGATAGCTAGTCCTTATCTCGTTAAGCCAATCAGCAATAAAAGTAGACATCATGCCCGCAATTGATGAATTAGACAAAGCCTTAACATAAGCCGCAACAAGTCCCAACTCATTATCAATCAGTAATGGATTGACCAGTCTCCATGTAGTTTCGGGTCTAATGAATACATCAGCATCATACAACACAAGGACATCGCCTCTCGATCTTGAAAAGATATTGTTCCATGCAGCCGCAACTCCTTGTCTCGATGAGTTATGAATAACTTGTATCGGCAGGGCTGAAAAATGGTTTAGCCCATTAATGAGTTCATTATATCTTTCATAATCACTATCATCAATAATTATTATTTCTTCCACATTAATTGAGGGTGGAAGAACTTGATGAGCAATCATGTTTATAAGTCTCAAAACGTTTTTAGGCTCATTAAATGACGGTATACCAAACGATACGCTATGCATGACTATAAAAATTATTTAGTGACAATTAAATTATTTTTCTCTGCTCGAACAATGCCTAGGATCGTAGAGTCCGGTACTCAAAGAATTCCCTGGAGATTACTGATAATTGGGGTGCTCCTAGGATTAGCATCTCCATGGATCTACTTCACGTTTCTGATGGTAAATCTAGAAGATGTAATAAAGATAGGGATTGCTCCGATAATGCTTACTTCGTCATTAATAATTATTAGGCTCTTGATCCAGGGACTGAGGTTTTACACTTTTATTAAGGGCTCACATGTTAATTTTAATCCTAAGATTCGTGAGTGCATTCTTGTTAGGATTGGAAGCGAGTTCGTAGCAGCAACCTCTTTATCCTACATAGGGGATGAGTTAGTCCGTGCGGGTTATCTCATAATGCGTGGATTGGATAGCGGAAAAGCGTTATGGATTTCTTATTCTGAAACATTCTACGACGTCTTCATGGGAACTTCAATTACGATAATTGCTGCATTATATATTATATTAATGATTGGCGACATAACTCTTGGGTCCATATTATTAATGATAACTCTTCCCATACTGTTCTTTTATTTGTTCATCTTCTATACAGGACTGACTGGCAGAACATTCTCGCACACCTTCGAGTATTTTCATGATAAAGTAGGACGTTCATCCCTCCTTGGAAAAATGATAAATTGGCTAAAAGAAACATACAGCTCTTTTTCTTCATCCCTTAGACTTTATCACTCGTCACTCAATAAATACGTGATTCTTTTGAACGTATTTTTGACGATGGTCCTCTCAATTATCTATGGACTAACCGTACTTATTATCTATGATGCGGGTGGAGTGAGGCTTGAATTTTTCGAATCCCTACTGGCTGCATACTCGGGAGTAGCATTAGGAGTATTACCCATCACACTAGGAGGTTCAGGAACAACCGAGTTAGGAATCTCTCTATACATTCATTCCTTAAAAGGAGAGTGGGCCGGAGCCGCGGTAGTTGCGTGGAGATTAGCTACACATATAACAACGCTAATAATTTCATTTGTTTTCCTTATGTTCTCTCTGCCCTTATTTATGAAAAAGACTCAACCTGCTGTCTAAGTTTAAGTCTATAAGGTAAATAATTGGAAACATAGTAAATTGCATATCCATTATCAAGTAAGCTACTGTACGAATCTACTTCAAGTTGCACTGCAAGTGCTGGTGTTAACCAACCTCTAGCCATATCTAATGTATAAATCGAAAAGAGTAGTTTATGCCATTCATTATTCTTAAGTTCGCTTTTAATATGTCGGATGCATTGTCGATATGTTTCAACAGTTCTATTAGCCCTCGCCCCATAGAGCATTCCATCGATCCAGGGAGATGTATGGAGGACAACATAGTCAGTGTGGTTCAAAATAATTCTCAATAAGTCTATAGATAAGAATGGATCAACCCGGTCAACAATCAAGATTTTATCCCTACTTATCTCCCGTCTAACATTGATTAATAGTCCTAAAATGGATTCCACATCATTAACTGTTTTTATGCCGTCTGGCTCAGTCAGAATATACACACCGTCAAAATTGAAGTCATTGACTACTCTGCTTATCTTTTTTGCGAGATAATAACTATACTGCGTTTTTTCGTTATTAATAATTATGTATTCATCGAAATTTACTTTTCCATTTTTTAGAATCTCCGGATAATTACTAAGGAGCCAATTTGACGAATATCCATGAATACCATAGCTAATATATTTCTGCTGAGGCGAGACAAAGACACCGACAAGAACTTTAATTCTTTCATTTTTAAGATTTGTTATAATTTCACGCAATTTTCCAGCAGTAAGGTCTGATGCATCTATTCTAAATTTCATATACTTATTTAAAGATGAGTCGCTTTGGTATCCATCGTATAGGTTAAAGAAATCAAGTGAAAAAGATAGGACCATTATATTCGGTCTAGCAATCCTGTCAAGATCATCATTATTGATGCTTGTCTTACCATTTGTAAATATTGAGTGTACACTTTCTGGAACAGCTATCCTGATTTGGCTTTGAGGCAGTTCGATACCAGCTGGGGATGGAAATAATGAGAGAGAAAGAATCAAGACAATTAGTATCAAAGAGAGGCCTACTTTTCCAATCATAATTTTTTTTATTCGAAAGAATTCAAGGTAATTGAACATCATTAATATAAACCTCCATCCAGCCACAGCTGCGGATAAAAGAATAATCCCGCCAAAGATGAAGTTTTCAGATACTGCAAGAATGTTTACCCGTCCTAAGGAATTAATATCAAAACTTATTAATTGTCCAAATGCGACAACAAAAACAATTCCTGCAGCATTTATGATTACTAGTGATACAACATCATCAAATCTTCTATTCTCACTTATAGCAATATCTAACAGAAGAAGTGGAATTAACCATACCGTATACTGTACATTGACCTTCAAGGACGTGGCAAGGAAAATTACCAGAATCGCCGTAAACATTCTTATGTGGGATCCTCTACTTGAAAAATTTTTTAGATGCTTTAAAAGAAAATTTACATAAAAGCAAAACAATAATGACATGCTTATTATTGATATTAATTCTGTGCTTATAAGTGGTGATAGTAGGGTCCAGATATTAAATTGACCAATATTTGATATGTGAAAAACCATCTTAGAGATATATTCATTTAATGATGATAAGTACGGAATAGAGGATATTAATAATGGGGAGAAGAAGAGTAAGTTCCCCGTAATTAATAACTTCTTTAGAGATTTTTTATTTTTATACAGATATACCATTAATGCTGGATAGAATAAAGCCGGATAAATCTTGATAGCAGTTCCAATACCTAATGATAACAGTGACAGGTATTCCTGCCTTCTCGACAATAATAATATTGATAACATTACAAACAATGTAGCAATAGAGTCAAACATTCCCCAAACAGATGAGATAAACACTACAAGTGGATTAAGAATAAACGAAGCGGCAAGTACAATGCAGGTCTTCTCATCAAGATCATATTTTTTACCTAACTTGTAAAGCAATAATCCAATAATTATGTCCGAGATTATAATGGGAAGCTTAATAAGGACTACCTGTTGAGAAATATTCAGCCCCAGTTTAATTTTTATGAATTGAGTGATTGCGAGCCAATAGAGCCATATTGGTGGATATGCATAGAAACCCCAGGGAAAACCTGTGATGTCCGATACCATATAAATATTGTAATTCTCATGAAGGAATAGTTCGCCGCTTTTAAGCCAGACATACATGTCCCAAGCATGGCCAGTGAAAGGAGCTATTGATAGCCTAGAAGCGAGCCCAACTGCAGCTATCGTCGCAATCAATAATTTTTTTCTCATTATTTCTATTTTTGATACATAACGAGATGTATATAACTTATCTATGTATTAATGTTGCTGAAAAAATGCGAGTTTGACTCAGTAAAGGTTTATAGAGAGTTCTGACGTGTATTCTCATAGTTGATTATGCAGCTCAGGCTCGATGATGAAATCAAGAATGATTCAAGTAACTTACTGTTTCTGATATCGTGTGGTTACGATGGGTCGAAAGGTAAGGCATATCTAAAAATGTACGACCCGAAAATCAGGCGTGTAGTACAAATATATGATGAGTCAGGGCATCTTCCTTATTGTCTAACTAATCTCTCGCCAAGTGAAGCAGAAAAGATGCTTTTCTCAATGATTTCAAGCATTGTTAGGTTTGAAATAGTAAAAAAATTTGATGCCATTAAGCAAGAATATATTGAGATGACAAAAATAGTCGCTAAGGATCCCCTTACAATTGGTGGAAAAGCCGAGTCGATTAGAGAGAAAGTCCCTTGTTGGGAGGCTGATATACCCTATCACATAAATTATCTATATGATAACTCGCTCATAGTTGGATTACCATACCAAGTCACTCCTAAAGGGCTTGAACCTGTTACTCTAAGCATGGATGAAGCAATGATGATTGCGAAGAGAATTAAGAATCTGAGACCAGAGGAATATGAAGAGGCAGCATACTGGATAAGGCTGCTCGAGGCTCAGCAGCCAGATCCACCTTATGCAGCACTTGACATAGAGGTCTTAAGCCCAGTAGCAACTAGGGTTCCCAGCCCTAGTAAAGCTGAGGACAAAGTAATAGCAGTATCAATATGTGGCTCAGATGGTAGGAGAAGTGTATTCATGCTGCGTAGAGAGCCGGGAAATGATGTTTCACAGTCACAAAACTTTGATTTAATATTTTATGAGTCAGAGAAAAAAATGTTAGAGGATGTCTTTGAAATTCTTACCAATTATGCGATTATAGCAACGTTCAATGGAGATGAGTTTGACCTTCCATATCTCCATAACCGGGCCAATAGGCTCGGAGTTCCTCAAGAGAAGAACCCCATCATTATTGGCAGGGAGGGCGCAACATTCGTAACTGGCGCACACATTGACCTCTACAGCTTCTTCATAAACAAGTCAGTTCAAGTCTATGCTTTTGATAATAAGTACCGTGAGCATACTCTTGAAGCAATTGCCCAATCATTACTTGGTAAAGGAAAAGTGAGGCTTGAAAAACCCATATCGGAGCTGAGTAATACTGAACTTGCTGAATATAGCTTTGGAGACGCCGAGTTAGTGTACAGCTTCTTGACTGTAAATAACAAGCTTCTTCTTAGGCTGATCTTCGTTCTTGCTAGGATAAGTAGGTTACCTTTGGAGGACTTGTGTCGTCACGGAGTCTCCGGGTGGATAAAGAACCTGTTGTACTATGAGCACAGAAGAAGAAATTGGCTTATTCCAAGACCAGAAGATATTTTGTCTGCTAAGGGAGGGACAACGACAAAAGCAGTTATAGAGGGAAAAAAGTACAGAGGTGCAATCGTTTACGAGCCGGTACCAGGAATACATTTTGACGTTAAAGTCCTAGACTTTGCCTCTTTGTATCCTTCAGCATTAAAGAGGTGGAACCTTAGCTATGAGACCATAAGATGCCCACATGAAGAATGTAAAAATAATAAGGTTCCTGAGACAGAGCATTGGGTCTGCACTAAGGTGAAGGGCCTACAGAGCCTAATTGTAGGAGCATTACGTGATGTTAGGGTTGGTTTTTATAAGCCGAAGAGCAGTGATAAGACATTATCATCAGAGCAGAGGATTTGGTACGATGTAGTCCAGAAAGCTATCAAAGTATTTCTCAACGCTAGTTATGGAGTGTTTGGATTTGAAGAATTTCCACTATACTGCCCCCCACTCGCAGAGAGCACTGCGGCGATCGGCAGATATGTCTTCAAAGAAACAATCAATAAGGTAAAATCTATGGGTGGCATAGTAATTTATGGCGATACAGACTCCCTTTTCCTCAAGTATGCGGATGAAAAATTACTTGAGGATCTAATCAAATGGGCAAGCATGATTCTCGGACTTGACCTCGAAGTAGACAAAGAGTACGTTTACATAGTGTTCTCCATGAGGAAGAAAAACTATCTCGGGCTTACGACGAAGGGAGTAGTGGATGTTAAAGGATTGACAGGAAAGAAGCGACATATTCCAGAATTTATAAGAGCTGCTTTTAACTCGATGCTTTCAGAACTACAGAACATTAAGTCTCCTCAAGATTTAGAAGTCGCAAAGGAACATATATCAGCATTGATAAAGAATTGGTATCAGAAACTTAAGAATAGGGAATTCAACCTTGAAGATCTTGCTTTTAATGTAATGTTATCAAAGCTTCCAGAAAGCTATGTAAAGACTACGCCTCCCCACGTCAAGGCAGCTAGGCTTTTAAAACAAGTTAATGTAAATGTAACCTCCGGAGACATTATCAGCTATGTTAAGACAAAAGATAGTATTGGTGTTGCTCCACTACACCCTAAATATCCAGTAAGGAAGGAACAGATAGATATCGATAAATATATAGAATATATGCGTTCAACATTCGAGCAAGTACTAGATAGTCTCGACTTAGACTTTGATAAGATAGTTGGAATAGGGAGCCTTGAACAGTTCTTTGCGTGATGCATAACTGCCGTATAATGAGGATGTACCATAATATAATTTTCGTCAAACTTTTGTCTGCAGAGAATGAGCTACTTTCATTCCTGACAATAATTGTAATGGGAGTGCTGTTGATTCTTTGATTGTTCTAAGTATTATTTTTGTCTCGGTCGATATCACTCCATCTAGCTTACCGATCTTGTCCAATAAGGTAGCGAGAGATTCTTTATCTCTAGTCCTAACCTTCAGCAATGCGTAGTAATCACCCGTGACGTCATGTATCTCTAAGATCTCTGGGTATAGTGCTAATTGCTTAAGCACAGCCTCGTATTTGCTTGGACTAACCTTAATCCCAATAAATGCACCAATGCTAAAATTAAGCTTGTTTTCATCAAGAATCGCTGTGAACTTTTTTATGTATCCGGACGAGAGTAGCCTATTTACTCTGGTATAGACTGCGGCTTCGCTTATCTTTAGCTGTCGAGCCATACTAGAGTAAGTAGCCCTTCCATCATTCTGTAAAGTCTGTAGAATCTCTAAATCTCTCGAATCAATCTTGGACTTCATTATCCTATTCAGCAAGGGTTAAACTTGGTAACGATTATTTAAACTCTACCGGGCTACTAATTAAATTTTATAAATCTATCTTTATATATTGGACAAGAATCTATAATCCTCTACATCAAGCCTCCAACCTGAGGCTCCAGCATTCTCCGCAATATGAGTTTTTTGAACTGCTTTAGGAATTGTAACTACACATTCATTCCATATGACCCAGTTAAGGGCTACTTGCACCGGCGTCTTGCCATATTTAATGGACATCTTCTTCAGTGCTTCGCCTATTTTGCTGTTAGGATCATTTACCTCTCTGGATATATTGCCTAATCCCAATGGTCTATAGGCAGTGATCGTTATTCCATTCCTCATACAATACGGTAATATCTCTTTTTCAATGTCTCTCTTATATAGGCTATACTCAACTTGGTTAGACACTACGTCCGTAATGGATAGACATTGTCTGGCTTCCTCGAGTTGTCTCAAGTTAAAGTTACTTACTCCTATGTATCTTATTTTTCCATCTCGATACAGCTTCTCCATTGCCTTCATAGTCTCTCTAAGAGGTATAGATTCATTTGGCCAATGAATTATGTAAAGATCAATATACTCGGTGTTGAGTCTCTTGAGACTGTTTTCGCACGCATTCAATACATCATTATATCTTAGGTTTGTATACCAGACTTTTGTCGCTATGAAGAGTTTTTCTCTCTCGAAGCCTCTTATGGCCTTACCTACAAGCTCTTCAGAATGTCCACCTCCATAGATCTCAGCAGTATCTATATGCGTCAAGCCTATTGAAACCGCGTACTTTAACGCCTCAACTGCTTCTTCATCTCGACTATAATCAGGAGTCATGCCGCCACCTATTTTCCATGTCCCTATACCTATTACAGGTATTTTTTCATCAGTCTTACCCAGCCGTCTATACTCCATCATCAGCATCCATCTTGGTAGTTTGGAAGTGTAAATTAAAAGCATTTTTAGGGAGCCATTAAATGATTTTTAGCAAGAAATGAGAAACAAAGTGTTCGTAATAGCTAGGGGTCCTCAACTCTTGACATATAGTTTTCCAGGAAGTCATCCAATGAATAAAGAGAGAATCGTCAGGTTTTTCGAACTCTTAGATATGAATATTGAGCAATTCAAAGATAAGATTAGATTTATGGAGCCGGTACTCGCAAGCAAGGATGAGATAGCTCTTTTTCATTATCCTGAATATATTGAGTATGTTGAGAAGAAGTGTCGTCAAGGAATTGGATACTTGGATTATGGAGACACCCCAGCATATCCTGGATGTTTTGAAGCGGCATCCTACACCGTCGGAGCTACCCTAATGATCCTTAAAGAAGTATTGAATGGAGAGTTTTATTCTGGATTTAACCCGATGGGTGGACTTCACCATGCTAGACGTGACCGTGCGGGCGGTTTCTGCATATTTAATGACGCAGCAGTTGCCATTGCTTATGCGTTATCGAAGGGAAATTGCCGTTCGGTGGCATATGTAGATATTGATGCGCATCATGGTGATGGGGTTTACTATGAATTTGAGGACGACCCACGAGTAATTTTTCTCGATATACATCAAGATGGACGAACATTATATCCAGGCACGGGGTATGAATATGAAAGAGGAAGAGGCAAAGCCGAGAATACAAAATTAAACATACCGCTACCCCCAGGATCCGGCGACGATTCCTTCAAAGAAGCATTCAGAAAAGGAGAACAATTTTTATTGAATCACGAATTCGATATAATCTTCTTTCAGTGTGGTGCCGACTGCCTTGAGGATGACCCCCTCACTAGGCTTGAATATTCTCCGAGTTCTCACTATTATGCCGCTAAAAAGTTAAGGGAATTGGCTGAAAAGAAATGTGATAGTAGGATTGTAGCGATGGGCGGGGGTGGATATAATCCTAACAACGTGGCAAATGCATGGCTAAATGTAGTTAAAGCATTGACAGAATAGATTAAAGACCCTTTATATGCTTATTACCGTAAAAGGAGCAATGAATCTAGGATGAAAAAGTTTACACCTTACAAGAAGGCTTATCGAGTCTTAGGAATAGCTGAGAGCTTCAAAGAGAAAGTTTCGCCTCGTGCTGCATTAGCGGGCGTAGTGATGAGGGCAGACGGAATAATTGATGGCTTTACACTTGGAACATGCACCGTGATGGGCATGGATTCCACAGATGCCATCATAAAAATGTTTAAATCTCTAAACAGAAATGACATAAACATAATATTGTTAAACGGATGCATAATCAGTCTCTTCAATATAATTGACTTAAACGCCGTCTCCCAGGCCGTTAATCTCCCACTATTATGCCTTACTTATAACCCATCTGAAGGACTATCTGAGAATATTAAGAGAAGATTTCCAGCTGATTGGGAGAAACGATTAGCAGTATATGAGGCGAACGGACCGAGAGAGGAAGTCAAGATATGGACAAATCATACGATTTACATAAGAAGAATAGGAATCACAATGAAGGAAGCAAAGACAATACTTAATAAATTAACAATTAGTGGGAAGGTTCCGGAACCAATAAGAGTCGCTAAGCTTTTAGCTAAGGAAATGAGTAATTTTCTCTGCGTTACTGAAAAATAGTTCCTGGAGGTGCCTGTGTTTTAGGAGGCACCCTCACTCCGGGGCCCACAACAATGGGTTGTGACAATTCTCCATTCAGACATGAATAATCTCCAATTTCAGCATCTTCGCCAATAATACAATAATTTAGCAAAACACTCGGACGGATATAAGCATTTTCTAATACTAGTGATGATTTAATATTTGCTCTTTGGTCTACTTTTACATCTTTCATTATAACTGAAGATTGTATAACTGCTTCATTAGATATCTTTGCATCATTATGAATATAAGAATTTGATAGATTTCTTAAATTTGCTATTAATAAATCGCTCGGTCGTCCCACGTCGAGCCACCACTCTCCTTCTACTACATGTACAGCTATTCTATACTCATCCTCAACTAGCTTTGTTACTGCATCAGTTAATTCATACTCGCCCCTTATTGACTTACTAATCCTCCTAGCAGCCTCGAGCACTTCTCGGGGCAAGACATATATTCCCGAATTAATCAACGCTGTAGATACAACCGTATCAGGCTTTTCAACTATCCTCTCCAACATTCCATTTTTCAGCGATATGACGCCGAATCTTTTTCCCTCACTATGTTTAATGCCAATAATTCCTCCATCGTAGCCTAAATCAACAATTTTAATCAACTCTTTCAGAGGCTGAGGTTCAAGTGTGAGGTCTCCGTAAACCACTAAGAATTTATCTGCATCTTTCAAAAAGCTTTCTGCGGAGAGGAGCGCATCAGCAGTCCCGAGCTGCTCTCTCTGGACTGCAAAGGTAATATTTATTTTGGTGAAATTCTTGAGGGCTTCTATTATCTTCTCAGAGCCATAACCTACTACGATGCATATATCATTGATTCCTGTCTCTGCTACTGCTTCAACGACTTTTCTGATGAGTGGCTTATCAATTATTGGTAATAGATGCTTTGGTCTCCGAGATGTTAGGGGGTTAAGTCGTTTTCCACGGCCAGCAGCAAGAATCACCCCTTTCATCAACACAAAGCCCCAACTCAACTACTAAAATATTTTATATCGAAAAAGATAGATATAATTATTGATTTTCAGGTTAAATGCCTCAAGGGATGACCATTAATTTTGTAGGATTAGGCCTAGGCTCAAAGGACTATCTAACAAGGGCAGCAGAAGAAGCACTTCTCGAGTCTGAAAAAGTCTATCTAGATATGTACACCGGCCATATTTCAAGCGAGTTAATTGATTATTTGAGAGAGTTATTAAAGGATCGTCTAATCTTCGCAGAGAGGACAACCATTGAAAATAACTTGTACAAAATCATAGATGAGGCTAGTAGAAACAAGATAGCAATCGCCACTTCGGGGGATCCATTCATTGCTACGACGCATATAGCCATACTTCTAGAGGCAGTCAAGAGGGGAATATGTGTAAAAGTAATTCACGGTGTCTCAATAATCTCAGCTGCCGCGAGTTACTCAGGGCTCTCTGCCTATAAATTCGGCAGGATAGTAACGGTTCCTAGAGCAGCATCGATGGAGATAATGGAGGGCATTTACCGAGTCATTGCTAATAATCAGGAACACGGGCTTCACACATTGGTTCTTCTAGACACTGCGGACGGAGGAGTGACGGCTCAAGAGGCGGCAGAGTACCTATCAAGGATCGAGGAAAAATTAGGATGGGGGCTCTTCAGGGATGACAGAATCGCAGTTGTTCTACTACACGTCGGCATGCGAACAGCATCTAAGAAGTGCTACGCAATAAAAGATCTAAAAGAACTAAGCCTGCCTCCCCCACCACACGTAATGATACTTCCAGGAGAGTTAAACTTCGTAGAGAAGGAGTCATTGAAAATGATTGCGTACTGCGATTACAAAATGATTGATAATCATCACCCAATAAGCACTTCAAGGCAGAGAGCTAAAAAATACATCGATAAGACTCAGGGTGTCTTGGGAAAAATAAGAAAAGAACCCGTAGATTTAGAAGCCCAAGAAGTTGTAGAACTTGCCTCGACATATGTTTATGACTCGCAAAGTTTTTTATTGTCCGGCAGGACTGAGGACTCATTGATAGCTATATCCTATGCTGAAGGACTGTTAGACTGCTTAAGGATGCTTGGAAAGGTGTCGTTTAAATGGTGAGTAGTCCTAGAGTAGTCATCACAAGCGGTGCATTTGACCTTATCCATCCAGGACATATATTCCTACTGAGATATGCAAAAAAACTAGCAGGCAATAAAGGAAAACTAATAGTAGTAATCGCACGAGACATCACCGTTCTAAAAAGAAAAGGAAGAAAACCAATCTTATCAGAATCCGATAGATTAAAGGTCGTTAATTCAATTCGATACGTCGACAAGGCAGTACTTGGATTCAAACCTATGAGCTTTAAAAAAATTATTGAGAAATATAGACCAAACATCGTAGTTTTTGGATATGATCAAGAAGAAGTAATGAGTAGTTTCAAAGATGAGGCAAGAAAGCATAAATGGGATATAAGAATAGTTAGGGCGCCTGTTTTCTCATCGAGAAAAAAATATAGCACTACTCAATTGATAAATAAAGCAAGGAATTTACGATTAGCGAAGAAGAGATAATTGATTTATAATAATCGTAGCCTCGTGGTATTTTTCTCCCAGCTAATGGTTTCGAAATTAAGTCCTAGCTTTTTCGCATAGCTATATGCCTCCAATAATTCTTGAGGAGTTGGTCTTCTAGCAATGTCTGACAGCCTTGGATCATAATTTGGTGAGGAGGGGTCGGCAAAACAATCTGGGTGATATTGATCCATTATGTTGATGAGGACGCCGGGCATATTTTTAGATATCCAGCCTAAAACCGGTTTTGTGCAGCATTCAACATGATTTGGCATTACTAAGTGCCTGATGATTATGTCCTCGCCCCAATCGTAGATTAACCTATGATTACGAGTCACTGTCTCCCAATACCACGGAGTCTTCGCTAATCTAACCGAGCATCTATCATTTCCGAACTTAAAGTCCGGCAGCCAGATATCAACTATCTCCCTAAGTATATTCATTGACTCTTGGCTCATGAACATATTACTATTCCAAAGAATTGGCACGTTCAGTATTCCATGGTATGTAGCCTCAGACGCGTTTCTCCTATATGAAAAGAAATAGTCTGACTTAACGCTCCATATGTATTGAAGCTCTTCATTGGTCGGCTTGATATTTTCGAGTTGGGTAACGGCTTCAATTATTGTGTGTAGATGCATTGTCGGTTCTCCTCCTACAAGATTTACATTGTGGCACCCCTCCATCCTTAGCTCCCACATCATTATTGCTAATTGTCTCGGTGTAACGATAATTCCATTATCCTTATCCTTACTAATGTCGCCATTTTGACAGAATCCACACCTCAAGTTACAGGAAGTGAAGAATATTGTGCCGGAACCTCTTCTGCCACGGATCGGTATTTCTTCTCCCATGTGATGAAAGTAGGTCGATACGCGACTGTCTTTTCCAAGCTGGCACGTACCTACCTTCTTTTCTAGAACTCTATCGACCCCACATTTCCATCTACAAAAATTGCAGTGTCTAAGCATTCTCCTGACTAATTCTAACTTTAAATCTAGAAGGCTCTGCGTCGGGATTTCTAGCTCCTCTAGCCTTAAATCTTCATCCCTAATAGCCTTCAATACTTCTTGGAATTTTTCAGCACATCTTTGATGGATCTTCCAAAGCTCATTTTCTTCATCTGTCGGATCAAATTCGGCAGGTATTCTACGACAGATAAGATTCTTTGCAGGTAGTCTGTTTGTGGAGACGGCTAAGTACCAGTTTAGCCTCTCTTTAACTCTTTCGTCATCCCAGATCCACAAAGACTCAAATGATGCCATCAGCTACATTAAAGAATGCTGAGCTAAAAATTAACTTTTTATATAATTACAACAGGAATCTCTAAACGTATATCGATTATCCATTTATTACGACGTCAATTTTTACTATTTCATGTGATGGGCATTGAGGGTTGCTGATGCATTGATTCGTCTTTTAGAAGATCTAGGAGTTAAATATGTGTTTGGAATCCCTGGTGTACATACGCTTCCATTATATGATGCGTTAAGAGACTCGATTAGGATAAGACATGTATTGGCGCGCCACGAGGCTGGAGCTGCGAGTATGGCTGATGGATATGCAAGGGCCAGCGGCGAGCCGGGGGTCTGTCTGTTAGCGGCTGGTCCGGGTGCCACGAATGCAGTGACGGCTGTTGCCAATGCTTATCTTGACTCACAGCCAGTCTTGATACTGGCAGGAGGGCTAAAGACAAACACGTGGGGTAAGGGAGGAATACATGAATATGACCAGTTATCTATCTTTAAGCCGATTACTAAACTATCAATCCGACCTACCAGTGCATCAGAAGTTCTCAAAGTGGTTTGGGAGGCCTATGATTTCTCTATGACTGGGAGAAAGAGACCTGTATTCGTTGAACTGCCCTTTGATTATCTCTCAGCCGAGTCGGACCTGCTTCCATATAGAAGAGAAGAGAAGCCAATACCTACTCCATCTCGTGAAGAAGTCGAAGCAGCATTTAGACTAATTTCAAAATCTTCTAAGATTTTAATAATCTTAGGTGGGGGTGTTGTATCATCTGGTGCGTGTCGAGAAGCTTCAAAGCTGGTCCACCTGCTAGGAGCGCCGGTCTGCACGACAATAATGGGGAAGGGGTCATTTAATGAATTTGATCCCCAGTTCATCGGCCTACTATTTACAGAAGAAGCGATGAATTGTGTCTCAGAAGCTGACCTTGTACTAGCTATTGGGTGCAGGTTCTCTGAGAGGTCAACAGGTGCTTGGAGATTAAAAATAAACCAGTTAATACATGTGGATATCGACGCGGAGGAGCTGGGAAGAAATTATAAACCTACATTAGCAATCAACTCTGATGCAAAGGCTTTCCTCACATCGTTGATAACCCTTCTCGAGTTGAGACTTTCAGAGATAAGCTTAGACAAGGATTGGTATAAAAAATACGTGGGTCGCAGAGAGTCAGTTATTTCTGACTCCTCGTCCTCCCAACTTACCGCCTCAATGACTGTCAATGAAGTTCTGAGACATATTCCTAGTGATAGCATTATTTCAGTAGATACGGGTTATTCATTTTGGCACACTGTGACGCGGGTTAGATTGTCTGAGCCTAGGAGATATCTCTGCTCAGCAGGAAACTCTGCGATGGGGTTCGCCTTGCCTGCTGCAATTGGTGCAAAACTTGCGAGGCCAGACAAGAATGTATTAGCCTTTGTTGGTGATGGAAGCTTTATCATGTCGAGTCAGGAACTCGCCACTGCAGTCGAGCTTGGCATAGACCTAACAGTAATCGTCATGAATGATTCAGGATACGGATCGATCAGGGATTATCAGGAGCGCAGCTTCGGAGGCAGACTCATCGCATGTGATTATAAGAGTCCAAGCATAGAGATGATTGCTAAAGCATATGGCGCCTACTCAGCAGTGGCCACAAATAGAGAGGAAGTAGGGGAGTTTATCAAAAATGCCTTGAAGAACGGAGGGGTAAACGTACTTGACGCCCATATTACAACAACTGAAAAAGTGCTTCCAGACTTTTTGACGACCACCTATAAAAAATAAGCAGCATATCTTGGACTTGGCCTCTCTCAGCACTTATGATTCCTTACACAGCAAGACATGCCACAGCTCGGCGAATAGGAATGAATATTTACCACAGAACGGAGGCAATGCGATATTATTCATAAAAATAATATAAAATAAATTAATGCAATCATTATTGTAAATGGGCCACGGCTCATCTGAGAGCTCCGCCACCCTAGGCATTCTCAGGAGGTGATCCGGCCACACGTTCCCGTGCGGCCACCTTGTTACGACTTCTGCCTCCTCACCAGGCTGAGACTCGAACTACCCAACTTGAGTAGCCCTCGTCTCAGCCCAGCTCGGATGCAGCGACGGGCAGTGTGTGCAAGGAGCGGGGACGTATTCACCGCGCGGTGGTAACGCGCGGTTACTAGGGATTCCGCGTTCACGAGGGCGAGTTGCAACCCTCGATTCCTACTGAGGCGGAGTTTAGGGATTTGCTTCCCCTTTCGGGGTTGCATCCCACTGTCTCCGCCATTGAACGTCGCGTGCGGCCCGGGGGATTCGGGGCATACCGACCTGCCGTAGCCCGCTCCTTCCTCCCCCTTTCGGGGGCAGTCCCCCTAGAGTGCCCAGCGCCTTTCGGCCGATGGCAACTAGGGGTGCGGGTCTCGTCCGTTGCCTGAATTAACAGGACACCTCACGGCACGCACTGGCGACGGCCATGCACCTCCTCTCGGCTCGTCCGGTAAGGTCGTCAGCCTGACCATCATTCTGCCGTCGCCCCCGGTAAGGTTTCCGGCGTTGAATCCGATTAAGCCGCAACGTCCACCCCTTGTGGTGCTCCCCCGCCAATTCCTTTAAGTTTCAGCCTTGCGGCCGTACTCCCCAGGCGGCGGGCTTAATGGCTTCCCTTCGGCACCGAGGCGGCCCGTAGCCGCCCCGACACCTAGCCCGCATCGTTTACAGCTGGGACTACCGGGGTATCTAATCCCGTTTGCTCCCCCAGCTTTCGCCCCTCACCGTCGGGCGTGTTCTGGCGCTCCGCCTTCGCCACTGGTGGTCCTCCCGGGATCAGAGGATTTTACCCCTACCCCGGGAATACCGAGCGCCTCTCCCACCCCCAAGCCCTGTAGTACCCCCCGCAGTCCGCAGGTTAGGCCTGCGGATTTAACGAGGGACACACAGGGCCGGCTACGGGCGCTTTAGGCCCAGTAAAAGTCTCCACCACTCGGGGAGCGGGTATTACCGCGGCGGCTGACACCCGACTTGCCCTCCCCTTATTCGCCCGCCTTTTTATAGCGGGCAAAAGCCACCACGAGGGTGGCACTCGGGGTAACCCCGTCGGGCTTTCGCCCATTGCGGAGTTTTCGCGCCTGCTGCGCCCCGTAGGGCCTGGACTCTTGTCTCAGAGTCCATCTCCGGGCTCCTCCTCTCAGAGCCCGTACCCGTCGTAGGCTTGGTAGGCCGTTACCCCACCAACAACCTGATAGGACGCAGTCCCATCCTATGGCTCCCAGAGACTGCATCTGTCCCTGGGACTTTCGTCGACCGGCCATTCCAGAACCGGTCGACTATGGCGGTTTAGCCCCAGTTTCCCGGGGTTATCCGCCTCCATAGGGTAGGTTGACCACGCGTTACTGAGCCGTACGCCAGGCCCCGAGGTGGCCCGAGGCCTACGACTTGCATGGCTTAGTCTTACCCCGATAGCAGTGGAGTCCGGCAGGATCAACCGGAGTCTGCCTGGGGTGGCGGGTTCATTTCTCTGAACCGTGGCCCACATTAGACCCAAGCATTCGTTAATACTTGGGTCCTCATTCTTTGCCCAGAGCTGGAGATCGCCCTCTTCATAGCCCCAGATCTTCACTCTGGTCTCTGGGGCGACGCCGCCTTGTAGCCCTGGGCTCCGTAATTAATCATTAACCTAGGTCCTTATAAGTATTCTTTGGAAATATCAATCCATTTTGCATTACTTAAGTTAGGGAATAAATTATCCCACATTTAAACGATGAGTGGTGTAGATTGATTATAGTTACAGGCGGGCTGGGCTTTATTGGCTCACACGTAGTCGAGAGGCTCTACAACAAAGGAGAAGAAGAAATAATCATCGTCGACAAGAAAAAGATTAACGAAAAAATATTAAACGAGCTGAGAGGATGTCCGGCCTTTAATGAAGAGAGAATAATTTACGGAGACTTGGTGAATAAACAATTCATTATGAATCTAATAAACAAGTATGAACCAACGACAATCTATCACTTAGCAGCTCTTGCGTCGCATAGATTATCAATCGATGACCCCTATTCATACGTCGAGCAGAATACAATTACTTTATTAAATATTCTCGAGGCAGCCCGTACCGCCAGGGTTAAGCCAAAGATAGTTTTTTCGTCAAGTTCGAGTGTCTACGGGAATTCACCTCCACCTTTAAAAGAGGACATGAAGCCTAACCCCTCTGGCCCATATGCACTGAGCAAATACTTTGGTGAACAACTATGCAAACTATACCACGAACTGTATGGAGTTTCATGTATTATACTAAGATACTTCAACGTTGTCGGAGAGAGATGCAGGGGAAACATAGTCCTAAAGATCTTTGTGGACAATGTGCTAAATGGTAAACCACTCATAGTAAACGGCAGGTGGCTAGATGGCAGGTTCCAGCCCGCGACGAGGGACTTTACTTACGTAGGAGATATTGCGGACGGAACAATACTCGCTGGGCAATTAGACAGGCAGTTTGAAGTCATCAATCTAGGAGCTGGGAGACCAACATCAGTACTCGAACTAGCCGAGAGAGTTATCGAAGAAATGGGAGGAGACAAATCAGAGATAAAATACGCTGAACTCTCTCCACACGAAGCACTTCACAGCTATTCTGACAATTCGAAGGCCAGAAAACTCCTAGGGTGGGAGCCAAAAGTAGATATAAAAACCATTGTTAAGAAATACATTGAGTGGAGACTTAAAAACTCGTAAAACACGCTATAATTAATAGAATTGCACGTATTAATGGTTTCAAGAGCAAGATCAATTGCCCACAAAGACCTCGAGAGAGCTTGGGGCAAAATAGATCTAATCGAGATAAAGAATCCTAAAACATTCTGTAAAGCACTTCTCCACTCATTGCTGAGCAGGACTCACTACGACTTAGTGATTGCTCAAGAACCACTATCAACGATTGGAGGACTCGCATACATTATCTCATTAACCAAGAATATCCCCCTAATATCTGAAATACACGGAGACTACATAGATGAAAATATACTAAAACTAAGAGACAGAATAATGCTTCCAATTGTCTTAAGACGATCCATCCTTATTAGAGCTGTAAATAGACATATCGCGGCAAAGATTAAAAAATACACAGACTCAAGGATTGTTTATATACCATCGATATACATAGACCTGAATAAGTTTAGTCCGAGAATGCGTATTGAAGACAGAGAACCCATGATACTTTTCGTTGGAAGGATGGAATGCCAGAAAAACCCAGATATTCTTGTGAAGGCAATGAAAATAGTAGTCAAGAATATGCCTGATGCATATCTGAAAATAATTGGAAGGGGACCTATGGCAAAATACTTAGGAAGCCTAGTTAGTAGGCTTGACCTTGAGAAATATGTAGAGATTAAGTATTCATGGATTAGTCATGAAGAACTTGCTGAAGAATATAATAGAGCGAGTCTATTTGCATGCGTTTCAAGTTATGAGGGCGGTCCAAGAACAGTTTTTGAGGCAGCTGCCTGCATGACTCCGTCAGTCTCGACCCCCGTCGGGCTCATTCCAGAGGTCTTTAAGCACCTCGAGAGCGTCTACATGATTCCAAAACCAACGCCTGAATCTGTAGCTGAATCAATAATCGCCATGCTTGAAGACGATGCCCTGAGGAAGAAAATAGCGGAAAATGCATATAGAATAACTGTCAGAGAGTTTGAGTGGCGAAAAACTGTAGATCGATACGCAAAATGCTACCTAGAATTGTTAAGGGCCCGCTGATAGATCTCGAGATATTTCTTAGCAACCAGTACTGGTGTATAGTTCTCTAAAACCCTAACTCTGCCCCTACGGCCCATTTCCTTTGAGACATCTTCGTTTTCAAGAAGCCAAATTATCTTGTCGGCCAGGTCGACTGGATCTCCCGGTCTAGCAAGAAAACCATTGTAACCATCAATCACAATCTCGGCAAGTCCACCAGTATTGGAGGCCACGACTGGTCTAAGTGCAGCGCCGGCCTCGGCTGCCGGCATTCCAAAGGGCTCATAAAGCGACGGCATGACTACCATGTAAGACTTGGACAGCAGATTTTCCGGTGAAGATATAAATCCGACTAAGCTAAAAACTTCTCTTAATCCATACTTGTTTATCAGGCCCATCAATTCCTGCTTAGATGGTCCCTCGCCCGCAACTATGAAGCGTACATCTCTACATTCAGATGAGACTCGTCTAGCCGCCTTGACTAATACATCTATTCCCTTTATGGGGACAAGCCTAGCAAGCGCGACAACTATCTTCTCGCTTCCACACCATTCTTTTATTCCTAGAAACCTTTCTACATCAATTGGATTTGGAACTGCATAAACATTAATATTCCACACTCTACCCAGCCGCCCAGCAAGCCATGACGAACAAGCAGTAACCGCATCAGCCATAGCCATCAAGTTACTACCAACCTTAATGATTATTCCCTTATCAAACGTAACATCAAATCTCGCCTCCAAGAATGGGTCCCCCTCAAACGTCGAAACTACAGGTATATGAAGTGATTTCAGAGTGTAAAAAAGAAAGGCAGCTTCTTTAGGAAGGTGAAGATGTACCAAATCAATATTGTACCTATTTAAATTAGTCAAGGCATGGCTTGCAAGGCGTAGCCAATGAGTGAGTCCTGAATGGGCTGTGCCGGTGAAATGCATTTCTACTCCAATTTTTCTCAGTCTTTCGAAATGATCTTCATACTTCTTAGACGGAGTGGTTGCAATTAATACAGGCTCATGTCCCAGCCGCAGTAGTCCAATCATTAGATTAAACATCGCCATAGTTGCACCGCCAACATGATTACCGGACGCAGTGAACGATATCCTCAAAGTCCATATAAAAAAATAAAAAATAAATAAAAAAATGTTTAGTGAGTTTAGGTTAGGTCCATCACTTGATCCAACGCCGGCGGCAGTCTTCTCTCAACCTTTAGAACAGAACCGGTAGGTGGCTTTAACTCGATAGCAAAGACCTCGTTTGGCGAAAGATCTTTAAGCTCTGCGATTGCGATGGTGACAGACCAAAGCTCACCATACTCTATTAAATTATCACCATCTCCAGTTATCTGTCTAACCATCACCCCTGGGCTTGAACTTGATATTAGTGGAAGAGAAGTAGCGTTCGAAGTATAGACATTCGGTATACTTGCTCTGCTGTCATGATAACTAATTACAAGTTGTCCCACCCTCATATCAATTGGTCTTTTACCGACCGACACTTTGAAATAAACAGTAACATTCGATACTGTATCGCCAGAGCTTTGAGCAATTACGCCTCCTACCGTCTCAATCGCGGATGTTGCCTCCTCGAGTCCTGCCTGTAGGACTTCACCGCTCTTCTGGGTTGTGAAGAGCCCCAAGTTAAGTACAGCAAATGAAAACGCAGCTGCGACAATTACGAAGCTTATCAGTATTATTGCAGTCTCTAACCCGGTCAGCCCTTTTTTACTATTATTTTTGTATGTTTTATTCATCATACTTCAATTAATAGTATGAAATTATTAAAATATAAATTTTTCTTTGAAGACAAGATAATACTTATATTTAAGAGATCAAAATGTTTACTTCAATTATCATACTTCAAAAAATATTTATTCAGAACGTACTTGATTAATTAAGTATCGGTCTAAAACCTTCCAGTACTCAACCGTTACTCCTGGCTCGAGCCTGGTGGCCAATGACTGATCGGCAGGAAGAGGCACTTCAACTATTTCTAGGCTTTCTTTGTCCATTACGCTTACCGTCTCTCCGACTGACACGACTTGGCCTGACCTCTTCTCGATGATGGGTACTTCTACCCTTTGATCAGCTGGGCCTACCATACTTCTCTTAACTCCGTCAAATATGCCTATAGCGACTAGTCTGACTTTAGCTGAGCCGTGTTTTCCTGGCTTTGATTTTTCAACCTCGACGACTCTGCATGGCTCGCCGTCGATTATTATGTTTCCTCCCTCCTTAATGGAGCCCAAGTCTACCGGCTTACTCATCTAATCCAAATTAAAGAGTAGGAGTTAATAAATTATGATTTATAGGGCTTACCGGAGCTTTTAGAATTTTCCACCACTTACGGCGGGCAGGATCAGTATTTGGTCACCGTCTTTTAGCTTCAATTCCGTCTCATCGACACGAACATTCTTATCATTTACATAGATATTTATGAATCTTCTAATCTTGCCGTTCTCGTCTAATAGTCTTGATGCCAAGTTCTTTCCATACTTTGTTATGAGCTTATCGATCAGGTCTCTAACCGTCTCTGCCTCGATGATTATCTCTCTGTCGCCATTCATGTAGGTCGAGAGCGCAGCAGTCACTAGTACCCTTATCTTCGCCATGTCTCTTAAAACATATTAGGTTATTTATATAAATGATTTAATTAATCGAGGATGATGGCTCAATACAGCTTACCGGTAAAGCTGTGTGATGTTGTTTAATAGTATGCTTAGAGATTCAAATTTCGTCTCGGTTTTGTGAATATTCTGTCCGGGCGGTGTTATCTCAAGTGTTTTGAGTCCACTTCCAGTTATACAGCAAACTACTTCTTCGTCATGGCCTATCTCGCCTTGGTCAATCAACTTTTTCAAGACCGCTATAGATATCGCCCCGCCCGGCTCGGCAAATATTCCGGTCTCCGAAGCGAGCATTCTGACCGCCATTAATGCTTCTTCATCACTGACTGCTTCGCATGTGCCTCCTGTTTTTCTTACGACTTTAAGTACTTCATATCCATCACCTGGATCACCAATTGCGAGACTCTGCACAATAGTGGTAGGTTTTCTTACAGGTACTATTTCACTGAGTTTCTTCTTAAACGCGTCTACAATGGGTGAGCAGCCGAGAGGCTGAGCGCAAGTCATGGCAACTGTAGTGCTATTTATAAGTCCTATTCTTTCAGCCTCTTCTATCCCTTTGTAGATTGCTGAGAGGAGCGCTCCACTGGCAGAAGGAACAATTATCCTATCAGGTAGCCTCCATCCTAACTGCTCAATTATCTCCAATCCCATAGTCTTCGATCCCTCAACGTAATATGGTCTAAGATTGACATTCACGATTCCTAAACCGAATCGGTCAGCGGCCAGCGCAGCAAGTCTATTTACATCATCATATGTCCCCTCAATCAGCACTACATTGGCTCCATAGATTGATGCCTGCTTAATTTTTTCGCTCTCTACAGTGCTTGGCATAAAAACTATGCATCCTAGTCCGGATGCAGCCGCATGGGCAGCGGTTGCGCTTGCTAGGTTCCCAGTTGAGGCGCATCCGACGATTTTTACACCGAATTCGGAGGCTTTAGATATGGCGACACTTGCCGGCCGATCTTTAAAGCTGTAAGTTGGATTTATGGTATCGTTTTTTATGTAAAGCCTTCTGATACCAATCAGTCTGGCTAACTTATCAGCCCTTATCATTGGAGTAAAACCTGCACCTAAACTTACTATGTGTTTATTGTCAATTATCGGTAAGAGTTCTCTATACCGCCACATCGAAGCTACTCGTGACTCAATTTTGCTTCTCTCCACCCTTATCTTTTCATAGTTGTAAATAGTCTCTAATGCGCCGAAACATTCCTGGCAGACATGGGACAAAACATGTCCATACTCAGTCCCGCACTCACGACATACGAGGCTTACCTCTATGCTTAGCCCCTATCACCATCTGATGGAGTCCTATTTCAAAATATAAACCTGTTTCTAAAAGTCAGAGAACCCTTTCATACATATTCTTATCAAAGGTTTAAGTTTACAAAGAATTAAATCTAACGCATATCTCTCTTTTCGATATGGGCGCAGTGGAGGAACATAAGTCAAGAGCTCCAAGTACGCTAAAAATTGCTGTATTCACGGCTAGCACCTCTAGATATGCAAAAATCCAGAGGGGCAATGATGTCGTCGACGATTCTGGAACAATAGCCGTAAATTTATTAAAAAATTTGGGCTATAGCGTCGAGTATCTCGGAGTTGTAAATGACGATGTCGCAATGATTAGGGATAAATTATTTGAGGCTCTATCCCATAATGCAGATATTGTATTAGTGACCGGCGGAACAGGCCTGGCAAGAAGAGACTTAACAATCGAGGCCATAAAGCCACTGCTTGAAAAGGAGATAGAGGGATTCGGAGAAATTCTTAGATTCGAAAGCTATAAAAAGATAGGCCCAGCCGCGGCTCTCACGAGGGCCACAGCAGGCACGATAAATAAGAAAGTAATAATGGTGCTGCCAGGCTCGCCCGACGCTGTAAAAATGGCGATTGAGATCTTTGGTAAGGAGTTGCCCCATTTCGTATACATAGCAGCATCGTAGCTCGAGATTTAGGTATAATGAATTTATGTCAAGTAACTAATTGCGGTTATTTGTGATCGTTTAAATTATTCCTTATAAAAAATCAGCATTGATATCAGGGATGGAAAAGAGAGGGGTAACTGAAGTCATTAAGAGTTTGAATACGCCCATTGGGACTATGTCATACTACGACATTTCTGAGCTTGAAGAGATTGGATATGTAAAGGATTTATGGAAAATGCCTTACTGCGTTAGGATGCTTCTTGAAAATGTTGTAAGGAATTATGATGGTGTCTTGATTGATGATTCTGTTATTAGGAGTTTTGATAAATGGCGCATCGATAGAGATTTATCTGGGATAGAAGTACCATTGTTCCCTACGAGAATTTTACTCCAAGATTTTACAGGTATACCCTTGATAGTAGATTTAGCGGCAATGAGGGATGCTGTCAAAAAAATTGGCATCAACCCGTCAATAATTAATCCGAAGATTCCTACCCACCTAGTAATTGATCACTCACTAAGTGTTGATTTTTTCGGGTCGCCTGATGCGTATAGGTATAATATCGAAGTCGAGTATAAAAGAAATAGGGAGAGATACATCTTTCTAAAATGGGCACAATCCGCATTCGATAATCTTAGAGTAATTCCACCAGGCAAGGGAATAATTCATCAAGTAAACATTGAACACCTCGCCAAAGTAATCGATTTTAGGCAAACAGAAAGGGGCTTTATAATGTTTCCCGAGATCGTTCTAGGCACTGATTCTCATACTACTATGGTAAATGGTCTGGGTGTTTTGGGCTGGGGTGTAGGCGGAATTGAGGCCGAAGCGGCATTACTAGGCCTTCCATATCCATTATCATTCTCAGAGGTTGTTGGGGTGAGGCTTGTTGGAGAGATGCCTAAAAATGTCACTGCTACAGACCTTGCTTTAACGATTACAGAAAGCCTGAGAAGTCAAGATCTAGTAGGGAAATTCGTGGAGTTCTTTGGTCCAGGAGTTAAGTCGCTAAGAGTGCCTGATCGGACAACTATATCTAATATGGCGCCAGAATATGGTGCAACGATTGGATTTTTCCCCATAGACAGCTCCACAATGGACTATCTCCTACAAACTGGAAGAACACCAGAGCTTGTCAAGAGTATCGAAATCTACTGTAGAGAGGTAGGCTTTTTCCTAGATGACCATGATTCTGAATCAATATCATATAGTAAGATAATAGATATTGATCTTTCAAGCATTGAGCCTTCAGTCTCTGGTCCTGCAAATCCAGAGGACAGAATTCCACTAAGTCAAGTAAAGAAAATTATCTTAGAGCATATTAGGAATTACCGCTCTCGGATAAAGGAACCACGTACAAGAAGTGTAGGAGGAGTAAAAATCAATATTGATGGAAGAGAGTCAGTAATAGATGATGGCGCAGTAGTGATTGCGGCTATAACTAGCTGTGCAAATACCTCTAATCCATCATTGATGATTGGTGCCGGACTGATTGCGAAGAAAGCATTTGAATTGGGGCTTTCAGTCAAACCTCATGTAAAGACGAGCTTAGCTCCTGGCTCAAGAGTAGTGACTGAATATCTCAGACATTCCGGACTGCTTCAATACCTGGAAAAACTAGGTTTCCACATAGTTGGTTACGGATGTACGACATGCATAGGCAACAGTGGACCATTAATAAGAGAAGTCGCTGAGGCAGTTGACAAGGAAAAGCTTTACACCTGTGCAGTGATTAGTGGCAATAGAAATTTCGAGGGGAGAATCCATCCCCAGGTTCGTGGTTGTTTCTTGGCCTCGCCTATCCTAGTAGTTGCGTATGCAATTGCTGGAAAACTAGATATCGACCTGCTCAACGAGCCGCTGAGTTATATAGATAGTAAGCCTGTCTATCTGAGAGACATCTGGCCTAGCCCAGAAGAGATTGAAAGAATAAAGAGAAATCTGGTTTCACCTGAGAAATTCATCAAAATCTATAGCGACGTCTTTAAGGGTGATGAACTATGGGAATCACTTCCAGCACCTACTGGACTAGTATTTCAATGGGATGATACATCAACTTACATTAAGAGACCGCCATTTCTTGATGAATTTAAGCTAACCACAGATAGGCCGAGCGATATAAGAGGTGCCAGAGTACTTGTCTTGTTGGGCGATAGGGTAACGACAGATCATATCTCCCCAGCCGGGGCAATTCATATCGACAGTCCAGCGGGAGCTTACTTAAGAAGCCTTGGAGTCGATCCAACGGACTTC
This sequence comes from Nitrososphaerota archaeon, assembly GCA_038845265.1. Classification (GTDB taxonomy): domain Archaea; phylum Thermoproteota; class Nitrososphaeria_A; order Caldarchaeales; family Calditenuaceae; genus CALIKS01. The sequence goes on along the minus strand of JAWBQR010000004.1, from coordinate 66,266 downwards.
AATACTTACGGCGCAAGGAGAGGAAACCACGAAGTAATGGAGAGAGGCACATTTTCAAATATTCATCTGAAGAATTACCTTTTGCCAGACTCGGAGGGATGGTGGACGGTTCATATGCCGAGCGGGGAGAAAATGACAATTTTTGACGCGGCCCAGAGGTATAAAAAAGAGGGTACGCCCCTAATCATCATCGCTGGTAAACAATATGGCGCTGGCAGCTCTAGGGATTGGGCGGCTAAAGGAGTAAAGCTACTAGGAGTGAGGGCAGTAATAGCAGAAAGCTTTGAAAGAATACATCGAAGCAACTTGATATGCATGGGTGTGCTTCCTCTTCAGTTTGAGCCTAACGAGGGGTGGAGGGAGCTTGGACTTAGTGGAAAGGAGCTTTACGAGATTCAGGGAATATCGGATGGGCTCTCTCCGAGGAAAAAGCTCAGAGTGATAGCGAGGAATAATGAGGGAGAGATTACCTTTAACGTGACTGCTATGCTTAACAATCATGCTGAGGTAGAATACTTCAACAATGGTGGAGTGCTGCCATATGTTTTAAGACAATTACTTAAAATGAATGCTTAATCAGTCTACGTTCTTTCTTTTAGACTTTTCATCCATCTATAACTTCTCCATCTCCTCGACTCACCGAAGCCACAATGAGAACATCTCCTCCTATGATAGTTAAATGAGCGTCGTCCGCATCTCCGACATCTACCATGAGTGGGTGTCTTGAATTTTCCCATCGAAGGGGTACCCTTCATGTTGTTCGCCTCATCCTGTCTGTTCTTCCTTCTTTAATACAGCAGGTGATACCATTACTATGTTGTCTCCTCGGACAATTATGATTCCAAGCTTTGTTGATGTTCCATTATTTAGTATCTCCTCGGCGGCATCAAGGACTAGATTCATATGCTGGTCATAGCCTTGGAGTAGCCCTCTGATCAATTTCCCGTTCCTTAACTTCACTAATACAGTTCCTCCAAGCGACTTTCCAAGTATTTTTAACGAGATGTCAACTGACAAGTTTCTCACACTATGGAGTAATCCATCTGCATTTAAACCCTTCTCCCAAGTGAAAGATTCTTAACAAAGCATTACATATATAGCCAGTAAGCGATGTAGATTTGCGAGATCAATGAGGATATACGCCGACCTACAGATACATTCGAGATTTAGCGGCGCTACTTCTGAAAAAATGACTCTCAGAGAGATTGCTTATTTTGCTAGGCTAAAGGGACTTAACCTTGTAGGCACTGGCGATGCCCTACATCCAGGATGGTTAAAAGAGCTAAAAACAGAATTGACTCAATTAGCTGATTCAGGTTTCTATACCCTCAGGGACGAGTCCAGTACGCCTCTATTTGTATGCCAGACAGAGATTGCCACTGTACATGAATATGATAAAAAGACCCGAAGAATCCATCACGTAATTCTAATGCCTAGTCTCGAGATCGCCGAGCAGCTCTCTGAAATTCTAAACAAGTTTGGTGACATCTCTGCAGATGGAAGACCAGTTTTAAACATTAGTCCGGCGGAGGCTGTTGAGGTCGTTATGGGTCTCAGTAAATATAATTTCATCTTTCCAGCACATGCCTGGACGCCATGGTGGTCAATTTTTGGGGCTATTGGTGGAGTTAATAGAATAGAAGAATGTTATGAAGATATGACTCGATACATATACGCCATAGAGACGGGTCTAAGCAGTGACCCTCCTATGAACTGGCGTATCAGTTGGCTAGATAGATATATTCTTCTCAGCTCCTCTGACTCTCACAGTCCTTATCCATTCAGGCTTGGAAGGGAGGCTGTGGTTTTCGAGTTGAAAAGGCCAAACTATCAAGAAATGATTGAAGCTATGCGCAATCGAGATGCTTCTAAAGTTTTAATGACCCTTGAGGTTCCGCCAAGCTATGGAAAATATCATTGGTCCGGGCATCGGAGATGCGGTGTAGGTCCAATCCCGCCCTCTGAGGCACAAAAACTTAACTACCGCTGCCCAAAATGCGGAAGAAGATTAACGAAGGGGGTCGAGGATAGGGTGGAAGAACTTGCTGACAGGGAGATGGGATACAGGCCTAAAGGAGCAATAGACTTCAAATACATATTACCCCTGCAAGAATTGATAGCGCTCTCATTGGGAATAGACTACACCATTGAATCAAGATTACAATCGAAGAAGATATGGGATATCTATATAAAATTGGTTAATAAACTTGGACCAGAGTATGAAATATTACTAAATATCCCCCTCAATGAGATTGCTAGCATCGGCGGTCATGGAATTGCTGAGTTAATAAGAAAAATGAGAAGTAATGAATTAAAAATTATTCCAGGATTTGATGGAGTTTATGGCAAATTAATAATTAATGAGAAGAATGCCTATTCAAGACAGCATCGAAAGAATGTCACAGACCATCAATTAGAGGATTATTTCGCTTGATGATTGATTTGGAATTTTCACTTTACATTTATAGACGTCAATGCATCCATAACCGAGAGTCCTGCGATCTCAATAAATTGTTGAAGCTCCCTAGCATCTGCTAGTTCTGATTTCTCTATAAGATTGTTAGAGACTACAAGTAAAGACGCTGTTTTGACATTTCGAAGCATTCCTAATCCGAAGATTGTAGCGCATTCCATCTCGATTCCAATATATCCAAGGACTGAAAGTCGCTCTGCAAGACTTTCACTTTCTGCATAGAATGCATCGTTTGAGAATACGGGGCCAATATATGGCTGTATATTTCGCTTCTTTACTGCTCCAATTATGGCCAAGGTCAAATCTAGGTCGGGAGCAGTACACGGTGGAAAATCCCGGCAATAATGTGCCAGTGGTCCTGAAACATATCCTGCAAATGTAGGAATTATGAATTCGCCCCTTTTAATCTCTCTCCTTAAACCCCCTGTGGTTCCGAGCCTAACGATTAATTTCGCACCCAAGGATACGAGCTCCTCGAACACTATTGCTGCTGAGGGGCCACCTATTCCGTGACAAGCGACTGAAATGTCAAAACTTTTATACTTGCCAGTAAAAGTAATGAAACCTCTATTAGCATTAACTAACCGGGAGCACTCCATTAGTCTGGATAGTTGCTCAACTCTAGCAGGATCACCCGCAATGATTACCCTTTCTGCTATTTCTCCTCTGTTTGCCTTTATGTGCGCCGGCATAATTAATCTTAATTAACCGAGGAATTTTAAAGTTAATTGCCTTACGTAAGAGTTATCGTCTCTAGATTCTTTGGCGTGTAAATCTCTACCGGCATCATCTTTTTAATACTTGATGCAATATTCGTGGTTGCCTCCGGCTCGCCATGAACAAATAGTATTTGCTTTGGCCTTGGAGAAATTCTTCTAATGTAATTGATTATCTGCTGTCTGCTTGAATGTCCAGAGAACCCATCGACTTTCTCTATCTCAAGATTAACCTTAATAACCTCTTGCTTTCCTTCCTCGTTCAATAGCTGGACTTCATTTATTTTTTTCAAAAGTTTTCTTCCCAGAGTTCCTTCAACTTGGTAACTGACGAATAAAAGTAAGTTTTTTTCGTCACCAGCGAATTCTCTGAAGTACTTCAGTATTGGCCCGCCTTCAAGCATGCCCGAAGTGGCTATTATTATTGCCGGCTCTTTGCTTTCGAGTATTTCCTCCCTATGTTGGTGACTCTTCACAATCGTGAAATAGTCAGACAGAAATACATTTCCATGCTCTTCAATCTCTTTCTGAATCTCCTCTGATAGATATTCAGGATACATTGTATGTATCGCCGTAGCCTCTATTAGTAGTCCATCAAGGAATATGGGCGCCTCCGGTATCTCTTTAGATTCAAACAGATTTTTAATCACCAACATTATTTCTTGGGCCCTGCCAACGGATGGTACCGGAATAATCACAACGCCTCCTCTCTCAATTGTTTTCCCGATATACTCAGCGACCAGCTTTTCACTCTCTTCACGTGTGTATGGAACAGGCGTTGCGCCGTACGTGCTCTCTATTATCAAGGACTCCAATCTGAGGAACTTAGATGCCGCAGCGTCAAGCATACGTGTCTTCTCAAATTTGAAGTCGCCTGTATAAACCAAGTTATGGAATCCCTCTCCAATATGTAGATGAGCGATAGCCGAACCCATTATATGCCCAGCATTATAGAAAGTCAATCTAATGTCAGGCGTAATATTTGTCACCACGCCGTATTTTAATGTCACTGCATATTGTGCTAAAAGCCTAACCTCATTTTCTGTGTAGAGGGGGAAAAATCCTTCCTTTCCAGCTAAATTAACGTAGTCGAGTTGTTCCATAAGTAGGAGGGGAAGTGTGGGCTCCGTCATGTAAACAGGGCCTCGGTAACCATATTTGAATAGGAGAGGCAACGCGCCGTGATGGTCCATATGTGAATGAGTAATCACGACTGCATCAAGCGAGTCTATAAGGTCTGGCACGGCATCAAATCTCGGTAGCATGTCGATGTTTTTTGAAGCACCTGCATTAATTCCACAGTCTAGCAGGACCGTGCTTTCTCTCGTCCTAACGAGTAGAGCTGACCTACCTACCTGCATGCCAGATCCAAGGACCGTTACAGTTACTTCGCCTGGCTCGAATAACTGGTCTCTAAAGACTTTCTCTCCTATTGATCTAAGTATTTCTACTCGTTTCTCCGTATCTCCAAATATGTATCGCTTCAATTTTTCAACAGTTTTGGATGCTAGTAGTGGGGTTCTATAGACATTTATTATCCATCCAATATTCTGTTCTAAAGGAGTGGTTGAGGACTGGTCGAGTATCTTGTAGATGCGTGGATCTTTTCCTTCTATTATCACTTCGCCGAAATTATCATCAAAATATATAGTGAATTCTATGTCTCTCAAAAATTCCTCTAGTACTTTTTTCGCCTCGTCTTTTGGTTTCCTAAGCGATTCGTCAGGTCTTATGATTACGCGTTTCTTTATTAAGTTTACAAGTTCTTTTGCTACTTTATTTCTCTCAGCGAAGATTTCAGGCCTATCAGTATATATCACTAGACGTGGGCCTTCGAAGTCTATTCTCGTAGCTATTCTCTCGCCCTTGCCGATGCTTGCGAGGTAGTTGAAAACCTCATCCCTTAACTTGTTCAACATTATTCCTTCCCCAGCTTCAACAACTATCAATTTAGTAAACTGCCTTCTAACACGTGTAGCGGCAGACATCTAGAGAAGATTCTCCCTCTATTTAAATATACATCTATGATAAACTATTTAGAAAGTTGGCGAAACTGAAATACAACTCCAGCGATTATTAATAAGAATGTAACTATAATTGATGTGTATGTAGGTATCCCTAATGAGACAAGACCTTGAAGTATTAATGACCCACCGACAATTGCGGTAATGATCGAAAGAACGTGATTGTAGAGAAGTATACCAATTACAAACGCAACAACTCCCACAATAATACAGATCAATACATTTTCAAAAAATACACCCGCTGCATGATATGCCAAGAACCCTATCGATATGCCAAAAACAATTGGAATAAAAGCAACACAGAGCAATCCGATACCTACGAATCCAACTATACTTATTATTAATGCCCAAGTCTCTCCAAATATATCCAACGCAAGAAAATATGCCATCGCACCGCCTAATAGTCCACCGGCAAAAAATACAAGCAGCTTAATTAGCCTACGCCCTGTAAAAGCCAGAATCGAGCCCAGAATTAGCATGAATGGCGCGACGAGATGAAGAACATTACTAATAAGCAATGAGAAGAAATTATCAATTCCTAAAAACAGCAACGCGTACGCCAAACCCCGATCTTTAAAATCATAGATAATAAAACACTATTTTAATATTTCCACAGACGATCATGATACTTTCGGTTTATAGAGCCTTTTCCACAAATATATTATTGCATATTGCTTCGGAACTGCTTCATCTTGCATTACTTTCTCAATTGCAGAATTGACCCTTGCCTCATCCTTGAATCTGGAAATAAGATCCCTAAGGAGAGGTTCAGCTATCTCATCACTCGTAGTTAATTCATTAATAGACTGAGGTAATGACTTCAACTGTTCTATCTTTGATTGGAGTTCAGATATTCTTCCATGAACGGAGGAAATATTTTCACGTATACGGTCAGCTTCTTCCTCGAGTTTTTCGAGTATTGATTTATCTATTTCCAACTTATTATTAGAATCCCTAATAGATTCAATCTCTACTAATTTTTCAAATAACTGCTCTTCAAGTTTCACCATCTCTGCTTCCAGTACGCTGACAGCTTCATTAAGAAGATTCTCGACTGGCCCGGCATCAGCCAATACCTCGCTCCTCATGTTTGTCAACTCATCCAGCTTCTTTTTTATCACTCTTAGATCTACAAAGTCTTGCCTATGGAAAACTTTCTGCATAGTTCTATCCCTACTCCTAATTTCAGTTATTTTATTCATTAATTCATTAAATCTTTCAATTGCTGCATCAATAATTGATAAATCATGAGGTTTGCTCAGATTTTCAAATGGTTGCTGTTGCTGAGAAGTCAAGTCTTCTTCTCTCTCCTTGGGTTTCTCAGTCTCAGGAACTAATGGCAAGGTGCCTTCTGGTGCCTGGTCAAATAAACGCCTTTTAATTACTATCTTCTTTCGTTCACTCATTTCTTGCTCACCACTTCACGTCTAAATATCTTCTTACCGACATCTACTAGGGCTTTCTTAGCTCTGTCAAACATTAAGGGCGACTCTTGAAGCAGAAATGAGTTGTCAATGTTTAACCCTTTAAGAGCGGCAAGTGTAGACTCCAATACCTTTTTCCTATCCATGCCTATGGATGACGGTACTTCGATTACTCCTAATTTACCGTCTACTCTAAAAACTTTAAATGCAACATCAGTTATGTCTCCATGCTCTATAAACTTGGATGGATCGATTACTAACGCTATTGATTTTGGATATAAGGCTTGATATGCAAGCTGGGTGCGGACATCTATTGCGGAGAGAAAGAGACCATATCCAGGGTGAGAATGATACCAACCAACTATGTAAATATCTAATCCAAGCGTCATTAATTTTTCTGCTACAATCGCCATGACTTCCTCATTTAATTTTACATATCCAGCGTGCCCCTCCTGTGGCCCAGTAACAGCGTCCCACACCTCAACTATTCCTCTCGTCTCTTTGCCCAGCAATAATCCTGCCACCTCAACATTAGGGCTAGTTGATGCATGATAGATAACTTTACCCAACGCCACGGGAAATATCCTAACCCGCAATTCTTTGGAATATATATGTTAAGCTTGCCTATAAACTCGGCTTTTTTAACTGCTAAATATGTATTTTCTTAAGACTCTGTAGAGAATACCTCAATGGTGGTGTGCTACATCGATAATGTAGCCATGACTAGCTTCTGGAGTTAAGTTAACATTTTTATATGCCACTGGCTAAAAAACCGTTGAGTAGATTTGAAGATCCGGATAGTACCGGCAGTCGGTGGTGGCCCACCAATTGAGTTAGATGTGCCTCCGACAGCTAGTATAGGCGCCATAAAGATGCGTGTCTGCGCTATGAAGAAGCTAAGGCCTGATGATACTCGTCTGACCTATAAAGGCCGTGCGCTGAACGACACTGAAACACTTTCTTCAGCAGGCGTAGCAGAAGGAGACAAGTTAGTCCTGATCACTAGGACAGTAGGTGGATAGTCATGGAGTCGTCGGAGGTAGGCATGCTCTCACAGGCAAAGTGGGAGAAGCGCCTAGCACAAGAGTACCAGTTAATCAGGAACTATGAGCCTACCTTCGACGCTGTATATGGAGATTTGACACACTATAAGGGGACAATAATTGGTACTGGGATATATGAGGGCGGAGTATTCGTCGTTGAGATCTTTTTGCAGCGGTCATTTCCATTCACACCTCCACAGGTAGTTTGGCACACCAGGATCTGGCATCCAAACTTTACAGATGAGGTTCCTGCTAGGATATGTGAGTCTATACTTAACAAGGACTGGTATCCCAATATGCATGTTGTATCAGTAATAGAAGCCTTGAAAAATCTATTGACGAACCCTAACCCTGACGATCCCCTAAATGCATGGGCAGCCCACGAGATGAAGAATTGGCCAGAGCGATTCATTGCTAGGGTTAGACAATACATAAATCTCTATGCCACTCCTGAGAGCTCATCAGTATATCTTTGAAACAACATGGACACAGAAATTCAAGAAAGATACGATAGGCAGGCAAGGACTCCTGGATGGGATCAGAGCTCCGTTCAGAATGGTGCGGTTGCTATTGTGGGAGTAGGTGCACTTGGTTGCGAGGTAGCTAAGAACTTAGCATTAATGGGCATTGGAAAATTAGTATTGATTGATAATGATGTTGTAGAGTTAAGCAACCTGAGTAGACAGATGCTATTCACTGAGAATGATATTGGTAAGCCTAAAAGTGAGGTAGCTGCTCAAAAAATAAAAAGTATGAATAGATTCGTCGACGTTGTGTATTACAATTCAGATGTGAGACAGTTGCCTGAGAAAGTCTTCGAGGATTCTGACGTAGTCTGCTCGTGTCTTGATAGCTGGGGTGTTAGGAGATGGTTAAATTCCCTCTGCGTCTCGCTAGGTAAGCCTATGGTCGATGGGAGCATTGAGGGATTTTATGGAAATGTCCAAGTAGTGATTCCTGGAAGAACTGCATGTCTAGAATGTCATGGTGAAAACCTCATATCACGTGAAGAGAGATTGGCTGAATGCACGCTTAGGAGAAGGAGTCCGGATGAGCTAGTAAAGGACCTGATGGAACAAGGCATAGTAATCAGCAGAGAAGTAGCGGAAGAGCTTTTTAGATTAAATATTAAGACGATATACGACCTAAAGTATAGTAAGTTAGAGAATATTATTAATGAATTAGCTCCAGAACTTAGTAAATTAATCCTTGAAGTGAGGGATAGGCTGAAACCTAAGTCGCCTGCAATTCAGAGCGTCTCAGCCACAATTGCAGGACTCATGACTACTCAGGTCATAAAACTTTTACACAAAGGCAGACTGGGCGAGCCCGATACTGGGTTGTTTGTCTATGACGCATTACATTCAAGATTAACAAGAGTAAAACTCGCAAGAATGAAGGAATGCATAGTATGCGGGGACGTAGAAGAACAGGTACAATCAATAAATGCTCATCCCGACTGGACTATCCAGACTCTTAAAGAGATAATAGCCCTCAGATATAGCTTTCCAGACCCAGAGATACTCCACGGCACAAAAAGACTGAATGACGACCAGAAACTTATCGATGCAGGAATCAGAGACGAAGACATCATATACATCTCGACAAGCAGAAGACACATGCCACTGCCTTTGAAAATGAAGCTAACAGATACTCCTCAAAAATAAAGATATAAAACCGTCATTCTGCATTTAGAATTTGCGATAATGAACCTGTCCAATTGCATTCATTCCCAAAAGGAAGCCTCTTTCATGGTTTTATGGGTTCCAAGTGTATGATAGAGTTCATGAAGTATAACCAGAGACCGCACATATATGTTTGCTATGCCGACTTCACAATCTACTACTTCAAAAGGAGGCGTATTAGATAAAAATGTTATCACTCCAATCCCCATACCTAGTTGGTCAGCATAAAAAAATTACGTCCGCCTCGTCCTCGTTGTTTGTCTCTCTAAACTGAAGTGCGAATAAACCATCATATTTATTTCCCATCTCTGAAATAAAACGAATCACCGCCTGTCTAGAATCTCAAAAGCAATTAGCAAAGTATTTATTAAGTATTCTTCTAACTCAGTCGCACATTCACCGGTCCTCATGGCGTACACGTCTATAGGAGGATTAGCTTCCCACACTCCAAGATTAAGTTCCATACGTGGGGACCATACTAGGTTTGGAAGCCCTGAAAACACTAGCGAAACAATTAAAAAATTCTGAGCATCATAATATATCGGCCAAAGTCGATGAATATAAAGAATTCGTAAGCCTCTCTATCGGCAGACCAGCATAGATTCCACAGATTATATCCATGCTTATAGTCTAAATAGAACGCCTGAATTTATGGGACGCCCTTTTTCCAAGTTCTTGTCGGCATAGAGATGAATCAGTAGTTTCTACTCTACGTACTAGCCCTTAGGTTTGCCTGGAATAATAAAAAGTTATCAAAAAGCAAGATATCGATAATGATGATTGACTAATAAGAGGCAACAGAAAACATAAATAACAAAAAGATACAGACTCATATCAGCGATGATGTGTCTGGCCAGTCGGAGTCAATGAAGATGATCTTGAGCGCTGAGCAAGTCTTTTCTGATGTACATAAGGACCATGATGGCTGTCTAAAGAACACTGATTGAAGGATTGTAATTATTTGGGTTTTATCTCTGAGTAAGTGAAGAGACAAAAAGTAATATCGTTCTTTTTTAATTTCTTAATAATGGCCCCGGTAGCTCAGTGGTAGAGCGGCCGCCTTGTAAGCGGCAGGTCGCGGGTTCGACCCCCGCCCGGGGCTCTCATAATCGGTGTATTTATTGATTAGACATGATTGTTCCAATATTCTGAAATTTCTTTAACATCCATCTCTATCTCTCCGGTTTTGTGCTTCTTTATGGCTGTTACAATTTCATATCCTAGTTTAGCGTCGAGAATGAGTGGTACATTATGGTCTACTGCTGTCCTCCTAACCGCATAGTCTATTGATGGTGAGTAACCACTAGTTATGATTAATCCGATTGTGTTTCTCTTAATTGCGTGAACAGCATCTTCAACAGTTAATGCATCTAATCGGTCAATTATCCCACCGCTTAGTGTGACTACCTCGAAATCCGCCTCCATGAATTTCCTTGCAGCCATTTCCATTATGTGAGCATCTCGAGTATTCGCAGTGTATATTAATATGGGCTTGTCACTGCTCGGAATTTTATTAGGTGTCGCAGATATCCAACTCTTTAGAAGTGCTTCATGGAATGTAAGTCCTAAAGCCGCCACCTCTCCTGTGCTCCTCATCTCAGGGCTCAGAGAAGGATAACTCCTCTTTAACTGTGCCCAAGAAAATTGGGGCGACTTTACTGCCCATGCATTAGTGTTGGGTATGAAGACATTACTTCTTATTTCTATTGCATTTTTGGGGATATTAAGTTTCGAGGTCGTTATTACTGATGCCCATAGGTCCATTAAATTGATGCCGCATGCCTTACTGCTGAAAGGCATGGACCTACTACATCTCAAATTCATTTCTAATAAATAGAGATCGGAATTTTTAACAATGAACTGAACATTGAAAGGGCCCTTTATCTTCAGCTCCTTTACTAAATAATGTGCAGTTTCGGTCATCTTTCTAAGCATTCTTTCATCTAATTCTCTTAATGGTGTGTGTATCGTTGCATCACCACTGTGTACGCCTGCAGGCTCAACGTGCTCTAGAGGCACGATTAATGTTGAGGCACCGTCTGTGACACCATCGACTTCTGACTCTATAGCGTCCTCGAAATATTTACTGATTACTATTGGTTTATCAGAGATAGAAATCACTTTCTCTATAAGGGAGGACAACTCTTTTTTGTTCCAAGCAATGAATATCGAAGAACCGCTAAGAATATAGCTCGGTCTAACAATTACTGGATATCCCACTTCATCAGCAAAGTCTAATGCGTCTACAAGATTATTTACCCTGTTCCATGGCGGCTGTTTCAGTCCAAGATCCTCGACAACTCTGCTAAATTTAGACCGGTCTTCTGCTCTATCGATTGATAATGAAGGTGTCCCTATGATTTCTAAATTGTTTTTCGCCAGCTCGACTGCCAAGTTATTGCCAATCTGTCCTCCAGCAGATATTATTACCCTCCTTGTATTTACTTTCTCCATAATCCACATTAATGAAGAGGTTGCGAGTTCAGCATTGTAGAGCCTATGTACAATGTCCCAATCCGTTGATACGGTCTCTGGATTATAATTAATTACGATGACATTCCAACCCTTGTCTCTAAGTGACTTGTAGATCCCAACAACAGCCCAGTCAAACTCGACTGACACTCCTATTCTAAATCCTCCAGCGCCTAAAATGATAATTGAGTCCTTGCCTGAAGGATTAGTATCATCTTCGATACCATTAAAAGTCATGTAAAGATAGTTGGTTCTAGCGGGTTGTTCTCCAGCAAGTGTATCAATATTTTTGGCGACTGGAAAGATTGAACATTCCTTAAGCATCGTCATTATTTCATTAGTCGTGTATTTTGAAAGTTCAGCTATCTGTTCTGCAGAGAATCCATTTTTAACTGCTTCTCGCAGAATCAATCTGCGTTGTTTTTCGTCCAGTTTTTTCAAATTGATGAGTCTTCTTCCTATTTTTACAATGTTCTCCACAGGTCTAATAAAGAATGGGTCAACCCCAGTTTTTGAGGAAATATCTTCTACTGTTGCTCCACGTATAATTGCCTTAGCGATATCTAATAGCCAGTATGGCCTGAAATTCTCAATTCTCAATAATATGCTGTCAAGTGCTTCTTCGTCTTCAAACATTTTTGAGGTTACAACGCCGGTTACTCCTATGTCTAGCATCCTGAATGCTTTTTGATAGACCTCTTCTAGGTTTCTCCCTATCGCCATTACCTCACCGACGCTCTTCATCTCAGAGTTCAGGACATTTTCAACTGGCCAGAACTTTTCAAGGTCCCATCTCGGCGCCTTCAAAACAATGTAGTCAAGGCTCGGTTCGAAAAAAGCAGTTGTGGTTCCAGTCACTTTATTAATTAATTCATCGAGAAGATATCCAAGAGCAAGCTTAGCCGCGACATATGCTAATGGATATCCTGTCGCCTTGCTTGCGAGAGCACTGCTTCGGGACATTCTGGGATTTGTCTCGATGACATAGTACATTCCTGATTTTTGATCTAACGCTAATTGTACGTTACACTCACCAATCAGATTTATTGCTTCAGCTACCTTTATGGACGCGCGTCTCATTGATTGATATTCAGTGTCTGTTAGCGTCTGGCTCGGAGCGACTACTAGTGACTCGCCAGTATGTACACCCATCGGTTCAATGTTTTCCAGACATGCGACCGCAACTGAGTTTCCATCCCTATCTCGAACTATCTCATATTCTATCTCTTTCCATCTATCAAGATACCTCTCAACAAGAAGACTCTTAACAGGACTATGAGAAAAAGCTCTAGAGAGTTCTGACTCGAGATCCTGCCTTCTACGAGCTATAAAACTGCCTCTTCCACCAAGATTGAAGCTAACTCTTACTATCACGGGGTAACCTATTTCCTCAGCAGCTTCGAGCGCTCCATCAATTGTTGTCGCAGGCATGGAGGGCGGTATTGGTATCCCCGACTGCAACATAGTTTCACGGAAGATATGTCGTGTAAGCGCGGCCTCTATTCCCTCAATGGGTGTGCCTAAAACTTTAACACTGTACTCAGAAAGTACTCCTTTACGATAAAGCTCTACTCCGGTCGAGAGTGCTGACTGGCCGCCGAAACCAATTAATATGCCGTCTGGACGCTCCTTCTCAATAACTCGTGAAACAAAATCTGACGTGAGTGGCAGGAGATATACTTTATCCGCGAGTGTATGGGAAGTCTGAATAGTAGCAACATTAGGATTAACCAATACGGTTTTGATCCCTTCCTCTTTTAATGCCTTCAATGCTTGGCTTCCACTATAATCAAATTCGGCAGCTTCAGCTATCTTAATTCCTCCAGACCCGAGAACGAGAACCTTAGATATTCTTTCCATAGGCCGATACTAACCTTGCGAATTCCTCAAAAACATATTCAGAATCTCGCGGACCTGGCGCTCCCTCGGGGTGGAACTGAACAGTAATGACCGGTGCATCCTCATGATAAAGCCCCTCTATTGTTCCATCGTCACAATTAACAAACCATGGTTTAAGGCCTGTCCCTTCGAGGCTATTATGATCAACTGCGTATCCATGATTCTGAAGTGTAATTACCCTTTTACCATACCTGAGATCTCTGCATGGCTTGTTAATTCCTCTGTGCCCATACTTCATCTTGAATGTTTTGGCACCACACGCTAGAGCGATGAGCTGATGTCCAAGACATATGCCGAGTGTCGGAATATCTTCGTTAACTATCGTTGCCACTTTATCTATCTCATCATGCATGAGCGCAGGGTTTCCAGGTCCATTACTGACTACTATTCCTGCAGGTTTTAATCTTAATAATTCATCGAGGTTTTTCGGAGAAGTAACTATAATTTTGAAGCCATATTTTAGAAGCTTTCTTATTATGCCTAATTTCACGCCGAGATCTATAATGACTATTATTTGATCTCCGTTACCAAAGATCTTTAGTTCATCGATTGATGAGTTCCTAAACTTTGCTAAGTCGTAATTAAAGTTTTTTGCCGCTTGAAGCAATTCTGATGGATTTACTGAATCTACGTCATATGTAACTTCGACAGCACATCCCATTACTCCTTTTTCCCTAATTTTCTTGACTAGAAACCTTGTATCAATATCCATTATTCCGGGGACTTTGTTTTCCTCAAGCCACTCTGATAATGACTTAATTGATCTGGGATGACTAGGATCAGTTGCCCTTGATACTATGAGGGCCTCTATTTGTATCCTCTCTGACTCAAAGTCTGGGGGGACTCCATAATTACCCACTAACGGATGAGTTAGCACCAATATTTGTCCCATATATGATGGATCTGTGAGTGATTCTGTATATCCATTCATAGAAGTTGAGAAGACGATCTCTCCAGTCCTTCGACCTGTTGCTCCGAATCCTACGCCATAAAGAAGTGTGCCATCTTCGAGGATGACTACTGCATATGGAGCATCACTTAAATGACCCTGCTGGTTAAACTCTATCTCATTGTATACCATCATTCAATTTGCGCAGAAGATAAACTTAATATATCTATTGCCCAATATGGGTCTAAAGAAATGAATATAGTCCAAAATTGGTCAATATCTAGTATAGTGAAGACACTTGTAGAGTTGGATCCCTATATTCTGTCCGGACTTTCGAGGGGGTTCGTCAACCTCTCAGCTCTAGCCAGGTTATTAAAGCCCACCGTCGAAGACATGCTTAAAAGACCTATTAAAACCGATGCGATAGTGACTTCATTAAAGCGTCTCAGGAAAAGTCAGGAAGAGTTATCATACCCCGTTGCCCGAGTTGTCGCTAGAAGTAGACTAAACATCAAATCAGATTTGTCCAGACTGTCAGTTAAGAGGACTGTGAAAAACCGTCAGATCGTCAGAGATCTGACATTTAAATATAGAAGAAGGTTCTTCCAGGCTCTGGAAGGTTTATCTTCAATAACGTTGATCTATGATGTAAAATACCATTTGAGTGTTAAAAGACATTTTCTGAGACATTCAATAATTGATGAATCGGTTGGATTAGTAGCACTAATGATTGTCAGCCCTATCGAAATAA
This sequence comes from Nitrososphaerota archaeon, assembly GCA_038845265.1. GTDB lineage: Archaea > Thermoproteota > Nitrososphaeria_A > Caldarchaeales > Calditenuaceae > CALIKS01. The sequence goes on along the minus strand of JAWBQR010000004.1, from coordinate 50,890 downwards.
CATCAACACCAGGTGTTCTATCACTAATTCTAGCCCAACTAAGTATTAAAGGAATAAATGTAGAGGAGATTATTAGCTGCAACACTGATACTATAATAGTAGTAAAAGCCGAGGATGGTGGTAAAACATTCGACGCAGTCACTGAATTAATTCAACGCTGTAGGCGACTCATAAGCGCTCAAGTTACTCATTGAAATAGATAAAATATAGGATACTCATTTATATTACAGGAGAACGGGGCCGTGGTCGAGCATGGTCTAAGATGCCCGGCTCGGGCCCGGGAGGTCGCCGGTTCAAATCCGGCCGGCCCCAATTGTTCTCTCAAGCCTTTTTGTCTTGGATGTTTATTGAAGGTGCATCCCTTGCCTCGCTAATCGCAGCAGAGAGTAGCCAGTTCTCTATCAAGACGCAGTTTGTAGGCGAATATGTCTGTCCAGCTCCGCAATTATTATTATATTGACAGGAGGGGCATGGTGAACCCTTCAGTATGGCGACGTCAAATGGCTTAACGAGCGGCACCAGCCGTCTTGTCCATCTATCGTTGGCGAATTCTTTTACTCTTTTTATAAGTCCTCTCTTCTCGAGTTTAATAGCGATTCTGGAGCCATCCCTGCTCGTAACGCCAAGCTTATGCCAAAGCTCCGACTGAAGAAGACCCTTGTCTTCATATTTAAGCAAAAGCTTAAGGGCTCTTTCTTCGAGTTTACTAATTTTAGAAGATTGCATCCTGAATAATAAATATTTAACTCCTTTTAATAACTTTATTGTCAAATACCAAAAAACATTAATTAATTATATTAATGAATTTTTACATAATTTGGGGACTGTAAAAAATTGTACTAATGGTTTTTGACTTTGTATATACTGCAAAGCTTATTTATTTCATACTACTGATTATATCTTGCAGAAAGTATGAGCGATACAGTATTGCTCCAGGTAAGGATAAGCGCCGCCTTAGTGAGGAGGATAGATGAGCTATGCAGTGAAGGTATCTTCAGAAATCGAAGCGAGGCGGTTACAGATGCTATTAGGATGCTTGTTCAGAGGTATTCCAGAACAAGCCCAGAGGCGAGGGCAACCGCACTATATCTTGGCGGGCGGCTCTCTAAGACTGAGGCTCCGGAGGAACTGATCTTCGAGGGTTCCAGAAAAAATCTAAACTTAGAAGAGGAGTTAGGTGAGGATTAGAAGTGCTAGTATTAGGCCCTGACGTATTGACTATTCACCATCTTTCGATGACTGATGACGAGCGGTTTGATGATAATGAGGGATTATTAAAAAGGCTCAGAGGGATTAGTAAAGGCATTACGATATTTGGATTATTAGACTTGATTGGAATAATTGCTGCAAGGATTGGCAGTAAACAGGCCAGGGAATTATACATATCTTATCTCAAGAGCAAGGAACATATAGTGCTTTTTCCCGAATATCAAGATTCATGGGAATCTCACATAGACACTATGATGGAATATCTTACAAGAGGTCTAAGTTATAAAAATGCATTAATAGCTATGGTCCTTGACTCGACCCCGGAGGCTGAAGCCTATATTACTTGGATGAAAAAACCTTTAGAAAACCGAATATCAGTTAAAGTACTTACGCCCTCAGAATGCCTTAGGACAATGAAATGAAATTTATTTAACTGACTTTTTAGAATTATCAGCTGATAGCATGGAGAGAATTGGGCTTGAGGGGTTATTGAATAAAGTTCGTGAAAGACCTGTTGAAGAAATAGTTAAGTCATGCCAAGTTGTATACCTACCAGCAAGAGAAGGAAAGCCCGAGAGATTTTTGATTAATCTCTTAACAAAGTCTTACTCACTTAATCTCTCTAGCGGTGAAGCAATTGATGTAGTGGCGGAAAAGATTGTAGACGAAAAGATTACGAGGCTTATCTTGAAATACTTAACCTATCCCGGTCGTGTAAAAGGAAAAACAGGGTGGTTAGGAATAGATAGAATGCCTGGTGGACAGCAGTTAACAGGAGATATGCATAAGAGGGCATATAGGCCCCTAATAGAAAATTTTGGATATGAACCTCAACTATTTGAGATGGCGTGTAAGTTACTAGACGGTACTAAGGAGAAACTTGGTGGAATAAGTTTTTCATTTAGTTTTTTCCCACAATTCAAAATTTTAGTGCAGTTGTGGCCAGGTGATCGTAAAACTTATACTACTCCGGTTACAAACATGATGTTTAGCGATAATATCATTGAAACATTTAATGCTAAAGACTTGGTTGATGCTTCAGAAATACTTGTCCTGCATCTGTTGAAGCATAAGTCTAGACCAACTCCTAGGTATCGCATTTAATTTATTGCTTTCTGCTCCATAAATTTTCCTGAACCTCTTCTAGCTTATTGATATATCTAGCTAAAACAAATAAGAGTGTTGATAGTCGATTTAAATATTTTATAATGAGGGGATTTATTTGTTCTTTAAGTTTTAAAGCAACTAGTCTTCTTTCCGTCCTTCTTGCGACAGCTCTTGCTATGTGTATTGATGCGCCTAGTAAGCTTCCCCCTGGATAAACAAATTGTTTTAGTTCAGTTAATTCGCCTTGATAATTCATAATCAATTTTTCGAGATTATTAATATCTTCCTCATTTACGGGCGTGACTGATAGATTTATCTTATCCATAGATGCGATTTCAGTGCCTATCCTAAAAAGGTCGTTTTGAATCCTGAGTAAAATGTTTGTAATTTCAGGGTAGCGTGACCTGCTCAATGATATTGAATATCCGATAAATGAGGAGAGCTCGTCGAGTTCGCCTAGGCATTCAATTCTAGGATGTGACTTATGTACCCTGACGCCGCCAAGTAAATCAGTTTCGCCATTGTCTCCCCTCCCAGTAACCATACAGTATACATATCAGACATTACTCAAAAACGTATTTAATTAATCATGCCTAAGATCATTGGCTCGAATGGTTTGAAGTCAGCTTATTTATAAGTTCTAAGGCTTCATGGATTGTTGGTACGGTATAGTCAGCCCACCTACTTCCTCGGCTGCTGATAAGAATTGTGGTCATCCCTAACGTCTTTGCCGTCCTGAGTTCAACTATTGGCCGATCGCCTATATAGACGGCCTCGTTAGGAGGTATACGCAATTTTTGGGTTATTAATATATAGCCGTCTGGATTTGGCTTTGGTTCAGCTTCATCGCTAGTAACTAAAATGTCGAAATCTTCAGGACATAGACCGATAGCGTACAGTACTTTTCTTGCGAGTTGAGTTCCAGAGTTTGTATGGGCAGCTACTTTCAGTCCTCTGTTCCTTAATGACTTAATTTTTTCAGCTAAAGTTGTCTCGGGGCTAATAAATAATGAAGGCTCGATTCTTTCAGCTAGTAGAGAGTAAAAATATCTTCTATCGATTCCGAGTTTTGTAATACTTGAACTAACAGTGAGTGAATATTTCTTCTCCACCTCTAATCGCTTTTTTGCTTCTTCAAAACTAATTCCAAGAATCTTTGAGATAAGTTCAATTATGGTTTTTCCTAACTCAACCTCATATTTTCTGGAACAGTAAAGCGTACCATCAATATCAAATATTATTAGCCTTATGCTGACCATCTTGCTATAACAATTTGTTTGCATGCTCTTAAATCTACAGAAACAATATAATAATTGCGAAGAATTTGTTTTATCGGCCGTGATGCGCAAGGAGTATATATTCATGATGATCGCTGGGTTTTTTTGGGGTTCTGGGCATCCTGTAATAAGAAGCATATTAACGAGCTCTAATCCACATATGGACTCAATACAGATAGCCTTTCTAAGCACTCTCATTAGTTGCTTTCTTTTACTTGTATTTGTCTTAATGACTAAGTCTTTAAGAATAAAAATTAGGAGAAGTCGTGGCTGGTTCCTATTATCAGCAGTAGCGGGTAGCCTACAATTTGGCCTCTATCCAATATTGTCCTATACTGCGTTGTCATTTATTCCCTCATCAACTAATGCAATGATTATTAATGCTGCTCCAATTCTTGTCGCTCTTTTATCCATCGTTATGATAAAAGAGCGGCTAAGTTTTCAGGGATACTTCGGCATTCTAATTGCGTTTATCGGAATAACGCTATTAGTACAGGGATTAAACATATCGGCACCAGCAGGGATATTCCCAGGCGCATTATTTTCACTCGGTGGAGCATTGATAACAGCCATTTACTCTATCATTGGTAGAAAGTTAATGAAGAATCATGACCCAATTATAGTGTCGGCCATCGGTGCTGTTTTCGGCGCATTGATACTATTGTTAATATCTCTATTTACTTATAGGATCAATAATCTCATCTGGGCTGATTTGTCTCATCTTTATCTTGTTATTTATTGGGCAGTAGCGCAGGCACTTGGCTCATTACTCTTCTTCACGGCTATGCGGCGGTTAGAGGCTCCCCGGGCATCTGTATTCATGTTCATCAGTCCTTTAACAGCGACCATTTTATCAGTCATCTTTCTTGGAGAGGTCATAACTACTCAGTTTCTAATAGGCTCGCTCTTTGTCATAATTGGAATAATAATTTCTCAGAGAAAGGCCAGCTGACAAAATAGCCACTACAATTAAGACTAAAAGAATTTTCTAAGAATCAGGGCTGTACAATTGCTTAAACAAGTTTTATTTACCCAACTTTATCGTCCACAACACCAGATATAAAATGATAAAAGCAATAATCAAGATCGGTGAAGTACCGACAGTAACTCCATTAAAAGTTTTTTGTACGTAAAGTATTGGGGGGAGCTCCTCAAGCCTCGGTACAAATCTACTAATGACTCCGAATAATACTAGAAGAACTCCGAGAATCATTAAGAAAATCCCAAGCGATATCAGTAAATCTCTCAACTATCACCGCCTCTTATACTCGCAAGATATCTGATGACTTCACTATCACTTACTTGAGAGAAGTCTCTATAAAACTCACCGATAGCATAGAAGTCTTCAGGAACATAGAGAACGACAACATCATCTGCGATAGTCCGTACTCTACCTACCGCTTCTTTTGAAGCCACTGGTGCAGCCGCTATGAGTCTTTTAGGTAATTTTTTCCTGACACTTTTAAGAGCAGCGATCATCGTTGTTCCCGTTGCTAAGCCGTCATCTACAACAATGACTTCTTTATCCTTAATTTCCAATATGCGTTTTTTATCTCTAAATTTTTCGAGGCGTCTATTAATCTCTTCAACCTCTTTTCTCGCCTGAGACTCGATATATTCATATGACACGCCGTAAATGTTGGCAACCTCTTCCTCGATTGCTAATTCGCCTCCCTCAGCAACTGCGGCAACTGCTAACTCGGGATTTCCAGGTACTCCTATCTTTCTCGCCACTATTACGTCTAGCTCTGCATGGAGCTTCTTAGCTATGACATAACCAACGATGACTCCTCCCCTCGGAATGCCTAAGACGAGTGATGGTCTACCGACTTGTCTCTCTATCTCAATGGCCAGCTTCTCACCGGCATCGATTCTATCCTCGAAATACATACAAATCTAGATGAATCGTCAAGTCTATATGCTTTATCAGAAGAAAAGCTTCTGCTCTTCAGATAGTTTAGACGTCTTTATCAACTTAGCAGAAGTAGGCCGAGCCTTCTTGAGAACATTAAATCCACAATAAGGACATCGAGTCTCAGCCACCTTCGATAACCTATCCTTATCAAATATTCTCCCACACTGAACACACTTATAAAGAACCTTCTCAGACATAACAAAATAATGATAAACACTCCTCTTTAAACCTATCCAAGCATACAAAATATAAATAAAAACAGGGGCAATATGATGATTGAGGCGGGGGTCGCCAAGCCTGGTCAAAGGCGCAGGGCTCAGGATCAAAATGATGAGAGCCCCTGTCCCGTAGGGGTTCGTGGGTTCAAATCCCACCCCCCGCAAATCAAATAGTGTGAAATGTTTATTCAATCCTCTCAGCTCTGTTCCTTA
>JAWBQR010000004.1:0-44878 GCA_038845265.1 Nitrososphaerota archaeon | reverse complement strand
TTCGGTGTCATTCCTAAGTATCTGATAGAAGATGCCGACATCATTTCGTTGATCACATCTATGTTTATTCATGCAGACTTTCTTCATCTCTTTTTTAACATGTGGGCTCTATTCATATTTGGCAGGGATGTTGAGTTAGTATTTGGAAAGTCTCGGTATCTATTTCTATATTTTATTAGTGGCATTGTCGGAGGAATTGTATACGCATATTATGGATATTACTTTTCTGCCTCTCCCTACGGAAAGTTAATTCCAGCTGTAGGTGCGTCAGGCGCCATATTTGGACTTATGGCGTCATTCGCAGTGCTCTTCCCTCACAGACCCCTAGCAGTGTTTTTCTACTTCATTCCAATCGTCGCTCCTGCCTATGTTGTAATTGGAATAATTACGCTCATCCAGACAATGCTAGCACTATTAATGCCATTTAGCTCTATTGCATATACTGCACACGTTGGAGGATTCGCTGCTGGTTACATTATCAGTAGATACTATAAACTAAGATATCAAAGATTCTATTATGTTTATGATTGGTAAAGTATAATTGATGATAATAACAATGGAATTATAAATAACTGTCTGCTAATTCCACGCATAAAGTCAGCCAACACTACGACCAACATCGCCATTAGTAGGAAAAAAGCAAAAATGGCCAATACAGATAAGACTTCTCTTAACTCGACCATTTTCAATATTGATGCTTTATAGACTCATATTTTAGTATTACCGACTTCTAATATGGTTTTTAATAGAAGTTCAAGAAAGAGGATTGATCACTGTCAGGTTTACATTGATGGTGCTTCAAGAGGAAACCCAGGACCTTCTGCCTATGCCTATGTACTAGTAACTTCTTCGGGTGAAAAATATATAGGTTCATCATACATTGGAATTTCGACTAATAACAAGGCTGAATATTCAGCGTTAATAAATTCTTTAATTCGAGCAAAAAAGATAGGCTGCAGAAAATTGACGATCTATTCTGATAGTCAGTTATTGGTAAAGCAACTTAACAATGAATACGCTGTTAGAGACCCAGAATTAAAGATCCTTTACCAAAAAGCAAAGATATTGATGGAAATTTTCGAATACGTGAAGATTATCTATGTGCCTAGGGATAGAAACGCAGAGGCGGACGCATTAGCAAGTGCTGTATTGAAAAGACTGAAAAAAGTTAGGAATAATTCCTGAATTGTTATCCGCCCACACTGTACATTGGCCTTATGTTTTCAAGATCTCTATTCAATATTGATTCAACGCCTCTAAATTTCTTTTTAAATGATGCCTTGATGAAATTAGCTACTTCTTCATCAGATGCATCCGTCCTTATAAGTGATTTGAGGTCATAAGAATCATCGCTGAAAAGACATGGAATTAATTTTCCATCAGCAGTTATACGTATTCTGTCGCAATCTTTGCAGAAGGGAGAGCTCATTGAAGTTATTATTGATATTCCACCATTGATACTATCTGCAAACTTAAAACTTATTGCTGTGTCGCCAGGGCTTCTTTCAACCTTGATTAATTCATATTTAGATTTTATCTTTGAAATTATTTCTTCGCCAGTAACTACGAGCTTTCTATCCCATATCTTATTTCCATCAAATGGCATATATTCTATAAATTTAATGATTAGCCCTGAGGCTCTTGAGAGCTCAACAAAATCCAAGATTTCGTCATCATTACATCCTCTAGTTATTACTACGTTTATCTTTAATGGATTAAACTCTGCTTTCTTTGCCTCTTCAATCCCTCTGAGGACACGGCTAAAGACTCCGGTTCTTCCAACCAGCTTTTCATACCTCTCTTCCTTCAGGCTATGTAAACTTATTGTAATAGCTTTCAACCCCGCTTTTCTTAACTTCCAGGCAAAGTCCTCTAAGTAGTATCCATTAGTAGTCATTGAAAGCGAATTTATTCCAGGTATCTGGGCTAGTAGCTCGACGAGTATATCTACATCTCTTCGAAGAAGAGGCTCGCCCCCAGTTATCTTTATCTTATCGACGCCGAGGGACGCAAGTATCGTTGTAACCCTAACAATCTCGTCAAATGTTAATAGTTCATTCTTGTGAAGCCATACAGGAGTTGCAGGCATACAGAAATTACATCGAAAATTACATCGATCGGTAATTGATAAGCGTAACTTTCTAGCAACTCTTCCATAAGAATCGACGAGCATCTCTTTGTTTTGCGACAATCCGAGGGTAGTTCAATTAACCCATATATAAATAATTACTTGAACGACATTGATGAATGTCTAAATCATTTGATTATTGGTAGGATGTCGGTTATAGGCTATGTCACCATCTTTTTGTAGAGGAGGATATTTAAATTCGTATTTTAATAAAATAATTAGGTGTTAAGCATTGGCTGCACTAGGAATGGCGGGAGCTTATGACCGCGCAATTACTGTTTTTTCACCACAGGGCCGGCTCTACCAAGTAGAGTATGCCTTAGAGACAGTCAAATCTGGTTCAACATCAGTGGGGTTGAGGGTTAATGAGGGAGTAATTTTAGCGGTCGAGGAAAAGACTCATAGCAAGTTGCAGAGTCCGCTTTATTCTCAGAAGTTGTTTCAGATCGATGAGCATATAGGTGCTGCGGCATCCGGCCTCATCTCGGATGCTAGAGTCTTAGTAGATAGTGCGCGAATATATGCTCAAGTATTCAGATTGTCATATGATGAGCCTCCCTCTGTAGAAACTATCGCGAAGAGAATTGGCGACACTATGCAGCTTTATACTCAACATGCAGGAGTTAGGCCTTTTGGAGTTGCATTGCTGATCGGTGGTGTGAGTGCCGATGGTCCAAGACTATTTTATACGGAGCCCAGTGGTGTTGTTGTAGAATACTTGGCATGGGGCATTGGCAGGGGAGCTGAAAAAGTAAAGGAGTTCTTTGAGAACAATTATTCTTCAGATATTAGTCTTGATGATGCGAAGAAAATGGCGATAAAATCACTTATTTACTCTGTCGACAAATTAGATGAGAATTGGACAGCAAAATTAGTATCTATCCCCTCAGACACTAGAAAATATACAATTGAACCGCAAAGCGAAGTTGAAAAGATAGTAAAGAAGATTTTAGAGGAACGTAAATAAAAGAATCTAACTTATAAATAAGGGTAATATCATGATGGTTTAGAGGATTATAGAAGTTGAGTAGGCCATATACAGTCGCAAGAATTACAAAGGGAAAAGAAACATTTGAGGTATTAGTAGATCCGGAATTATCACTCAGGCTGAGGCTAGGAGAGAACGTTGCGCTTTCTAAAATTCTAGTATACGAACAGGTATACAAAGATGCAAAGAAAGGAATAAGAGCAAAAGAAGAAGATCTAAAAAAGATTTTTGGAACTACAGACCCTGTCGCCATTGCTATTAAAATAGTCAAAGAAGGAGAACTCCAAGTTACGGCTGATCAGAGAAGGAGATTAATTGAGGATAAAAAGAAGCAAATTGTTGATTTTATAAGTAAAAACGCCGTAGATCCGAGGACAAATATGCCTATACCTCCTCAAAGAATTCTTCTAGCACTTGATGAGGCGGGCGTATCAATCGATCCATTTATTGACGCTAAGCAACAAGTTACTAAAATAATAGAAAAACTAAGGCTAATTTTGCCGTTAAAGATAGGGACGATGGTCTTCGAGATAAGGGTGCCTGGCGATGTACAGCCCAAGGCAAGTACATATCTTAAGAGTGTAGGTAGAATTTTACGGGAGGAGTGGAAAGGTGATGGTAGCTGGATGTGTGAGTTGGAGGCTCCATCAGGTATGCAGGTTGAACTTGTGGAAAAGTTAGCAAAGATGAGTGCTGGTAAAGCAGAAGTCAGGCCTAAAGGGTGATGATGCTTGTCTGACTATGTAAGTGAGTGGGAAGTGGTGACGCCTGGACAATTATTATGCGACGAGCCCAAAAAAGCAGGCAGTCATACATATATTTATGGAGGAAAGGTATACTCAGCAGTTACCGGCGTAGTCAACTTTAGAAATGCTAAAATCAATGTCATTCCCGCAAAGGGGCCTTACAGGCCACAAGAAGATGACGATATCATCGGTATAGTTATTGATATCAAACCAAATATGTATGAGGTAGACTTGGGTTGGCACGTTATTGGATTAATGAAAAGTAGGAGCAAGAGGAGAAAAACGTCGTTGAAACTCCAGGTCGGAGACGTCGTATATACTACTGTTAAATATTGCGGCATAAGAGGCGTATTCCTGGATGGCGGTGAGTCATTAAAAAAGATAGAAAAGGGGCTACTAGTGATGATCAATCCTGTAAAAATCCCAAGATTGATCGGGAAAAAAGGCAGCATGCTTAACTTATTAAAGAGAGAGACGAATTGTCAATTTTATGTCGGGAGAAATGGTCTTATAGCCATCATTGGTCCAGATTCTAAGAACGAATTTGCAGCGGCATCTGCAATAAAGCTAATCGAAGAAGAATCACATTTGAAAGGATTATCAGACCGTGTATCTGCTCATATTCGGAAGATACTACTTTCAGGGGATGAGGAAGATGTGTGAAGTAGTTAACCTCTTCACAGAGGATGGTAAGAGGCTTGATGGAAGAGGACTCGATGAAATGCGGAAGGTGAGAATGGAGGTAGGCGTCTTGGACAAATGTGATGGTTCAGCATACGTTGAGCTTGGCAGGACGAAGATCTTTGCTGCTGTATATGGTCCGAGGGAGGCTCATCCGAGACACTTAGCCCAACCGCACAGAGCAATCCTCAACTGCAGATACCACATGGCCACTTTCAGCGTCGCAGACCGAAAGCCGGCTGGAATGACTAGGAGAGAAATCGAGCTCACTAAGGTGATTAAGGAGGGACTAGAGACACTTATATTTCTCGATGAATTTCCACGTTCCGCAATTGACGTCTTTATTGAGATCATGCAGGCTGATGCAGGGACCCGGACCGCCGGGATAACGGCTGCATCACTCGCGTTGGCTGATGCCGGAATACCTATGATGGATCTCTGCGCAGGCATAGCTGTCGGCAAAGTAATGGGTAAACTCGTCCTTGACCCAAGTGAGGAAGAAGACAAATACGGCGAGGCAGACATGCCCATTGCGATGGCGCCTCGTCTTAACACTATCGTCTTACTGCAGCTCAATGGAAGATTAACAATTGCAGAATTCAAAGAGGCGTTAAACCTAGCTAGAAAAGGAATCGAGACTCTTTATGAGCTTCAAAGAAAGGCTTTGAAGAGCAAATTTGCCAGTATAGAAGAACCGGAGGTAGAATAAGTCGTGTATAGAATAGGCGGTAAACCATATCCAACTAAGATTCTGCATGACAAACTTTACGAGCTCATTCTTCATGAAAAAAGACTTGACGGCAGGTCGCCCTATGAGAGTCGTCAGATCACTTTACAAACAAACGTGATAGAGAAGGCTGATGGCTCTGCGCAGGTCTCGATTGGTGGGACTAAGATTATTGCGGGTATTAAGGCAGAAGTCGGCTCGCCATATCCAGATACGCCAAATCAGGCGAACATGACAGTTAATGCGGAATTGCTGCCGCTCGCATCTAGGTCATTTGAGCCCGGACCACCTGATGAGAGAGCAATAGAGCTTGCTCGAGTCGTTGATAGATGCATTAGAGAATCAAAAGCAATAGACCTTGAAAAGCTTGTATATATCCCAGGACAAAAAGTAGCCGTTTTATACATCGACATCTACGTGCTGGACTATGACGGAAATTATTTCGATCCCTCTGTTTTAGCAGCTGTAGCGGCACTTGCAACGGCTAAGATTAAAAAATTTGAAGTGACGAATGGGATATTAAAGCTCGTCGAGGGAGAATACATAAATATTCCGATGAGGAGGCTTCCTGTCTCGGTCACTCTCGGTCTTTTCATGGATAAAATTATTGTTGACCCCACGGCCATCGAAGAAAGCGCGCTCGATACATCTCTAATAGTTGGATGGAGCACCGAGGATGAGATCGCCGCAATTCAGAAAAATACACCTGGAAGATTACCATTCAATATCTTGGAGGAGGCAATTAATATTTCAAGAGAAGTGTCAATTAGGTATAGAAAGAAACTTATCGAGAATATAGGCTGGAGCCCTGAGTTAATGTCTTAACTCTCACCAAATACAATATATTAAGTGCCGATTAAAGGGCCTATAACATGAGGGCTGGAAAGGGCAGCATGGTTAAGAGGTTTGGCGCAAGGTATGGCGCCAGACTTAGAAAAAAAGTACAAGAAATAGAATTATCCCAGAGAGCCCTCTATCCGTGTGACAAATGTGGATCAAGATCGGTCAGAAGAATCGCCGTCGGAGTATGGGAATGTAAAAAATGCGGATATAAATTTGCTGGAGGAGCATGGGTACCCCTCACTACGGTTAAATAAAGATCCGATATGCATGAATCCTCAGTAAAAATAGAAGTTTATTCTAAGGATGTAATGATTTATTATGGAGCATTGAGTCCAGAAGAGGGCATTTTGCCGGGTGGTCGGTCATGCGCAAGTGTATCAGTAAACGGCGATAAATTAATAATAGAGTTGAGAGCAAGGGATATTACTGCCCTCAGGGCAGCAGTTAACTCTTTTATTAGGTGGTACGTAGCGATTATGAGGTGCATAAGAGAGGTGGTTGGAGATGGGCACTAATGAATTACCACTAAGTGTCCAGCAACAGTTGGCAAGGTTACAGCAATTACAGCAGACCTTGAGTGTGCTATTGGCTGAAAAGCAAAAAATACAGGCTGAACTCGAAGAGATAAAGCTTGCGATTGAAGAGCTTAGCAAGTCCGACGAAAACATCACAGTTTACAAGGCCGTCGGCCCAGTGCTTGTTCAAACCACGAAGGAAAAAGTCCTGAACGAACTTACGGAGAAACGTGACCTAGACGATACTAGGCTGAAGGTAATCGAGAAACAAGAATCAAGAACGCGTGCACAGATTGAGAGTCTTCAACGGGAGATTCAATCGATGCTTGGAGGAGAAAAACAGGCATAGCGTAATCTACATATATTTATGAGAACCCGGCTAACCTCTACTCATAGATAGCATGAGAAATCATGATTTCATTGCCTCGATAATTAAGCAACTTAAAGAACTGAGTGGAGAAAGAATTGGGATAATTACTCATGTCGGAGGAGATGCTGATTCATTAACATCATCGTTGGTTTTACAAAACATTCTGATCAAAAGATTCAATAAAAAAGCAGTATATATAATAATACCAGATCAATTAACTGAGTTAACTAGTAGTTTAGTGCGTATGCTAGGAGTGAACGTTTCGACAGGATTGATTGACGTCGATTCTTACGTGGCACTAGACCTCGGTTCTCCGGCCCAGCTTGGAACTCTGAGGCAGCATGTTCATCCACCAATAATTTTAATAGACCATCATGAGTTGATGGAAGAAATGGAGGGCTGGCATACTTTTACCTCTACTAATTATCAATCAACTGCTGAAATAATACTTGAAATTGCCTCAATGTTAAATTATGTGTTGAGTCCTGAAGAGGCAACTGCGCTATTCATTGGAATATACTTCGATACAGTGAGGCTCAGTATAGCAGATGATGAAACTTTAAGGAAGGTCGGAATGCTTGGAGAGCTGCATGCCTCCCCTAAAAATATCCTCAATTATCTGGAGATGCCCGTAGACGATTCTGAGAGAATAGCTCGTCTCAAGGCTGCAAAACGCTCGGAAATTTACAGATGCGGAGAATTAATAGTAGCCATAAGTAGACTAGGCGCATATAGATCGTCTGGCGCGAAGGCGCTATTAGGATTAGGGGCACACATAGCAATAGTGGGAGACGTAGCTGATGATACCGTAGACATTACTATTAGACAAACACCAGAAGTCTCAGATAGATATTCATTAAATCTAGCAAGAGATGTTGTATCTCCGATTGTGCAGCTTTTTGGAGGTGATGGAGGAGGACATGCCTCTGTAGCTAGAATTAGAGTAAAGGGAAATTTCTCAGACGTCATGAATAAGTGTCTAAAGCAAATATCATATTCTCTAGGCGAATTACCAGTCAAGGTCGAGGATTAGATGGCGATAATAGAGATAAAAGATCTTAGTTTTAGTTACGCGGGTACTGAGGAGATGGCTCTGCAGAATGTTAGTCTATCAATCGATGAGGGAGAATTCGTATTGATTGCTGGCCCAACAGGATGCGGAAAATCGACGCTATTAAAATGTATAAATGGCCTAATACCTAACATCTACAGCGGCAGGTATACCGGCTCGGTCAGAGTAATGAACCTAAATCCCGCCACTACGCCTCCACATATAATGTCTCAACATGTGGGAATGGTTCTACAGAATCCAGAAGTTCAGCTCTTTTCATTATCGGTCGAGGAAGACATTGCCTTTGCATTGGAAAACATAGGCCTAGAACGCTCTGAGATTGTAAAGAGGGTCAACAAAGTATTGAGGATTTTGAATATTGAAGATCTTAGACATCAGTCACCATTTGAGTTATCAGGGGGACAAAAACAGAAAGTTGCCATTGCTTCTGTCCTTGCGCTTCAACCAAGAATCCTCCTACTTGACGAGCCGACGTCTTTTCTCGACCCTGCGTCAGCAAAGTCAATTATTGAGCTCTTAGAAATGCTGTGTAAAAGTGAAAAATTGACAGTAATTATTACCGAGCATCGTCTTGATTTGTTACTTCAGCACGTAACCAGGCTTGTGGTAATGGACTCGGGCAAAATAGTTAACAATGATGATCCTAGAAAAGTATTAGAAAATATTGCTCTGAATGACCCGCTGGTACCAATCCCTAAAATAATTTACCTAGCGAGGAGAATGAGGGAAGAATTTGGTTTCCCTAGCTCTATGCCTTTAACAATTGATGAGTTCGTGAATTTGTTAATAGGTTGATGATTAGTGATTCAATTAGAGAATCTCCGATATGTTTATCCAAATGGTGTAGAGGCTCTTAGAAATATATCGCTCAAGATATGGGAAGGAGAACTTATCGCAATTATGGGTGAAAATGGGTCAGGAAAAACAACGCTTTTGAAGCATCTTAATGGATTGCTTAAACCGACGGAGGGCAGGGTCCTAGTTGATGGTCAGGATACTCGTAAAGTATCGGTAGCAGAATTGTCCAGAAAGGTTGGCATAGTGTTTCAAACTCCAGATACAATGTTTTTTACTGAATCGGTCTGGTCGGAGATTTACTTCTCCTTGAAGGTGATGGGGTATCCGGAGGATGAAGCAGCAAGCAGGGCAGAGTATGCTTTAAAATTCATGGATTTATGGAACTATAAGGATAGGTCACCCTTCACGCTGAGCGGAGGGGAAAAAAAGAGATTATCAATAGCTATTGTGTTGGCATGGCAACCCAAATACATAGTGATAGATGAACCGACAGTGGGGCAAGATGCACCAAGCAGGAGAAGATTAGAACAACTAATACAAGAATTAAGAGGTGAGGGAATTACTATAATTCTCTCATCTCACGACGTAGAGTTTGTGATAGACTTGCGTCCAAGAGTAATTCTCTTATCAAAGGGTAAATTATTAGCGGATGGTCCTGCTGAATCTATACTAACAGATGAAGATAAATTAGAAAAAGCTTCTCTCCTCCTACCCCAGATCCCCCTACTGATGAAAAAATTATCTATGATTGGAGTTAATCCTGGATGTATTACTGTCGAGGAGGCACTTATGGAGATAGGTACTAAAGTAAAACCACCTAAATCATTGGGATGAATACATGTCGCTCAAAATTATTGAGGGGCTAAAATTTAAAAACATTAATACCCCAATTCATAGACTCGACCCGCGTGTCAAGTTGCTTCTCTCGATATATCTCTTCATAACTGTAATCACATTCGGCGCGGAGTGGAATGGTATGCTCACGATTT
Organism: Nitrososphaerota archaeon; assembly: GCA_038845265.1. Classification (GTDB taxonomy): domain Archaea; phylum Thermoproteota; class Nitrososphaeria_A; order Caldarchaeales; family Calditenuaceae; genus CALIKS01. The sequence continues at coordinate 35,021 of JAWBQR010000004.1, read as the reverse complement.
CCATTATAGTAATTTTAATAGAAATTTTTATGCTCGTAATAGGGAGGACGGTAATCTCTATGCTTAACACATTAAGAGGAGCCTTACCAATTATTTTATTTATTGGCTTACTTCAATTAATACAATTTTTTAATAATAGTCTTCCAGTTGAGTTAATACTTTATCGTGCGATTGGATATACAATTAGGTTTTTAGCATTTTTGGCATCTTTTTCACTATTCTTTCTAACTACATCGCCTGATGAGGTGGGAAAAGTCTTGACATTCTTAAAGGTGCCATACAACTATAGTTTTGCCCTAGTAGCGGCAATACGCTTCACGCCAGTAATAGCAGATGAGATACAGCAGATAGTAGACGCCCAGAGGTCAAGAGGGTTGGAGTTTGAAAAAGGAAACATATTTATCAGATTAAAGAACCTAACTTACATATTTGTGCCATTATTAATAAGCATAATCCGAAGATCGTATGAGATGGCGGAAGCACTTGAAATAAAGTGCTTCGGTGCCTCCAAAAAAAGAACTAGTTACAAAGAGCTAAAAATTAGAAATATAGAGATCTTCATAGCAGTATTTGCATCTATTTTATTCATATCAATCATGACAGCATATTACCTCCAGGTATTCAAGGGTTTGCCTTAAATTGAGGCTGACTTATGCGTAATGACGTCATATATATCATTTATTATTGATGCAATTGTTGACTCTCCCGCGCCTTCACCTATTAATGTCAAGTTTTTCAGGATACTGGTTCTGATATTGATTGCATTCAACGTTCCATGAACGCAGAGTGGATGATTTAGCCTAATAAGCCTCGGCTCCACGCTTAGCTCACCGTCTTCTATACTGCCTATAAGTTTTATTGTCATCCCGTTCTCTTTAGCCGCTGAGATGGCTTCTGGAGTAATCTTAGTTATTCCTCTGATCTTAACATCGCTTAATTTTTTATTTAATCCAATTATTGAATTTGCGAGTATCACAATTTTTATCGCTGTATCTATTCCTTCAACGTCAAGTGTAGGATTCCTTTCAGCTATCCCTAGCATCATAGCTTCTCTAAGTGCTAATTCAAATGTCAATCCCTCAAAATGCATCCTAGTGAGTATGTAGTTAGTCGTGCCATTAAGTATGCCTCTTATCGAGATAACCTTATCGCCCCTGAGACACTTATCAATCAGAGAAAAAATAGGAATACCTCCACCCACTGTCCCTTCATACCTAAAAATTACACCATTTTCATCGGCCATCTTTTTCAATTCATTTAAAGCCAAGACAACTGGGCCTTTATTTGCAGTCACAACATCAATACCCTGCGTTATCGCTTTCTTTACGTGAGATAAACCAGGCTCTCCGGTAATTATGTTTGTGGGAGTTAGCTCGATTAGCAGATCCACGTAATCTTTACTTATGAGGTCGCTTGCCCGCCCTGTTTCGAACTCTTTGTTTTCCTCGAGCTTGTCCTTTAAATCTTTAAGCTTTATCCCCTCACTGCTATATATGTAACCTTTGCTATTAGCGATACCAACGATTAATAATCCAGGTACCGGTTCTATTATTAGTCTTTTAATAAGTGACTTTCCCAGAAAGCCATATCCGAGAATTAATGCTTTGATCAACTCTCCTCTTCCCTTATTAGGAGTGAGCCTTGACTTTCAGCAAGTGTTTCCAGTGATTTTATAAGTCGTTGTCTCTTTTCAAGTGGTGTCTCAACGATTAATTTAAGACATGCCGACGATGGACTACCTGTTAGGGATAACCCAACGACCTTTCCTCCTTCCATCTGAATTGCTTCAGTAGTTGAGTCAATATCTATTGAGCCGATCAGGAGGAGAGTCTCGATCTTCTTCTCAAGCGTCTCTGCCTCCATTACTGGAACACCTATCGACTCAATACCTATTTTTGCTTTTTCCAACTGCTCGATGCTGGGAAACTCAACATTGATACTTACTGGAACATATCCAGCGGTTATCCTATCTCTATTATGAATTATCGAAATTATATTTCCTCCATGAATCGCTATCTGCTCTAATACATTTAACAATGTGCCAGGCCTATCTACTAGGCCCAGCGTTAGTCTTACTCTCATTTCTTAAAAATATTATAGAGGACTCTAAAAATACCTTTCCTCACTTTCTTTACTTGTGTTTGCCTCCTCGATTATTACTTAGTCTTATTATTTTTTCTTCTTTTGAAATTTTAGGCTCTTTTCTTCGTTCTAATTCTGCAAGCTCAAAGAGTGAAGATGATAAATACTGAGAGAGTGTGGGATGAAGCTTAAGGTATTTCCTTTGAGTAGGTTTGGAAAGATAACCGATTTCTACTAGCGTCTCAAGAAGACCAGCGACGCTTCGTCTAAATCCTTTTTTATTTCTTATTTCTTCAGGAAGGAAGTTATCAAGATCTTTCAGCATGAATGGGTCAGTCTCCATATTCGAGACCGCACTTATAACTGCGGCAATATGCTCTTCCTTTAGATACCTCCTGCCACGCGATAGCAACAGCAATATAGGGTTCTCCCAACTCTTTTTTGGATCTTCGACGTTCTTTGACATCCCAAATATTACTTTTCCTTACTCCCTATAAGTTTAGCTATCTCTATTAGTCTATAGGCTCTAATGATCTTGCCAGACCTTGAGACTTCGCTTTTGTGAAGCGCATCATCTATCTTCATTTTATTTGCGTTCATATATTTTTCTGGTGTGCCAGAGTATATTTTTAGTCTTTTCAGTGCTTCTCTCCCCTTAGCTTTCTTCCTAGGTAGCATCCTAGCGATAGTATACCATAGTATTCTATCACTTCTCCTCGGAAACCAGACCTGTATCTTACTAAGAGATGAATACCAGGTCCTACCTATCAACTTGTTATATCTCTCGAGTATTGCTGATTTACTTCCTGTAATTACAACATCTCGAGCATTTACAATCACGACTTTTTTACCCTCTAGAAGCATCTTCGCGACTCTTGAAGCAAGTCTACCTAACCTGTGTCCTGACCCATCAATAATCAATAATTCATCTTTGTTCTTAACGATCATGTCTTTTTTTCACCCAATAATTTTAAATCCAGAAATACTCGGTTTTGTTTTTATAAAGTCCTCTAAAAAGATAGGTGTACCCCCAATACTTTTGACTTTTTGATACGATTTCGAGGAGAAATCAAATGCAACAATGGTTAATGGATGCTTTAATACGCCCGTGCCCAGCAGTTTTCCAAGTACAATGACTCTGTCGTTTGGAGAAGTTAATCTATTTAGCTCGTAGAGGTTTACTACTCTTCTTCTACGTCTAGGAGTCTGTAGATTATTAGCTATAACCTCCCAAAAATTCTCCTCTTTTGAGAGCCTACTCACTGTCCGTATCAGGTGCCTATACTTTTCCATCTTTCTCCTCATTTTTCTCACCCCTGATTGCATCTATTATAGCTTGATTAAGCCCTGTCAATGTCTCTTCAAAAATCTTTACTGCCTCCAAAATTATTCTTCTTGGCTCCAAAAAACCGAACGATTCTACAAATAGATACTTTCCTTTATCATCATATGAGAGTGTAGCTATTCCTGGCTGCCATTTTGCATGTTTTTTCCCCTTTCCTAATCTAACATATAGTTCGAGTTCGATGGCTTGGTTTGGAGCAAGTTTTATGATTGGGAAATCACCATTAATTGGTCTTACTTTTCCAGTTTCGCCTACTGGTTGAATATCTCTGGAATAAACAGTTATCACTGAGTCGCTTGCGACAGCTTTTAAAGAGAATCTAACTGTACATTTCTCGCATCCTACCGCGCTTTTACAATCGCACTCTTCTGGAAGCTTGTAATTCTCCAGGTCAGTAACATAAGGAATTAATGAGATTCTATATGCTAGAACTTCATTCATCATCGATGATGTATTTTCAATTATTAATACATCATCTACGGCCATTACTGGGACTTCATTAATTATGATTCGTCTTAATGCATTTACAATTGATAAAGGTACATCTCGCAGTGATAACTTTATTCTTTTATCGTCCTCCTCTATGATTGACACCTGCATTATTTATGCCAACCAAAACTATCCTACACTTATAAATATATACCCTATGTTTGTCATAAACCACGAATCATCAGATTAGGAGAGGCTTAAAACTTTAAACCATTCATAGAATATAAACAATTACTGAATTCTCGATTTTTTAACCATTTGTGCAAAATTTGAATAAAAAATAAGGGATAAATCCTAAAAATATATAAATTAAGAAAACAACTTATTATTGGGTTGGCCATGAGTCAAAGATTACTACAAATCGAGGAATGCCCTAGATGTCACGCAGAATTGCCACCAAATGCTCATAGATGCTACAGATGCGGACTCTGTATTTCATGCTCCACTCAGTAGGTACTTAGATTTCGACGCGCGGCTTTTCTTCCAAAGCGTAGGCACTGTAGCCAAGCTTTCTCAAGAACTTAGCAAAGGTTACTGAGTGACCGAACAATGTAAATATCTTTCTAGGTGATACAGCCTCCACATAGTCGAGCAGTCCCTTAAAGTCTGCATGTGAACTAAGCGGAAAAGCAGCATCGAATTCTGGGAACAAACTAGTAAGAGCCCATCCAGTCGCAACTGCCCATTTTGTTCTCTTCCAAGTCGGCACGTAACTTCTACTGCTACTTACATATACGAATTCCCCATTTCTAAGAATCTCGCCAGACTCAATTGATCCTATTAGCTCGAAATTCATCCATGGATACGTCATTTTATAAACAGAAGACACCCTATATACATTCTGACTTACAACTACATCAATGTCTAATAATCTATTGACGAGAGCAATTATTTCTTGAGCCTTTCCGGCTGAATAGACCTTAAAACAAGGGATAAATCCTTCTTTTATTGTTTTTAAAATCCACCTAACTATCTGTGCGTATATATTATCCCTAGGTCCGAACTTATAAAGAGGCGCTCCATAAGTCGCTTCTATTATTAACTCCTCACCATTAACTACTTTCGCAGGTCTATCGAGCATGGTTTCGACCGTGTTTAAATCTCCAGTATACACAACGTCGAGCTCAGGTGTCTCAATCTTGAATAAACTTGAGCCGAGCATATGTCCGGAGTTCATTAAAGTAATTTTGATATCTCCAAAAGGATTTATTGTTTCGCCATGTTTAGCACTTAAATAGTTACTAATTCCTATTTTTCTCGCTCTTAGTATGTTATACGTCTCATTTGTCATGATGGAGGGTTTTTTTCTACCTCCCCAATGGTCTAAATGTCCATGAGTAACGCAGGTTATATCACTCTCAACAGACTGGCCAGAAACTATCGTCTTTTGACCTATTAGAATCGTTGTCTCTCTGTCAAGTTGAATAGCAACCATCCTGAATCAACTAGGACGCCCATGCTTGACTTAACCTTTTCTATTTATACTTGCCGTGAGATTTCTCTTCTTCTCGATTTCTATCGGTAATATTGATTAATAAGTAGTTAAACACATTATAATTCAAAGGGTTATGAGGTTCATAGAAATCTATGACAAAATAGTGGAAAACAAGGGAAGCATTTTATGTGTAGGACTCGACCCCCCAGTCGATAAGTTTAACACTCCTGTGGAAAAAATGAAATTTTGTCTAGAAATAATTGAAAAGGTAAGTCAAAATTGCTGCGCAATAAAGATAAACGAGAATTTTGTGAGGGATTTATCACTTGAACAGCATAAAGAAATCACAGAAAAAATAAAGGAGAATAACCTTATTAGCATATATGATTGTAAAATTGGCGACATTACTAATTCTGCAATATCCGGGATGTATTTAATTAAAAAGATGGGCTATGATGCCCTTACCGTTAACCCCATACTTGGAAATCTCTCAGATATAACAAAAGAGGCACATGAAGTAGGACTAGGTGTACTCGCCTTGGTCCTCCCCTCAAATCCAGAGTCCAAGAATTATTATAGAAAAAAGATGGAGGATGGTGAAGAATTTTACAATTATTTTATAATTGACTGTATGAAATCTGGAACAGATGGAATAGTAATTGGCCTAGGACGAGACATAAACCCCTCAGAAATATCATCTATTCGAGATAGATTAGGAGATGACGTAATCATATTATTCCCAGGAGTGGGTGTGCAGGGTGGAGACTTAGAGATGGCCATTAAGCATGGTGGTAACAGAATCCTGATTAATGTGGGCAGAGCTATAATCTTATCAAAAGATCCAGAAAAAGAGTCAATGAAGTACAATGATAAGATCATGAGTTTAAGAGAGTTTTACGAAGTTTCGAATATTATTTTAAAGACCGAGGGAGCATTTAATTTGTCAAAAGAACCAATAAGGCTTTCTAGTGGAAAGCTATCTAATTATTACATTGATTGTCGCGCAATATACTCAGATCCAGATTCGCGTCAGATCATTGTTAAATCAATGTTTAGATTGATCAAGAGAAAGATGGGAAAAGAGAGATTTAAGGTTGTCACAACTGCTAGCGCTGGAATACCGTTGGCCAGCATTATTGCAGATAAATTTGGAGTGGGTCTTATATACTATAGAGCAGATAAGAAAGAGTACGGTCTCTCCAAGAAGATTGAAGGAATAATCAAGGATGGTGATTATTTTGTAGGGGTTGACGATTTAACTACAACTGGAAAAACAGCCCTAGAATGTATAAAGGCAGTGAGGGAAAAAGGCGGCATAATAGACAAATACTTTGTTATCTTCGATCGACTTGAAGGGGCCTCTGAATTACTTGCAAAAGAAGGAGTTGAGCTTTACAGTTTAGCCAATATGTCGGATAAATTTAAAGGACTAATTGAAGAACATTATGGAAAGAAGTTGCCATGAATATGTCGCGATTAGAATCTATCGTCCACAGCTTTTTGCTCAAGTTACCTCCAGAAACTTCTCATTCCCTTGGCTTGAGACTGATGAGAATGATGCCCAGAGTTGAGCCCTTTCTCGACGATGCTCTAAAAATAAATACAAAATTCGGCGTGTTGAATAACCCAATAGGGCTCGCCGCTGGCTTTGATAAGACAGGTAAATACATAAGACATTTGGAAAAACTTGGTTTTGGATATCTTATCGCTGGGACCGTGACAAGAAATCCTAGGAAAGGCAACAGAAAGCCCAGAATAATTAGGAAAGTAGATCAGTTGGCAATAATTAACTCGATGGGTTTTCCAAATCCCGGGATAACTCAATTTCTAAAAAATGTTAGAGAGAATAGATCAAGGGCTACACCATTGATTATTAGTGTCAGTGATGAACTTCCAGATAATTTGCTAGAATGCTACAAACTAGCACAAGTAGAGGCAGCGGCAATTGAGATAAACATAAGCTCACCAAATACTCCTGCTTTGAGACACTATTTCGAATTAGAGGTATTTAAAGATCTAATAGATAGATTAAGAGAACACAAAACTAAGCCAACCTATCTTAAGCTACCACCTATCAGCTCGACTGATGAGAAAGATATGGTGACTAAGATGATTAGGGCATGGCATGATGCTGGTTTTGAAGGGGTGACGGTCGTTAATACCTTGGCTGTTCAAGAGCCAAGACTCTCAACAGGGACGGGAGGAATGAGCGGAAGGCCTTTATTTAAATACATGATAGAAAATGTGAAATTGGTTCGGGGACTTACTGATGGCTCTATCGAGATTAACGCAGTTGGAGGAATATTCACCGGACAAGATGCCCTACTGGCGATTATGTACGGTGCCACATCAGTCCAGATATACACTGCCCTTGTGTATAGAGGAGCACTTTCTGCATTAACCATTGCACGAGAACTACTAACAGAGTTGAGGAAAGCTGGCTTTTATTCACTATCTGAAGCTCGAGGAACGGCGTTAGGAAGATAAGGTTGTTAAGGTAAGGAGAGTTTTTAAGCGTCCATATTTCAAGTTAGTCCCAGAGAAAAATGCAGCCGACGAGTTCGATGGCTTCAAAGTATCGTTTCTTGTTTAAAGTTCCGGGATCAGGTTATGCCTATTTCTTCTTAATACTTACTGGAATGCTCATGGGATTACTACAGGGAGTTGCAGCCCATATAAATTATTTATATCCAGTCTTATACAATGTTCTGGTTAATGGACTTCTGCCAATTTCAGTAAATGTATTCTCGAAGCGATTTATTCTTAAAAGCTTTAGAGTCACAAGTTTTAGAAGACTTAATCACTTGTCACTTTTGGAAAACTATTTTTTCCTAGCTGGGGCAAGTGTAGGCGCCTTAATTAGCTATCTGGAAAATTCTGCCCAAACTTACACGATTATGATCTATTCGGCATTATCACTCAACATATTTATCAGGACGACAATTCTCACCACGTTTACACAGGGGTCATTGCTAAGGGGATATTTATCTGGATTTATAGAACCTATATTCAGAGGCCTAGGGCTCGCAATTTTGTATCCTGACTTTTTTAACTCGACAGCGATTGCTTTATCTGCATGTCTGGGTAGTGTATTCTCCGCTTTCTCCTTATTTATCCTGTTAAGGCCTATTAAAGAGGATGTCAGTCCATTGAGGCTCGCAGGTGGATTCGTAAATGCCCTTCTATGTGGTGATGAAAGTTTTTTAGAGAATATGCTGGAGAGGCTTAGCTCAGAGTATAGTGGCACTTCAGAGGCTTTTTTATTTAGGAGGATCGATGGAAAGAAGATCGCCGTAATAATTCCACCTTACCATTTTGGGCCTTTCAGATCAGTCGGTAGCTCGATGCTCAATGCATACATTGAGAATAAACTACAAGAATATGGTATCGAGGGGATTGTATTGAAAGGTTGCACTGGACATCATGCAAATCTAGTTTCAAATGAGCAGTCAAAAAAGATATGTGAAGAGATAGTTAAAAATGTAACAAATAGTTATTCAGTCTTCTCAGATACAATCTGCTACTATCCCCAATCTAAGTATGGACGAGTGAGTATATTGGGGTTAGTCTTAGATGGCAAAACAATATTAATCCCGACTCTTCACCCAGAACCAATGGAAGACTTGCCAGAAATAATCTCGCACATGGCGAATCATTATAATGTCTTAATAGTGGATCCACACAATTCATACTCGGAAAAATTTTACGAACTAACAGAAGAGGATGTAACTTCTATCATTGAAGCAATTGACTTTACTATAAAAAATGATGGAAAAGTATGTGGAAAGTTTTTGATAGGATTTAAAAGAACGGTCCCAATAAATTACGGGCTGTCTGACGGGGTGGGAATAGGGGGATTTTCCTTACTTGGTTTCTCAATCTCCGGTAAGAGATTAGCGCTGGCTGTAGTTGATGGAAACAATGCACTACCTTCTGTGAGGAATGCCGTCGTTGAGAGATTAAGAAATGATGGCTGGGACATGGTAGAATTATTAACTACTGATACTCACATAGTTAATGGCGTATCACTTGGAGGGAAAGGGTATTACGCAATAGGTGAAAAGATTACCGTTAAAGAGGTCTCTGAAACCTTTGGAAAGTTATCTAAGGATCTTCTAGCAGATCTTAAAGAAGCAGAAGTAAAGTACATTAAGATCAGGCACGAATTTTCAAAAATATTTTCCGAGGATATGTTAGCTAGATTAGCGAAGAAATCCAGTTATTTATTGACTATTTACCTTGTCTTGATGGTGTTGTCCTTTTTTATACCAATATTAATTTTCTAAAGATTTAATTCTTAAAATATTTTAATCATATTGGGGTAATCTTGCTATCGAGAGAACCACTAATAATTGTTGGTAAAAAACCAATAATTAAATATGTAACTGCCTGTATCACAGTCTTTAATCGTGGAGAGAGATCAATACTATTAAGGGCCCGTGGAAAGAGAATTGCTAACTGTGTAGACGTCGTTAACTTGTTAAAAAAGAGTTTCATAACTAATTTATCAATAAAGGAAATCATCATAGGAACGGAAATATTAAAGGAAAGCGACAAATACAGATATATCAGTTACATAGAAATTCGAATAACTCGGTGATGAGAGCAAATGAAGGATGTTAAAACTAAGAAAAATACCGATAAGTTATTAATACTTCTCAAGAATCCAAAAGTACTCGCATTATTATTTTTATTTATCATTTTAGCGATAAAATTAGCGATTATAAATTACCCCGCACCGGAGAAGCCACCTAGCGAGTGCATTTCTAATTTTGATGGATGCGGATTTGTTTTTGATGAAGCTCATTACATACCTGCTGTAAGAAAATTATTAATGGGTGAAGCTTCAAATAATGAACATCCCCCCCTCAGTAAATTTTTGATTATGTTAGGAATAAAAATTTTTGGAGATAATCCACTTGGTTGGAGATTTTTCTCCGCCTTATCAGGTTCTATAAGTGTTGCACTATTGCTACTAATATCTTATAGATTAACAAGAAAAATAGAATTAGCATTAGCAACGGCTCTTATATATATAGGCGATGTTATGACTTTCAACCTAACATCAATAGCTATGCTTGATGCACCTGCTCTCATGTTTCTTTTACTCGGCGTTTTACTAATTCTCAGCAAAAGACGCGTCCTCGGTTCTATCTCGCTTGGGCTTTCAATGTTATGTAAAACATCATCTGCCTTCGGTGTAGCAGCTATTGTTATTGTAGATGCTTTTAATTCGGCACTTAAACAGGAACAACCACGTAAAAGGATAGAAAAAGGATTAAACACAGCTGCATTCTCAGTCATAATTTCTGCAGTAGTATTTATCTCGGGATTAGCTGTCTATGACTATGCGTATGGCGCCTTTCCAAGTCCTTTCGACCACCTCGATTTTATTTTGGACTATCACTCCTCTCTGAGTTATCGTTGTGTTGAGAATTTTGCTTATCTCTATTGCGTTCATAAGGATAATCCTTATTCAGAAGAAGGCGTTATTATCGATCTGCCATTAAGGTGGACTATTCCGATCAACACTTTTGCTCCATCACCTTACTATGTGACAGAAGTAACCATTGATGGATATTCATATAAGCCCATTGCCTATTATGGCATATACTCGCCTATATGGTGGTTGACTTGGATAATTTTGATAATAACCGCGCCGGGAGCGCTGAACTTCTTTTTATATATGTTTTTATCAAGACGTTTAGCAGTTGATGAAAAAAGACTAATAGATTTCTTTTTATTTATTTGGATTTGCTTAAATTACTTTGTATACTTCCCAATTGGATATCTTCTACATAGGTGGGTTTATACATTCTATTTTATCCAGACTGTCCCTGCAATTGCATTAGCTCTACCCCATAGCTTATGGGATGACCGATTTGGAAAATTGATATTAATAATGATCGTAGGTGTACAGTTATGGTGGTTATTTATGTGGTTCCCCGTAAAGTCTGAACTTCATGTTTCAATACTTAAATCATTAGGGCTGCCAGCGTAGTATTTTTAATAATCATTTATATTTTGGTCAATGCACAGTCATACAAGAAGATGAAAGTACCGGACTCGATAAACACGTATTGTCCAAAGTGCAATGAACATACTGAACATACGGTTGCGCTTTATAGGAAGGGGAAGGAGAGGGGATTAGCAATAGGTGCGCGTAGACATGAAAGAGAGCTGCATGGATACGGTGGACAAAAATACCCAATCCAGAGAAATAAAGCGAAGACAACCGATAAGAAGACATTGGTTCTTACATGCAAAAAATGTGGCAGGAAATCAATGAGAACCGGAGTAAGATTAAGAAAGCTTGAGATCGCGAGGTGATACAATACTTGTCAAGAATCAATGTCTCTAAGCTAATTCCACGCCCAACATCCAAATTTTTAATAGTTATGTGCAACTACTGTGGTAATAAACAGATAATACTAGACACAGCTAAGACTATAGTTACATGCATGGTATGTAAAGAAGTAATTGCTAAACCAAGAGGCGGAAAAGCAGAAATATACGGTAAAGTAGAAAAAGTGTTAGATTAATGCTAGTCTCCTGAGTTCTTTACCAACTATTTCGATTGGATGCTTCTCAATCTCAGCCATCATTTTTGAAAGATCTTGATAAGCATTAGGATTGCCTGTCCATTGTTTTTCGAATTCACCACTCTTTATTCTTTTAAGAGCCTCGATCATATTTTTCTTCACGTGCTCATCAACTATTCTTGGCCCTACGAGTAATCCACCAAATTTAGCAGTATCTGAAACACCCTTCAGCATGTTTGTAAGTCCTCCGGCATAGATAAGGTCTACTATAAGCTTCAATTCATTGCATACTTCATAATAAGCTAGCTCCGGCTGGTAGCCATTCTCTATGAGTACTTCGAAGCCTTTCTTGATAAGCTCCATAACGCCGCCTACTAGAACCGCCTGCTCACCTAAGAGGTCTGTTTCTGTCTCTTCTTCAAATGTCGTCTCTATGACGCCTGCTCTAGTAGAGCCTATAGCCTTCGCTATTGCCAATGCAGTCTGTCTAGCTTCACCAGACCTGTCCTGATAAACAGCTATCAATGAGGGTACTCCTTTTCCTTCTAGGAATTTTTGTCTTAACAATGCTCCTGGAGATTTCGGAGCCACTAAGACGACATCTACGAAATTTGGAGGTATAATCCTCTTGAAATGCACGTTGTAACCATGCGCGAATACGAGCGTCTTCCCATTAGTCAGTTGTTTTGCTACCTCGTTTTCATATATTTCCGGCATCGGCACATCTGGCACTAGCATCATTATGACATCTCCTAAGGCGGCGGCTTCCTTTATCATTACTGGTGAAAAACCATCCCTGACGGCCTCATCCCAGCTTTTTCCCCCTCTTCGTAATCCAACTATTACGTTTAGTCCTGAATCCCTCATATTCAATGCTTGTGCTCTTCCTTGGCTTCCATAACCAATTACAGATATTGTCTTGCCTTGTAAAGGCCTTAGTGTTGCGTCTTTGTCATAATAAACCTTGGCCATTTATTTACCCACCTCTTCATCTGTCTGTATAAGTGCGGCTGGAAACTCTGTGACTACCGACTCGACGCATCCCTCGATTTGAGTTATATTTTTCACCAATGAATTGACTGAAGGGGCCTTACCCTCGAACTCAATTATCATTTCCCTTTCACCGTTCAATCCTTTTGGACTTAAATATAAACTCCTAACTTCACCTTCTTGGAAGTTTATAACTTGCTTGATAACATCGAGAACGTTCTGATTATTGCTTAAGACTATTTTGATTATAAATTTTTTTGGTTCTTCCACACTCATTTATGTCGCCTCTGAACTGACATACTCAACTCTTTTAAAATAGGGGAAGAACATTAGTTTGGTAATTAACCAGTTCACTTTCTCCTCTCTCCCCTCAATTAGTAATTGTGCCTTTATTATTTCGTCTGTCTGCCGTTTGATGTTTGCTTCCATCAAATTGAGTCGTGCCTGCTTTATTAGCAGGATGAGTTTTCCTAAAGCCTCTGGCTTATTACTTAGTAATAACTGAAGCTGATATTTTGCCATGTGCCTCAAACCCCGGAGGACCAATAAACTCGGCTAACCATTTCCCTGGTGGAACCATTGGAAAAACTTTTTCATTTTTATCAATTGGGACATCTATAACTATTGCATAATCATTTCTAATTGCTCTTCTCAAGGCTTTTCTAACTTCGTCATAGCTCTGTGCTAGAACTCCCTCAACTCCAAAGGCTTCCGAGAGCTTAACAAAGTTTGTTATCTCGGTTAGGTCAACGTCCTTGAATCTTTTCATGTAGAAGAGGTCTTGCCACTGTCTCACCATTCCGAGTGCACGGTTGTCAAAAATAACCGTTATTACTGGATAATTGTACTCTGCGATGTTGCTTAATGTCTGACATGTCATTTGGAAACTTCCATCCCCATCAATATTTACAACCAGTCTATCGGGTGCCGCTACTTTGGCTCCAAAGGCGGCGGGGAGTCCGAAACCCATGGTTCCTAAACCAGCACTAGTTATGAATGTTCCGGGCTCAAGGACTTCGAAGAAGAGCTGAGCCCACATCTGATGCTGGCCGACCCCAGTCGTGACGATGGCTGACCTAGGGAGCTCCTCTCTAATAAGTTTAATAAGCTTCCATGAATTTATCCTTGACTCGTCCGCCTGGCTCATAATGTATTCTTCATATGCTCTTCTTAGCTCTCGTAACTTTTCCACCCATTCAGCATCATTTTTTGGTAATTTGTAGGTGCTGAGTTTACTTATCAAATTTTGTAAAATCTCTTTAGCATCACCATTTAGCTTGACTGTAGGTGAGACGTTCTTACCCAGCTCGCTCGCATCTATATCGATATGGATTATCTTTCGGTTCTTTTGAAACTCGGTTGGAGGGCCGATAGCCCTATCTGATAGCCTCGTACCTACGCATATAACTAGGTCAGAATTAATTATTGCCATATCCGCTTCTAGTCTGCCATGCATGCCGACGACACCCATAGCCAACGGGTGATCTTGTGGAATACATGTTTTTCCAGGCATAGTCGTCACGATTGGAGCTCCTATAATCTCTGCCAATCTTAATACTTCATTAGTAGCGCCACTGAAATGCACTCCTCCGCCGACAAGAATAGTTATTCTATGTGCGGATGATATTAGAGAAGCGGCCAGCTCGAGCTCTGATTCGGAAGGCTTCCCAGCCTTTCTGCGGAACTCCTCGTCGGGGCCAATCTCAATATTGTTATCCTCACTAATGTCTTCTTGCATAACGTCCCTCGGAATATCTAATAGCGTTGGTCCAGGTCTACCTGAAATGGCGCAGTGATATGCATTAACAAATTCCTTAACCAATCTCATAGAGTCTGTCACTGTAGTTGCATATTTAACATGAGGAAGCACTAGTCCAACAATATCGGCTTCCTGAAAAGCATCTGTGCCCATGAAGGGACGAATGACTTGGCCTGTCAGGGCAACTATAGGCACGCTATCCATTGCGGCATTTACTAATCCAGTAATCAGGTTTGTCGCTCCTGGACCGGAGGTGGCAGTAACTATTCCTGGCTTCTTTTTAACTCTGGCATACCCATCAGCAGCATGAGCGGCCTGTTGCTCATGTCTCATCAATATGCTATTTATATCTGAGTCGTACAGGGCGTCGTAGAGTGGTAAATTAGACCCCCCGGGTATGCCAAAAATTACATCTACTCCCATTTCTTCCATTTTCTTAACTAACAAATTTATTGCTTTCATGTATTCTCCCTCAACAGGCCTTGCCTCCTAAAGAGCATGAGATATTGTCCAATTGCACTTGTCATTGCATTCAAAATGCTGTGTACTATTCCTCGGCCTAATCCTCTACCTATAAAGTCGTGTCCATCTATTCTCAGGATAACTTCTGCCTCGACCGGGTGCCGTTCCTCACTAGGTGGATAATAAATATCGTAATCAACAAACTCAACATCATTGGCAATCTCCTTCAACGCAGATAAGACTGCATTAATAGATGCATGAACGAGATGTTCAGACTCACCCTCCCCAACAACCTTTTTACCTAAAAAATCCATTTCAACTATAATTCTATTCATATTATTATCTCCCCAGAATTTGAAATCGATGACGGATGCAGCAGGTTTAGCCTCCCCTTTAAGGACCTCTTTTACCAGTGTTAGGAGCGTGTATTCAGAAACTTTTTCACCCCTGTCGCCTAGCTCTTTTACTTTTTCTAAAATCTGTTTAACTTGAAAAAGATCGAGATCATAACCATGTTCCTTTAGGATTTTTTGTACCGCGTGTGTACCTGAATGCTTGCCAATAACTATTCTTCTTGATTGTCCAACCTCTTCTGGGAGTATTGGCTCATATGTGATGGGATTGCTTACTACGCCATGGACATGTATTCCGCTTTCATGAGAAAAAGCATTACGACCTACGATTGCCTTATTCTTAGGTATCAATATGCCTGTCTTTAAAGAAACCAATCTAGAGAGCTCGCAAATTTTCGAGAGATTTATACGTATATCTATTCCATATAAGAATCTGAGAGCTGCAGCAACTTCTTCAAGACTTGCATTCCCTGCTCTTTCTCCAATTCCATTAACTGTTACATGCACTATCTCAGCTCCTCCTTCAACACCGGCCAAAGTATTGGCCGTTGCGAGTCCTAGATCATCGTGACAATGGACCGCAACAGGGATACCTGTAGCTTCTTTAATCATCCGTGCTAGATTTCGCATAATATATGGAATAGCAATTCCGACAGTATCAGGTATATCTATACTCTCAGCACCCGCCTCTTTGACGCTCCTGTATATTTTTAAGAGAAAATCAAAATCAGATCGCGTAGCATCTTCCGCAGAGAAGTGAACAGTCATCCCATATGATTTTGCATACTGAGTCATTTCTACTGCACGGCT
Source organism: Nitrososphaerota archaeon (assembly GCA_038845265.1). Taxonomy (GTDB): domain Archaea; phylum Thermoproteota; class Nitrososphaeria_A; order Caldarchaeales; family Calditenuaceae; genus CALIKS01. The sequence continues at coordinate 18,754 of JAWBQR010000004.1, read as the reverse complement.
AAGAACTTGCTCAGGAGCTAGCCTTAATTTATACTTCATGTGTAGATCTGAGGTAGCAATAAATAAGTGAATCCAGTCTGCTCCTGTATTGGCCGCCAAATCTATATCTCGCTCATCACATCTACTGAGAACACAAATTTTCGGCCTTAATCCCATTTCCACAATCTGCTTTATTGCATCTAGCTCACCAGGAGATACGGCTGGAAACCCTGCCTCAATTATATCCACTCCGATATCTGACAATGCCTCTGCAATTGATAATTTATCATCGATGCAAAGGGAGACGCCCGCAGTCTGTTCTCCATCGCGTAGTGTGGTATCAAAAATATATACTCGCTCAGGCAAGACATATTCTCTAGACAAAAAAGGACGCCAAATCATTCGAACCACCTTAAAGTACTACAAGAAGGAGAATTACAATAATGACGAGTGGGGGTAAGATAATTATTGTTTTTTCGGTTCCATCTAATGTTATGTTATTTTGCCTGTAAGCAATAATTCCCCCACCGCTTGAAGATTATGACAATAGTGTCTTATATAAATATTTCGTCAAGAATGTGACGAAGAAATAAACATAAAAATCTGTTTCGATAATCTAACTCTAAAATATGCTGAACAGAACCCCGATCTACTTCGTCGAAGTGAAAAAAGGAACAAAAGCATTCAAAGTAAATTCACAGTTAGTTGAATACTTAAAAAAGTCATTAAGTTCAAAAATGATAACTATGATGAAGAAGGAGTATGTCGAGTGTCCAGTAGCAAAACAAGATGTTGTCTTTCTGGTTTGTTTTAACTGTGTATCTCATATAAGAAGAGTGAAAGGAGTTGTTCACTGCGAGGGAAAAGAATTCAAACTAAAAGAAGTCTAAAAATTGTTGAAATCTTAGAATAAATTTATTTTTCTATTTGCTTATCAGTATAAATTTTGATCGATTCGCCTGCCATGAGATGCTTCATCAATCTTCGCCCTATATCTGAATTTTTATTTATGCGTATCTTACCCAGTTTCCCCACTATTGCGGAGAATAAGAATCTATCATTTAAGTAAATATTGATATGCTCTCCCTGCAATTTCTCATCGACATTTATCTCTATTGAGTTGCCGCTCTCATAGATGTTGAATTTTATCTCCTTCCCTAGTGTCGGAACTTTTGGCTCGACCAATATACTGACATTTAGTTTTTTCTCAAGGCTCCGAATTGTCTGTCCTTTTTTACCAAGAATTCTTGGAATATCTTCCTTGCTAACTTTTACTATTACTTTGTCTTTTGCCACTACCTCGATTAATGGATCCTTTGTGATTCTAGAAATGGCCCGGAGAATCTTATTCTTGATTTCATCCACTACTTCATTTGATAATTCGTCTGATACTATAGGAACAACCACTGTTTCTTCTCCGTACTTGTAGATCTCATAAACTAATTCATCATTCAAGAAGTTTACTACTTCAACTATCGGTCTTGAGAGGTCTTCATCCTTCATACCAGTCGGGACCCTTACTGCAAGTCTGAGCTCATAAACACTCTGCACCATTCCATCTTTAATGAATATTACAGTATCAACGATATGCGGCAGCATGCCAAGTTCTGTTTTGCCCAAGAATCTCTGAATAGCATCTATTGGATCGCTTGCATGTATTACACCAACCATGCCTACTCCCGCAAGACGCATATCTGCATAAATTTGAAAATCTTTAGGTCTTCTCATTTCATCAAATATTGTATAGTCCGGTCTCACCAAGAGCAGTATCTCGGCTGTTTTCTCGAAATCTCCTTCTAAAGGTCCATACTGGGTTATCTCGTGGCTTACTTGAAGGTCTCTGGGAGATTCAAAGGTCTTAACAATTTTTCCAAGTCCCGAATAAAATTCTGCTAAACTACTTGCGAAGGTGCTTTTACCTGAGCCCGGTGGGCCTGCTATGAGTAACCCCTCTGCCTTGGTTGAGAGTCTGTTCATTAGTTTCTCGCTTAGATGATAATCTTCTAGCCGTAGCTTAACTATGGGTCTAACTATTGTCACTTCATGGTCATCGCTAAAAGGTGGTTTAGTAATAGCTACCCTATACTGTCCTATTTGTGCAACTATAGCGTTGTTTCTAACAATTTCTAGTGATCCCTCATTTGCGTGTCTCACAGCCCACATTACATCTGAGATAACTCCTTGAATCTCGTCAACAGTTAAAGGATCTTCTCTTAACTTAACTAGCCTGATGCTTCCTGGCCTACCTTTTTTAGCAAGTGGAGGTACACCGACCTTGAGATGGACGCTCATTGTATCATCGGTGAAAAATGATTCAAAGCCTATTTTTTTGACTTTTTCCTCAGGCATTAGAAATCTAGCCGGAACTCCTTCGGCTTCTGCTACTAAAAACTGCACATAATCAGAGGTATAAAGTGTCGCTCCTTCTTTCTTTGCCACATCTCTGATTATTGCGTCTATTCGGCCACCCTTAGCCAGCTTTATATCCTCAAGACTCGGTCTCTCGCCAACGAACTGTAACTCAACACCTTTTTCAATACCTAGTTCCCTGATTTTCTTTATCTCAGATAGTCCCATCATCCCTTCTGTACGTCCCTTGGAGGCCTGTGCTTGAAGCTCATCGAGCGCAGCAACTGGAATTATGATAATGACATTTGATAACTCTCCGCTCTGTATCAATCTAGTAACTTCGCCGTTTATAATGGCGCTAGTGTCAACGACAATCTTTTGCCTTTCTGCACACATGATTAATTGTAAATAATCCCGAAAAATAAATCTAAAAAGCCATAGAGTCTATATAAAGCATGAAAATACATTAAAATTACTCATAAATTATTATAACTATTGGATGGCGGGACGGGTCAAGAGGCTCGATCCCTTCGTGCCTACACCAATTGATGTTGTTAAGAAAATGGTCGAGTTCGCGGAATTATCAGAAGGAAAGGTTCTATTGGATTTAGGCTCCGGAGATGGAAGAATTCCAATAACTGCATCATTAATGACTGGGTGCATAGCATTAGGGGTAGAGATAAATAAGGAATTAGTAAGGCTAGCAAATAAAAAATTAAAGGAGAAGCCTTACAACGTATTCATAATTAACGAGGACATGAGGAGGTTAGACTTAAGTCCGGTTGACGTAGTGACGGCATATCTGTCAAGAAAGGCACTTACAGCTATGAAGCCGCTATTTTGTAATCTTAAAAAAGATGCCATCATACTCACACATGACTATTTGATTCCAGGATGGCGGCCGATAGAGGTATTGGAGGCGTGGTCGAGTCATGATTCTCGGGTACATCGAATATACAAATATAAACCATCCCTCAGTAATGTAACAAACTCTAATTGCGCTTGTATTAAAAGGAGCAGACTGGTTAAGCTTGACCAAATCATTAAACAAATAAAAGAAGATAGAAACTCTAGCTAACTTATATCTTGGTTCAAAAACGAAAATATTTGAAATGAGGGCATTGACCGATGAGGATGTACAGAAATTATTAGCAATTGAAGACGTGATAGGTGTAGTCGAAGAAGGGTTCAGATTGTATAGTTTGGGTAAAACAGTTACGCCACATAGAATGAAAGTGTCTGTAGACTATGCAGGAGGAGATATACTCATCATGCCTTGTCTATCAGCAGACCTCAATATATTCAGCACAAAAATTGTTACAGTTTATCCACAGAATTTATCAAAAGGTATGCCGACGATCCATGCGATTTTAGTCGCGATTAATCCTGAGAACGGTGCGCCCCATCTAATTTGTGACGCTAAGGCATTAACCGGATTAAGAACAGGAGCTGCAACAGCAATTTCAATAAAGTATCTTGCCAGGAAAGACAGTAAGGTACTTGGGATCATAGGATGTGGCTACCAAGCCAAATGGCAACTACTAGCTGCAACAAAAATGCTAAATTTCGAAGAAATAAAGATATACGATATTGACCGTGAAAAAATGCTCAACTTCAAGCAGAATTTCAAGGAGGTTTTTGATGATAGAATTAAACTAATGAGTTCTGTTGATGACCTTGTGAATTCGAGCGACGTGATAATTACGGCTACAACTTCGAGGTATCCCTTCGTTAAGAAGAAGCAAGTTAAACCAGGCACCCATATCTCGGCAATAGGTGCATATACGCCCGATATGGCGGAAATCGAGGCGGAGCTTATCGCTGTTTCTAAACTCGTTGTAGATTCGAGAGAGGCGGCATTATCAGAGGCAGGCGATATAATCCAGGCAATAAAAAAAGGATACATAACTAAGGACTACATCTACGCCGAGATTGGAGAAATAATTGCGGGTATGAAGCAAGGGAGAGCGAATATGGATGAGATTACAATCTTTAAGAGTGTAGGATTATCAATTCAGGATGCTGCAGCAGCTAGCTTGCTACTAAGAAAGTTTAGAAATCTATACTCATAGTTAAGTAATCTTGTTGATTTTTAATGTCTTTGTAGATTAAGAGACATCTATATAGAGCCATTATTATTTATATATTTGAAATGTACGTGAGGAGGGTCCAGCTATCTGGGGGCTCTACATTAATAGTTTCGTTACCCAAAGAATGGGTCGACAGTGTGAATTTGAAAAAATTGGATGAAGTATTGCTGATTCCGCAGATTGATAACTCACTTGTAATAGTCCCAAAAAAGCAGCAAACTGAAGAAGGTGTGGTTTTGATTGATAATGAAAGCTCATCTGTACAAGTTTTTAGAGAGTATGTTTCTTGGTATTTGGCCGGATATGAATTAATCAAGTTTCGTCTTCAAGGTGCGAAACATAGCATAATTCAGGAGGTTAAAGAAATGATAAGGAGGTACCTCATAGGTGTGGAAATAATTGAGGAAAGCTCAATCGAAGTCTCTACTCAGGTTTTACCCGCTCATACTAATATGCCGTTAAAAAAGGCTTTAGAAAGAATGGGTAGCATAACTTCAAGTATGCAGAAAGAAACATTAATCGCTCTTGAAAACGAAGATGTGGATCTTGCCCGTAGCATTATTGAAAGAGACGATGAGGTAGACAGATTCTATCATTTTATAGTCCGGCAGCTCAATATAGCGCTGTCAAACTATAATGTATTGAACACGATTGAACCACCAACAAAGCAATCATGTCTAGGATACATGCTCGCTTCAAAAAGTATAGAAAGATCAGCAGACCATGCTGTACTAATCGCGAAATCAATCATAGCCAACGAAAAAAGCCAGATTAGAGTACCTAAAAAAGTCATAGATTTCGGAGTTACTGCAAATGTGATATTCGAGGATTCACTAAAATCAATGTTAGTGCTTGACCATGTATTAGCAAATCAGGTACTTACTAAAGTATTTAAAGTCTTATCTGAGACCGAGCAGGCAGAACTGCACACCGCAAAGAACATCAACATAAGTTTGTTAACTCGGAACGCTTTTGAAAGTCTTAAAAGAATCATTGAGTATAGCGCAGATATATCTGAGATTGTTGTTAATTTATATGTCCAGAAGAAAAAGGTCACCCATGATTTCTTTCAATGATTGTTAAAATAAGATTATGAATGCCTTCGCGGATTTTTTCAAGCCCCATTAAGTAAACTTCGGAATTGCGCTTCCAAGTCGATGGAGGTGGTTTTACACGTTTATAAAGACTGAATCCCTTTTTTAATCCTTTTTCAATATCCATTAATTCCCTGCATTCGTATGCCTTCACCAATAGATTGCCACCATTTCTGAGGATTAGGTCAGATATCTCTATTACCCTCAGTACTAAGTCAAGTTGTTTAATAGTGTCGAGTTCTCTAATACCTGAGAGATTTGGAGAGGCGTCAGAAATTAAAACATCGCATCGTTTCCAATTAAGTGCATCAGCAATTACTCTGGGTGATTCTTCATCAAAAATATTGAGTGATAACTTCCTTATATTATTCGCGTTGTATTTGATCTCTTTGGTATCTATTGCTAAGACAGTGCCTTTGCTTCCAACCAATTTGGCTTCGACCGAGAGCATTCCGCCGGGCGCTGACCCAATATCTACTATTGTATAGCCTTCTCTAATTATTCCGTATTTCTCCTGTATATACAATAGTTTATAGGCTGCCCTTGATGGGTAACCTTCTTGTTTAGCCAATCTATACCATGGGTCAGACATCCTCATAGCTAGCCATTTGTGCTTTGACAATCCTAGAGCCTATCAATATTAGGGAGGTAGGAATAAATAAGGATAAACTTTCTTAATTGATGATTTCATCTATTATCTGATTTTTTATTTTTTACAACTATTACCCTTGCGGGACGTAATAATTTTCCCTTTAGTGTGTATCCTCTGGCGACCTCAGCGACAATCGTGCCATCTTCCAATTCTTCGTTATTGACATATCCAACGGCCTCATGAATAAATGGATCAAATTTTTTACCTACACTCTCCAAAACTCTCACATTCTCTTCTTCCAGCATTTTCTCAATCTCTTTAAATAGAATTTTTATCCCTTCAATAAAGGGATCTTCTTTATCCTCCCGAACTGTGCTCAAAGCTCTTTCAAGTCCCTCGTAAACGTATATCAGGTTTACTACTAATTTTTCAGTAATTTGCTGTTTTGCTCGGTCAACTTCTTTCTCAATTAATTTTCTCATATTATCAAGCTCTGCCTGCAGGTAAAGTATCTGTGTCTTCAATTCTTGATTCTCTTTCTTCAGTTCCTCTAACTCGTTCCTCTCCTCCGTAGACATTTCTATACAATAATTGAGAGGGTGACATCTCATAAAGTCTTTTTTAATGGGCGGCGGCTCCCCCAGGTCGGCGGACACTGGCCGGCATCCCAGCTAGGTCCTCATCACCAACACTTATGGACAGCAGCTTAGTCGGGTCTTAGTGCTGCTCCCTCCCGGGCCTGACACGGTTCGACCCGTAAGCATGTCAGTGGCCTCTCCTACGAGAGGCATGACACGCTCCCAAGCTCCGTCCAGGTGCTGGATCATTTAAGGGGCACCTAACTGTCTGCCAGTTCGTGTCTTCGCCTTCCTAGGGGTTACTGGCCCCCGCGAGTAGCCCATTTCGGGTTGCAGGGGAGGGCTAGCCCCCCGGCCCTACCCGCCGCCCAATAAAACTAGTATTTTCCCTTCTTATAACCATTAGAAAACGAATTACTAATCTTCATCTCCATACAGTGTTTTCCACATCTTCGAGGCAAGTTCACCGTCTCTGAGATATAATTTGACCATTTCTCGAGAATTTTCTCTGCTCGCCTGGTGCTCATCCAAAAACTCGGTCACCCTTTCTATGAGGTACTCCTTTAATTCGCCAGAAAGAATTGCTCCAGACTTGTAATCTTCCCTCAATTTTTCAATCTTAGAATCGTCAGGCTCGAAGAAGTAGTATAACCACTGGAAGGCCACGTCTATCTCAGGGTTCCCTCCGAGCTTACGCTGGAGCTCAGCTGTTGGTTGTCCACCAGAAAAGGCCTTCCAAATCTTCTTTCTCACAACTTCAGGGGAATCCGTCAGAAAGATTGCACTCTCAGGGCTGGAGGAACTCATTTTTCCCCACGGTCCGGTCAGTGGCATTAAAAATTTACTATGAATAGCCGCCGTCTTATAGTAGTTTAGTTGTTCAGCAATGTCTCTCTGAATTCGCCAATATGGATCTTGATCGATAGCCGATGGTATTAGGCACCTTTTACGTTCAAACATCGTAGGAGCGATCTGAAGTGCTGGATAAAATATAAGGCCGATATTTGTCTGATTATCAAAACCAAAAACAGCTCTAACTAGGCTAAAATTAATTCTCTTAGCTATCTTTAGCAAGAGGGGATACATATTTCCGATGTATTCCGTGTCTTTGAATATGAAAGTCCTGTCTGGGTCAAGTCCTACGGCAGCAATGTCGAGAATATTCTCGTTGGTCCAGTGCTTAACCTCTTTATATGTAAGTCCTCTGCCCTCCTCTAAGAACTTTTCATCATCTGTGACTTCAATGTAGAGATTAACCTTAAACCTTGATTGAAGCCACTTTGTAAAGTAAAACGGAATTATATGTCCAACATGCATCGGCCCGCTTGGTCCTCTTCCAGTATATAGAAAGAAGCCACGCCCAGCTTCATAATCATCTAATACTTTGCTTAAATCTCTATGAGAAAAAAAGATACGCCTGGTTAACATAAAATGCTCTTCATTTGCTAGCCTTTGAAGTCTTTCGAGAAGATCGTCGTTCAACTCTTCTGTTCCGAACAATTTGATTAACTTATTATAATCTACTTTTCCCTCTACTGTCCAAGGCGTTACCTTGAATTCCTCTTCTTGATTATTACTCGACATTCCCATAAGCTATCATAAATTCCCAAGATATATACCCCATATGAACAGTATAATCAATAATGAGAAATAGGACCCTCAATCAGATATTTCATAGAGATGCTGAGTGAGGAAGATTACCGACTATTAAGAACTGCTGGTGAGATTGCAAAGAAAGTGAGGAGCGTAGTCCCAGCACTTGTAAGAGAGGGTGTTGATGCATTAACGATAGCCCAAACGGTCGAAGACAAGATAGTTGAGTATGGAGGACGCCCTGCATTTCCGTGTAACATCTGCGTAAACTCAGTCGCGGCACATTTTACACCTACACCCGTCGAAAATATAATAATTCCTAGTGGTGCGCTTGTTAAGGTTGACCTAGGAGTTGAGTGTGGTGGATATATTGCTGATACCGCAGTTACTGTCGGGCTCCCAAACTCGCAGGTGAAGCTGATAGAAGCTGCTGAAAACGCACTTAGAAATGCTATCAAAATAGTAAGGTCAGGTATAAGGGCATCTGAGATTGGAAATGTTATCAATGAAACTGTATCTCAGTATGGCTTTAAACCTATTAGAAATTTGAGTGGCCACGAGATTAAAAAATATAGCTTACATTCAGGTACTTCAATACCAAATGTTAAAACAAAAGAAACTACCAAACTTGAATACGGGAAGATCTATGCAATTGAACCATTCGTTACACTAGGAACAGGTTCAGGATTAGTCGTTAGTTCAAGTACAGTAAACATTTTTAGCATACAAATGGAATATCTGGATGAAGAACGTCTATCACACGACGAATTAAATCTGTTAAGAGAACTTAAAACATCAACTAGGGGGCTTCCATATACTCTTCGCTGGATAGAAAGAGAAAAATGGCAACTACATGAAAAATTAGTGAAGAGGGGAGTAATTAAAGGGTATCCTGTGCTGGTTGAGAAGGTTGGCGCTCCTGTTGCACAAGCAGAGCATACAATTATTGTACTCGAAGAAGGATGCGAAGTAGTTACTTAATGGAATGTTTTGTTCTCTCTTCAACATGGATGCTTATTATTATCATATCTGTTCCGCCGCATTTAGGACACTTTTCTTCTACTTTCTTAAAGATATAATCACCATCAATATGAGGTCTAGAGTTTATCGTGCCACAGGACTCACATTTTAGGTAGGTCAATGGAGGAATGTACCCCTTAAGTTGCTCTTTTTGAACTGAAGGCATAAACCTTATACTATTCATAATGTTCACATCCCTATCCCTATCGTGTTTCCAATACCTGCCAATATAACTACTCCTTTCTCTGGTGCTTTCTCTTTTATTAGTTCTTTTATCCTATTTAGTGCGGTTTCTGCAGACTTAACGATCGATTCCTTTAAGGGAGTGATGGCCTCAGTTATCGATTGATAAATAACTATTGCATACAACGGGATATTTTTCTCCCGGGCAATGGTCTCGATTTTGAATTTATCTACGCCAGGTCCTCCAATAGCTACTCCTACACCCTCTGCAACCTTTCCCGTCTCTTCACCCTCGAGCTTCAATGCAGCATCCACAGTAATTATTAAGTCAATTTTCTCCTCGCTATCATTGATTACTTTTAAGACCGCGTCGCCAGGCTTACCAACCGTGCCTCCGGGGCCGATTGCTCTGACGATGTAAACTTTCCTCCCCTCGAACTCTGCTAGAGATACAGAGGTATCCTTAACAACTTCGGATGATGATATTATCTTAGATTCTCGTGCAAACTTCGCAACGACCAAAACACCTACTCCGTCACCTATGGGTTGCCCGTTTAGGAATGCGAATGATGCATTTCGATAAGCCTCAGCTATCTCTATCAATTGAGGTAAAATCATTTGAAGTTGAAGCGCTAAGACATAATTCGCAGTCTTTTTACCGACAAGGTAGTAATGACGGACCACTCGATAAATGAGATTAACAGCTCTAGCCACTTCAACTAAATTTGTTAAAGACTTGATCTTGTGTAGAGGCGCAGATGGAACAAGAGACATGACCTGCTCCTCAAATCTATTTTCACCAATGTTTAGTATATGTTCAAGTTTATACACTATGCCCATGGGATCCATTGCTTCTGGCTGTATGTAGAAATATTCTAGTAGTCCATCTAGTTTTTGATTCAATACTTCTTCAGAGTCTATCCCTCCATTCTGTTTGATGCCTTGAATTGTTCGTTGCTTTACCTCGTCACGGATCAATTTTAATCTGTTAAGTTTTTTCTCTATGTCTCTTAAAAGAAAAGTCATCTGAGCGCGTTGACCAAACATCGGGTACAAGAAGAAAAATGAGATGAAAAAGACGAACCATAACAATTGAAGTAATACACTTATCTGGTCTGATACGGTGTTTACTGGGCTAAGTGCTTCATATATAGGCATGACTTTCTCTATCCTAAATAAACTTAGCATTAATCGTAATTCATAAAGTTTATCTCTGGGCCGTTTTTGACAGCTACGATGAGGCCATGGAAAAAGGGTTTTAACTATGTTCTGACCAATTACCACGAGACTTGCTGATGAGTGAGAACGATATATGAAATGTACAAAGTGTGGGAAGGAGGAGATATTACCTTTCCGATGTGCCTACTGCAATCAGTATTACTGTGCTGTCCATAGACTGCCAGAACAACATGAATGCCAGGCGATCCACCTAGCAAGGAGCCCCGTAGAGATTAATTTGATAGAGTCTCGAAGGAAGAGAGAAAGGGAATGGGCCGCTCCCCAGACCTTTAAGTCCGTAAGCATCAAGGGTCGTTTCAACTTTCTTACAAACGAGGTTACTCACCTAACCATCGGGACCCTGCTCGTAATGGCTGTCGGGCTTTCCCTCTTAAGATTCGACCTAAACAACATAACTATAATGATAATTTTATCTCTTGGATTTGCTATGTCATTCCTTGTTCATGAACTTGCTCACAAGTTTGTAGGCAATTGGAAAGGATTAACAGCGGGATTCAGACTTAATACAATCGGGGTAATAATCACTTTGGCATCGATTTTTTTACCGATAAAATTCGTAGCGCCTGGAGCAGTTGTTGTTAGAGGAATCAGTAATCTCCGTGAGCTATGTATCGTTGCCCTTGTTGGACCACTGGCCAATTTAGTAATCTCTTTTGCATTCTTTATAGCATTGATATCGATTAATTTTGAAACATTATTAATTTTTCAGGGATTGCGAATTCTAGGGTTGTTGAATGCATATATAGCAATGTTCAATTTGATCCCTCTCGGTCAGCTTGACGGGCTTAAGATATTCAGCTATAATAAAACTATTTGGATGTTGATGTTCGGATTAAGCATTGGTCTCTTAATAATATTTAATTATGGTCTTTTCATATAGTTTTCGTCAACAATTAGAATACTACCTCTTCAGGCTTCCTAATCTTTGTTCTAACCATGTCTTTAGAGGGCCAAATATCACTCTCTGCGAAGTTGAGAGGGATGCTATATCTTTTGCACCCACTAGAAACATTGTTGTTTTGAGCTCAATCAGAAGTTGCTCAATTAACTTTTTTATTGACTTCTCTCCTTTCTTCGCAGCCTTTAAGAACGGATTCGCAAGACCTGCCATTTCGGCTCCCAACATAATGACCTTGGCTATTTCTAGTCCATTTCTTATTCCCCCTGAACCTATCACTTCGATACCATCTAGTTGTGATATTTCAGCAACAGATGCAGCAGTAGGTATTCCCCACTCTTGAAAAAGCATGGAGAGTTTTTCTCTCAAAACGTCTCCTTCTTTTCTTGCCCTGATCCCTTCAATTTTTGCCCAATTCGTACCGCCTGCTCCTGCGGTATCGATGGCCGCTACCCCCACATCTCTAAGCTTAATTGCGTCACTCAATGAGATGCCGCACCCAACTTCTTTGACAATAAGAGGTACATCAATATTCTCTGAAATTTTTTTAAGTGAATGCAATAATCCTGAAAAATATGTATCTCCTGATGGTTGAATGAGTTCTTGCAAGGGATTTGAGTGTATTATTAGAGCGTCAGCTTCGATCATCTTGATGGCTTTCCAAGCAAACTCTTCTCCATGTTTAATGACTTGCGCTGCGCCTAAATTTGCCATTAGAAAGGCTTTTGGAGCGACTTCTCGCGTGATGGAGAACGTATAGGCGAGTTCAGGCTTTTCTATTGCTATTCTTTGACTACCAACACCCATTGGTATATTTTCCATCTCAGCAACTTTTGCTAACCTAGCGTTGATCTCTGCAGCCGCCTTTGTTCCCCCAGTCATACTCTCGATAACTATAGGAGCAGAAAATACTCTTTTGAGAAACTTTGCTTGAGTATTAATTGAAATAAAATCTAATTCAGGAATAGCAGAATGTACAGGTTCGACATACTCGAGCCAGTTTGTTTTTAAAAATCCCACATCTTCTTCAAATACAATTTTAAGGTGATCTAATTTCCGCTTCTCAATCGCCTCTTTTTTATTCTTCGGCATCATTCTCTCAATAAATAAACTAGCTTAAATATTACCCTCTTTGACCCCTAAATTATTAGTATCTGCAGACATAGCCTCAGCCTCCTTTTTCTGCTTCTCTTCTAATTTTTTCGCCAAAGCTGTAAGATAACCTGCAACTCTATTTCTAAGTTTTTTAGATACCTGTCCTCTGAGGGCTATTCCTACTAGCCTTTTATTTTCCTCAAAATTATGTGAAACTTCTGATGGAAACTTCTCGAGTATATCTTTTGCATAGACCTTTACTTTTCTGGTTCTTACTTTTCCCATCTACTTACTGCGCCGTAAAATCAATGAATCACACTCATTATTTAACCATATTTCATTGTAATGAATAATTCATGGTAATGGTATTTATAAGGGCAATCATTAATTAACGTCGGTGAATGATATTGAATGACGAAGATGGACAAGAGAATATAATCATAATGGACAATGTATGGAAGATATATAGACTCGGTAAAGTTGAGTTCCCAGCGCTAAGGGGGTTGTCCCTCAAGATAAGAAAAGGAGAGATGATGTCGGTAATGGGTCCCAGCGGCAGTGGAAAATCTACATTCTTACATATTGCGGGAACACTCGACAGGCCGACTTCAGGCAAAGTAATAATAAACGGTCAAGACGTGACAAAGTTAAATGACGCAGAACTTACAAGAATTCGAAATAATATTATAGGTTTTGTATTTCAAACATTCAACCTAATCCCAAGATTGACTGCTTTAGAAAATGTTGAGCTGCCATTAATAATCAGAGGTTTAAGGAAGGAGGAGAGAAGAAAACTTGCAATTCAAGCACTTTCATTAGTCGGTTTAGAAGAGAGATTAATGAATAAGCCAACAGAGATGAGTGGGGGAGAACAACAGAGGGTTGCGATCGCTCGTGCTATAGTTGGTAGGCCCGAAATACTGCTTGCAGATGAGCCAACTGGAAATCTTGACTCTCGAAATAGCAAATTAGTAGTCGACATCTTGAAGAACATAAATGAAGAGTTAGGCACGACAATAGTTATTGTGACACATAATCCAGAAGTAGCAAATAACTGTCAGAAAATAGTTAGGATTAGAGATGGAAGAGTCGAATCAATAGAGGTGGTCAGTAATGCGTAGCTACATAATTGCAGCAATCTTGGTCATTTGCGTCTTTATACTACCCATCATGTTTCAGCCCGTATATGCCTCTACAGACACAATAAAATTGCTGGATAGTTACTGGGGGTCTGGGGGGACGAGGGTAGAAGCATGCCCAGGAGATATGTATCTGCCGTTTACAGTAGTTCTTGGAAGTGATTACGAAGAATCTAAAGTTTCGAATATCTTGGCGAAGCTTTATCTGCCTGATGGTTTTTCCTCCACTTATCCCTCCTCTCCCAACCTCGCAGAAGCTACCTATTTAGGAGCGGTCCCTCCTGGCGGTATCTTCGAAATTACATTCTATATAAATATAGGGGCAGATACGCGAATAGGTGAATATACTGCCAAACTTGATCTAACATATGATGAGGTTGGAGAGCAGACTCGAAGACAATTCTTTGATGTAAGAATAAACTTGATGGGGAAATCGAAAATTATCTTTGAGATGTATCCAAATAACGTAGAGCCGGGAAGACTTACTCCAATTCTTTTGAAAGTGAAAAATATAGGGGAGGCAGCTGCGTCAGATGTAAGAGTTCAGCTCAGTCAGATTTCTAACTATCCTTCGGTTTCCTTAATCGGTGACACCTATTGGATATTAGATAAGCTCGAGCCTGGTAAGGCTGTAGAGCTAGAAAGTGCAATATACGCTAATCAGCAGGTCTCAGACACAACTGTTTTGCTTCAAGCCCAAGCAGTTTATAGAAATACTGTTGGTCAGATAGTCACGCATTCAAGTGTTCATGGCATCCAGATTGTTAAGACATTCACTAAGGACATAGACATTAAGGTATGGTTGTCTGGATATTCACTTAAGCCAAACAGTGAATCAGTTGCTGAACTCTACATAATGAATGAAGGTATTGAATCTGCGTACGACATTAGGCTGGCCTTTAATCCACCTGCTTCAATACAAGTATTACCCGTAGGTGAGCCGACCTCTTGGACCTTTAAAAAATTAGACCCAAAACAAACGGCAGTCATTAAGGTCAAACTGGCAATATCGAGCGCTATTTCTAGGTCTGTAACGATGTTGCCCCTCACGATTAAGTATAGGGACAGAAATGGAAATCAGGATGTTGAGCAATCATTTATAGCCTTATTTATCGGTGAAGAAGAACCAAAATCTCCAAACATTCTCCTCTCAACTAGCTCTTCGATTACGGCCGGTAAGGTAGAGACAATTAAGATCGACATATTAAACAACTATAGGGCGAGACTTGATAAAGTCGTAATTATTGCCAGTCCTATCGAGACCGGATTATCAGTTATTGGCTCAAATAACTGGAAGATAGATAAGATCGATCCAGCTAAGACAGAGTCAATAAATGTATCATTGTTTGCGTCACCGTCGTTGGCAGGTTCACCCGCTAGGCTGCGGATGAAGATACAGTATGTGACAAGTGATAATGGAGAGACTATAAATGAGGAGAGGGAGGTAGGCTTCATTATTGAAGGTTTCATAAATTTGAGAGTTTATGACTTGAATGTTATATTTCTTGCGGGGTCACCCATGTTGACGGGAAATATTCTTAATGAAGGCAATGTCCCTGCTCTGTTCACGACAGTTGAATTTGAGTCGCCCCTGACAGCGCCTGGACAAACTATCTATATTGGCGATCTAAATCCAAACGCGCCTCTACCCTTTAATGTTAAACTCATCAATAATCTAATCTCTGACAACATTAGATTAGATGGTGTCATAATTATTAAATATAAAGATGAGCTGAGGAGGGAACATGTATATACTCAACCTGTCAGCCTTACGATTACTTTACCACACCTGTCTGAGAAGGAGAAGCCATTAATTAGTCAGGAGATTCTTAACCTCATAATTGTTCTCGTGGTTATAATTGCTATTGTGGGATCAGTTGCTATTCTATTGAGAAGGAGGAGACATGGAGCTAGTAGAGGCCATTAAATTTGGACTTAAGGCTTTAATGGAAAGAAGGACAAGAAGCATACTTACAATCTTAGGCATTGCTATCGGTACCGCCTTAATCATAGCACTGGTAGCCAACGGGCAGGGACTAAATGATTCTATTACAAATAAACTGCTCGAGCTTGGGGCAAACAATATAGTCATACTTCCGTCAACTGGATCATCATTGAGATTTAATGACGCTGACGTACAAAAGATATCTCTCATACCTGGAGTAGAGGCGGTTTTGCCATTTTATTTGACGTCTGCCACCGTGAAATATGGCGGGATATCACTCAATGGACGAGTATACGCAACAGATCCAGCAAGTGTTAAGATTCTATTTCCTCAATTAACAGTGCTTCAAGGAACACCACCCATCCGGAGTGATTCAACGTCAGCTGCCATTGGCTACAAGCTTGCATTTCCACCTGACTATCCGGGTGTTAAAATATTGCCTGGGCAATCAATATCGGTAGAGGTAGTTACACCTAAAGGAAAAACACAGGCTTCATATGTCGTTTCATGCGTTTATGATGAATTTGGGGCAACACTATTCGTAGACGCTGACACAATGGTTCTCATCACTATCCCTGGTGGTAGACGCCTTTTCGGTGAAAGCCTCTATCATGGCATACTTGTCCGGGCAATCGATCCAAGGGATGTTGACTATATCATAGATCAGCTCTCATTAATGTATGGTAGGAATGCAAATATTGTTAGTCCTACAAGCATCCTCAGGACCGTTCAAAGCATTCTTGGCTCATTCACTTTCTTTTTGGCCGTAATAGCGGCTGTGAGCCTTCTAGTTGCTGGAATAGGTATTGCAAATACGATGATAATGTCTGTCATGGAACGGGTCAGAGAGATAGGTGTCCTCAGAGCTATAGGCATGACGAAGCGGGACATAATGATAATCTTTCTTTCTGAGGCTTCATTGACCGGAGCAATTGGCGGAATATTAGGGATAATGCTCGGAGTAATGCTGTCATACGGAGTCAGCATAATGACAAGTAGCTTATTCCACTTTGAGCAATCGTCAACGACCAGCTCTATGGCAAGCTTCGGCTCAATTCCTTACGAGCCAACGATTACCCCCCTCTTATTAATACAGACGTTTTTCTTCGCAATCATGATAGGCATGATCTCTGGTATTTACCCTGCAAGGAGAGCCGCAAGCCTCGATCCAGTAGTAGCGCTTAGGACAGAACAGTAAAATTAGTTACTCAAGAGGTATTCATATATTCTTAAGTATTTTTTTACAACTTTGGGATAGTCAAACATTTCTGAATAACGTCTGCCATTTTTAACAATTTTATCCCTAACTAATTCTAAATTGTTATATGCGTTTATCATCTCCTCTAATTTGGGCTTACTCAATATCAATGCATCACGAAAAGGAAGGAAAGCTTCTATCTCACTTGCAATAACTGGGCATTCCGCCGCCCATGCTTCTAATAATACGGATGGCATTCCCTCCCAAATTGATGTGATGAATAGGCATTTTGCTGATTTCATATATGAAATAACGGTTTTCCAATCTGCTATCTCCTCTACACCAAATGCTTTGTATTTTAGATTTAGGCGAGTAACTATTTTCTTAAAGAGTTGGTAATTCTTTATTGGATCATTTCTACCCACAAATAATACAAATGACTCATTGATCGGTTTTATTTGATCAATAGTCCTAATATCTGTCATGTTTGGTATCCATGTCCAGCCATATCTTTCCGCCTCAGTTTTCAACACAGTAGTGACTACTCTTGACTTTTTCATTACTGATAAAAATATAGAAGAAACTAGCCTTCCCATGAGTCCGTATTTTTGCATATATTCATTCATTCCTCCGTGAATAGTAATTATCGTGTTGCGATGTTTGAATATTAGTGGCGATAGTTTAGGACTATGAAGATGAACGACGTCAGCTTGGAATTTTTTGAAAAGGAGGCCCACTAAGAAAGATGCTGACTTCATCATAGGTATGTTGAGACTCCAAGTATTCCTTCCGTCCAGTATTGATACATCGATATCCTCTTCTCGTAGACCTTTACTGAGCAGTTGTACATGTCTTCCAGTCCCGCTTGCTCCACCAAACGTCGGGTTAACCAATAGAACCTTCATTTACTATGTAGCCCTAATACCATTGATATAGAAGCGGTATATTGACTTTCACTGAAATAATAATTCTCTCGTAGAAGTCAGGGCGTATGGATTCCAGGTATCTTCGGACATAGCCTTGCCTCCCACACTGTTTCTAATCCGCATAAGAATCTAGTGAGCCTTTCGATACCTATTCCGAAACCAGCGCTCGGTGGTACTCCGTCTTTAAGCATCTCCAAGTACCATTCATAATTATTTGGGTTTTCTCCACTGTTAAGCATCCTACTGACTACTCGTTCATATTTGTATTCTCTTTCTCCGCCTGATATTGCTTCACCGTAGCCTGATGGGTAGATCATGTCGAAGTCTCTTAATATTCCCGGTCTACTTTCATCCTCACGGTCATAGAATCCTCGAGCGCTTTTTGGATAGTCATATATAAAGAGGGGTTCTTCATGAATTGCAGATAAGAACTCCTCATCCTCCCAGCTAATTTCCATCCCATACTTAGTTTTTCTTCCATGCTTCCACAGTATCTTTAATATTTCATCATACGAATACTTCTTAAATGGTGGTTTATAATGCCTCAGCCTTCTTCCGAGGAGCTCGAGTTCTGCAACACACCTGTCCATTACCTCATCAACGGTATAGCTGAAGAGATGCTCAGCGATCTTCATAGCTTCAAAATAATCAATTTCTGCTACTTCTAAGTCAATTTGGATAAATTCTGCTAAATGTCGTTTTGTTGATATAGTTTCTGGTGGTTCTAACCTGATGTTCGGTGAGAAAAAGAATATTCGTCCTAGCCCTGAGACAGCAAGCTGTTTGTAAAGTATGGCGCTACTCATTACTTTATACATCCGTCCATAATAATCGAA
>JAWBQR010000003.1:0-153336 GCA_038845265.1 Nitrososphaerota archaeon | reverse complement strand
TTGTAAGGGGTATGGCGAAGGTCTGATAAACAATAACGAGTCCTACGTATGTTCCCCTGAGTCCTATGTTTGACATCAGGATATAATAAGGAATAGTGAAAACTATGGGTGGCGTTAGTAGCAGGCTGAGAAACCAGAATAGCAGCGAATTTCGATACTTAAAGTTGAATCTTGAAAAGGCAAATGCCACTATTGTTGCGGCAGTCGATACAATTATGCTTGAAGATAGATTTATGAGATTTTTAAACAAGAAATAATTAATTATATATGTCACATTCTTTATTATCTTCTCATCATTATAATATATTGTTGAAAGATGAAAATCCAGACAATAACTACGAGAAAGCCGAATTCAAGAATACATGGAGGTGTTAAGCAATTTTCATGAAAAATCACGGCTGCTTAACTGAGCTACCCTTCAAGATAGAGGCAAACGAGTCAGCATCAATATTCCCACCAGTCACCATCAACACAACCCTCTTCCCCTCCAAGAGATTCCTAATCTTAAAGGCAGCCGCAGTAGAAGCAGCACCACTAAGCTCAGCCACCTGCCGAATCGCATCAAAGATAAACCTCACAGCACCCTCCATCTCAGCATCACTCACAAGCAAAACATCATTCAACCTCTCCCTCAGAATCATGAAAGGCAGCTCATAGGCCCTACCCGCCGCAAGCCCCTCAGCCCTCGTAGAGACTCTCCCCAAATCAACCAACTCGCCACGCCGCCAAGATTCATAAAAAGCCGGAGCACCCTCCGCCTGAACCGCAAAGACCATGATCGACGGGTCCACCGTCTTATACACGATGCATCCACTAGCTACGCCAGAGCCGCCGCCGAGGGGATTAATCACGACGTCCACGTCCGGCAGCTCCTCCAAGACCTCCAGATGCATCGAGCCGACACCCTCGTACAGCAATGGCTCATTAATCGAATGGACAAACAGATATCCCTTCTCCTCCGCCAATCTCTCAGCAAACATTCTAGACTCCTCGAAATAAGACCCATGAATAATCACTTCGGCTCCAAGATCCTTAACAGCCTCGATCTTAATCTGCGGAACACCATGAGGCATAACGATCTTTACATCAACGCCGAAGAGCGAGCCAGCATACGCAATTGATTGGGCATGATTACCAGTAGAAGCAGTCACAACTCCTCTCCTAGCTGCCTCCTCCCTCATCCTATACATGTAATACACGCCGCCCCTAACCTTGAAGGCCCGGACAGGCTGAAGATTCTCGAGCTTAAAGTAGACATCACATCCAAGAATCCTCGAGGCCTTCCTAGAATAAACAAGGGGCGTAGGCTTAAGATACCTAGAGACAATCCTCCTAGCAACACATACATCCCTAAAAGTAGGAATACGGAATCGACTCACAACAACACAGCACCAAGACAACCTAAAAAACCCATGCCCAGACCAGAGGAAAAAACGCTAGGAATCTTAATCAACCAATCGGGTTTTTATCCTAGTACAGTGCTCCCGAAAACAGATACAGCGACAGGTGGAAAACAACTTGAAGATCGAGATGCTCTATGACTATCCCAGGCTAGAGGAGAAACTAATAATCGATAAGCTAAAAGCAAACAACTGCGAAGTAATCCTCACAAACATAAACAACAAGCCCCTGCAACTGGGAGAGAGGATTGCCGACGTCTCACTCGTGAGATCAGTATCTATGTATAAGTCCCTTTATGCAGCGGCCCTCAGAGAGTCTGGTGGAGGAATAGCAGTAAATTCCTCCTACACAATCTTGATCTGCGGCGATAAAATACTCACGCTTAGCAAAATAAAGAACGCTGGACTAAATGTTCCGAGAAGCATAGTTGCTATGGATACAGAGTCGGCTCAGGCTGCTTACAGGGCGTTAAAGAAGCCTTTTGTTGATAAGCCTCCTATAGGGAGTTGGGGGCGTCTTGTTTCATTAGTCACCGACACGGTTAGCTGGAGGAGTCTCCTTGAGCATAGACAGATGCTCCCTAGTCAGCAGCTCAAGATACACATTATGCAGGACTATATTGAGACTAATAATCGTGATATCAGGGCCATAGTTATCGGTGGGGAGGTTCTTGGAGCAATGTATAGAATCAGCATTGGTGATGAATGGAGAGCAAATATAGCGCTTGGAGGAAAGCCGGTGCAGAGGAAGCTAGACCCGGTATTAGAGGAGATAAGTATTAAGGCTGCAGAATCAGTCAAGGGTGACTTTATCTCTGTAGATATTTTGGAGGATAGCTCAGGTATGCTTTATGTAAATGAGGTTAATGGTGTGCCTGAGTTTAAGGGATTTATGGAGGCGACGGGTATAGATGTAGCGTCAGAATTGGTAAAGTTCCTCATAGGGGTGTCTAAGAAATGACTGTTAGAGTTGCCGTCATAGGCGCAAGCGGTTATACTGGCGGGGAACTTCTAAGAATCTTGGCGACTCATAAAGAGGTAGAGGTTGTCGCGGCAACTTCGAGGGAGTATTCAGGCAAGCCTTTATCATCGGTCCACCTCAATCTAAGAGGATTTTACACCAATCTCAAGTTTAGCGATCTTGATATCGGTAAGATCACTAGTAGTGCAGACCTTGTCTTTCTCAGCGTTCCTGCAGGTGTCTCAGTGGGAATTGTTGGTCATCTCCTCGAGGTTGGTTTAAAAGTAATTGACCTGAGCCCAGATTTTAGGCTTAAAGACCCATTACTATATGAGGAATGGTATGGATTTAAGCATCCGCTTGTCGAGTTGCTTTCACGCAGTGTATATGGTTTGCCAGAGTTGCATAGAGCTGAGATCAGGAATGCAGATCTTGTTGCTTGTCCTGGATGTAATTCGACCGCAGCCATACTGGCATTAGCACCTGTAGTGAAGAATAAGCTAATTGATCTTGGACATATAGCTGTAGATGTAAAGGTAGGTAGTAGTGAGGCTGGCAGAGGGCCAACTCATGGTACTCATCATCCGGAGAGGGCGAACGTTATGCGGCCATATGAGGCTGAGGGTCATAGACATGTTGCAGAGGTTGAGCAGGAGCTCAGCATTCTCGCTGAGAGGAAGATTAGCGTGGCTATGGTTCCCCACGCGGTTGGGAGTGTGAGAGGCGCGTTAGCTACTTGCCATGTTTGGATAATTGACGGTGTCGGGAGCAATGAAATATGGAGGGCATATGCACAGATGTATGGCAAGGAGCCCTTCATTAGGATCGTTAGGACTGGGCCGGTCAAGTATCCAGACCCAAAATATACGATTGGGAGTAACTACTGCGATGTCGGGTTTGCCGTAGAGGAGAGTAGGAAAAGAGCAGCACTATTCGGGGCTATTGACAACCTGATTAAGGGAGCCGCGGGGCAGGCTGTCCAATGCATGAATATAATGTGTGGTTTTGATGAAAAGACAGGTCTCGAGTCTCCTCCCATAAGTCCAGCGTAGGTGAGTATGGATGCTCGTGGTTAAGGCTGGGGGAAGAGTTCTTGCATCAAATATGGAGAATATTGCTAAGAGTATAGTTAGGGTGTGGCAGAGAGATGAGAAGATTGTCTTTGTTCATGGTGGTGGAGATATGGTGTCGGAGATGTGTAAGCGTCTTGGTATAGAGCCTAAGTTTGTAGTATCCCCTAGCGGAATTAGGAGTCGTTATACAGATGAGGCTGAGCTTGATGTATATGTTCAGATTATGGCAGGCAAGCTCAATAAAAAAATTATATCAACGATTCAGAGGCTGGGTGGACGTGCGATAGGACTAACAGGTGCAGATGCTGGATTACTAGTCGCTGAGCGTAAGAAGAAAATAATTATAGTTGATGAGCATGGACGAAAGAGGATTATTGACGGTGGCTACACTGGCCAGGTAAAGCTGGTTAATCATTCAATATTGGAGCTACTTACGAATAATGGATACATCGTAGTAGTTTCACCGATAGCGATTGGGTTAGAGGGAGAGCTGCTTAATGTCGATGGTGATCAAGCTGCAGCAATAATAGCAAAGTCATTGAATGCCGATATGCTTGTATTAATGACAGACGTTGACGGAGTGTTATATAATGGAAAATTGGTTGAAAGGCTTAATCCTCAAGAGGCAACAGAGTTGGCTGCTAAGATCGGCCCAGGGATGAATAGGAAACTCATGTTAGCGGCTGAAGCGGTCCAGGGTGGAGCTAAACAAGCATTAATATGTAGTGGTCTAGGCGATGACCCGATCGAGAATATTAGTAGCATGAAGGGAACATTGATAAGAACATGAAAGATAGCCTCTTCTTGTCTATCGAATCATGAATCTATTTGTGAATATTGTTTTACGATATGTTTATAAAGGGCGATAAGGTTTTGCTCTTCGAAATTCCAAGTGGTGAACGAGTAGTGCCTAAGCTAAAATGTCCGGTATGTGAGGGATTAGTAGATGTTCCTGACGATGCATTAGAAGGTGAGCTATTTGAACACCAAGAATGTGGTGCTCAGCTAGAGCTTGTAGTTGAGAATAACCAGTTTGCATTAAAAATAGCCGAGGAAGTCGCTGAAGATTGGGGTGAATAGGGGAGCCTTAATGTGATAATCGGGCTCGCGTATGACCTCCTCAGGGCTGAAGAGAAGTTTCTAATCGATGCAGCAAGACGGCTAGGACATACGATCAAGCCTATTTTTATTCTTAGAAGAATAGACTGGCTAAATGACACATCAAGCGAGGAATACAGAGACATAGGATTCGTGCTAGAGAGATGTGTTAGTCATTATAGGGCCCTTTCCTCCGCGGCCATCCTTGAGGGAAAAGGAGTAGCCGTAGTTAATTCATACAGAATAATTAGGGATTGCGGCGATAAATTGGTAACTACTGCGATTCTTGCAAGTAAGGGGATACCGGTCCCAAGGACGGCCGTAGCTTATAGTAAGGAGAAAGCGATTGAGGCAGCTCGCGAATTAGGATATCCCGTTGTGGTAAAGCCTATTCTCGGTAGTTGGGGTCGATTCATTGCAAGAGCTACTACAGAAGACGATCTCCTAGATATTCTTGATTTTAGAGAATCAATGTCCTCTCCTCATTTCAAGATACATTATATTCAACAGTACGTTGATAAGCCCGATCGAGATATTAGGGCATTTTACGTGTGGGGAAGGGTTCCCGTAGCTATTTATCGATACAGCAAACGATGGAAGACAAATACTGCTCTTGGTGGGAGGGCAGTGAAGGCAGATCTGACCGACGAGCAGGCCGAGTTAATTATTAAGGCCGGTGATGCTGTTGGTGGTGGCGTATTAGGGATTGACCTGATGGAGACTAAGGATGGCGAAAGCCTAGTCGGAGAGATAAATGCAGTTATTGAGTTTAGAAATACTGTCCAAGTCACTGGATATGACCTAGCAGGAGATATAATCAAGTCTACAGTCGAAGTGTTCAAGAAATGATTAGAGACAATGAGTATGCTAGGCTCATAAGGTTTTTTCCAAGTAGAGGAATAAAGATAGTAAGGGCTCAGGGACAATATGTCTGGGACATAGATGGGAAAAGATACCTTGACTATCACACAGGAAACGGAGCTGCATTCCTAGGCCACTCCAACCCCGTAATAGTGGAAATGATTATCGAGCAGGCATCAAAAGTGATGACTTGCCCACCGATATTTGACTCGCAGGTCCTTGACGATTGTCTGGCAATGCTAGGAAAAATACTTCCAAGAAGGCTTAAGAATGTATACTTCTTGAATAGTGGAAGTGAGGCAGTTGAGCTTGCGCTGAAGCTCGCAAGGAAAAGAACAGGTAGACGTAGATTCGCGTCTTTTACCGGAGCATTTCATGGGCGTACCATGGGCGCCCTTGCAATGACACATAATCCTAAGTATAGAGCCGGTTACGACCCATTTCCATGGGAGCACATATTTCTGCCGTTCAATGATGTCTCCAGCCTTGATAAGATCGATGAGTCATTTGCCGCAGTGATTATCGAGCCTGTTCAGGGCGAAGGCGGCCTCAGCGTGGCTAATAAGGAATTCATGAAGGCCTTGGCAGATAGATGCAGAAATATGGGTTCAATATTGATAATTGATGAAGTGCAGACAGGGTTTGGACGAACCGGCAGGCTCTGGTCACATGAAGAGTATGACATAGATCCGGACATAATGGTGGCTGGGAAATCCATAGGCGGCGGCTTCCCAGTGAGCATCGTAGCTGTGAATGACGAGATTGCGTCCAGGGTCGAGGAGGCAGAGCATGGGTCTACTCATGGCGGGAACCCACTGGCGCTGGCCGCAGTCATAGGCGGGACCAAGGTTTTGCTGAGGGATAACGTTCCTCTTAAGTCAGCTGAGAAGGGTAACCATTTAGCAAATGGCTTATCTGAAATCGCGAAGACATATCCATCAATAGTCAGGGGAGTTAAGGGCAAAGGGCTGATGATAGGTCTCGATATTAGGTTTAATCCAGCAGAGATTATTCGGCTCCTCCAGACGAGAGGATTATTAGCCCTTAAGGCAGGCTCGACCGTGCTCAGATTTCTTCCACCATACTTAATAACCGAAGAAGATATTGACTGGAGCATAAGAGTAATTGATGAGGCGGTGCGGCTATATTGCGAGCACACTGGGAAAAGAGGGTGAAGAGAGTTGGAGGTAGATGAAATTCTCCTCTCATTACTAAAGGTATATACACCCAGCGGAGATGAGAGGCTGCTTGAATCCGAGATGAATAGGCTACAAAGAGAACTAGGCTATGACGAGCTGATGATAGACAAGTCTGGGAATTATCTTCTAGTCAGGGGTAGCGGTGAAAGAACAATCCTTCTGGCAAGCCATGTAGACACTGTTCCGGGAGAATTACCAGTTAGTCAGAGGTCTGGTGTGATTATTGGGAGAGGAGCAGTTGACGCTAAGGGACCGCTGGCCGCCATGATCTCGGCAGGCGCCAAGGCCCAAATAGGACAAAACTATCGAGTAGTGGTCGCCGGACTAGTAGATGAGGAAGGCGCAGGGACAGGCGCCCTTGGACTACTCGAGAGTGGATTTAGGGCAGACCACATAATCATTGGAGAGCCAACAGGAGTCATAGGCATAGCGATAAGCTATCGTGGAAGCTTGACATTTACGTTAACTTCGAGCGGTAGGGGTGGACATAGTTCAGCACCCTACGTAGGCGACTCAGCACTAGATAAACTGCTGGACGCAATCAACGAAGTAAAGGCAGTATTCTCGGGCAGCAGCTATGAAGAGACGACATCAGCAGTAACCATGATAAGGGCTGGAGATTGGCCGACAAAGCTTCCAGAAAAAGCAGAGGCAACCATCAACATCAGATTTCCACCCGGGGTTGACACAAACTCCATTCTCGAGAAGGTTGAGGTGATAGCTTCGCTTCATGGGTGTAAGCTCTCTATTATAGACTCAACAGAGCCATTCAGCGCTAGTCTATCATCACCTGTGCCGAGGGCGCTTATTAGGTCAATCATTAAGCATGGACTAAAGCCAAAAATACTAAAAAAGACGGGGACAAGTGATATGAATATTTTATTTAAGTTGAGCAGTGATATAGCTGCCTGTGGCCCAGGAAACTCGCTATTAGCCCATACCCCAAACGAAAAGATATCGGTCGATGAGCTGAAATTATCAGTATCAATATACATTAAGGCAATCGAGGAGCTTTCTACAAAAATTTAGAAGTTAAAAACTTTCAAATACTAATTTATCGATAGAGGCGAGGTTCTCCTTACGTGCCTTTACCCAGCTCTTGAGTTCTTCTAACTCTTCCTCCATATGGGATATCATTCGGGAAACTTCATATGGATTTGCAGACCCCATTGTTTTGTAGGAACTCACGACGGACTTAGGCTCTAAGATAGATAAAACTTCCTGAACCGTCAGAGATGCATCTACGCCATGACTCTTAAGAACCTCTCTGAACGCTTCATCAGTAAGCTTATTTTCAATTAATAATAGTGTCGCTTCGCCACAAATTTTATGGGCCGTTCTGTAAGGTATCCTTAGACTTGTGGTAAGGTAGTTTGCCAACTCAGTCATCGCTACAGGTGGTCTGCATAACTCATATGCTCTTTCCTTGTTTATTGAAATTTGAGGAATCATCTTTTTATAGATTCTCAACGTAAATAGCAAATGATTAATTGCTCTCCAGACTCCTGGTGTGATTTGTTGAAGGTCAAGCACATAGCCACTCACTTTTCTCTGCATGATCATAATTATGCGTAAAAATTCTGAAGCAATTTCTGAAACTTTTGTTCGCCCAATCTCCGCTACTACTGGGTTTTTCTTATGGGGCATTATGCTGCTTGTCGATGAGTATTCGTCGGGAAAAACAATTAATCCATATTCTCCACTTGAGTATAGGACTAGTTCCTCTGACATGTCGGTAATTGGTAGAGCTAATTTAAGTATGGCTGAGAGTAAGTCAATTAAGAAGTCACGCGAAGAAGAAGCATCAAGCGCATTTTCCAATACGTAGGAGAAGCCCAGCTGCGAAGCCATCCACTCTCTATCCAGCATTATTGATGATCCACATACTGCACCTGCGCCTAGGGGGCACTGGTCAGAAGACATGTATGCATGGGTAAGAGATTCTAGGGCGCTGATCATTCTTGAGGCGTAAAAACTCATTATGAATCCGAATGTGGCCGGGGCAGCAACCTGCAAATGAGTATATACAGGAAATACCGTGGATGCTTCTTCTTGAGCCTTCCTAAGAAGAGACTCTATAAGTTGGATTCCCTCATCTACTATCTCGACTATTTTTTCTTTTACATGCATCCTTATCGCTGTTGCGACTGCGTCATTACGGCTTTTTCCTAGTGCGAGGTTTAGCCCAGCGTTTGGGAGCTGTCTCGATAAGTAATCCTCGACAACTATGTGGATGTCTTCTAGCAATGGGTTATCAAGGTTTATCGGTCTCTCTAACATTTCTTTTAGGGTGTTTAGTCCCTTTACTAGGTCTTCTTTGCTTATGTATCCAAGTTTGGCGAGCATTTTGAGATGTACGGTGTTTATCAGGATTACTTCTTTATAGATTTCTGTGTCAAATGGGAGTGATGTTATATATTCAGCCGCATCCCTATCCATCTTTCTTCTGAGTCTTCCTTCTCTAAAACTCAGTCCTTACCACCTTAACCACAAGTGGAATGAGGTAGTTAATGAATAATTACTAAATTTATATTGATTTGACGGTACCATCATTCATTCCTATTAGGATTTGGTATCCCCTGCGTGTGCATATTCCAACTTCTACAACTCCCGGAATCACTCTCAATTTTAACTCAGCCTCGGAGGGATTCTCTATCACACCAATGTCAACGTCAAGAATTAAATTTCCGTTGTCAGTAATAACTGGGCCTGCCTTTCCAGCTGCTTGCCTGATGATTGGCTTCCACCCCATCTCTGATATCATTGTTATTACTCCATGAATAGCGAAAGGTATGACCTCGATAGGTACAGCCATGTTAAGCTTATTGACAAGTTTCTGCTCATCGCCTATGAGTAACACCTTGCGTGACAAAACCATGAGTAATTTTTCTCTCGTAACTGCGCCTCCGCCTCCCTTGATGACGTTTCCCTGAAGGTCGCATTGGTCAAAGCTGTCTACGTAAATATCGGGCCGCTTTACTTCTCTTAGATAGGCAATCTTAAATCCAGCCTTAGCCGCCTCCTCCTCAGATTGATAGGAGGTCGGTATAACAGCCCTTACCGATTCAGTGCCAATGGTTCTTGAAAGCATGTTTATGAATAATGCGGATGTTGAGCCTGTTCCAAGACCTATTGTAATATTACTGCCTAAGCTTGCTACAGTTTTTATCGCGGCATCAACTACCGCCATCCTTGCTCTCTCCTTATTTCTCTCTTTTTCCATCTTTTTGTCCCTCCATCATGGACTTAAATTTGGCCACTTTCTCAACAATATCCATCTCTTTATTCCTACTGATCTTTGAGATGACTTCTCTCGCCTTGTTCATTTCCTCTATTGATGGACGGATCTCTCTGTCTCTTCTTATGAAAGGTCTTAAGAGCTGGCTCAGCACATATCTAAGCCTCATGAGGCAACTATAGAAGAGTGGAGATTAAGTAAAAAATAAACACTTACTTTTTGGTGGCTAAGAGTATTTTTAAACTAATTGAGATTAATGGTTTATAGCCTTAATAGATTATTGCTTGGTTATGAGTGATTCATTGGCTGGTCGGTATTACGATTTGTAAATGTTTAAATCCTAGTTTAATGGATGGATAATCCATCCATGAGGCGTTTAATTATAGCCACTATATCCATCTCTCTCATCATAGGAATCCTTGTAGGATTTCTTTCATCGTCAATGCTGATTAGCCGAGTCACGGTTACCGAGAGGTTCACATATACTTATACAAGTAAGACAGTCTACACAACGACGATTCGTCACACGGAGACAGTCACAATCACTAAGAGCGAATCAGAAATAAAGTATGCTCGTCTCTTTAAGGTAACAGAGTTTGATGACTACAAGATAGTCAAGGACGCTCTCAATAGGACACTGATACTGGTGCCACGAAATAAGTCACCTCCTATAGGAGTTGAAGGAATAGTTATCTATGTCCCAGTCGAGCGTGTAATCCTCATGTCGGCCACTCAGGTGGCGCTCTTAATGCGTCTCAAAGAATATCGTCCAGACATTCTAGACACGGTAGTCGGAATAATGTGGGGGGGACAATATGAGTGGTATTTCAAAGATGTAGATGAAGCACTGATTAGTGGAAGGATAAAGGACGTTGGGGCTCCTGAAACGCCAAATTATGAAGAAATACTCACGCTTAACCCAGACATAGTTTTCATCTATGCATTTCCGGGAATGGAGGCAATGTCAAAGTTCGATGAATTAGGAATAAAATACGCTGTCATAAATGAGTACCTTGAAAATGACTACTTAGGAAGATTTGAATGGATAAAATTCGTTGCCTCTTTTTACGGACTTGATTCTGAGGCCAAAGAGATCTTCAATAAGTGCGAGCAAACAATCTCATCAATTGCAAGAAAAGTCGCAGATAGAGTGCCTCCAAATGTCGCCTGGTTCAGCATCTACAAAGGTACAGTATATGCAGCAGGCGGTGAGTCATACGTTGCAAAGGCATTAAGACAACTAAACGCCAGATATATCTTCAGCGATGTAAAGCAGACAAGCAGCTTCGTCACAACTCTCGAGGAAATTCTGGGACACGCCGGCGAGATCGATGTGATAATTTATCCAGGCATCGTTAGTAGCCTGTCAGACATTCTGGCAGAGGCTCCTGGGCTGTCTGAGACAAATGCCGTCAAACAAAAGCGAGTCTATACTTACTCCCCCATGATCTATCAATTAGGATTTTACGACGTAGAAGGATGGTATCTGGACCTTGCCTACATACTGCATCCAGAAGAATTCCCGGAGCACCAACTAAGATACTTCATAAATATAGCAGAGTGAAAACTCATGAATAATGATACCTTTAGGACAAGAAAATTTATCTGGATAATTCTTCTCCTACCACTAATTCCATTAATTACTCTTCTATCAATATCGGTAGGAAGCATAAGCATACCGTTTGAAAAAGTAGTAGCATCCCTAATTGGTGCTTGGAGTCAGGATGTATATACTGCGATAATTAATTCTATAAGGCTGCCAAGAGTTTTGGCCGCTCTCGCTGGAGGCGCGGCTCTCGGAATATCTGGCGCAATTCTTCAGGTCTTCTTCAGAAATCCTATCGCTGAGCCCTATGTGATTGGTATATCCTCCGGCTCGGCGCTCTTCATCGCCCTAGCAATTTTTATGGGCACGAGTTTAGGCATCAATAATCCCTTCAGCCCATACACTCTTTACCTAGCCGGATTCATTGGAGCATTAACAGTATCTCTATTCATGATTTTTGCTTCTAGCCTCGTCAGGGGGATAACGACACTGCTAGTAATAGGTGTCGCCATAAGCTACCTAGCTTCAGCCATAACAAGCATATTACAAGTAATCTCAGACATAGAGAGATTTCACGTCTTTATATTCTGGGTCATGGGGAGCTTCTCAGGAGCAAAATGGATATTCGTAGATTTCTTAATATTAGCCATAATTATTGGAACGGTATTCTCACTGATCCTCGCCAAGCCTCTTAACGCTTTCATGCTTAGTGAGAATTATGCTCTAAGCATGGGGATAAACATTCGTATAGTGAAGGTTGGATCAATTGCTTTGACGTCATTTTTGACCTCTGTCGTCACCGTAGTCGCTGGCCCGGTAGGATTCATAGGCCTAGTCGCTCCACATATCTCGAGGTATCTATCTGGGACGTCTGATAACCGGGTCGTATTGCCTCTCTCAGCGGTCTTGGGCTCGATCATAACTGCAACTGCCGACTTGGCTGCCCGAACACTAATGATGCCGAGGGACTTGCCAATAACCGCCATCACCGCGATTTTCGGTGCACCACTTGTGATAATCCTGCTATTGAAGGAGGGGAGCACTTAAGTTGTTATCAACAATTGGTCTCACGGTTGGCTATGGAAGTAGAACAGTGATAAACGAGGCATCTTTAAACATCGAGCCAGGGAAATTCATAGGTGTAATCGGGCCTAACGCCTCTGGGAAGTCAACATTACTAAAGACTATGGCGAGGCTATTGAAGCCATTAGGCGGTGCGATATTCATAGATGGGAAAGACCTATGGAAGATGAGTAATCAAGAAGTCGCGAAAAAAATAGGTATAGTGCTGACTGAGAAAATTCAACCAGGACTTTTGACCAACTACGAGATAGTTGCCATGGGTAGGTATCAGTATACTGGCTCATTCGCTAGGCTCTCTCACCGCGACAAACTAGTAATTGAGGAATCTCTTAGAGCTACGGGCGCATTAACTTTAGCTGATAGAAGATTCAATGAGATCAGCGATGGTGAGAAGCAAAGAGTAATGATTGCTAGGGCGCTAGCACAGGAGCCCTCTATACTCATACTTGACGAACCTACTACGCATCTAGACGCTAAAGGCCGAGTAGAAATAATGCTACTACTGAGAAAGTTGAGTAGGGAGAAAAAAATAGCTATTATAGCCTCTACACACGACGTAGAACTCGCCATCAGGCTATGCGATAAATTACTTGTATGTAACACGGGAATGATAAAAATTTACGACGTTCCCGAACAATTAGTCGAGGAGGGTGGAATCGAAGAACTTTACGGATTTAATGGTGAGCTTATTTTTAGTAAAGATACTCTTGTAGCAGAGCCCGTAGTCAGGGATGGGAGTGATTTCAAGGTCTTTGTAATTGCTGGAGGTGGCAGCGGCCTACTTGTCTATAGATTACTTAGCAGGCTGGGGTACCGTTTTATTACTGGGGTGTTACATAAGGGCGATATCGACTATGCAATTGCAAAAGGTGCAGGAGGCGAGGTTATCGCTGAAGAGCCCTTCAGAGAAATATCAGAAGAATCTTATAATACCGCATTATCAGAACTCAAAAAAACCGATCTATTGATTTACACTTCGCCGCCAATAGGCAAGCTGAACCAGAAAAATCTCGAGCTTTTTTCTGCTGGAAATGCATTAGGACTACCCATAATTTATTACTCACGAGATAAATGCAAGGAGCTTAATCTTGAGAACTGTGAGCATGTAAGCTCGATAAGTCAGCTTGAAAATTTATTAGAAAAACATAGGAGAAATTCATTGCGGAATAGGAAAAATTTTGCCATCATAAAGACTGAATAAGATCTAATTTGTGCTAATACTTGGGATGAGTAAAGAGGGTGAATTCGTGTTTTTTGAAAAGATACAGGAGAAACTGTCAAGCCTTGTTAAGATTGATGAGTTTGAGCTAAAGGAAGGCATGCTTATATGTGGGCTGGACGCCGCTTACAAAAACAATGAGGGAGTTGCAGCCGCCGTAATTATGCGGCTGGGTGAAAAATCGCCTATCTCCGAAATAATATTCCAAGGAAGGGCTCTTTATGAGTATGTGCCTGGCCTACTCTATGTTAGGGAGGCCCCTTTACTGCTTGGTGCTCTTAGTAAATTATCAGTAAAGCCTGACCTATTGTTAGTTGATGGTCATGGGTTAGCTCATCCAAGAAGAGGTGGGCTAGCTTCGATAATCGGCGTATTGACAGACACACCATCCATTGGAATAGCCAAAAGGCTACTAATAGGTGAGGTAAAATGGGAGAATCCCATGATTGGGAGACTCGAGATTGCAGGTGATTATGTTGGCATAGCTTACAAGAATAAGAAAGGCAAGATATTTTATGCAAGCATAGGACATATGGTTGATCTTCAAACAATAAACAAAATTATTTCTTTATTCAATTATGATGAGCCACTACCTATATTGTTGGCACACAAAGCTTCCAAGAGAAAAATAAAGCAACCTTAGTCACATAAATTAAATGTTCTTCATAGGGTACGTTTACTAGAATTGACTTTTTCTTCTACATATCTAATTGCTTCTAGCGCAGCCATGCAGCCAAATCCGGCCGCAGTAATTGCCTGTCTATACTTTTTGTCATGGACATCTCCTGCAGCAAATACGCCGGGAACACTAGTCTTAACGATCTCTCTCGTGATTATGTATCCCTCATTATCCATATCAATCTTGTCTCTGAAGATATCTGTAGCCGGTTTATGACCGATCGCAACAAACACTGCATTACATTGAATAGTTTTTTCTTCGCCAGTAAGTAAATTCTTTACTTTAACTCCCTCGACCTTATTTTCTCCAATTATATCTGTGACCACGCTGTTCCAGATGAAGGTAATTTTTGGGTTGGAGAGGGCTCTTTCCTGCATTATCTTAGACGCCCTTAGCTTGTCTCTTCTATGAATTACCGTAACTTTCTTAGCTAGATTGGCCGTGAAGAGTGCGTATTCCATTGCTGAGTCGCCTCCACCTATTATGACTATGTTGTCAGCTCCCTTAAAGAGTGGTGCGTCACAGGTTGCACAGCCAGACACGCCTCTCCCAATCAATCGTTTCTCAGACTCAAGTCCGAGCCAACGTGCAGCGGCTCCTGTTGCTATAATTACTGAGTATCCTAGGTATTCCTCACCACTTGTTAAGACTTTATATGGAGTCTTCGAAAAATCAACATCAATAGCGTCATCATAAACTATCTTTGCACCAAACTTTAACGCTTGTTCTCTCATCCTTTCCATAAGTTCTGGCCCGAGGATTCCATCAGGGAACCCTGGAAAATTTTCCACATGCCCGGTCAACATTAGTTGTCCTCCTGGGGCTACTCCAGCAATGATCAATACTCTAAGGTTTGCCCTCGCTGTATACAGGGCGGCAGTATACCCGGCCGGGCCTGATCCGATGACTATAACGTCGAAAATGTCCTTATCAGCCAAACAGTAGACACCCCACTGTCAATACAAAAACTCCATTATTAATTAATAAACAATTATGTTTGTCGCAACTTTGTGCCGGCTCGTTAACATTACTTAATGTGCAGTTATATATAACACCATAATGCCTGATGGTAGTGATGATTAGCACTCCAGTGAAGTACGAAGAGAAATGGCTGAAGATCTGGCAAGAAAAAAGGATATTCGAAGCAGACCCAGACAAATCTAGACCTAAATATTTCATAACTTTCCCTTATTCGTATCAGAATGGCCCCCTACATGTCGGTCATGGGTTTACAGCCTCAAGAGTAGACGTCATAGCTAGATACAAAAGAATGAAGGGCTATAATGTATTATTTCCCTGGGCATGGCACTGGACCGGTGAGGCTGTAGCAGGAACCAGCGAGAGACTAAAGAGAGGAGACCAATCAATCATAAGAATGCTGAGAGAGATAGACGGAGTTCCTGAAGAAATACTTGATAAGTTTACAGACCCAGCCTTCATATGTGAATATTATACACGTGAAAACCGAGATGTTGTTCGAGCAATGGGGTTCTCAGTAGATTGGCGACGCGAATTTTATACAACTGATCTTCATCCATACTACAGCAAATTCATCGAGTGGCAGTACCGCGTTTTGGAGAAAAAAGGAAGAGTGAGAAAAGGATCTCACCCAGTAGTCTGGTGCCCTGTTTGTCAGAGCCCAACCGGTGATCATGATAGATTAATAGGTGAGGGTGTCTCGCCTGAGGAATTTGTACTTGTTTACTTTAAAATTGATGATGCTTATCTGGCGGCTGCTACTTTTAGACCAGAGACAATATTTGGCGCTACTAATATTTGGATCAACCCAGATGCGGTATATACATTCATTAGGACTAAGGATAAGCGATTAATCGTTAGTAGAGAGGCAGCTAACAAACTACGAGAGCAATTACTGGACATTGAAGTCAATGGTGAGGTTATTGGGCGTGAATTGTTGGGGAAAATTGCTTATACCCCCCTGACAAATAAGCCGCTGCCAATACTTCCGGCAAAGTTTGTCAATCCATCACTCGGCACAGGTGTGGTTTATAGTGTTCCAAGTCACGCCCCCTACGACTATGCTGGTCTCAAAGAACTTAAACAAAGACCAGAAATACTAAAGCAATATGGCATCGATTATTCAATCGTTAAAGAGTTAGAGCCAATATCAATCATTAATACAGAAGGGTTATCTCCGCATCCAGCTGTTGACCTCGTTGAGAAAGCAGGCATTATTGACTCGCTTGACCCACGGTTAGAAGAGCTGACAAAGGAGGTCTATGGAAAAGAATTCTATTCTGGTAGAATGAATGAAAAATGTGGCGAGTATTTTGGTTTAACCGTGGTTATGGCCCGAGACATCGTCAAGGACAGACTAATTAGAGAAGGATTAGGCGGGTTAATGTATGATCTGCCGGAGAAAGTAATATGTCGGTCAGGTGATGAATGCATAGTTAAGATCGTTCAAGACCAATGGTTCCTAACGTATTCCGACGGTGACTGGAAAGAAATCGTCAAGTCGCATCTTAACCAGATGAAGATCTATCCGGAGACGGCTAGGCAGTGGTTCTACAACGTGGTTGACTGGCTAAGGGACTGGCCCTGCGCTAGGAAGACAGGACTTGGGACGAGACTTCCCTTCGATAATTCATGGATAGTAGAGACACTCAGCGACTCTACAATTTATCAAGCCCTGTACACGATAAGTAAGTATCTAAATTTAGGAATCGTGTCGAATAGTCAACTAAGCATAGATGTTCTAAACTATGTATTCCTAGGCATAGGTAACCCCGAGAAGTTATCAATATCCACAGGTATTCCACGGGAAATCCTTGAACAGATGAGAGAGGAATTTGAGTACTGGTATCCAGTAGATCTAAGGATATCTGCCAAGGAGCTTTTACCGAATCATCTCACATTCTTCATCTTTCACCATGTCGCGATATTTACTCCAGAGAAATGGCCTAGGGCAGTAGGAATTAACGGGATGGTACAGGTCGAGGGCGAAAAGATGAGCAAGAGTAAGGGGAATTTCGTGCCTCTAAAAACAGCTATCTCGAAGTATGGTGCGGATGCAACTAGGCTCGCCCTTCTACTATCTGCAGAAGAGATGAACGACCCAGACTGGCGGTCAAAGAATGCAGAAGAGGTCAGAAAATCACTTGACGCATTCCTCAAGACTATCTCGGATTATGCTTCCAGCCGGAAAGACGATTCCTTTACGGATATAGACGCTTGGTTAATAGCCAGATTAAAAAAGTGGTTAACTGATATCGATAGCTATCTTGAAGTGTTGAAGACTAGAAGTGCGGCGGCGACGGTTTTATACCTGATGAGTAATGACTGGAAAAGATATCTTAAGAGAAGAGGAGGTCGGCCAGGGCCGGCATCGAAACCCTATATTGAGTCCTGGATTAAAGCGTTATCGCCCTTCGCTCCGTTTACAGCAGAGGAGGCATGGAGCATAATAGGCGGCGAAGGGTTAGTCTCAAACAGTAGTTGGCCAGAAATACCGGAGCAGATACCTGACGACATTCTCCTGAAAGAGGAGATCATTGAGAAAGTTATAGAGGATGTAAATGAGATAATAGAGGCGACAGGCAAGCGTCCAAGTATGGTGAATATATTTGTCGCTCCAAGATGGATGAGAAGAATAGTGGAGGAGGTCATTGCGGCCGGAGTCCAAGACGCTGCCTCGAAGCCTAGACAAATAATCAAGAAGCTGATAGCAGAGGTGCCATCTGAGGCCAAGCGGCTCCCAATCTTGATTGAGAAAATCGCCTCAACTTTAAGAGAATTGATCCCTAGATATGGTGCTGAAGTTGTTCTGAAGGTTATAGATGAGGAATTCAACGTATATTCCAGTGCTAGAAATTACATTCAGATAGAGATTGGATGCGGTGTAGAAATATTGCGTGCAGAAGATGCAGTTGATGATCCGATGGGAAAGGCCATGCAGGCGACTCCACTTAGGCCAGGCGTATACTTAAAATAATTGCGACATTTGGGTTATTAGTATTATTCTAAGTTATCCACAGTTTTATTAGGCTGAGAATTATAGACTAAATTAGAGGTATCAGTGAAACATGGGTGTAGATCATTATAAGGCTCCACTTAGCTTAGACGTGATAACATTAAGGGAGGCGGTTCTTGACGCGCTTTGGATGCTGGAGAGGGGATATCGCCGTGAGACTGTACGAGACATTATTGGTGATAAATATAATATGGATAAGAGATTAAGAAGCTTAATTTATCGTTGTGTTCATCCACTTGACTGGATATCTAATGTAAAGGAGAAGACCGTGGAGCCAAGTAAGCTCAGAGGCAAGTGCCTCGCTGTAGATTTTCTTAACGTTCTGGGGACCGTATTATCTGCCATGTCGGGTGGAATAATAGTCAAGTCTCTGGATGGTTTTATCAGAGATTTATCTGAACTCCATACATCAATACTAAAACAGCCAGATGCATATGAAGCAACTAGCAGTATTTTAAAAAAGACAGCGTCACTGGCTCCTTCAGTAGCCCTTTTTCTCCTTGAAGCAAACGTAAGCTACAGTGGCGAATTCTCTGAATTTATCAGAGAAGAATTAGAAAGACTGTCAGTTAATGGAACAGCATTAACGTGCCGCTCAGTCGACTCAGAGCTTATCAAGACAGGCTATATAGTTGCAACAAGTGATGCTCCGGTTATGGCTCGAGTAGATCGGATCGTAGATCTTGCCAAAGTGTCTATTCAAAATATCAAGACTGCAAATTATTATTTAATTGATTTACAAAAATTGATATGGACTGATTTGTGGTAATTGAGTGTGGTCTCTTATCACTGAAATTGGTGTAATGGTTAAATTGTAGTGTGTGGAACGTATGTCTGAATCATTAGCTATACTAAAAAATAAGCGTATAGCTAATGATTTGAGTAAAATACTCGTACCTGGTGTTCGAGATGATCATTGAATGGAAAAGAATTAAACCAGGGGTCTTTGTTGCTATAAGCATCTCAGTGTTTATTATATCGATATTTTTGGGGATTCCCTTTAAACAATCATTGTCAATTTGGGTTTTCTCATCAATCATAATGGGTGCGCTCTTTTATTGGAGGTTTAGGCTGGCTTTCACATTTTTAGGCATTGGTATATTGCTAGGCTCAGGACTACTCGACGTCCCTCACCTAATAGAGTTTGCAGGCCTAGACATAATTATCTTCCTGATAGGAATGATGATAATTATTGGATTCCTAGAAGAGAAACATTTCTTCGAAGCTATACTTGACAGAGTAATGAAATACGGAAAAGATAGCGCCAAAAGAACATTATTCCTCATAATGTTTATGGCTGCTTTATCAGCAGCCCTGGTCGACGAAGTTACATCAATCCTCTTCATGACTGCACTAGTTATCCACTTATCAGCAAGGCTAAAAGTTTCCCCCATTCCTCTCATAATTATGACAGTATTTGCGACCAACATTGGTAGTAGTGCGACGGTCGTCGGCAACCCCGTGGGTGTTATAGTCGCATTAAGGTCAGGATACGGATTTTCTGATTTTCTAAGATGGGCGGCACCCATATCTATAACATGCCTAGTCTTATCATATTTCTTATCAATATATTATTTTAAAGATTATATAAAAGAAATAGATGAGCAATTAAAGGTTGTGCGAAAGGAGCTGGCCGTTCAGCTTGTTGTGAAAGATCCAGCGGCAAATAAAAAAGATATGATAGTAGCAAGTATTATTTTTGCTGGAACATTAGTAGGGTTAATCTTTCATACATTTATAGAGAGTATGTTGGGTCTCGATAAAAACACAATGCTTATAGGTGTGCCACTCATATCAGCTGGGATAGTAATATTACTTGAAAGAGTGAGAGCTAGGGAATTAGTTGAGAAGAGAGTAGATTGGTGGACACTTTCATTCTTTTTAATGTTTTTCGCCACTGTTGGCACGCTAACTTACACGGGCGCTACTTCATTAATTGCTAACACAATAATAACATCTACTGGAACCGAAATATTTCCACTCATGTTTAGTACTGGGTGGATCGCGGGGTTAATGTCTGCTCTGATGGATAATGTATTAGCAGTAACGTTATGGTCATCAATAGTTACACAGTTATCACAGTTAGGAGTTAATGTCGCACCATTGTGGTGGGTGCTACTATTTGCAGGAACATTAATGGGCAACTTAACAATCATTGGCAGTACTGCCAATATCGTTGCAGCTGGTCTAGTTGAGAGACAGAAGATAGGACATATGACTTTAAAAGAATGGATCAAGCCTGGAGCAATAGTAAGCATCCCTACATTCCTAATTTCATTACTAATGATATATCTGCAGGTTCCATTAATGATAACTTAATCCGCCTTCGGACATGTGATGATAAATAAGCTATCATCTCTCAGATCTATCCAGACAGTATGATTGAGACTTAACAAATATCGAAACAATTCACTCCAAGGAAAATTATTTGGATCTTTGACTTGTATTATAAAACCACCTAGCTCTTCACTGACTTCTCCCGCAGTTTTGACCATCTCTTTCACAGTCATCATTGGGTCTTGGACCGTCGTGCTTACAATTCTTTTTATTTTCCCTTTATCCTCCATTATCGACAAAAGTAATATTCATGGAAGTATATGAACATACTACAACATATATAGGATATAAATCTCAAGGTAGGACTAAATATCCAGAAAAACAGCTTATTTCTTCATAAAATTAAGAAACTTTTAAGATTTAATGTTGACGCACTCTACTTGCCAGTCAATTTTAATTCCTGCATTATCAAATATTATTCCAACTGGACAAACCTGCAATGTTAACCGCAGAGCATTTTCTACTTCTTCCTTCTTTGCCGTGGTTTTAATAATTAATTTACCTGCCCCTCTTTCTATTGTTTTCTCGCCTTTCACTGCTTCTAAATTAATTTCTAAGTCTTCAAATGTAAGCCCTCGCTTATCCGCAACTATCTTGAATATAGTCGCCACGCATCCTACATAGCTCATAGCCATTAGTTCTAATGCAGTAGGTCCAGTATCATCTCCCTTATCTTGCTTCGGCAAATCTATGATAACGCTATGTCCTCTATTATTGTCCAAAACGCTTCTAAAACCAGAAATCCATACAGCCCTTACTCTCATGGCTTTCACCCTACTCGATAAAACATTCAACTTAAATATCGTAGTATTCTACATGCGATAGTGAATTTCAGAATAGAACTAATATGAGGCCGCGGCGGGGACTCGAACCCCGACCTCCGGGGAATACTCCTTTCCGGCTAACTGCGTAAGCCTCCACAGGCCGGGAGGCTACCAATTACCTCACCGCGGCCATCGCTTTCAATAACTGTATACTCATATTTAGGTATCAGCTAACAATATAATGCTAAATCAGGCATATATCAATCTGGCATGTTTTAAGTATCGTTCTATGCTTTGATCCCCGTAATCACAAATTCACATGTATCAGAACCATTCGCAATACACTTCTCCTCGATGCATGACGTCTTGTCCAGCTCGTATGCCTCCTTAAACACCCCTTCAAGATAACCTCTGAAAAAGTGGCTTCTACATTCTTTTGTACCGTTTCTAAATGGGGTGCATTCAAATAAGTCCTTTACACTTACCCGCCATTCCTTTGCTTCATCATTAATCATAGTTAGCTCAGCTATCCCCCAACCTATTGGCTGCGTCTCTGAAAGTGCTACCATGACGAGCTGCCAACCATGGAGGTCAAATACTTCCTTTAGATGTCTAGCTCTCTTCTCACCAGCATATTTTCCCATTTCATAGAAGAGTACTAGCCCCGAGGTTCCCAAGATGCTTTGCATACGCTTAATCATCACGTTGAAGCAGTCAAGAGACATTAAGATGTATCGTCTGCCGGCTAATAATAATGGGAATCCAAACTGCTCAATCAAGAGTCCCTCATATATTGGAGTATTTATGTTGACATCTTCAACAATTTTTAATGAAAGAAGAGTATTTCTAATAGACTCTATAGTGAGTCCAGTCCCTGAATAGTCAATGAAAATTGTCAAAATGGACTTACCTTGTTGACTGGCACTGGTAATTAATCCACTCATAATGTTGATATTCTTACTGGCCAGTATTGAAGAGATAAGGGCCATAGCTCCTGGCACATCCTTAGAAACAATAGAAATTTCAGCAATCGATTTCTCTTCACAAACGTTAATCAAAGGTAAGGCCAGCGGATAGTACCACCTAGGTAATCTCAGAATATCACTCTCAGCAGTCTTAGAGTCTTCTTTCCGCTCGACCCACAATTTTTCCATGTGATTAACAATAGATCGGTAGCTTATTAACTTTTCTAAAGGAGATTTACATTTGCACAAACTAAAATAGAAAAATTTATATATAACTATATTAGTAATATATGTTGAAGTGCGTGATGATTAACAAGATTAACAACATAGAGAACCAAGAATCAAATCATAACTTGAGCAATTCGAATGATTATGATGTGAACTCTGAATTTGTGAGAATTCTTGATGCTTTAAAAAAATATGGACCTAGAAACTTATCATTGATAGCGATGTTGACGGGTCTTCCTAAAGAGACCGTAAGATACAAGGTGAAGAAGCAGCTTAAGAGTATGGGATTCATGATTAAGACCGTGCCCCATTACTATAGAATGGGGCTTGAAAGATTCTTTGGAATAGTATCATTTACTAGGAACGGTAATAAATATGCCCAAGAAATTCTTGACTGGCTTGGAGTAAATTCGTACTTATCATATTATGGAAAAATAGCATTTAGCAATAAGTACATAGTAATGTTAAGTCCCCCGACTAAGTGGAGTAGTGAATTAATCGATATGTTTGAGGAGTTAGCGACTAGAGACATAATTGCTGAATATGATTTTAAGGAAATCGTAGAGGTTGGTTATCCCCATGTATCATACAGATTATTTGACTTCAAAAAATGCGAGTGGAAACTTGACGGTGATTTCGAATATAATGCCGATGTAATTTCTCTTCAAAGAATATCGCAAAAGGAGGCTGCCAATTACGTTGTTGATAGTTTAGACCTTGCTATTATTGCTGAACTTCATATAGATGCATTTAAGCCACTTACCGAAGTCGCTACTCAGTATGGTAAAGACCCAAGACTCCTTAGATATCACTTCCAGGAACACATAGTTAGAAAAGGACTTATTGCAGGATATTTGTTAACATGGTATCCTAAAGGGGAGAGGAGTCTTGATATTGCTAGGTGGTGGGTTAGCTTCGGTCCGAGGAGTGAAAAAGAGCTCTCAAAATTGAGAAAAATGGTCTCCTCCTCACCATTCTGTAAATCTTACCAAGTTGCAAGTGATGGTTCCTTCATATCCTATATGATAGCTGAAAAACAACTTATAGGAGCGATCAATAACCTATCCAAGAAACTTGAGGAAGAAGGGATATTTGGCGAACCAGTATTGGAGCAAGACGGTGCAAACTTCACGATAACAAAAGAATTATTCACAAATGCTACAGGATGGTTAAGACCACCTAAAATACCATTAATAAACATAATAAAAGACGAGGTAAAACATAAACATCTTAATCTATTTTAAAACAATTTAAGTTGGATCTCTTCCTGTTCTGGGGCCCATACTCTTCACCAATGAAAAATATCTATAAATATCGGCTTATAAGCTTTTTTCTTTTCATAAATTTTGAAATAAAAATTTTGGGAAAACGGAAAACAATTAATTCACTTATAACTTAATTAATTATTAGATTGGCCATTACCGTCTAAAATATCTGAATATATGAGTCAGTTCACTTTATTTGAATTAGGAGTTTGTTAATGCTTTTATCGAGAATATAGAAAATGAGTGATAATGATTGATGAGAGGCAGCGTAACTTTGTCGGTCTCCCAATGGATTTCTGGATCTTAATGATCTCATTAATTATCAGTAATATGTTTATACTAGGATTTAGCCCATTCATCCCATATTTTCTAAGGAACATAGGAGCAGAGGCTAAAGATATCGGAATGGTATTTGCTGCCTCAAGAATATTCTACGTTTTATTAGTGCCAATTGGTGGTTTTATTGCTGACATTATTGGTAGAAAGAAGCTATTGATCATAGGTCC
The DNA here is from genome assembly GCA_038845265.1 of Nitrososphaerota archaeon. GTDB lineage: Archaea > Thermoproteota > Nitrososphaeria_A > Caldarchaeales > Calditenuaceae > CALIKS01. The sequence continues at coordinate 128,920 of JAWBQR010000003.1, read as the reverse complement.
TATTATAACAGGAGCTTCCTATATCGCTTTGTCACAAGTTAGTAGATGGGAAGACGCCATTTTGCCACTTGCTTTTTCGATGCTTCCAACAGCTTTTACAGCCCCTCCCATCTTTGCATACATTGCTGATGTATCCTCTAGGCATAGTTATGGGAGGGCTTATGGAATATATTTTGCATGCATGAATCTGGGTGCTGTTGCTGGATACTTAAGCATGGGTATGCTCATCGCGACTTTTGGATACGAATTCAGCATAACTCTCATCGGCATATCAACGTTGATTTCAGGACTAACAAGAATATATTTAAGAGAAACAATAGCTAGAAGGCCAGAAATATCCATAAGCCAACAATTGACAGAATCTTATGAACGACTTCGTCATCCACATATGTTGCTTCTAATTTCAGCGAGATCGCTTTATCTAGCATTCGCTGGTGTTGTTGGGTCGATACTTATTCCACTCTGGGCTAAAGACTTAGCAATGATAAGTGAAATGGAGCTCTCTTTAATTTTTGCTATTGAGGGAGCAGTTTATACAGTGTTAGCACCGATTGGTGGAAGAATGGTGGAGGGTGGTCGTTGGTTTTCGTTGTCATTAATCGAGCTAGCCATTAAGTCTATCGCACTCATAATTCTTGTCAATTCATTCACTATGGAAGGCATACTTCTCGCACTCTTGATGGATTCAGGACTAGCAATATTTTTCATGCCTTCAATTGACTCTAGGATTTCTGCTAGTTTAGATAAGTTTCATAGAGGTGCTGTCTGGGGAATTCAACAATCTATCATGACCCTCATGACAATGGGGGTAATGTATCTCGGAGGACTGTTATGGGATGAATTAGGGCCGACAAACACAATATACATCCACATGTCGTACATTGTCATTTTAATCGGAATGCTCTACTTGCTAACCAAAATCGATAATAACTCAAATTAACTTCTCCATTTGTTCAATTTCCCAACTATTCGGCAGGTTTTCTCCCTAAACGGAAAAATAATAATCCTTAATGAAATAACGCATATAAAGTTTGCATAAGAATCTGTTAATCACGTAGGTTGGGAATTAATACGCATCATCTGAGGGAGATAAGAATTGATAAAAAGTAGTAATAAAAACATAGCGAGTGGGCAACAAATAAAACCAACTCTTATGGATATATCCCTTATTAAAAGAATTCTTAGATATGCAGGAGTAACATACATTAGGCCTACAATTGATCCACACATACAACAAGGAATAGTCTTCCAAGATGCAGACTTACTCTTTGGAACAGAAAGCAGAGAGACTGAAAAAATACTCGAAAATCTAACGTCAATGGGTGTACTCAATAAACTTTTACTTGACATAATAAAGACATGCCCATATTGTGATTCACCATTAATCGATATTAAGCATGTATGTCCAGGATGTGGGTCTAAAAATATATCTAGAATAAATCATGAATTAAGATGTGATTCATGTTCTGCTATATTCATGAGCCCTAAGCTATCACTAGTTTGTAAAAAATGTAATAAATCATTTGATGCAAGTCAGGCAGGGTCGAAACCACTATTTTCATACCTAATTTCTGAGGATACGGATATAATGAAGGAAGCTACAAATGAGATAGTACTAACAGGTAGACTTCACATTTCTGATGTATTAACCAAAAACCTTAAGGCAACGTTAGAGGGCTTTCTCCAAAAAATGGATGAAGTCCTAAGCAACTACTTAGGAAAGATTTACCAGATTGAGTCTACCGCGTCATACATTTCTAAAAAGTCTGATGAGGCGGTTCAGAAAACACTACCGGCACATTTAGATAAAACACTTCAGGCGCTTAGATTTTTAGGAAAAGCCACTGCTATGGAAGTTGCTAGTCAGACAGGAAGAACTAGGGCAATAGAGAGTGTATATCTAAATCAACTTTTAAATCTGGGCATAGTAGAAAAAGAAAGAATTGGCAGAAAATGTTATTATCATATAAAGTAAATGTAGACTGGATTATTGTCCAAAAAATAGCCTTGGATTTTTAGGTTTTATGACCGGTATAGCAGGTGTACCCTATTTCCAGCAGGATCGGGGTTCTTGAGATAGACAGCCTTTACTCCCGGTTTTATTGATGGTTCTTCGAGCTCTATCCCCTTATTTCTTAGATACTCACAGGCAGCCTCAAAGTTTGAGACCAGCACGGCTACGTGACATTGTACTCCTTTTTCTTCGCTCTTCATTATCTCGATCCTTCCATGCGTTGGTCCAGAGACAAAGATTGAACTAGCGCCTTCCTTCTTGGCAAAGCCAAAAGTATTCGCATACCAATCGGCAATCTCAGCAGCGGTAGCCTTTGCTGTTGGATATAGTCCTATGTGTTCAACTCCCAGGAATAAAGGTGTCCCCCTTGCCTCTTTAACCCACATAATGCTATTCTCTACTTTTTTCCTAATTCCCTCAAAGTCTCCAGCCTTAACCAGATCCTTCACTATGAGGTTTGACCCCATGTTAAGTGCTGCTGCACCAGCCTTGATCCATTCAAATATGTTTTCACGCGTAGGCTCAACGCCGCCTGAAGGCATTAATCGAGACCATGGAGATGGTCCCATCATGTCTTTAATGAATCGAGGTCCTAAAACATCTGCTGGAAATACCTTAATTATATCAGCGCCAGACTCCTCTGCTGCTGAGATCTCAGACGGCGAGCTGCATCCTGGGATATAGGCTACTTTACGTCTATTGCAAATCTTCGCTATCTCTGGATTAAAGACAGGACCGACGACAAAGTCGGCTCCACTGTTTATGAACAGGGAAGCAGTTGCTGGATCTATCACAGTACCGACTCCCAATATTAGGTCCGGCCGCTCTTTGTCACGCCATCTTATTAAGTCGGAGAAGACTTGATAAGCCAGTGCTCCCCTATTAGTGAATTCCACTACTTTTGCGCCACCATCAGCACATGCAATAAGAATTTTTTTAGCAGTCTCAAGATCCCCTTCGTAAAAAGTTGGTAAAACCCCTACTTCGAGGAGCTTCGCCACAACTTCATGTTTTAAAAATTTCGGCATATTCCTCTCACCTTCTTAACGCACAATTCTTCCAGTAGTTATTCCCTTCATTAGTGTTTCTACTTCGTCTAGTCTGACTAGGCAAGAGTCGCCGTAAATAGAGTGTTTTAGGCAAGATAGTGCAACCGCAAAGTCTAGCGCCTTCTGTTTATCATCCTTGAATTTTAATAGTCCATAGATAAGTCCGGCATTGAATGCATCTCCACCGCCGACACGGTCAACGATTGGGATTATGTCGTAAGTTGGTCCTACATAGAGTTTTGAGCCATCGTATAGGGCTCCCGACCAAGTATTATGGCTAGCACTAATGCTGCCCCTAAGCGAGACGCCGAAGAGCTTAACGTTTGGGAATTTCTTCATTATTTCTTTTCCAACAAACTCATATGGTTCAGCTTTTACTTCGCCTCTCACTACATCTACGCCAGGCGCTTTGATTCCGAATACTTGCTCTACGTCTTCTTCATTACCGATCAAAATATCTACATACTTTACTAGCTCCGACATGACCTCGCCGGCTGACTTTCCCCATTTCCATAGTTTAGCACGGTAGTTTAGGTCGCATGACACAGTGACTCCCTTCTTTTTAGCAGCCTTAACCGCCTCCAAACAAGTCTCAGCTGCTCCTTGACTAAGGGCCGGTGTTATCCCAGTCCAGTGGAACCAAATAGCATCAGCAAATATTTTATCCCAGTCGAACATTCCTGGCGTGACTGTTGCGATTGATGAATTTGCACGGTCATAGATTACTTTATTTGGTCTTTGAGCCGCACCGATCTCAACAAAATAAATTCCTAGTCTATCGCCTCCTCTAATTATTTTGTCGGTGCCCACTCCAAATTGTCGTAAATAGTTGATGCATGCATCTCCTAAATCATTTGCCGGCAGTCTAGTGACAAAATCTGCAGGTATTCCTAGATTAGCGAGGGCTATCGCAACATTTGCCTCGGCTCCAGCGTATATTGCGTCAAATGATCTTGCTTGTGTGATTCGTAGAAATCCTGGTGGCGCAAGCCGTAGCATTATTTCACCGAAAGTTACTACTTTTTCCATATGCTGCTAAACCTCCACAAGTTGTAGAATTGCTGAGCCTTTATTTAAGGGTTGAAATTAACAATTTGAAAATAAATAGACGTTTCTTCCTATTATATTTCTTTTCGGCTATGTCTAATTATCAGCTCATCTAATGTACCGAGAATTGCTATTATGACTCCAAGAATTATGAAAATGATGCTATAGTAATTAGTCGATAAAGAAGCTATGTGGCTATACGCTATCAACCCTCCTAAGAATACAGATAACGCGTTCGAGGGAAGACTTCCACTGAGCGCGAACAATGCTCCTCCAATAATAAAGACTTGATAAAGATAGAAATATGTCAGAGGCAGAGCAGGCTCAATGTTTACTGTAATAATCGAGTATGCAGCATATATGAGTAAAAGAATGCTAATGAATATTCGAGGCCTGATCCTAAGACTTCTGGCCGGCTCAACAACTTTAACGAGTGAATAGCTTTTTTCACAGTTAGGACATACTGCTTTCCAAGCCTGCAGTCTAAATTCATGTCCACATTCTCTGCATTTGAACAAATATTTTTTCACAGGAGACGTCCCCCTTGATTATTTCATTAATTATACCACAATAAAGATATTTTTGTTTTCATTATTTTTGGTGAGTAGTAGCTCGATTTAAGCTGTCACTAATTATTCGCTTTCTATCAAGTCCTTTTGATGTAAAATGTTCCCACCCACCACTAATCACTTTTCTGATAGATCCTTGCCAAGCTACATTTAATTCTTTTTTTTCAGTCGTTGTGCCAATAGGTATTAATCTGCTGCCAATTTTTGATAATTCCGCGTTTACTTTGTCGATTGCTGACTCTGGAAGTGTTACGACTAGTTCATATTCCTCTCCTCCAAACATTACAGCATCAAACACATCAAGTCCATATCGATAGGCATATTCGGCTGCGAGAGGATCTATGGGTAGCTTATCAATCATGAATCCTACATTGCTGGCTTGCGATAACTGCTGAAGTGAAGCTGCGAGTCCATCGCTCGAATCTATTGAGGAGGTTGCGAGTCCTAACCTCGCAATTGTAATTCCCTCAGATAGTTTGGCTCTTGGATATAGAACGCTTTGTCTCAGCCTATCCCATTTTTTATCAGTTATCGAGTTAAATAATGCATGTAGCCCTGTATAGGTTGTTCCGAATTGACCGGTAGTGGCCACTATATCCCCGGGACGGGCGCCTGTTCTCGGTATAGGTTTTTCTGAGAAACCTATTCCAAACACGCTTATTACGAGCTCGTTAGACTCGTTTGTATCTCCTCCGACAATCTTAACGCGATATTCATTGCATGCATCCTCGAGTCCGGTCCAGAGCTCTATAAATTCATCGATCATCATGTCCCGTCTAAGTCCCAACTGAGTTACGATATATCTAGGATGGGCTCCTTTCGCGGCTAAGTCGCTTATAACTGCTACTATCGCTTTTCTTCCAGCTTGCCTAAGAGTCATGCCTGGTGGAATATCAGTGTGTTCAACTAACATATCACCAGAACAGATAATTCTTCCATGACAGATGAAATCAAATGCATCGTCGCCAGGAATTAGTATTGAGTCTTCAATTTTAGAAATCCTGTCGATAATGAATTTTAATAGCCATGATTCTCCCAAATCTGAGATTTTATTCGACATTCACTATTTATTCAAATATTTCTGGTTATTAATCCTTGAGTTAAGAAACTACTTTGCCTTATCTTTCTTCAATGCCTTTCACAAATATGGTCAATGCCCTGTTAAGCGGTGTTTCTAAGCCGTGCATCTCGGCTAGCTTGGTTATCATTCCATTAAGGCTATCTATTTCTGTTCTTCTTTTATTCTCAATATCTTGCAACATGGATGACTTATTATTTCTAGTGTCCTGAATTATTTTTATAATTTTTTCATAGCATTCATTTAGATTAAACTCATATCCATATAACTTAGCGACAGAAATTATCTCTGATAAAATATCTTTGATTAGCAATTCTATAGACGAAATTTTTAGTAACCCTTCATTTTTTATTTTCATAATGGCGGTTAAGGGATTTATCACCGAATTAACCATAACTTTAAACCATATTTCTCGCCATATGTTTTCTGAAACTATGCATGTGACTCCATTGTTGGAAAGGAAGTCGGCTATTCTTCTGACTCTTTCTGTAGGTGGGCCATCATACTCCCCGATTATCGTAAGTCCATTAAATGCATGGTATACTTCGTTTATGCCTAGTCGTGTTGATGCTTGTGTTGTTATTCCAGGAAATACTCGTTCCTTTCCTAGATGGCTAGCTAGTATTTCAGCATTGCCTAGTCCGTTCTGAAGACTCAAGACAAATGTCTGGCTGTTCAATTTTTCAGCGAGTAATTTTGCTATAGTTTCTGTGTCATATGACTTGACAGTTACAATAGCAAGCTCATAATAGTTATCTTTTTGAATGCTAGCTATACATTTTACTCTTACTACATATTCTTCGTTGTCGGTGATTATTCTTATTCCCTTTTTCGATATATGTTCTATGGCTTCTGGTCTCCTACTGTAAAGTGTTACGTGTCCTCCATTATGTGCAATAAGTCCAGATATTAAAAGTCCTAAGGCCCCCGCACCGACTACAAGTATTTCCAACGAATCACACCTATTTACTAATCAGTTCTAAAAGTCGACTATACTCAATTGGGTCCATGTTCCAATACTGGCTTTCTGATGGGAATCTATTAGTTAAGACTTCTTCTCTGTATCGTATTAATGCGTCTTTTATTAATGAAGCGGCGTCTATGTATTTCTTAGCGAATGGAGGAGGTTCTTCATATAATCCAACAATATCATGAAATACAAGTACTTGTCCATCACAATAGGGCCCAGATCCTATTCCAATGACTGGTATAGATAACCTTTCGGATAGTATTTTACCTACTTCACATGTGGTGTACTCAAGAACAATTGCAAATGCCCCTGCACTTTCCAATTGTAAAGCATCTTGGATTATTGATTTTGCTTCTTCAGCTCTTTTCCCTCTTAATCTATAGCCACTTTCCATAGATGCGCTCTGAGGTGTAAGGCCAATGTGTCCCATTACTGGTATCCCTGCGCGCACTATTGCTCTTACGGTATCGGCATATTCTGTCCCTCCCTCAATCTTTACGGCATCTACCAACCCCTCCTTGACTAGTTTGCCCGCATTTCTAACTGCCTCCTCTACAGATACTTGATAGCTCATGAATGGCATGTCTCCAACAACCATTGCATGTTTAACTCCTCTTGCAGCTGATTTGCAAAATACAATCATTTCTTCAAGAGTGAGGTATCGTGTATCTTTCATCCCCATCATGACCATTGAGGCTGAATCCCCTACGAGTATAATGTCTACGCCGGCGCTATCTGCTAATCGTGCAGAGGTATAGTCATATGCAGTCACCATTACTATTTTTCTTCCTATACGCTTAATTTTCTGAATATCTAGTGCAGAAAGATGTCTTTCCATAGCTACTCATCTTCTAAAGAACTTAGCGTGGATAATCTATCTCTAATCTCTCTAATCATATCCTTTAGATTTCTTTCATTATCAAATCCCGTGACGATCTCTTTAAGCTCATCTCTCTTACTATTCAATAGATTTTTACACTCTTCGATCAATATTGGTAATGCTCTCGTTACGTTGTCAACAATAGTTATACTTGCGGCCCTAGCAGTTCTCGAGAAGGGGTTAAGGTCGATTGCTACTACTTTTTTCCCCATTCTAACTAGCTGTTCTGTCCTATCGCCATCTTCGAGGGCCACTAATACCGTGTCTGCCGAATAGATTCCACGATTGCTTACAAATCTCCTCTTACTTTCTAAACCGGGAATCGTTTCAGATGCATCACTACCAATGCCTAATACTTCTTCTGCGCCAAAAGACTTTAAAAATTCACCAATCTTAATTTCTCTCTCGATAGTTCTGTGAAACAGGTTGACCTCTAGCTTAGCTTTAACTATTTTTGAAAGTTCTACAAGTTCTTTTGGCACTAGTGCAGCTGTATTTCCATTTACTGATATTACTGGATTTTTTGATGTCAATAGTAGTGCCGATGCTGCTTTAATGGCTCTATATGCAGGTTCGAGTGTTTTTTCGCCTAGTATGTAGTCGAGCGCCTCGCCTCTTCCGTGAGCGATTAATCCCTCAGGTACTACGATGCCCTGTCTGAATGCCTCTACAAGTTTTTTCCTAATGATTAGTGAATGATACCTTGGATGAGTTCTAGGGATTTCATCCAACTATTATCACCTATCCTGAAGATTCTAGCATGTCCGAATACTGATTTCAAGTATTCTTTTACTTCATAGACAAGGTCGGGTTCGGGTACAACTAATAAGACTTTCTTTTTAATATATGATCCAATAATCATATGCTTGATCGGCTTGAGTAGCTCACTTATTTCAGGGGTCATAAAGCCGACTTTCTCGGAGAACCAACTAGATGCCTCTAAGAACCCCTCTAGTGAGGGCTGTGCCTCGAAGATTCGCATTGCCATTTCTCCATACGTTTGGAGGCGGTAATTTATGGTGCTCAACATTATTTCTGTCTCCATTGAACCAAGGTCAGTAGTTACTACTGTCATGTTCACTGCCCTCTCGTAGCTTCTCGTCTTTCCGATGCCTGGCCCACCGGGTTTCTCCCTGACAACTAAACCACTTCCTTCTAAAATTGAAATAACATCGCCCAGCCCCGTCCTATGTTCGACTTCTGAAATATGTGCATCCATGGCAAGTTTTCTTACTGAAGTGCCTGACAGCCACGCATATGATAAAGCTACGGCTAGTGTTGATGCGGCGCTGATTGCATAGCCAACACCGGGTTTTAATGACGTAAATATTTCTACAAATGCTTCTTTGAGCTTCGTCGAAAGATTAAGAGCAGGCCTTATCTTGCAATATTCGCCATTAAACATAACTTTCCCATTTCCACGTCGAAATCGGAATTCTATGCCAGGAGTAAGTATTAGCCCTGCACCTACCGATCCAGTAGTTGTGGGGTCATCTGAGTAGTAGGGCTTGAAGAAACCAGTAATATGGACAGGTAATTTTACAAATTCATCGTGCATTACGCTCATTTAGTACCCATAAATCCCTCTACGCCCATTCAAAAATACTTATTTTTTCAACAAATTACGTAAGATACGTAGCATAAAAATAAGTCACTTTATGGCTCCTATAACAGTTCCTATAATCAATCCGAACGATAGTGCAGGATACCTCGCCAACATGCCTGCGGCATTTGCAACCATTGTTTTCAGTGGCCCAAACAGGTTCCAGAGTTCTTCGAGATTAATTATTCCTGCAATTGTGAAACCCCCTAATATCAATATTGCTAACCCAGCAATGATGAGTAGGAAGCCCTTTAGGAGCTTTCCTATCCCTAACCCAACCAAAAAGCCCGCTATAAATAAAATAAAATTCACTAACAGTTCTTCGCCGGTCAGAATAGGTATACTCAATGCAACTCTATTAACTTAACAATTTAGTATATAGATAAGCATTTTTTGGTTGAGCAATGATTAAATAAGGGACTAAGAAAATATCGATGAATGGGCCGGTAGATCAGTGGTAGATCGCCCGCTTGGCGTGCGGGAGGCCGCGGGTTCGAATCCCGCCCGGTCCATAAAACTATTGTTAGTTTTTAAAACATTAAAAATTTATTAAAGCTAAGAAAATCAAGATTTTCTTCACTTAGCGATAGTTAAGTTGGGCTCCTTAAAGGGAGGACTATACTTCATTTGTAAAGAATGCAGTTATATTTCAAAGAGAGTACTAGGCCGAAAACTGCGAATATTTCTAAAAATAATGCATGCACTGCTCTTTAGAAATTATCCGTCATAGTATAAAAATTCTATTAACATATCTTGAGTACCACTTAACCGAAAATATTCATAAATAATTGTATTACGGTATTCTCGACTTGTAGATGCAAAACAAAATTTACGTAGTTCAAGCATTAATGGCTGGATTCTTTTTTGGAACTGCCTCAATTTTTATAAGATTCATAAGTGGATTGGATGCCATCACGATAGGTTTTTACAGGTTACTTATTGCCTCATCTATCCTGCTACTAGCTAACCTACTTCTAAAGAGGAAAAAAGTTGCCTTACAAGGTGTTTCGCCATGGAGAGTAGGTATTTTGGGTCTACTTTTAGGAATTCACTTTGCAATGTTTATATACTCTGTCAAAGTTACTACTGTGATTAATGCGACTGTACTAGTTAACACAACGCCTGCCATAGCTTTGATCATTTATTGTATCAGAAATAGAGAGAGACCGTCAAATATTGCGACTTTTGGATTATTGATGAGTATGACTGGTATTTTTATAATTTCGGCTCTCGATATTAAGTTCTCATTATCTAACATTATAGGTGATTTCTTATCCTTGTCAGCGGCCATTTTATGGGCCATTTATCTCGTGGTCGGTAAGCCGATCAGGGAGAAAAGTGACGTATTATCGATAATGCCCGTCATATACTTCATAGGCTGTATTGCGTTAATGATCCTATCGTTGATTTCTGGAGTATTCATGTTTCCTACTCTTGATCAGTGGGCACCTTTGATCGGCTTATCGATCTTTCCAACAACGATTGGTCATACTTTACATTTTTCATCAATGAAGGCTCTTAGACCTTATCAGACTTCTATACTTACTCTCCTAGAACCATTAACAGCCACTGTATTAGCATTTATTATCTTAAATGAGATCCCGGCTCCTCCTTTTATTCTTGGAGCCGCAGTTGTTCTCGTCGGCATATATTTGGTAATACGTGCACTATAAACTACTAAATCGGTTTACGCTCATCAAACTTTGAGGCCCAGAGTGGCACTTTATATTCACTTGCCCTGTAACTACTCGAATACGGTTTAATATCTATGATGGGAGTCTCATTAAAAAGATCTAATCCCCATACATGAAGTAAATTCTCTTTCCTACCCAGCAGTTTGACTAATGTTAATCCTACCGGGTTAGGGCGGGTGGGCGAATCCGTTGCAAATACTCCTACAATCGGTAGATCCTTAAATTCTAACCCCATTCTCAGGAGCCTTCTAGGTCTAACCTTCAAAACATTCCTAGAAGCATCTGCTTGTTTATGTAGATAAGATATTAGAAAAATATGTGAATATTCTTCGATTCCTTCAAGTGCATCAGTAAATTTAGGCAATACTTCGACGATTCCTTCAACTTCACCTGAATGTTCTTTTACATATTCATCGGTGTAATTTACTCTTACATATCCTACAACATCGAGGGATATCATGGATAAATCCATTCATGGATTGTCTAATAAATTAGCAGCTATAAAAGGCAGAGATTATTTATATCCGAGACCAAGAATTATTATCAGTGGCAATTGCACGTAACGAGAAAGGATACGTTAGACAAAATTGCTAGTTACATATCTAAACAAGGATACAGAATTTTAGAAAAAGATTTCTCTGAAAATATTATTAGGTTTAGTAATGGTGGTATAGAGGCAATCATCCGTATTGTTGATGAAGAAGCCAATGGAGGAGATTTACTCTCCGCAGTAATTCAATCGGCATTTGATGCCGCTTCGGGAAAGATCGCATATGTCGCATTACCGATGCAACTACTATCGAGAATTGGAGACCATGCTTTTAGACTTCATAAAATAGGGCTCATTGTTTATAGCGATCAAAAGATAACTGAGCTTGTGGGCGGCAGTATAGTTTCATTCGGCGAAACTCAGGGTAATATAAATGAACTCGAAAAAATAGAGACATTGATCGATTCTTTATCCTCAAGATTGGAAAGAGTTGAAGAATTAATTAGTAGTCTAAGCATGATTGATGAATTAAATAGGAGATTAGAATTCTTAGAGCAGGTCGTTTATGAAAAGATGAATCACATCGACATTAAAACAGTTGAGACAAGTAATTCAGAGAAGCCGAAAATAGAAATATATCAAAAAAGAAGTGAACAGAAAGTTAAGAAGAGCAAGACTGATAATCTGCCGTCCTTTATTGCAGAAAATCCATGGGTTGACTTACTCTCCGAGAAGACTTAACTTAATAATTACGTGTTCTCGACTCTCTAGTAGGATTGTTTGAGGAGGATTACAAGCGCAGGTTCGTATTTGGTAGTGATTATGGAACTAGTGATTATAAATATGGACCGATTACTTTAGGTGAGAGGCCCGCAATTATTGAGAATCGTGGATATCTCCCAGAGAAGTCAATGGTATCTAAGATTTTGGGTGTCGAAAAAGACATAGTAGTAGGAAAAGAAGTATCGTATTTTCTTGAAAGTGGGGCTGATCTTTCATCGAGATTAATATATCCAATGAGGGATGGAGTAATACCAAAAGGCGATCAGAACGCATGGAGAATTATTAAGGAATTAACCATGTTTGCACTTGAGGAGTTTAAACCTAGTGGTTTTGGCTTTAAAGGATTTTATCTTGTTGCATCATTATCTGCCGTAGCTCCTCGATATATGTATGAAAATTTAATAAACATATACGATAGCATAGCTAAGGAAAGTAAACTGGTCTATGCATCAACAATTATACCTCAGCCATTAGCTGTTGCGATAGCTCATAAAGAGCTATCTTGTGTCGTCGTCGAAAGCGGCCATGGGAATACGCAGGTCGCACCAATATCTAGGGCGCCTATTAGAGACGCCATAGTTGCCTTGAATAGAGGTGGAAGTGAGGCAAATGCAATTACTGCAGAGATACTAAAAGATGCAGGGTATGGTGACCTCGCAAGAGAAGAGAATCTAGTCAGAAAAGTTAAGGAAAACATCGGGCTACTCCCCCTCGAGCTTGACGAGGCTATCAATTACGCCAAGCGTAACCCTGAACAGGTCCGAGCGGTCTACCAAGTGCCGGGAACGAGAATTAAGATTGACTTGGCTGAGTATTCATGGACTCGTTTCTTGATAGGAGAGTATGTTTTCAATCCCAACCATGAGGTCTTTCAGAGCTACTTTAAGAGGGGCATGCCGAGACCATCTGACACTAGGATAGGAGATATTACTTTCTATGGAACCTTAGACATGGCTGAGACAATAATAAGGGCTGTAGAGAGGTGCCCAGTGGAGTTACAGCCCCACTTATATGCACATATAATTTTGTCGGGCGGTAACTTTATGTGGAAACCTTTATCCTTACTCAAAGGAATTACAGTAGATTCACAAACAAAACTTCAATACATGTTGAGAAATAAAGGATTAGAGAACGTCAACGTAAAGTTATCAGCAGAACCACAGTATGCCGTATGGCGGGGATGCATAGTCTATGGCTATGCTGTTCCGACCAGTTATCATTGGGAATGGGAAAAGATGGAAGGCTGGATTTATCATGAGAAATAGAATCAATAGTAAAGTTTTTATACAATAAATTTATTTTAAAAATTGCAAAAGATTGAAAAATATCCAAAAGGAGATGTAATTGGGAATGAGTAGGGATGTTTACGTAAGGAGGGCGTCAGGGCTTATACGAAACATCTCTGCATTCGATGCCATGATTTTTAACATTATGGTCATGGCGCCTATGGCAATCTTGGTATACGGCGTATGGGCCTCTGTAATATATCCAGGCGCACATCTCCCCGCCACCGCACTACTAGCTATACCCATAAGCTTGGTCATTGGATTATTCTACGCATTATTCTCGATAGCTATGCCTAGAGCAGGAGGAGACTACATATGGGTCAGCAGGATACTTCATCCCTCATTGGGCTACGCCATTAACTTCTTTCTATTCATGACGGTATTGAGTGTTGCTGGCGCATACATTCCTTGGTTTACTCAATATACATTGGCACCGATTTTTGAGGTCAACGGCATGACAGACTTAGCGGCTCTCGTTTCATCAAACGAATTTACATTCATCTTTGCGGTCATCTACTATTTGATATGTGCATTGATAATTTCTAGAGGGGCGAAAGCTACAACTAAAGTTTTATGGGCGTTCTTCATACTGGTCTTGATAGGCTTAGTCGTCTATGTAGCAGGGCTACTCATGATTGGTAAAGCAGGCTTTGCAGAAAATTTCACCAAGGCCACCGGTGTTTCTTATGAATCTATAATCAGTGAAGCCGTAAAAGAGGGTTATCCAGGCACATTCTTGTTATCAGCAACTCTACTTGGGTTAACATTTACATACATCAACTTCCTTGGATTCAATTTTTCAATATATCTCGCTGGAGAGATTAAAGAGGTTCAGAAGTCTCAGATAATTGCCATAGTCGGAGCGGTATTGCTCTTCGGATTTATTGACTGGTTAGCATACGAAGTTTCATACGTTGGAATGGGTGGAGAGTTTCTTGGCGCATTGTCCTACCTCTATGCAATTGGAAGCAGCAACTATCCACTAGCGAGGGAACCCTTCTTTATGTGGTTATTCCAGTACTCTGTCGATCCCAGAGTCTTTACAATAATGATGATTGGATGGGGAGCGATGGTCTTAGCCGCGATATTGACTTACGTCGCCTCTGGTGTAAGATTTGTATTTGCATGGGCTTTCGACAGAGTAGTACCGACTTTTTTGTCGAATGTCGATGTACGATATCACACACCATACGCAGCTTTAATCTTTGTAACAATAGTGGCCATAATATTCCAAGCACTATGGCTCTGGACTCCGCTTTTACAATATTTCGCATATATTGTCTTCGGATGGATGATAATGCAGATAATAACCTCTATCGCTGCTTTATTGTTCCCTTCCAGGAGAAAAGACATTTGGGAAAGGTCTCCATCAATTGTCAAGACAAGAATCGGACCGATATATGTTTTACATATATTGTCAATCATAGCGATAATACTATCAATATACCTAGGCTACGCAAGTATATCGCCAGCATTTGTCGGAGAACTCGACCCATCAATAATGGCATTCACTATCGGGCTTTTCATAATAGGCATCGTGATCTACCTCATATCCTCGCTATACCACCGCAAGACAGGAATACCTCTCGAACTATCGTTCAAGGAACTTCCACCGGAGTAGTTCACAAAAATGACAAACAATAAACTCAGGATATTTTTTATATCAGATATCCATGGAAGCGAGGTATGCTTCAAGAAATTCATAAATTCTGTAGATGTCTATAAATCAGACGTCATAATCCTAGGTGGAGACATTACTGGAAAATTCATAGTACCTATATATGACTACGGAAACTACTACAAACTTAGAATAGATAAAGAAGAACAATTAATAACAAACAGAGAGGAGCTTGAAAGATCTATTCAGAAAATAAAAGACTCGGGCTCATATCCATACATTACTACTAAGGAGGTTTGGGGGAACCTCGTACAGGATAGAGATAAAATGGACGAGATTTTTAATGAGTTGGTAATTGAGTCAGTGCGTGGATGGATTAATTATGCTGAGAAGAAACTAAATGGAAAGAATGTGAAATGTTACATCATGCCTGGAAACGATGATAGCTATGCAATTGACCCAATATTGAGCTCCTCCGACATAATAATTAATCCAAATGAAAAAATCGTTCAGCTTTCTGATAAACTGGAGATGCTAAGCCTAGGTTACTCAAATATTACACCATGGAAATGTCCTAGAGACATATCTGAGGAAGAACTTGAGTCTAAGATTATTAAATTGATGAGCAATATTAGTGCAGGCGTTGATGTAATATTTAACATTCATGTTCCTCCTTATGACTCAGGTATAGATTCTGCTCCAGAACTTAATGAGAATATGAGGCCCAAAGTCGGTCCTGGTGGCCAATTAGTGCTAATACCAGTTGGGAGCAGAGCCGTAAGAAAATGCATAGAAACATTCAGACCATTACTTGGACTGCACGGACATGTCCATGAAGCTAGAGGTTTCTCAAGGATAAATAAGACGCTTTGTTTTAATCCTGGAAGCGAATATCATGAAGGTATTCTGAGAGGTGTACTAATCCAGATTGATAAAAACAAGGTAAAAGACTATATCTTCACATCAGGATAATAAGTTATCTATAAAGTTCTTCAACATCTTGCCAATACTTTTCTTTTATTCCCTTCTTCGCCCTTTTTTCCCAATTTTTTGTTTTTGGACAGTTTTCCAGAAGATCAAGAATCTTTGAACATTTTTCTAAAACATCTCTTAAGTCTCCTTCAGTGATTAGAGATTCTTCAAAATATTTTTCAGCATAATTCATAGTCTTTTTAAGATTCTCAGTAGCATCCATCCAAAATCCCCAATCATCTCCTAAAAGTTTTGAAATATATTGTAGATTTATTTTATTATTATCATCATCTCCTAATTCGTGTCCTCTTATAAGTATGATTAAGTCTTTGATATCTTTTTCATTTATTTGATGAATTTGTAATTTTTCTAAAAGTAAATCTGTAGGCGTTATTGTTGGGTTGTCAAGCTCTAATCGTCCGCTGCCTTTTTTACCGAAGGGAATCGTATGGCTAAAATTGAGTTTATCAAAAAATATGTCAACGTGATATAGGTTTGATGGATGATAGTAGATGAGTCTTTCTTTACCATATAGAAATAGAAACTGCTTAGAGATGCTAAATGAAAGTTCTTTTTCCATTAGATTTCTAATTTCAGCTCTTTGAGACGAATATCCAACTAAATCTATATCGGTAAAGGATCTATCTGTATTTTCTCCGAGCCTGCTAAGTCTCTTATGTAGCTCTTTTAGTTTCTCAGAGTGCATCCTAATGGCTAATGCACCCAGTATTCTTAATATTATTCCCTTTTCTTCTGCCTTCTTTACGATCCCCGTGGCTTCGGAGATTATCTCTTCATCCGTTAGTTCTACCCTCAATCTTATTTTGCCACCCTATTTGGTAATCATGAAAGTAGGTGTTGAATAGATATAAATTCTTTCGGAATCATTGCCCTAACTCCTTTTTTAGGATCTACGACTTGGTTTACTGCTATTTTTACTCCTAGGCTGCTGAACATGTATGATTCCTCGAAGCTCCAGTTATTAGCTTTCATTAATGCATTAACAGCTTTTTCAGTCGCTATTTCTACTGCTTTATCTAAATCATCATCTGCTACAAGGATAGAGTAGTTATCTTGTGTCTCGACTATTGGCCACTCTGGTCTCATATTTTTTATGACATTAAATCTCAGTAATACTTTTCCTTCTACCTCGATAGATGATACACATAATTCACCGTCTTCTTGGAATGCGTGCAGATCGCCAGCCGCAAATAATGCGCCGTCTACATAAACAGGCAAGTACAACTTCGCTCCACTGCGAATTTCTTTGCAGTCAAGATTTCCACCATGCTTATATGGAGTGCCTGTGGGATATTCTTCTTCATCAGGAGCGACACCAATGGTGCCTATCATGGGTCTCACTGGAAGTTTAAACTTGTCGAAATAAGCGAAGCCATTTTCTATCTTGACTATTTTAGCTCTTGGCTTAAAGTTCTTTTTTGCTAATGCGCCTGCACCGGGAACAACTAGAATTACTCCTTTTGAGGCGACCTCTATTTTGAGTATGTCGACAACTAGTGTGTCTCCTTTATTTACTCCGTTAATATAGATGGGTCCAGTGGCTTTGTTAACTCTATTCCAATCAAGTTTTTCTAGGGGAGTATCTTCGCTTTGCACCTGTCCACCTACTGCGTCCTCTAGCTCTAAGACAACTATTTCTCCTAGATCAACATATTCAACGGGTTTATTATTTCTACTAAACTTGAAAATACCCATTTCTTTTGGTATTCTCTTCATAGAGTTATCTAGTTACATAGTTCTCCTAAAGATAAATTTTTCTTACAGTATATTGCTCAATTTTTACTCAGACCTCATGAGTAATAAAGAAGTTGCCGTGCTGTTAATTTTAGTGGTTTTCAAAATAAATAATTTTTATTTAAAGTTTTGAATTATCTGCTTTGCTGTTCTCATAAATATTCCAATGTCGACCGAGTAGGCTATGTATTGTATTCCTGAATTCATCCATCTCCTAGCTCTTTCCGGGCTCTCCACGAATGTACCTACGGCTACGCCTTTTTCTCTGCAGATTTTGAGTCCTTTTGTTATGCTCTCTATTACCCTAGGATCATCTACCATTCCTGGTATTCCGAGTGATTGTGAGAGGTCGTATGGTCCTAAAAAGACTACATCTACCGGTGCGGAGTCAAGCATTGCCGGCAAATTATTAATGCCTTTTTGACTCTCTATATGTATAATCGTCATAACTTCCATATTAGAAGTATCCATATGTGTCTTAGGATCGATGGCTGAGTATTGGGCAGCTTTAGTATATGGTGAGACTCCTCTCAATCCCCGTGGATAGTACATTGCTGCCTCAATTACTTGCTTTGCAGTCTCAACTTCATCTACATGCGGTACCTGAACACCAGCAGCTCCACATTCTAGAGCCCTGAGGATATAGGTCTCCTCGCTTGATGGCGTCCTAACTATAGGTGTGATTCCTGATGCTTCCGCTGCTCTTATCATATTTTCAACGGTTTCAAAGTTAAATGGGCCATGCTCCATGTCTATTATGACGAAGTCAAATCCAGCATACCCAAAGATCTCAACGACTGCAGGGCTATTTATGCAGAGGAAGGTGCCGATTACGTTCTCACCATTTCGAAGCCTAGATTTTAATGGATTTTTCCTCATCTTGGTTCGCGTAAATTTTATTATGGGCTTAATAAATAGACTACTTAGGTTGATGGGTTACTAATAATCTTGTTAGCTATATTCAAATCCCTTCTCTTCAGCTCCAACATTGAGAGAAGCCTATGTGGCTCTACGTCAATTATTTTTGAGCAATATTGACAATGAGCTCTGAAGATCCAGTGCTTTTTTTGTGCTTCCTCGATTATCTCTATTAAGGGTAGAGAGACCAGATTAATCTCGTTGCACCAGGGACATATCAATTTAGCAGTCTCCCCTGACTGTATAGTCGGTGTCTCTTCAAGTAGACCCGTAACTATATATAGTCTCAATGTATTTGGGCTCAGTCCGCGGTCCTTAAGCATTCTCTTAATTCTTTCAAGTTCTAGCTCTTTATGTCTTAATCTTTCACGCATATCTACCAGCCTTTTTTCTAGAGAGTCAAATAACCATTTGGGAATCACAAGATCTTTGATGCTTGGCATCATTATTCGTATTAGCAATTCCTTTACTTTCAAAGCAGCGCTATCACCGCTTTTATGGTCAAAATCTTCTTTTCTTAACCGGGAGACATTTTTTATGGTCTCGACCAACAATTCTAAATCAGCCGAGCTACACAGGGAGGGCGAAGAAATTGCTTTTATGAAAACCTCGCCGAGCGTAGCTAATTCACGAATCTTCTCTATACTTGAAATATTTTCCTCACTTGTTCTGCTCTTTACTAGTATATCTTCAATTGCCTTACATGGGCTATGCTCTCTATCATTGAATATTCCATGTTTTTCTAATGTTCTCAGTATTTCTACAGTCTCTTGAGGCGTTATTCCAATTTTTTCAATTTCTTTGAGTAATTCACCTATGTATGTGTAGGGAATAAATGTCTCTGTTTGTTGTTCTCCATTATTCAGGGTCAGACACCGATTGTAACTGAATAAATGGTTAGAGAAAATTCTATCTCAGCCTTCTATCCTGAGATATTGCCTTGGGGTTATCCAAATGATGTCTATGTATTACATCAATTGTTTGAGCATTATCGATACGTTTCTGCCTAATTATTAATTCTGGTTACAGCAATAAGCAAAAATATAATAGGGCCCATACAGTATCTTTAACTAAAAGTGGGGTAAATATGGTTTTAACTCTTCAGGTAGGCATAGGCGAGATTATCGGATTATTTTTCCTAGTAATTATCCTGCTCATTATTCTGGGGTCTGCTATTCGTATAGTGAAGGAATATGAAAGAATAGTAGTTTTTAGACTTGGCAGATTATTAGGTGCGAAGGGTCCTGGGCTAGTATTCATCGTTCCGATAATTGATTCCCCAAGAGTAATAGACATGAGGATATTGACTTTCGATGTACCTAAACAGAGGATAATTACGAAAGATAACGTGACTGTTGATGTTGATGCCGTGGTGTATATGAGGGTTCAGGACCCGCTAGCCGCCGTAATGCGCGTTAGAGACTATTTAACCGCAGCCAGTCTACTAGCTCAAACAACACTAAGGGACGTAATAGGGCAGGTGGAGTTTGATGATTTACTTGCAAAGAGAGATGAACTAAATAAACGTTTACAATCTATACTCGACGAAGCGACGGACCCGTGGGGCATAAAAGTTACGGCAGTTGCAATAAAAGATGTAGTTATTCCTGAAAGTATGCAGAGAGCGATAGCAAAGCAGGCTGAAGCTGAAAGGGAGAGGAGGAGTAGAATAATAATGGCTGAGGGTGAGTTACAGGCAGCACAGAAGATGGCTGAAGCGGCTGCAGCTTATGCGTCTATGCCGCAGGCAATGCGTCTTAGAGAGCTGCAAACTTGGACGGAAATAGCGAGAGAAAGAAACCTCATCATAGTGACTGAGGGAGGCTCGTTAGCCACGGTTCTCGGCACAACCATTGGTGCAACAAAGAAGAAAAAAGTTGAGGAATAAAGTTCTAGTAGTGATTGGTATAGTATTTTCGCTATTATTAATTCTTAATTTAGGGACATTCGTAGCTTCTGGTGAATCAAAAAGAGTCCTCTTAATAGAGATTAAGGGAAATATAGGTCCCTCCGTAGCCGAATATGTCAGAGAATACTTAGAAGATACAAGAAATTTTGAGGCTGTCATTATGACTATAGATACTTTTGGCGGCTTAGGTGACTCGATGTTCCAAATAATTGACTCTATAACATATAGCGATGCGCCGGTAATAGTGTATGTTTATCCAGAAGGTGGACAGGCGTTATCTGCAGGTACCTATATCCTCATGGCTTCTAGTCTTGCTGCGATGGCTCCCTACACAATAATAGGGTCGGCACAACCAGTAGTCAATGGAGTTCCTAGCAATGATACCAAGTTGATAAATTTCCTAGTTGAGAAGATGCATACGCTAGCTAGAATGCACGGCAGAAATGAAACACAGGCTGCTAGGTTCGTGACGCATAATGATAATCTTGGTCCAGAAGATGCATTTAAGAGAGGCATAATAGAGATAATAGCAAAAGATATTACAGAACTGTTACAGAAGGCTAATGGCAGGACAGTAAAGACGATTAGAGGAGAGAGGACATTAGACCTCTCTAATGTAGAGATAATACGGGCTGATCCCGGGATTAGATATCATTTGCTAAGCTTCCTGAGCGATCCCCTAGTATCTGGGCTCCTATTATCGCTTGGTGTCCTTGTTTTAATAGTTGGGCTGTCCACTCCTGGCTTTGGTGCTGAGCTTGTAGGTGGAATCATGATTATTCTGGGCTTAATTGGGCAGGGATTTAATTTGAATTGGGCTGGGCTAGCCTTAATTATACTTGGCTCCATACTAGTTTTGTATGAATTTTATTCAGGGGGTATAGCTCTTGCCATGATAAGTGGAGTAGTCCTTATCGGATTAGGCCTAATACTCATTGTCCGAGCTCCTCCAGGCACCATATACGTTGCACAAGAGTGGCTAAACCAAGTAATGAGCATAATCATAATAGTGGCAATCGGTAGTGGCGCGATTTTTTCCTTCATATTATTGAAGGGCCTGAGGACAATTAGGAGAAAAACATACAGTTTAGTTCCCCAGTCTGAGATAGGGAGGGCAGTCGAGGATATTCCAGCAGGTGCCGAGGGATACGTTATAATAGCAGGGGAATACCGACGAGTAATAGCGCGAGAAGAAATAAAGCAAAACCAACGAGTAAGAGTTATTGGACAAAAAAATAACTACTTAATAGTGGAGCCTTATCGGGAGCAGCCTTAGTATCAGTATTCTTATTCTTCTTGTCTTGATCTAAATTGAGGCCTGCCTCTTCTTTCTCCGCCTCTTCTTGGGCCACTGAATCTTCTGAATCCGCCTTGCTGGAAGCTCTCTTTTTCAGAAAGGTTGTTCTCAGTATTTACTTCGCCTATAGGCTCATCTGAAATTTCTATCTTCCCATACCTTCCCAGATTAAGCTGCATCTTTCCTCTGAATATCTTTACAAAGGCATTTGAGACCTTTACGGTGTCTCCGGCATTCACCTTAGGTATGTTTTCGTCCCATAACACTAAAGATATCGCTCCTGTATCATCTGCTATCAGTAGGTCTGATAATTGATGCTGCGTTTGGTCGTATTGGCTTCCAACAGATCTTGGCTCCGATTTGGATATAACCTTTGCAACTAGGTTTATGCCCCTCGAGTGAGGAGTTAGGTTTCCTATTTTATCTAATCTTTCCAAACACGTTTCAACCGCTTTATGTGTAACATTAATAGCGTATGGCAGCTAATAAAGCTATTTCAAAGATATTATTTTCATTTATTTTCCAAGTAGGGGCTCAAAATCTCTTTTATCCTCTCATATCCAACATCAAATAAATATGTCCCCAGCCTCGGTCCGCTCTGCCTGTTAAATAAAATCATATACATTTTTCTAAAAATTTCAGGCGGATTGATATCATTTCTTCTACACGAGTCAAATATGCTGGCCTGTACCTCGTCCGGAGTCTTAGAGGCCTTTAGCGCTGCCAAGACATCATTTATGACTCTTCGCTCGTTCTCCGAGAGCTCGATTTTTGTTTTTCGTCGTTCTTTAGCTCCAAAATCGTCTACGAAGTTTATTGCAAACATCACTCTTTTTCTGACATCTTCATCAATCTTATATCCATATTTTTGGAGTTTTGATAATATGTATTCTAATTTAGAGCCAACCGGAGAGTAGTGTGCGAGCTCGATCAACAATCGGTATGGGATATGAATGCTTGGATTCTTTGGCGGCTTCAAGTTATGGCAATATTCGTAGAGCCCTTTAAGCTTGGCCTCTTCTTTCTTATCATTTACCTTAACTTTGTTGAAATAAACATCTTCAAGATAGTCCAATTCATCCATCAATCTAGGAATGGTCAATGGAGAAATATGCCTAGTACCTACTGAACGCTTAAGTATCAACAATATTAGGCTCTGAGGTGTCGCGTACTTAAACCACATCTGTGGCGTAAAGACATTTCCAGTCGATTTAGAGATCTTTCTGCCAAGAGAGTCTAGAAACATTTCATACTTGACATGCATGGGTGGGTCAAAGTTAAGTATGTGTTTTGATACCCAATCATTTATCTTGACCGAGTCGGCTATATCCTTTCCATACGCCTCAAATCTAATATCAAGCAGTTTCCAACGGGCAGCAAACTCGACTTTCCATGGAAGCTTTCCGTCAGCCCTCGTAATATCTGCTTCACCTTCGTATCCACAGCCATCAAAGAACTTTCCCCTCATCTCGATGCCGACGCATCGATAAGTTACTTTGCGTCTTGACTCATCGTACCCATATGCCTCCGATGTGTATATTCTTCCACAGTTCTTACAGATGGGGAAGTATGGAAGTATTCTTAGAAATTTCTCCTGTCCAGTTATCTCTTTAATCTTGTCGCCTATTATTGATGCATTTTTCAGAATTTCATGGATTATGCTTGCTAGTTCTCCGGATGAGTAGAGTTCTCTTCCCGACTTGTGTGTATATTCTATACCAGCGATGTCTAGCGCTTCTCTTAGCATGCTGCTCATTCTGTCAGCATATGAGTCATAGTTTCCGAAGGGATCCGGAATGCTGCTAACTGGCTTTAGTAGATATTCATTTAGCCAGTCCGGCATTCCTGCTGGTACTTTCCTCAGCCCATCCATATCATCGCTGAATGCCATTAGTTCGGAGTCGTATCCCATGTCTCTGAGTGCTAAGGTTATTGCGTGTGCCCTTACAGCATCAGCCATGCTTCCTATGTGGGGTATCCCGCTTGCTCCGAGACCACTTTCTGTCCTAATGAGGTCTAGGCTTCTATTGAGTGCTTTCTCTCTTTCAATTACTCTTGCTGCTACCTTGTCTATCCAGGTACCCCGACCAATTATGGGCTTCTCCTGCAAGATCCTACTAAATTTTAACCACTCATACGTATGCTTTATAGATATCCATGACGCAATTGTTTAGGTTGGGAATGCGGATATCGATAGACCTTGATGGTGTTTTATCAGACTCTATGGGCCTTTGGATACAGATATGGAACGCCTCTAACTACCCTAAATTGAATTATGAAGACATATCAGAGTGGGATTTCTGGCGCCGTCTCGGCCTAGACGAGAAAAGATTTTCCGAGATATTTGATGAGGTTTGGAGCAATTGGGAGAAACTTCAGCCATTAGAACAAGACGTGGCTCAGGCCGTAGATAAGCTTAATGAAATTGGCGTCGTAGATATAGTCACAGGGAGACCTAACAGAAATAGGCCATACATAGTCAAGTGGCTAAACAAGCATGGAATTAAGTATAGGAGACTTCTAATTGGAGTAGAGAAAAAAAGCAGCTACTTGTACGACGTCTATATAGATGATTCACCAATACAGGCGTTGGAGGTATCATCCATCGGGAGAATCTTTCTCCTGAGAGACCAGCCGTGGAATAGGCACGTGGAGCCCAACAAGTTTATAAGAAGAATAAGGAGTTTAGCAGAGGCCTATAAAGTCCTCCTATCGCAGCTATGATAACTCTACTATTGCTACTGCCCGACTTATCTATTTATAATCCTCCTACTGGAGAGCGTATGAATAATGATGAGTGTCCCGGCCGGCACCCCTCCATTGCTGGTGTCCCTTTTCATACCGCTTGGGCTCTCGCCTTTTGCTTACTTATTCGGTAAGTTAACTGAGAAGAAGACTGCTGGAGTATTTTCTCATACTGTCCTTGCAATTCCGTTTATCTTGACGCTGATTAATTTTCAAACTATTTATAATGGAGGAGAGATTAGGGAATCTCTTGACTGGATTCCACAGTTAGGGCTTACATTTACACTGAGGCTAGACCAGCTCTCTTATCCCTTCCTTCTTCTCATCACCCTCATTGGCTTTCTTGCGAGTATTTACTCTTGGAGATACATGGAGCATGAACATAACATCGAAGCATATTATGCATTACTAATGTTATTCGTCTCAGGCATGATTGGGGTTGTCCTATCTACCAATCTTTTTCTCTTCTATATATTTTGGGAGTTGATGCTTATTCCTAGTTATTTCCTCATTGCGTATTGGGGAACTGGGAATGCTAGGATAATAGGCTTCAAATACTTTGCCATGACTCATGTGGGTGCAGTGTCTCTCTTAGCTGGTATCGCGTGGCTGAACGCAATTTATGGAAGTGTCGAGTATGATGTGTTATCGATGGCCGTGAAGACATACAGGCCGGAGCTTCTTTACATTGCTATTCTCATTTTTATCGGGGCGGCTGTAAAGATGGCCCTCTTCCCATTACATACTTGGCTTCCGGATGCACATGCTGAGGCGCCAACGCCGATTAGTGTCCTTCTAAGCGGCGTCATGATAAAGACAGGGGTATACGCATTAGCACGACTTCTAATCAGTTTTATGCCAGGTGTTTTTTCAATAATGACTCCTGGAATATTTTTCGTATCGGTACTCACGATGTTTTGGGGAGGCCTAATGGCACTAGTCCAGACTGACATAAAGAGAATTCTCGCTTACAGCTCTGTGAGCCAAGTTGGATACATTGTGTTTGGGCTCTCCTCGCTGATGTCGACTGGTTATTCAGGAGCATTATTGCATGTATTTACACATGGGCTCGCAAAATCCCTCCTCTTCATGACTGCCGGCTCAGTTATGCATGTGACGGGTGAAAGAGACATAAGAAAGCTGGGCGGGCTTTTCAGCGCGCTGCCTCTTACGTCTATGGCATTCTTAGTAGGTGGATTGTCAATAGCAGGCACACCACCTTTGGCTGGATTCTTCAGCGAATGGATGATTTTTAAGGGCGGTATCGATGCTAACCAAATACTCTACACATTTTTAGCAATACTTGCAACTGCATTGACGGCTGGTTATTATTTAAGGGCTTTCATGTATGCATTCCAACTTGGTGAGGCTAAGAAGTTGTCGGAGGCTCCTATAAGCATGTTAGCATCAATGATGATCCTTGTCGTCCTAATATCTACCCTCGCCATATTTGTTAATCCAATACTGATCATCATAAACTCATCAATCAGTATATAGAACAATCTCAACTAAATTTTCTTAGATATATATCTGAAGAGGATAAAAGAAGCTAAGGGAGCCATGAATGACAGCACTAATCCCCAAGTGAAGTCTCCGGTAACGTCTCTTAGAAAGCCAGTTACGTATGGCGAAATAATTGGAGCCAAAAATGAAACACCGTTCAAGTATCCAAAGGCAATTGGTAGCAAGTTTTTATTTTCCACAATTCTTGAAACTATTCTCATCTGTACAGCGCCTATGCCGAATATCAGAAAGCTGGCAAGGAATATTAATGGAGCAAGCAGAAATACGTATGCTTTATAGATGACAAGCATTGTTATGCCAAGTATTGCTGCAGAGAGTGACAAGCTACTATAAACTAGGATGGCTCTGCTATCGCCGCCTTTTAAAGCTCTCATGTCTGCCAGCCTACCGAGGACTATTAAACCAAATGGTACTGATATCCCTAATATCGCCGTGATTCCTGAGGATAGTGCTGCATCGGCTTGACCTGACTCAATCAATATTGTCGGTAACCATGTTGCCATTACCCAAAATGAATATTGAACCGGGAATCCTCCAAATATAACTGCTAAGTAGTCCTTGTTATGAAATAATTGACGGATTGAACTAGAAGAGGAGTCTTCGCTCTTATTTATAATTGGTTCTGAAAACATTGTTGCCGCCATCAGTATTGGTATTGCTGCGAAAATAGAGAAGACAATGAAGGCCCATCTCCATCCTAAATTGACGGTGATTAATCCACCTACGAGTATTCCAAGAGTCATTCCTATACCCACCCCTGAAAAAGATAAGCCCTGACCCATTCCAGCCATCTCAATGGGAGTGTATGAAGCAACAATTGCTCTATCGTTACTGAAGATTAGTCCGGCACCAATTCCTGTGAGAATTCTTGCCAGTAAAAGCTGTGAGAAGCTATTAGAAATTGCTGTCAAGAAGCCACCAAAACCATTCAATAGGGTCCCAATTATCAAAAGTCTCTTTCTGCCGAAGCGAGCTCCTAGAAAGCCAGCAATAAACTGCATAGATGTATAGGTATAGAATATGACGGAAGCGGCTATTCCTGCCTCAGTGTAGCTAAGCTTGAATTCAGAAATTATAAATGGAAGGGCTGGTGATAGAGTTATCCTGACTGTGTAGATTGATATCCAGATAAAAATTACGGTGATCCAAACCTTATGATAAATTTTTAATCGCATTACATCTTCTAGCAAAAAGCCAATTAATTAATCTGAAAAACAACTGGTGATATTTTATCTAACTGATTGGTATACCTTCTGAGGGTAGACTCTTTCTCTTATCAAACTCGTCGATCAGTAATTTTGTTAACCTGCCGGGTGTACCATCTCCAATTTTGATGCCATTAATCACTGTGACTGGCACGATCTCTGCGCCAGTACCTGTCAGGAAAACCTCATCAGCAGTCATGAGTTCTACTGGAGTTATGTCTCTCTCATAAACACTTATTCCCAGAGATTTCGCAAGCTCCATCACAAATGCTCTAGTTATTCCAGGTAGTATGCCGGCCGTGACTGGGGGTGTTATTATTGTGCCTTCCTTAACAATGAAGAGGTTTGCGGCTGAGGCTTCAGATACGAACCCTCTTGAGTCAAGCATGATTGCATCATCTGCATTGGCATTAATTGCTTCAAGCTTTGCTAGGATGCTGTTAAGATAATTGAGGCTCTTAACTTCGTGGCTTGTGCCATAGACCGGGTCTCTGCGAACAGAACTAATGATTACTCTTGCTCCTTTCTCTCTTGCAATTTTTCCAAGAATCGGCTCAAGCTTCTCTGCAATTATTATTATTGATGGCTTTGAGCATTTTCTTGGGTCGAGTCCTAGGTCTCCAACACCCCTAGTCACGATTAGCCTGATATAGGCGTCTCTTAAGCCGTTTGATTTCAGCGTATCGATCACGGCTTTAATCATCTCTTCCTTAGTCATTGGTATATCCAGCTTTATGACTTTTGCAGACCTGTAAAGCCTGTCAATATGTTCCTTAAGCTTGAATACTACGCCATTATAGCATCTTATTCCCTCAAATACGCCGTCGCCGTAGAGTAGACCGTGGTCCAGTACTGAAATCTTTGCATCTGATCGCTGAACAAGCTCACCATCTATGTATATCAACTGTTCGCCACTCATTTCATCTCTAATTCTTTAATCGTCCAGTATAAAGCGTTGACTCGGATAAGAATATTGGATGGGCGGCTCGAATAAAATAGCTTAAATCTCACGCCGCGCATTATTACTATCAGAGCTAACTATGTCAGAGCTGCCTTTAGTTAAGGATTATATGTCGTCGTCATTTGTCACGATAGCTGCCGATGAGTCTCTAACAAGGGCGAAGGGTGTCTTTGAGACTGAGCATCCTCCATTAATAGTAGTTGTTGAGGGAGAGAAATTTTTTGGGATAATTACTGAGAGGGTTCTTCTGAAGCCTCGTCTAAACCCGCTTGTCGTTAAGGCAGCCTCGGTTGCCTTAAGACCCCCTAAGCTGAGCCCAGATGATAATGTATGTAAGGCTGCGAGACTCATGATTGAAAATAGCCTTAAAGCCATTCCGGTACTACAGGACGAGAAAGTGGTAGGAATACTGACGGTCAGAGATGTTGTGTCTTCTTGCAGTAGGTTTCTCCGTGGGATTAAGGTGAGAGAGGTCATGACTAGAGACCCGGTGGTCATAAATGTGGATGATACGATAGGAAAGGCTGTTAGTGTTATGCGTGATATGGGCGTCTCGAGGCTCCCAGTAGTCGAGAATGGTGAGCTTAGAGGCATTCTAACTCTTCATGATTTAATTACTAAGATAATACTTCCGAGAGAAAAATCAAGTATAGGAGACATGATGGGTGAAAAAATAAGAACGTTAAGTAATAGGGTCAGAGACATTATGACTGTCCCCGTTCATACGGCGTATCCATGGGAGCCAGTTCAGAGAGCCTTAGATAGAATGGAGCAGTACGATATCAGTAGTCTTGTCGTCGTTGAGGATCGAAAGGTAGTCGGAATATTAACTTTGATCGATATACTGGCGCCGATAGCAAGACTTGGTTC
The DNA here is from genome assembly GCA_038845265.1 of Nitrososphaerota archaeon. Classification (GTDB taxonomy): domain Archaea; phylum Thermoproteota; class Nitrososphaeria_A; order Caldarchaeales; family Calditenuaceae; genus CALIKS01. The sequence continues at coordinate 99,683 of JAWBQR010000003.1, read as the reverse complement.
TCAATTTGTTGAGGATATTGATGTCCAAGTAATCTATAAGCTGGGAAGCATTGACACATCGTCAAAAGAACGAGTGTCGCTCATGTCTAGGCGTTTCATAAATAGGCTAAGGAAGACTATAGGTAAAGGTGTACTCACACTACATTTTAAGGAGCATAAGGAGAAACATGGCGAGCGCCACTTAATTCATTGTAGAGCTCGGTTGAAGACTGATAAATACCAATTTGTCGGGGTTGGCGAGGGATGGACGCCGGACCTAGCCGCAAGGACGGCGCTTGATAGGATAGAGAGGCAGATAATAATGTCGAAGGAATTAGCAATGAGATATCCATATGGAGTCGAGATAATTGAGAGGCTGGCAGAAACATATTAATATGAAAATCATTTCTTTAGGTCATCACAACGCCCTATATCTTTGAATAATGAAAGGAGGCTTTTCTAAACGACAATAGAATATCTCTTTATTCTAGATGATTATAGCTTTGGATAAGAAATTGAGGATTCCGATCATCGTGGTCTTGGCGGTATTGCTAATCTTCTTGATGCCTATCTCTGCTAGGCCGGAAAATGTTCTTATGGTTGATAGGACTATCATTCCGGAGAACGGTGGCCTGGTATATGTGGTAGATAAGATTCACGGAGCGGATGATAGCTTTAGGTTTGGAATAGTTGAAGAGATGCATAACCGACTTGTTCAACTCGTAGTTAATGGCGGGGAAAGCAAATTCATAGAAAAGTCACCGTCGGGACTATACATTTATGAGATAAACCCCAAGTCGACGGATTTGATAATTACAGCAATTTATAGAGAATTAATATATGATGCGGGAGGAAATAACTACGAGTTAGTCATAAATGCTGAGCCCTTAATTCAGGGACAGACTGTCCATGCAAATATACTCTTCTCATCAACGAGTTACGTTAGATATCCGGGTGCCCCCTCAGACTGGACACTAACTAATCGTGGATTAGAGAAAAACAACATCACGATTTCTGGTGATACGATTCCAGATCCGATAAGAATTAGGCTAATCTCGAGTGGAATATCTCTAATTCATGTTGAAAGTCTTGACATGACTTATGAGCCTTCAGAATCAATTATAGTCATAACGATGAGGATAAAGAACCAAGCTAATAGCTTGCTGAGACAGTTGGACCTAAATTTTCCCAATGGAATTGAAGTAAAGGAAGTAAGAGACACTCTAGGTAAGCTGTCCTACTCATGGAGCAAAGAAAAAAATATACTCACTGTCAATCTTGAACAGTCACGATATGCCCTCCAAAACTCGTGGAGATACACATTCACAATTTTGGCAAAATGCCAGACACCAGAAACAATGTACATAAATGACGATGAAGTGAAGATATTACTCTTCACACCAATAAATGCAACAGTCGGTTCATTGAGTATTTCTGTAATTCTTCCAGCCGGATACGAAGTTGATATGACAAATGCAAATGTTGCTGAATATCATCACGACGAGGCTGGAGCAGCTATCGCAAGAATCGAGAGCAGAGAACTAAATATCTATCAAAACAATTACATCACTCTTCCATTGGTCAAGTCGTCTAGCTCAGCTTCTCTTGCCTCTTGGATCATAGGCGGAGGCTTTGTAGTCATAATATTAAGTGCCATCGTATTGCAGGTAATCCGCGGTAAGTTTCCGCGGACTAAGATAATAAGTCAAAAGGATTTACAGACAATTTCAAAAGCTATACAAGAATTACAAAAGTTGAGATCAATATTACTGGAGATCGAGAATGGGTTATCCCCCACGGCTGTAAAGACGAGACCGCAAGTTATGACTGATAAGGTACACGTTGTGCGCAGAATTGCTGATGAAGTTATAAACTCGATTGAAAAACTAGAGGAAAAAACAATCGAGATACAGGAAACAACAAAGGAGATAAACTCATCGTTAGGTGTGCTTAGTGAGGCATTGAGAGTAATTCTGAGGAATTATACAGATTTTCAGAAAGGTGAATTAAGCCAGCAAAGCTACAAGAAGATATATGATTCATTCAGAAAAGACTTGAGATACGCTTATGACAAGTTATTAAGCATAGAGGATACTCTCAGAGAATTATGTCAGAAGTGAATTAACATATCGATAAATAAACTCAGCTGGGTCTTCGAGTGTCCTCATTAATTTTTCAGCTTTTGCGGCGAGTTTACTTTTCGATTTTTCGGATAATAGTTGAGCAGCAATATAGGGAACCCTATGAAGCATGCTTGGTGGAATCCTCTTTATTAGTCCTAACCTAGCTAGGAATCTATGCACGGCTGGAAGTTTTCCAGGATAAAACATTATTGTAGGTTTACCTAGGAGCGCTGCTTCTTGAGTCATTGTTCCGCCTCCTGATAAAACAAGGCTCGCTTTTTTAATTAATGGAATAGCTAATATAGGCTTCTCAATTATAATTATGCCTTTGGGCAATTTTTCTCTAATAAGGTTAGCTTCTTCTCTGTATCTTGTCAACACTACTATGCTGTATTCTTCAAGTTTTGTAATAATGTTAATTAGTTTAATTACCTCCTCTAGTCCTTTACCAAGAATGTATGATGCCTTACTCTCCGGCGTCCTTACCAATATATAATTTTCCGGCAAGTCAATTTCCATATAAGATTCCTGAAAAGTACTTATTCTCTTCATCCATGCGACTGGATCGAGAGATCTATATCTCTTAATCATTCCTTTTTTTGCACCATATCTCAGCCACTCCTTTATTGGAATAAAGCGTGGAGTCAGGATTAATTCAGATAGTGGAACACATATTCTATTCACTGGTGAGTGAACAGTGTCTGAAGCCAATATATGCCGCGCTCCCAATCCATATGAAATCCTGGAGGCTTCTATTGAGCCGCTCGATAATACAATTCTAGGCTTATCTTCTCTGAATAATTCTAGTAGTTCGAGTTGTCTCCTAGTACTTGATAGGAGCTTGCCGTATAGTGTCTCTCCTCCAAACTCGCCTATTACCTTTATATCCAGATTAATTCTGCTGATCAGCCAGTCAAGCTGTTCATACCTCCGTGCGGTAACTAATACTTCATGGCCCTTGTCTCTAAGTTTTTCTACGACTGGCCAGAAATACAATACTTGTTTCGGTGTGAGGATGTCTACCCAAACGTCCATTTATTCACTCCTCCTATCATTAAGATTAATGGCATCCGCAATGCTTATCAAGATATTAGAATTAACCATATATTAAGCCAATCTTAGATGGGATAATGCATGGAGAACATCATACTACTCGCGGGCTTATTCCTTCTCTCATTTATCTCATCTCTATTATTAACTAAATTAATTATCAAGTTCTCTTTTTCACGGGGAATACTGGGTAGAGATGTGCATAAGCCCGGACACCCCTTAGTTCCCCGCATAGGGGGTCTCGCAATAGTAATCACTTACCTAGCAGCTTCAGGAATATTCCTCATATTATCAAGAAACGACCTTATCGTACCTTTTTTAATAGCGCCTGCAATAGCTGCAATCATAGGATTAATTGAGGATTTTAGAGAACTAAACCCGATCCTAAAACCATTATTGCTCATATTGCCGGGTCTTCCCATAGTGTTTCTCGGGCTCTATGAACCTAGGCCGATCCTTCCGTTCATAGGACAGGTCAGAATCACGATACTCTATCCATTACTTGTGTTAGTTGCCTATACAATCGTAACGAACGCTGTTAATAGTCTAGACGTCGTCAACGGATCACTTGTCCTTACAAGTCTTCCACCACTATTAACGTTGGCAGGACTATCAATAATGAATAATAAAACAGATGTCTCATTGATGGCAATGATTCTTGTCGCCTCTATGCTGGGTTTCCTGAAATACAACTGGTGCCCTGCGAGGGCATTTAGTGGAAACGCTGGCAGCAACTTGATAGGAGCGGTTATTGCTGGAATCGCTATCACCTCTAGGCTTGAAGTAGTGGCAATCATTGCCTTAATTCCACATATAATGAATGAGTTTTATGTCCTTGTCTCATTGAGGGGCCTTAAATCAGGTAAACAAGTCATTACTAGACCTATTAAGGTCTCAGGCAACTTAATATTGTCAAATCTAAGCCCAGCCGCTCCTCTCACATTAGTCAGAATGCTTGCAGCTGATAGGCCTAGAAGCGAGGTTCAGATCGCCATCTACATGGGAATAGTCTGCTTATACTCCTCGATACTTGCCGTCTTGACTCAGTTCATCGACCAGGTGGTTTGACTCTTTGAGAACGCTCTTTTTCACGATTCTCCTTATATCGATCATTTGGGTCTCATTCATCGCTGTCTTGGCAGTTATCGGCTTTATCGTTCTTCCAATAATTAGCGGTGTCTATGAAAACCTAATGGCAAGCATAATGAGGGTCGCTGCATCGCTGTTGCTGTTTGGATTATGGCTTGCCTGGTGGGCTGCGCTCGCTTACTACTGGTTTTACAGAGTTTTAACGAGGAGAGAGAAATGAAGAGAAGAGTGGTCGAGGTATTAGATATTGATGGTGCTGGGATATATCCAACCATAAAGCTATTGAAGAAAGATTTCACTGTTACGTACTACTCTATAGGTGGAGAATATAGAATAACGCGTCTAGCGGAAAGATGCTTGAGTCCTGCTTATGTGAGGCTTATCGCGGACTCAATAAATAGCAATAGACTTAGACAGTCAAACAGATACATTGATGCTGGGACAACTGGGACATTATTGATTTCATACGTGGCTGGGTTGAGAAACGATCTTAAAGACATGGACGTGTTAAGACTGGTCCAAAGTGTTGCAAAGAATTTTCATAGAGGGGGGACCATTATAGTTACTGGGCTTACTTTTCCCGGCTTCATGGATAGACTCTTTAAATTCGTCACGAGAGAGGTTGATCTTGACGCATCGTCTGGCGGGACTCTCCTTTATCTTCCATTGCCGTTGCTGCTGGATGGCCGTATACCGGTCGGTGGGAGGCTAACAAAGGGTTCTGCTCAGATTGTAAGGGCTATTGTTGATGGAAAACGAATAGTCTCCGGTCTAAGTCTCTTGGAGGCTGAGATCGCGTCAATTAGTCTACTTATTAGGAAATTATCTATAGAAATTTCTACAGTCGAGAGTCTCCTATTGACTAGGAGATTATCGGTCTCACCTAAGGCAGTCTTGAAGGGTCTTCTTGGTAGGGGTGTTAGGCTTTCTTTTATAGCGAGGCGTGGGCATCCAGTTCTCAAAATAATTGATAGTGTTGAGTCAAATTTCTTGATGGGAAAAGGCATCATGCGGACTCTTCATAGAATGTCAAGGATGGCTGAGATGGACCTCATAAATTTGCTGGATGGGCTTAGAAAAGGCAGGGAGAGGCTTAGAATACTCGTGGTCGGGGATGGATTGAAAATATTGAGCGAGCTCTCTTCAAGGAAGTTTGTGATTCATCAACTTCAAAGGTCAAAGCCCGAGGTGTTTGAAGAAAGAATAAAGACATATGCTGGTAAATGTGATGTGGTCTTATTAACGACTAGGAATAAATATGTAGCAAATACTGTAAAGTCTATTATGGGGAAGAGCGTCGTAGTGATTAATCTCTGCGACTACGTAGGAGTTGGTGAGTAAAAAATGGACAGCGGCCCCATCAGGATAGGCATCATTGGGACAGGTTTTTGGGGCGCTAATCATGCGAGGGTAATTTCCGAGCTTGAGGGAGCTACTTTGACTGCGGTGTGCGATATAAATCTTGAACGTGCAAAAAACATTGCTAAGAGATATGGTGTGTCAAAAATATTTCAGAACTATCTTGACATCCTTCGGAGCGATGATGTAGACGCGGTGACAATTTGTACCCCTTCCAACACCCATGCCGAGATCAGCATTAATGCACTGTTGATGGGTAAGGACGTATTTGTGGAGAAGCCGATGGCATCCTCGCTTAATGAATCAATCAGAGTCATCGATGCTGTTAAATCGTCTGGTAGGCGTCTTATGGTTGGATTTATAGAGAGATTTAATCCTGCAGTGGAGGTCGCAAAAGATTCTTTAGAGAGTGGTATAATTGGAAGACCACTACTTATCTATGGACGGAGAATCGGCCCATGGCCAGAGAGAATTGGTGATATTGGAGTATTAAAGGATACATCAATACATGATATCGACTTATCGATGTATTTTTTCGGTCCTCAGCCCATCTTTGTATACGCTGCTGGAGGCTCTCTGAGACATTCTAACGAAGACTATATACAGGCATTAATCACCTTTAAGGAGGAGAGATCTGCCATCATTGAGGCTAACTGGCTGACGCCACGGAAAAAAAGAGACCTCCGAATCACGGGGACCGAAGGTGTAATTCACTTAGAATTTCTAAGTCGAGAGGTAGTCATAGAAAAATCGGAGGGAACTTATATGCCAATGACGCCAAACTCAGAACCTCTAAAAAACGAGTTGAAATATTTTGTAGCCTCTTTAAGAAAAAACGAGGATTTATCTCCGGGGTGTCTAGAAGGTGCTAGGGCCACGGCTGTGGCGGAGGCCATCCTCCAATCAATAAATACAAAGAAAGCAATATGTGTATCAGACATCCTTAGCGAGTACGGGCTATAGCTTAAATTTCGCTCATTAAACACATAATTGAATTGAGAGAGCTAAGAACCTTATACTGGCGGAATAACTCACTATACCTAATAGATCAAAAGGTACTTCCGCATAAGCTGAGATATGTGAGATGTAAAAATTATCTTGAAGTCGCAAAGGCCATAAGAGACATGACGGTGAGAGGTGCTCCAGCGATTGGAGTAGCCGCTGCATATGGATTAGCCCTTGCAGCAGTCCATGCTAGAAAAAATAAGAAAGACGTACTCAAATCACTCCAAAAGGCAGCGAATATTTTAAGAAAGACAAGACCCACAGCGGTTAATCTATATTGGGCCATTGATAGAGTGCTCAAAGCCGCGGAATCAGCATGGATAAAGAACGATGATGTAGCTAAAACAGTATTGTTGGAGGCGGAAAAAATATCTATGGAGGATGTTGAGATGAATCGAAAAATTGGTCAGAACGGGGCTAGGCTTTTACCTGATAGGGGGGTGGTCATGACCTACTGCAATGCAGGTGCTCTAGCAACTGCTGGGTACGGGACAGCATTGGGCGTGATAAAAGCAGCAGTAGAGATGGGAAAGAAAATATCAGTCATCGTGCCGGAGACTAGGCCTAAGCTGCAGGGTGCGCGTCTGACTGCATATGAGCTAGAAACCGCCAAAATAGAATATAGGGTCATAACAGATAACATGGCGCCATTTCTTATGAGTAGAGGCCTTGTGAACTGCATAGTCGTAGGAGCAGACAGAATTATTGCTAAGACAGGACACGTTATAAACAAGGTAGGTACATTAGAATTAGCAATATCCGCTAACTACTACAAAATCCCACTCTACGTAGCAGCCCCAACAAGTACAATAGATTTTGATAAAACCATAGATGAGGTCATCATAGAAGAACGTAATCCAAATGAAGTTTTATATTTTGCTGGAAAAAGAATAACACCACGAAAGGCAAGAGCTATAAATTATGCATTCGACATAACTCCACCCGAACTCATTACAAGAATAATAACGGAAGTGGGAATACATCGGCCAGAAGAATTATTGAGCCTAAAGCCGAAATACTAACTCAATTAAAAAGTAAATAACTATTGCTACTATTCCAACTAATAAAATTCTTGAAACAACACTTATCGTCCTTATCTTCAGTTCTCTTCCGAAAAAATATCCCAATATGGTTAGCACGGCAAAAAATGCCGTTATGGAGCTTAATATTCCAACAACCTCACTTAGTGATAAGTAGATACAAATAACATATGGAGCAGAGACACTAAAAATAGAAATCAATGAACTAACACCATTAATTATGGAAACTATAATAGAACTTGTTAAACTTGCTTGGTAATGAATGCTATCCTTAAGATTAGTAAGAATGGCCTCCTCAAGTCGCTTTACCCTAGCCTCTTGCTCAAGTTTTTCTGATATAAAGGCACCGGAAAAACCAGAGATTGCCGACCCAACAGCTATCGCCATTATTGTCAAAAGGACTACTCTGTAGTCATACATCCCCGAAATATAAAAACCAAAGATTGCGCCCAGTCCGATCAGCGCGCCATCGAAAGCATTAAGTGCAAAGTAACGTCTAGCTATTCCACTTGTTTCCGTCAGACTCATTATCAACCTGATGCGACGAACAAGTTTCTCTAACAACATTTAAAGTATCCACATCATTTCTTTACATCAGATTTCTCTATTACTACAGCATCTATGCTATGAATTGCTGCTCCCAATTTTTTAATTACCTCCTCGATTTTTGAGACATCTAATTCACTTCCTTCTATTATCAATTTAATTGTCTCCGTCTCCACATCAACCTCTATAACCGATGCATCTACTCTTCTTATTCCTCTGATTTGGGCAATACTTCTACTGAAATCAATAATGTTTGGATTATGGGGCTTTAATACATCTAATACTAATCTGACGATGGTGGTCCTTTGAGTCTGCTCAGACATCTAACCAAAATTATTCATCTCTTGCTCTGCTAATTTAGTTTTCTCAACAAAAAGACTTATAAGAAAGAGAAACTATTCACACTAAATAATTACACAAATAAAAACCAGGCATAGCTCACTAATCCTCACTATTCGTCCCAGTCATCACTATAGATTAGGTTTATAACTTTGAAAGAACTTTTGCTCTCAGCTAATCATAGTGATGCTGGATGGGACATAGGAAATACTCGGCACCGAGGCATGGGTCATTAGCATATAGCCCGAGGAAGAGGGCTAAAGAACTGCTTCCAAGCGTAAGGTACTGGCCAAGTAGAGATGGTGTAAAGGGGCTAATGGGATTCATTGCATATAAAGCAGGTACGTTAACTTTGCATTATGTAGATGATCTGCCAGGCTCTCCTACATTCGGAACTGAGGTGCAGACGGCTGCGACTGTCTTGGCTGCACCACCAATGTACATCATAGGCGTGGTCTTAATGGGCGAGGAAAACGGCAATCTAATCGAGCTTGGAAGAATGTATGCAGATAATCTGCCAGAAGCATTACTCAAGAAAGTCAGGGGCATATCTCCCGGCGCTGGTAAAGAAGAGATTAAAAGCCTACTTGACAAGGCAGTAGAGGTAAGAGCAATTGTCGCATCATTCCCAAGCGAGGCGGGCTTATCACAGAAACGCCCATTCCTCCTTGAAATCAAGGTCGGTGGAGAGGTACGTTCAGCCCTTGAATACGTTATGTCTAAGCTTGGGAGTAAGATAAGTGCCTCAGAAGTGTTTACTCCTGGATTATACGTAGACGTCATAGGCGTCACAAAGGGACATGGATTCGAGGGCGTTGTAAAGAGATTTGGCGTTAAGATTCTCCCAAGAAAGCAGAGAAAGACTCGTAGAGCGGTCGGCGCAATCGGTGGGCGGAAACCTACTTATGTCACCAGATTTGTCCCCCGTGCTGGGCAGATGGGTTATCATAGGAGAACAGAGTTCAACAAAAGAGTGATGGCCGTGATTGACGACGGCGCCAAGCTGACTCCGAGCGGCGGGTTCAAGCACTTCACAGTTCTGAAGTCCCCATGCATCGTGGTACTTGGATCAGTTTTCGGCACTCCTAAGAGACCGGTTGTGCTCAGGATGCCTGCGAAGCCACCCAGCCATTCGGTGAGTCCGCCAAAGATCGTCTCGTACATTTATGGAGGAGAGGTGCTTGCATCATGAGTATCTTAACGCGTATCAGCGTCTCTGAGCCGAGAGAGGTCAGGGTCTACGGCTTAGATGGGGTGGAGAAGGGCAGGACGATTCTTCCCCGGGTCTTTAATGCTCCTCTTAGGCCATTGCTTGTGCAGAGGGTCTTTAATGCTCTCTTTTCTCATCGGGTTCAGCCTAAAGGTGCGTGGAGGGGTTCTGGGCATAAGTATTCTGTTGAGTCTCTTGGTGCTGGTTATGGCTTGGCGAGGATTTCTAGGCTGAGGGTGACTGGTACGGGTAAGAGTAATGCGGGTGGGTTTGTCCCTACTGCGGTCGGTGGGAGGCCGACGCATCCTCCTGTTCCTGAGAAGCGGATTCATAAGGATGTGAATGATAAGGAGAGGAGGTCGGCGCTTTTTTCTGCGCTTGCATTTACTGCTAATCTTGAATGGGTTAGGAAGAGGGGGCATCGAGTCCCGGATGGCCTGGATGTTCCGATCGTTGTTGTGGATGAGATTGAGCGTGTCTCGAGGGCGAAGGACTTGGTCGACTTCTTGGTGCGTCTTGGGCTTGGAGAAGAGTTGGAGAGGTGCAGGGAGAGGAAGGTGAGGTCTGGTAAGGGCAAGCGGAGGGGAAGGAGGTATAAGCGTCGTGTTGGTCCTCTAATTGTTGTTTCTCGTGATGAGGGCATATCTAGGGCTGCTGGGAGTGTTCCCGGCGTTGAGGTTGTTGATGTGAGGGATTTGAGTGTTCTTCATTTGGCGCCTGGAGGTCATCCTGGTAGGCTTGTGGTTTTTTCTTCTTCTGCTCTTGGTGTTCTTGGGGGTGTCTTTGGCGTTGAGGCCTGAGGAGGTTATTTTGGGTGTTGTGATTACGCAGGATGCGGTTTCGTTGATTGAGCGGGAGAATAAGTTGACTTTTATTGTTTCTTTGGGGGCTTCGAAGAGTGATGTGAAGCGTGCGGTTGAGAGTCTTTATGGTGTTAGGGTTGAGAAGGTTAATACGTTGATTACGCCGAGGGGTGTGAAGAAGGCGTATGTGAAGCTTAGGCCTGAGTATAGGGCTTCGGATCTTGCTGTGAGGCTTGGTGTGTTTTAGGGGTGGTGGTGTTTGCCGCGTAGGATTAGGGCTCAGAGGATTGGTAGGGGTTCGCCGACTTATGTCGGTAGTATTCAGAGGAGGTATGCGGTTGGTTATCCTTCGAGTGTTATTGGTTCTGCTGGTTTGTTGAGGGGGGTTGTGAGGGACATTGTTCATGATGCTGGTCGTGGTGTTCCTGTGGCTGAGGTGGAGATGGATGGTCATGTGTTTTATCTTCCGGCTGTTCAGGGGCTGTATGTTGGTCAGGTGATTGAGGCTGGTGCTGATGCTAGCGTTGCTACTGGGAACATTGTGCCGATTGGTAAGGTTCCTGAGGGTGGTCTTGTCTCTTGTATTGAGCATTCTCCTGGTGATGGTGGTAAGCTTGTGAGGTCTTCGGGTGCTTATGCCTCTGTTGTCTCTCAGCTTGGTGATAGGACGATTATTGAGCTTCCGTCGAAGAAGCTTGCCGAGGTTAGTAGTAAGGCGTTGGCTGTCGTGGGTATTGTGGCTGGTGGTGGTCGTACTGATAAGCCGATGTTGAAGGCTGGTAAGAGGTATCATTTGATGAGGGCTCGTCATCGTCCTTATCCGCGTGTTAGGGGTGTTGCGATGGTTCCTGCGAGGCATCCGTTTGGTGGGGGTAGTCATAAGAGGATTGGTCGTCCTGAGCCGGTGAAGCGTACGGCTCCGCCTGGTCAGAAGGTTGGGCTTATTGCTGCTCGTCGGACTGGTCGTAGGAAGCGCTGAATTGTTTGGTTGTTAAGCGGCGGGTTTTTTGTCAAAAATTGCTTAACAGTTCTTGGTTTTGTTTATGTATTTGCTAGTAGTGGTGTGTGTAGTATTTTGACCTGTGGAGTTGTAGTTGTTTTCTTATTATTTTTTGTTTGATTTGTCCTTCATTTGTGCTCCTCCATTGATATTATATGTTGAGGAATGATATTAAATCTGTGATATAATTAATTATTTATTATTTGTGGGATGTATTTGGTTATGGTAGGGGTTGTTTAGTATATTATGTTATTTGATGGTTAGATAGCATAAAAAATTTTGATTAGGTTTTATTTTTAGGTGGTTGGGCTTGGTTCTTTGTAGACGAACCACCAGTCGAATCCCTTGTATTGTTTTAGGCGTTCTTCTGCGGTTGCTTCGTCTGTTGCGGGTGGCACGATTACTTTATCTCCTATGATTTCATTATTGGGCCAGTTTGCAGGTAGGGCGGCCTTGGATTTGTCAGCAACTTGTAGGCCTCTGACGGCTCTGAGTATCTCGTCGATGTTTCTTCCGAGTTCTTGTGGGTAGTAGAAGATTGCTCTGACTACTCCTTCTGGGTCTATTATGAAGACTGCCCTCACAGTGTTTGTTCCCTTCTTTGGATGTATCATTCCGAGCATGGATGCGATTTGTCCAGCACTATCAGCAATAATGGGGAACTCAATAGTGGTATTCAGATTTTCCTTTATCCATCTGACCCATTGTATATGGCTGAATACTTGGTCGATGCTTAGGCCGACGAGCTCGCAGTTTAGCTGTTTGAACTCGTTATATCTCTTCTGGAAGGCATGGAACTCCGTCGTGCATACGGGCGTAAAGTCTCCTGGATGAGAGAACAGTACTATCCATTTTCCCTTTAAGTCTTCTGGGAAATTGATCACTCCCTTGGTTGTTCTTGCCTTAAAGCTCGGCATCTTATCGCCGATTAGTGGAAGCTTTCCAACCTCAACATTGGTTCCCATTTTTTTCTTCACCTGTTCGTAATATTTATTAAATAAGACGATTATTAATGTTTTATGGTTCGAATAACGAACCATGACTTAATAAAGCTACTGAGAGAGGACGCCAGAAGGTCATACACAGAGTTAGCAGGAGTTTTTGGAGTTTCTGAGGCGGCTGTCAGGAAGAGGATTAGAAAACTCGAGGAGGAAGGCGTGATAAAGAAGTATACAGTGGTGGTTGATTTGCGTAAGCTTGGATATAATGTTCATGTCCTCATAGGGATTGATGCGTCTCCGGAGAAATTTCTCTACATAGTAGATGAACTGAAGAAAATAGAGGAGGTTATCAACCTGTATACTTCAACGGGCGACCACATGATGCTTGCTGAGTGCTGGTTTAAGGATTCGCAGGAACTATCAGAATTTGTAAAAAAAATAAACAAACTAGACGGCGTCACAAGGGTCTGCCCAGCCATAATACTAGAAAAAATAAAGTAAGTCTAACTTTTTGGATAATCAAACACTTTCTGCATGATTAAAGTTTAAAAATCGAATAGATACGATAAACTACGTGCGGCTTAGCCACGATAATATTTATCAAGTATTCACATTATTTACTTACATTATCAGTGTTATATTTCTGATTTTTGTTTCTCCTCTATATGGTGACCCAGCTGTTGTTTATTGGACGAGTAAGGTTATGCGGAAGACTGGCTTTGCTTACGACCCAGTCTGTACCAAAGATTCTATGTCTTTATGCGTAAGGGCTCCGTTATATTATTTTTTGTTAGCTATAACAGGGAATTACTATAAAGTCATTCTTGCATGCTTACTAATTATTTTCATTTTTCTTCAAGTACATATGATTCGAGACACTGTTTCTCGGATTGGTTTAGTTGGTTTATTATGGCCCCCGATTTATTTGTTGTTTTCACGTACCTATGTTGATGCTCTTACTGCATTATTAAATACGGCATTATTATTGATTCTTTTTAGGAATAGAAATAAATCTATGAATATCTTGTTACTTTTGTTGCCTCTTTTAATGGTCCTCACCAGAGAGACGGCTTTTGTTTTCCTCCCCTTACTCGTTACCACCCTCATCGTTTTACATCATATCAAAGGTGATAGGTCGCTGAGAATGGCAACATTGTTAATGTTTTGTGGATGGATAATTGGATTACTAACTTATTATTCATATATTGCAATGAGTGAAGGTAATTCTTATTCTGATTTTCAGCCCCACATTCCTACGCCAATTGAAAGTTATAGAGCAGTCATGACAGTATTATCATCTATACTCCCATGGGAGATTACTGCTCATGATGTCGCTTCTTATCTATCATTTGTAAAATTACCAGTAATTGCTACAAACGAGATTACGATTATTCTCAGAGTGGCAATAAATCTAATTGCGTTTGCAATATTGTTACCGATATTTTTTGTACTTAAGCGTTTTAATTCGCTGGACAGCACGGTTAAGTATCAGTTTATTCTGGGATTATTTATTGCAGTAGGACTTTTATTTTTGAAAGGTGACATTGACTTCTTTAGGCATACAGCATATTTATTGCCAGTAATGCCATACATGGTTGGTCAGGGATTAAAAGAATTAAGATCAAAGAATAAGTATCTGTGTAACTTTGTTATCTTTTCATTCCTAATACAATTTGTTCTCTATCTGTTGAGAACTATTAGGCTTTTCCAGTCTGGTTACTCGTTTGATGCATGTGATTATTTAATCGATAGGCCTACAATATCTTCGATACCATACTTCTATGAAACAGCCTGTCAATAAATTGTCTTTATTTCATTGATGATTTAGATAAAATTTTTATAGTTTATATGGCTATTATCTTTGAGTTGTTTCAGACATTAATTGATAAAATTGCCGAGTTGCAGAGGCGAGTGGATAGATATAGGGATCAGTTGGCGAAAAATGAGTTATTGACTCGTTATGTCCTTATTGACCCTTTCCTTAGGCTATTGGGCTGGGACTTAGAAGACCCAGAGCAGGTGAGGCCTGAGTTCTCTACTCAGGCTGGACGCCCGGATTACGCACTGTTGCATGGCGGTGAGAGGCCGCTCGTTTTCATAGGGGCGAAGAGTCTCGGAAAACAGGAAGACCTTCAGCAATACATCTCCTACTGCGTCGCTGAGGGTGTGAAATACTTTATCGCGACTGATGGCGCCAAGTGGGAGGTCTATGATACTTATGCGCTCAAGCCGCTACCAGAGAAGAAGATTGCTGAATGGGACATAACTAAGGACGAGCCGGGAGAAGTCCTTAGAAAGGCCTTCATACTCTTTAGGTACTCGCCCCTCGTCAGTGAGGCATCTAAACCACTAACGATTCAGGAGACAAAAGTAATTCCAAAACCACCTGAAAAAAGAGGTGTATCGCTAAGTAGCATTAAGCCTAAGCAAGGCTCTCCGATGAAGTTTAGCGAGATAGTATTTCCCGATGGGAGAAGATACATGCTTAAGCGATGGCGAGACATATTATTAAGGACTGTTGAATGGCTGGTCGAGACTAAAAGAATAACGAGCAGCAATATTCCCATAAGAGCAGGACAAAGAAGTAAAAGATATCTTGTAAATGATAAGCCTACACACTCAACGGGGGAGAGGTTTAAAGACCCGAAAGAAGTTTCTGGGTTTTATGTTGAATGTAATTATGGCATTCCGGACATTTTTAGATATAGTAAACGATTGTTACTGCAGTTCGGTGTTAGTACCAGTGATGTGTTTTTGGTTTAGATTTTTCTTATTGAGCTTTTGGCCCCGCATACCTCGCATACTAGGAATCTGAACCTCTTCTCGCTCGTTATCTCTGTGTCTACTCCTCCACAGACTGGGCATCTGACGAACTCTCTGAAGTAGAGCTGTAGTAGCCTCACGATCTCAGCGTCTGTCATCTTTCCGCTGATTATCAGCCTGTCCTTCTCTACTGTTCCAGGTCTTCCTGTCTCCTTGAAGATGAACCTTGCGAGATGCTCAGGCTCCCTATTCATGGACTCGGCGAGTTGTCTAAAATTAGTAATGATTGTCTGTTTCTGCTCGTGGAGGACTGTCGGGACCAGCTCTATCATCCTGTCTCCACCCTTCCCAGCCCTGCTCCCCAGCCTCGAGTAGACATAGTCAAGCATCATCAGGTAGCTTTCCTTCGACCTAATATCCACGAGAAATAGGTCTCCATGCCTCCTATTAATCCCTACACTGCCCCAGAGCTTCTTTATTAAGCCGCCGATAGAGAGAGTCATCGATGAGCATGGATTACTGGGTAAGAGACATCGGCCTGGCAGGACAGGGTAGAAGAAAAATTGAGTGGGCCGAGAGATTCATGCCTGTCTGCCTAATGGTCAGGAAGAGATTCATGGAGGAGAAGCCGCTCAGAGATGAGCGGATAGCCGCGTGCCTACACGTCACGAAGGAGACCGCAGTCCTCGTCGAGACCCTCAGGGCGGGAGGAGCAGAAGTCGCCCTATGCGCATCCAACCCGCTCAGCACCCAGGACGACGTAGCGGCGGCACTCGCAAGGAGCGGAATAAAAGTATACGCGGCCAGGGGCATGAACCAGAGAGAGTACTACGAATGCATCGGGAGAGCCCTCAGGATTAAGCCGACAATCACGGTCGACGACGGGGCAGACCTAACAGTCATCGTCCACAAGATTGCGAGGAAGATGGATGGGCCTGACGTCGAGAACGCCTCCGCGGCCATCGGCGGAGACCTCGAGATATACTCATCGATAAAGGGCGGGACAGAGGAGACCACCACGGGCGTCGTAAGAATAAAGTCACTGATGAGGCAGGGACTGCTGCTCTACCCAGTCTTCGCCGTCAATGAATCGCCGACAAAGTCTCTCTTCGACAACCCAATAGGCACGGGACAGTCAGCCCTCGACGGAATAATCAGGGCCACTGGAATACTCCTCGCCGGAAAGAGAGTCGTCGTCGCCGGATATGGGCGGGTCGGCTCGGGAATAGCCATGAGGGCCAGGGGAATGGGAGCAGAGGTAATAGTGGTCGAGGCGGACCCAGTGAGGGCACTGATGGCCGTGATGAATGGCTACAGAGTAACAAAAATGACGGAGGCCGCGAGGATCGGAGACATATTCATAACGGCGACAGGAGACATAGACGTCATAAGGGCGGAGCACTTCAAAGAGATGAAGAGCGGAGCAATACTCGCAAACGCGGGGCACTACGACGTCGAGATATCTGTCAAGGACCTCGCATCGATGGCGGTCAGGGTCGAGGAATTAACCCCCCTGGTCACGAAATACATACTGAGGGACGGAAAGGAGCTCTTGCTGATCGGTCAGGGCCGACTGGTGAACCTCGTAGCGGCCGAGGGACATCCGTCAGAAGTAATGGACCTAAGCTTCTCACTCCAGGCGCTCTCAATCGAATACATCTCAAGAAACGCCGATAGACTGGAGAAGAAGGTCTACGACGTCCCAGAAGAGATAGACAAGGCAGTAGCAAAGGCGAAGCTCAGGAGCATGGGGATAGAGATCGAGGAGCTGACAGAGAGACAGGTCAAGTATCTCCAGGACTGGAGGCTGGGTACCTGACACCCTTGAGCTCCGCCAGCTCTTGGAGTGGAGGAATAGTCTCAAACAGCTCTCGTGGAAGTATTCTCCAGTCGATGCCCAGTGGCTTCTTCTCAGTCCTCTCGACCCTGATTGTCCTCCTCGGCGTCACAATGTAGTCAACAATAGTGTCGTGCGAGGCATAGGGAAAATCCACTTCGACGACCTGACAATCGTGGGCAACCGCAACTATCGGAGTCTCGTCATCAACCATTCCGAGCTCTCTGAAGATTGCCCACTCTATGTCGAAGAAGCCAGTACCCTTGCCGTACCTTACGCCCTTAGTATTCACGATCGAGACGCCCGTCACCAACATATCGACGCGTCCAAGCCTCATCATCTTTCTAAGACTGACTGGCCTAGCGTATCGCTCGATTCCGTCTAGCGTCGATGCGAGGGCCTCCATTCCGCGCGGCACCCTCCTCGGGTCGAGGTAGAAGAAGTCTCTCCGAATAGCGTAGGGCGTCATGAGGAATCGCTTCCCATCCCTTATGCAGAGCTCCCTGAAGTACTCGAGACAGTTGTCAGGAGTTATGAACAGTAGTTTTGCCCTCCTATATGCTGGTAGGCGTCTGATCCTCTCAGCGCACCTCGTGCTTCCCCTGAAGTCTGGGATGAATTTGGAGAAGTCCCAGTGGAACCTCGAGTCTGGTCGTGCGTACTTTCTGAGTGTCTCCCAGACATTCAGCCTGTAGCCAGCCTTCTCCTCTCTCGACACTACGCATCACCGATCCTAATCGATTCTGCTGCCTCCTCGACTGTGAGTGGGCTGAACTGCTCTCCTGCCAGGATGTGTCCAAGCTGCGTTATCTGGGGAGGAGTGATCAATGCTTCCTTCAGCTTCTCGGGCTGCGAGAAGACTGTCCTGACGTCTTCGTCAAGAATTATTCTACCTGCATGCATCACCACAACCCTCTCGGCATATTCAGCAACGAGGCGCATATTATGTGTGACGATTATTATTGTTCTTCCCTCCCTGTTCAGGGCTTGGAGGAGCTTCATTATGCTTGATGACTGGGCCATATCCTGGCCTGTGGTCGGTTCATCAACGATTATTACCTCTGGATTCATTACGAGTGTAGATGCAATCGCCAATCTCTGGCGCTGTCCCTTTCCCAGTAGAAATGTATCGACATCTTCCATTCCCTCGAGGCCGACCATTCTGAGGATTTCCCTCACACGGGACTTAATCTCATCCTCCCTGACTCCGAGGTTACGGAGACCATATGCGCACTCTTCATATACTGTCTGACAGAAGAGCTGATGATCAGGGTTCTGATAGACGTATCCAACCTTTGTTGCAAGCTCCCTAATGCTTGTCTCAGAGGTCCTCTTACCGAATATCCTCACTTCTCCAGTACTTGGTTTCAGCAATCCGACTATGTGTTTTACCAGCGTAGTCTTTCCTGAGCCATTCTGACCGATTATAGCGATGAACTCGCCCCTAGAGAAGCCTATTTCTACATTACTCAAGGCAAGCGTGCCGTCTGGGTACCTGTATGAGACTCTCCTGAACGATATAATTGGTTCTCCCTCCGTCTTCTGTGGTGATGGCTTGGACTGGAGAGATTTGATGATCTTCGCGTTCATCTCCCGGAGCCACTCGATGCATTCTTCTAGGGTTATTGGTAACTTGCCGTTCAAGCCATGTCTTAACGAAAGGAGATAAGCTAGCTCAGTCACTTGTGGCGGGTATACGCCTGTAGACTTTATGTGTTCTACGTCTCTGAATACCTCTCTCGGTGAGCCCTCGCTGATTATTTGTCCATCCTTAAGGAGGACAATTCTATCCGCATACTTCGCGGCTTCCTCAGTATTATGCTCGACTAGGATAATTGTTCTCCCCGCTTTCTTTAGGTCTGCCAGCATTGAGAATACTTCTGTCTTTCCAACTGGATCGAGGTCAGAGGTCGGCTCATCTAGGACGAGTATCTCAGGCTCCAGGGCGAGTATTGAGGCTATCGCGACTCTCTGCTTCTGGCCTCCGGAGAGCTCATGTGGATACTTATCCTTTAACTCAAGTATCCTCGTCATCTCCATCGTCCTTCTAACCCTCTTAATCATCTCTTCTCTAGGGACTCCATGATTCTCGAGTGGGAAGGCTATCTCATCCTCTACAGACATCGTGACGAACTGTGTGTCGGGGTCTTGGAAGACTATCCCGACCTTCTTTGTTATCTCGCTCAGCCTCATCTTTCTCGTCTCCTGGCCATTTATCAGAACTTCTCCCTTATAGTATCCCCGCGAGAAGTGTGGAATCATGCCGCAGAGCGTGAGACATAGTGTTGATTTTCCGGCTCCGCTTGGGCCAACTATTACGAGGAATTCTCCCCTTCTTACTGTGAGGTTTATCCCTCTGAGTGCCCAGTCTTTTCCGAGTTCGTACCTCCACCATAGGTCCTGAATTCTTATAACCTCGTCCACCAAATCTCATCTCCTAGATTTGAGGAATCCATCCCGGAAATGCGAAGATGCCTAAATAGTATCTTAAGATATATGCCGAGGGGATTGTCGCTACTAGCAGTGCAGTAATTACTATGTCTCTGATTCTGAGGCTGTATTCTCTATAGAAGGTTCTCTTAGGTGCTGCCCCGAATCCCTTTGCCTGAATTGCATATGATACTTCCATCAGTCTTCTAAGCGCTATAACTATCATTGAGGTAAAGACGTTTGCGTATTTCTTCGCCCTCTGTAGTAACGGGCCTTCGTGAAAGCTCGCTCCTCTAAGAATCATCGCGTCTCTGACCTTCATGAAGTCTTCTGCAAATATTGTAGCGGTCCTGAAAGCGAGGCTCATCATTAGTCCCAACGTGTAGGGAAGCTTGAGCGCCGCTGCGCCGTAAACAATGTCTCTATCACTAGTCGTCGCTAATACTAGTGTCGAGCCAAGTAGCATAGTTGTGTATCGCATAATCATCGCGGAGGCGTAGAGAAGCGTCATCTCTGAGACGTACGTACCCCATGGATACGTGATGTAAATATGGTTGCCAGGAATGGAGCTGCCGAGGAGATACGAAATCAGGACTGCCTGGCTCGCAATGATGACTACAACTACGAATTTCTTTAGTCCAATGAGGGGGACACGCATAATTCTGAAGCTTAATGCCAAGAGTGTTATTAACGCGATGAAGGGAATGGGCGCCTCAATTATTAAGGCTACAAGATTGATCGAGAGTAGGAGCGCCACTTTGGGAAGAGGATGAATCCTGACTAGGGGTGACTCACTAGTAACATATGTAAAAAAAGTTTTTTGACTCATTTTTGAGCACTATAGGAGGCGGCCCTTAACGTAGAATGGACTTGTCTTCACCCATTTGGAGGCGACTTTGAGCAGCACGGTGCCGAGCGTAAATACTGCGAGCGAATCACCAATCGTGTATGCAATGACTCCCCAGACCCATGCCCCAAAGGTAATAGTGCCGAATGAGTAGTTAACGAAGTGTATCCACATAGCGGCCAGGCATGTCGCTATTGGGACTGAGATTAGCCACACGGCATAGTCCTTCCTCGTCTTTAGCTCTGGGTCTGCCTTGAACGCCAGGAAGAATGCCCTGCAGATAAGCGGAGCGATAAAGTCTCCGAGAGCCCCGTCTGCCCAGACCTGGAAGGTCCAGCCGAAGAATGGTCCCATCCCAATGAAGGTGCCTATATGCCCAGCTAATGCCCCATACACGCCGAACCACAGCGTCAAGGCAAAGTACAGAGCGGCTGGTATCCAGAACCCAGATCCTCCAGGAATACCCGGCAGCGGAATAATTATTATCGAGAATAGGGCGGCAGTTGCGCAGACACCTCCGAATAGTCCAGAGATGACTGCGAGCCTCATCTTTACACTTGCCTCTGTCGCGACCTCGCTCATCCTAAAACCACCCCATGAATGTTGCCTGGGCCACGTATGAGATGACGAGGCCCACCAAGACGACGGCCATGAAGAACGTCATTCCCCTAACAAACCCATAGTAACTACTACTCCTACTCAGCCTCCTAAGCCACAAATAAAACCCCAAAGTCAACAAGCCATCAATGACGATTATCAGCTGGAAGAACTGAGGATATGGTAATGGAAGACTCACGTAAAAACCCCGAGTTGTCCCAGTAAATAAATCAATACTTGCATGTTTATGTAAATTTTCATCAAAACAGCATAATAAAACTAGATAAAAAGCAACGTAGATAAGCAAGATGAACCATTGACACTCGGTGTAGGGTAGTTGTCCGAGACTTTTAAGCCGAGCAGAAGGATGGTGACGCTGTACTACATCTATCTCTCAATAGTCCTAGCACCGATACTAGTGGCAGGAATAATCGTTACATGGCTAGTCCAGATAGAGGCACCGGAACTCGCATTTATCCCAGCAATAATCTTCTTTCTGCCATCATTGGTCGCCGCAGTCTTCGTCGCCTACTGGGCGCCAAAATACTATGACTCGATTATATACGAGCTAACTAGTGACGAGATCGTCGTCAAGCGTGGAGTCTGGTGGAAGATGAAGCATACAGTCCCATACTCTAGGGTAATGTCAGTCGACATAATACAAGGGCCAATCTCGAGAAAGCTTGGACACGCAACCGTCGATGTCCATACCGCGGGCTACACCGGCCAGGCAGGAGGCACCTCAGGGCCGGGGACAAGAAGAGCAGAAGCCAGCCTAATCCACGTCACCAACCCGGAGGAACTCAGGGAGAAGATACTGAGCAGGGTGCGGACGAGGCCATTGTTCGGACAGCCAGAAGAGACTCTGACGGAGCTCAGAAAGATAAGGGAGATACTGACTAGGCTGGCCGAGAAGCTTGAGCCAGCCAACAGAAAGACGTAAATAATTAATCCTTAATAAACGATGCGGGGATGCCCCTAGGCATGGCTAGGGACCCAGTCTGCGGCATGTTGGTAAATGAGAAGACAGCAAAATATGTCTCGGACTACCAGCACAGAAAATACTACTTCTGCTCAGCCGCATGCAAGGAAATATTCGAGAAAGACCCCAAGCGCTACGCATCGAGTTAAAGCATTGACAGAGAGGTTCGAGGCAATGACTGATTTATATTTAGGAGAGAAGCCTTGGTGGTCTGTCCATGGCTAAGACCATATTTGAGAAGATCTGGGAGGGACACGTAATCGCGGAGAGGGAAGATGGACAAGCATTACTCTACATTGATAGACACCTGACACATGAAGTGACCTCGCCAGTAGCCTTCGAGGAACTTAGAGAAAAGTCGAGAAAAGTAAGGAGGCCGGACCTGACCTTCGCCGTGATGGACCACAACGTCCCCACTACTGATAGGTCACACCCAGTGACTGACGAGCTCTCAGCGGCGCAGATGAGGGCCCTCGCTAGAAACGCAGCTGAGCACGGCATAACGCTCTTTGACTACCACAGCCCATGGCAGGGAATCGTACACGTCATAGGTCCGGAGCTGGGACTGACGCTTCCAGGAATAACGCTGGTATGCGGAGATAGCCACACAAGCACGCATGGAGCGCTTGGGGCGCTTGCATTCGGAATAGGCACGAGCGAGGGAGAACACGTCTTCGCGACGCAGACAATCTGGCTGAAGAGGCCGAAGAAGATGGAGATTAGACTCGAGGGAAACCTACAGAGAGGAGTCTCAGCAAAGGACGTAATCCTCTACGTAATCAAACACCTAGGAACAGGAGGCATGATTGGACACGTAGTAGAATTCACAGGAGAACTCACTAGGAGGCTATCAGTCGAGTCCAGGATGACGCTCTGCAACATGTCGATAGAGGGCGGAGCAAGGACAGCAATCATCGAGCCAGACGAGAAAGTCTTCAGATACCTCAGGGGAGCTCCATACGCGCCAGACGGAGAAGAATGGGAAGAAGCAGTCAAGTACTGGTCAAGTCTTAAGACAGATTCATCCGCCGAATACGACGCCAGGTATGTCTTTGATGCCTCGAGAATCGAGCCGCAGGTTAGCTGGGGGATAAATCCAGCAATGACTACAGGCATCACGGGCGAGGTTCCCTCGCCGGAAGATTATGAGGACAGGGCTCAGAGACTGCTGGTCGAGAGGGCGCTGAGCTACATGGGGCTCAGGCCCGGAACGAAGATAACCGAGATACCGATAGACGTCGTATTCATAGGCTCATGCACTAACGCGAGGCTCTCAGACCTAATCGATGCCGCGAGGATCGTGAAGGGCAGAAGGGTTAAGCAGGGCGTCAGGGCGATGGTCGTGCCGGGCTCCATGCTGATAAAGAGGAGGGCGGAGAGGATTGGGCTCCACAGAATCTTCATCGAGGCAGGATTCGAATGGCGGTATCCCGGCTGCTCGATGTGCATCGCCATGAATCCCGACAGGCTCAGGCCTGGCGAGCGGTGCGCCAGCACCTCGAACCGAAACTTCGAGAACCGACAGGGCCCAGGTGGGCGGACCCACCTAGTCAGCCCGGCAATGGCCGCTGCAGCGGCAATAGAGGGGAGATTCATCGATGTTCGAGAGATTGAGCCGGCAGACCTATGCGAGATCGAGCATAACGCAAGGCTGGAGGAGCCGTGGAGGTGAAATACCAGTGCCCGAACCAATAAGAGTAATTCATGGAAAGGCTGCACCATTAGAGGCTGACGACGTCGATACTGACCAAATAATTCCAGCCGAGTTCCTCAAGATAATAGAGAAGAAAGGGCTAGGTAAGTATCTCTTCTATAGATGGAGGTATAATGAAGATGGCTCGAAGAAGCCCGGCTTTATCCTCGATGAGCCAGAATTCAGGGACGCATCCATATTGATAGCTGGAAAGAACTTCGGCATCGGGTCCTCTAGGGAGAACGCGGTCTGGGCGCTCATGGATTTCGGAATCAAGAGCATAATCGCCTCATCGTTCGGAGACATCTTCTACGTCAATGCCTCTAAGAATGGGCTACTATGCATTAGGCTGCCTCAAGAGAAGGTTAGGAACCTTAGAGAGCTGGCGCGTGGGGGCAGGCTCTACCTCACCATTAATCTATCCGAACAGACGATAACAACCTCGACAGGCGAATCAATTAGATTCGAGATTGAACAGCACATAAAGGAGCGCTTGGTTAAGGGTCTGGATGACATATCAATCACGCTCTCACTATATGATGACGAGATAAAGAAATTCGAGGAAAAAATGCCCAGTTTCCTCATACCCAAACCAAAAAGATTCATAATCGAGTAGCCATTCTTATTCTATTATCTTGTATATTTTAACTCTGCCATTATCAAATACTTTCTCGAAGCCCTCCGTATCGTCTCCATATATCAGTCTTATACCGATGGTCTCCTTTTTTATTATCTCGCGGCTCTCTATCTCCCTGATCATTTCTTCCTCTGTATCTGCCTTAGACTCTCCGAGATATTCACTTGGCTGCTTGCCGGCTGCCATAACCATTGCGTAAAATTTCATTATATCGTCTGGATAGACGACGAAGACATATTCAGAGCCGTATTTCCTCGCTATCTCTATGGCCTCTGATGCGTCTTCCGCACTAAAGAATCTGCCCACGTCTCTTACCCTCTCATCAGACTCGAATGGATACCACAACTCATACTCTATCCAACTCCATGGATATTTCCTCATTCCAGCAATCGTCCACTTAATCTCCCTAGAGGCCTCACTAATCACTACTCTTCTATGACTTATCTCCTCTATTCCCACCCCGTAGTCCCACCAAGCAATAATCACCACGTCGCTACCAGTATTATCAGCAATCCAGAACAATCCATCAAGCAGTCCTTGATCACTCCTCATCCATCTCAAGATAGAGCTCTGAGCCTCGTTAAAATCCATCCACATCCCAAAAAACACTAAGAAGACAATAACCAACGCAATGCTCAGCCAAAAAATAAACTTCCGCACCAAATACTCCCTATTAAACCCCAACAAGGATAACATTTAAGTATAGAGCATAAAAAATTGAAAAACGGGGAAGACAAAACAGACGCGGGGGTCGCCAAGCCTGGTCAAAGGCGCAGGACTGAGGCTCCTGTCCCGCAGGGGTTCGTGGGTTCAAATCCCACCCCCCGCACTAAATTCTACGAAAGGGGTTATCGCAGAGAGAACTCCAGAAATGCAGAGAATTTGGAAAATGATAGCAGCCCAGCTTAAATAGGATTAATTAATGCATACGCCACGGTCTCGCTTAATCTCTTTTAGATATGCAAAACATTTATAGCCAAAAGAAGTATGAATCAAGCAGGAGTGCCTAAGAGTGACACATCTTGATTCTCGTAGAGGTAATTTATGGCTATACTTCTCGGTCGCCTTTGCATTTTCTTGGATTTTTTGGGTTCCTCAGGCCTTAATTTCAGCGGGACTACTATCTGCTCCCGTAACACTCGTCGATTTCCTATTCAGCCCCTTCAATCCGGCTGCTTTTGGCCCACTTGTATCAGCCTTCTCCTTGACTTATTTATATGAAGGAAGCGACGGTGTGAAGGACCTGCTTAGAAGAGGGATAAACTACAGGTTCGGGAAAATATGGCTTGTCCCCATCTTCCTTCTATTCCCAGCCATGAATGGGGGTGCCCTAATATTGGCAGCGATCAGCGGCGAATCTATGCCAGAGTTGTCTATGCTGTCGAATCCATTATTTATATTGATTGCCTTTCTCTACATATTTTTTCTTGGCGGACCGTTTCAGGAGGAGTGGGGCTGGAGAGGCTATGCACTCGATAGACTACAGTCAAGATGGAACGCACTCGTCTCAAGCCTGATTCTCGGAGTCATATGGGGAGCCTGGCACCTACCACTCTTCTACATCTCCGGAACAATCCAGTCCCAAACCCCTCTATGGGGCTTCATGACACTAATAATCTGCGGAACAATTCTATTCACATGGATATACAACAACACGGGACGCAGTATACTCGCAGTCATGATACTCCACGCAATGAACAACCTATCATTCCTAATAATCCCGACACTCGAGACCACTCTGGGCGGACTATACCTACTAATCCTCAACGCCGCCACCGCAATAACCATACTCGTCACATGGGGATACAAAACACTAACCCGCCAAATAAGCAGACAAGCATAATGATAGCTCTTAGAAATTGTTCATCGCTTAGATTCTTTAAATGAATAAATATGGTTTTTGTGTGGGTTTTTTTGGAGCAGGTTTTGAGTCTTGATGATCGTGTTTTGAGGCATTATCTCCGGGAGGATGTTCAGGATGAGATTTCTAGGTTTTGTAGGGATAGATGGGTTGCTGTGGAGGGCACGTCGAGAGGCGGCAGGAGGACGTTCTATAGGTATTTTGATGAGAAGCCAATCACGATTAGGGAGCCGGGAGATATTAAAAAGATAGTTATGAGGCTTGGCCGGAGGGTTCTAAGGACGATTTATGCTTCTGCTAATCTGTATAGAGAACTTAAGGATAAGGATGACGTAGCCAGGCTGGAGAATATTTCGATGGTTACTCCGAGCATAGATATTGACTGCTCATTAGGAGAAGTGGAGTTGGCGATAGAAGCGGCAAGGACGATCATTGAGGAGATGAGCAGTAATGGATTATCAGAATCGGTCTATCTTGTATGGTCTGGGAGGGGAATACATTTACATATTAATGAGAAGGCGGTCAGCGAGGCCTACTGGACGAAGGACCCAGTTAGAGTGGGACACGTAGTCGTCGAGTACGTGTTGAGAAGATGTAGAGAGAGGTTGAGCGAGATATGTAATAGGTCAAAGGCAATGGATAGGAGGCTGAAGATTGAGAACTTAATGGATGTGCAGAGAGTATTTACTGCTCCCCTGAGCATCCATCGAGAACTAGACATAGTCGCAGTCACCATTAGTCCAGAGGACCTAGAGTCATTCAGCATCGATTGGGCGAGAATCGAAAATTACAGATACTGGAAGAACTGGGACAGATACATTCAGGGAGAGGCTGACAAATTAGTTAGCGAGGCGCTCGGCTCAATTAATATATACGAGCTGGAAAGAACAGAAATAAGTCGCGAGGAGCCATTGATGGCTAGGCCGCGCTCGGAAAATGATTCTTTCTCGAGGCCAAAGATAGGGAGATTTCAAGTTATGGCGCTTTTACAGGCCGCTAGATACTACTTGATTAAGGGCGATCTTGAGTCGGCGAAATCGTTTGGGCTGAACAGGGCTATTTTCTATGCATGGGCAAAGAAGAGAGGAGTTAGACCTACTCATAGGATGCGAACAACTAGGCCGATAGTCAAGACCGAAGCTGTTGAGAAAAACGAGGTCGAGGAAGTAGTCGGAGATGAGACAGTCTATAGAAGAATTGGTGGTTGGTACACTATTGGGGGCGAAGAACAGCGTCCAGAGGATTTTGACAGACAGATAGCCAGCAGGTTTGGAAGCGAAAAAGCATTCGAGAAATACTGGGAAAAAGCGATTAAATATTTACAGAGTTTTCCCAGATCGATGATTGAGAGTCAGAAGGATTTCTTTGAGAAGATATATCTGCCTGTAAGAGATGATCCTGAAAAGATAATAGAGGCCGATAAAGGAGATTCTGCTTAATTTCTAGGCTGGGGTTTTTGCCTTCTCTTCGATATATGTCTCAACAATAACCTTAGCTATATCTCTCTTAGGCCTGAGACCTGTCTTGATTATCTTTTGTGAAGAAGTAACTATTGTGACTTCGTTGAGATCTGAGCCGAAGCCGACTTCTTTTCTCGAAATGTCATTTATGACAACCATCATGACGCCTGCCTCTGATTGTAGTTTCTTTAGCTCCGCCACCGGGTCCTCTACATCGCCATAAACTGCTCTGAAGGCAATGATATCTACGGTGGGACTTGCTTTTCTTAGCTCTTGAATCGCCTTCCTATTCCTGACTAGCTGGAGATTAATTATCTCTGAGGTTCTACTATCAAGTTTTCCCCGCATTGACTCTATAGGCTTAAAATCAGTGACTGCTGCCACGGCGAATACAGCGTCCGCCCTCACTCGCATAGTCTCCTCTACTAATCTGGATGTGAGTTCCTCCGCCGAAGTAATCTTTATAGTGTTTATTCCAGGCGGTACCTTCTCAGTGATTGGTCCATGGATTAGCGTTACCTCTGCTCCTAGGTATTTTAACTGTCTGGCAATCTCGATCCCCATCTTGCCTGAACTCGCGTTAGTTATGAATCTGACGTCATCAATTTTTTCCCTCGTAGGGCCTGCTGTCACGATGAATCTTCTACCAATTAGTGGCTTAGGCATTAGTGTTTCCATAACTGTCTCAACTATATCTTCAGGAGATCGGAGCTTTGCTTTTCCCTCCTCCATGGCTGGCTCAATAATCTTTATCCCTGCGTCCCTCAGTATCCTGATAGCTCGAGTTAGTAGTGGATTAAAAATCATAGTTTCGTGAGCCGCTGGCACAATGATTATTGGTATTCCTGCACCTAATGCGCATGACGCGAGTAGCGTTACTGAGTTGTCAGAGATTCCACTAGCAATTTTTCCTATCGTGTTTGCTGTGGCGGGAGCTATCAGTACGAGGTCTACTCTACTTTCTGTCTCGGTTAGCATGACGTGTTCCGTCTTTCCGGTTATCTCGACTATTGGCTCGTTCCCAGTTGCCCACTTAAGTATCTCTGGACTGATAAGTCTCGCCGCATCTCTTGTCATTACTGGAATCACTTCGGCCCCATGTCTAATCAATAATCTAGCAATATCTGGAGCTCTGTAGCAAGAGACGCTAGAAGTGATGCAGAGAGCAATCTTCTTACCTTTAAGCTCATGTCCATAGCTTCCCCTAATTCCGAGCGTGGACAAATCACCTTTACAAAAACATTGCAAGCCAAGAGATAAAGATGTAGAATAATGAGGAGCCCCGGGCGGGGGTCGAACCCGCGACCTGCCGCTTACGAGGCGGCCGCTCTACCACTGAGCTACCGGGGCCTCGGTCAGCACTATGAAGAGGGAATATTTTAGGCTCTACTACTATCAAGGAGAGTACATATTAATGATGTGTTGAGACTTTTATAGCTTGATGGACGTATTCATTGATGGGTTGCTCAGAGCAACTGTTGCGCTCTTCGTCGTTGTAGACCCATTTGGAAACATTCCCATCTTTGTAGAGCTCACCAATTCTCTTGACTCTGAACAGCGTAAAAGAGTCTTCAATACCGGCGTCATGAGTGGGACCATCCTCTTACTGGTATTTGCATTCGCTGGACATCAACTGCTCCTGCTTTTTGGAATTTCACTTCATAGTTTCATGATAGCTGGTGGCATTCTCCTCCTCTTGATATCCCTTCAGATACTGATCCAGGGAGGTGAGAGGTGGCTTTACGGTGCTAAGAGGGATGTGGGCGTTTTTCCAATTGGTTTTCCACTCCTAGCGGGTCCCGGAGCGATAACCACGACGATGATCGCGATAAATGCTTACGGACCAATAATAGCGGTCATATCGATTATTCTGGTAATGATTATAACTTGGATAATTGTCACGTCAACCAGCATTATTTACAAATTTATGGGGAAGACTGGACTTGATGTTGTCGCGAAAGTCATGGCGGTATTTTTAGCCGCCATCGCAGTAGAATATATCATCAAAGGATTACAGTCAGGAATTCTCTGAACCGAAGAATTAAGTAGTAGCCTAAATGCTGAATTACTGGGAAAAAGGATGAATCATAGAATCCACATAATTAATGCTAATCCACTCACGTTAATATTGATCGTAGTTACATTCTTCATAATTTTGGCAGCGCTTGACTACTTCGCCATAACTCTTATCTCACTAATCATGACGTTATTGTTGGGTAGTAATAATTCGCCGAGATATCTATATACCGGCGTCCTTACAAGATTAACAGACCCCATAGGACTTTCAGTGACAATTTTAGTAATAGTGGTGGCTGCAGTTATTACCTATGCTTTATTCTCAGGAATTATTAAAAAGGAAGCCAGGAGAAATGGCGCATAGCGTTTTCCCTATATGCTTATACGAAATAGATTTTAAATATTCGTCAATATTTTCATCATTCGGAGTCCCGGCGTAGCTCAGCCTGGTAGAGCGTCCGGCTGTAGAGGCCAGCCAAGAGGCTGTGGCCTATTTCAGCCTACCGGGCGTACAGAAACCGGAGGGCCGCAGGTTCAAATCCTGCCGCCGGGACCATTGATAAAATTTTGAAAGAATGTAACTTACTATTAGCTTTATTCCTTGGTGAAATAGAGTATGCTTTCTCTCGATTCTCCTATTCTCCTTATTCGCCCAGTGGTTGCTACTCTCTTGTTTATGAAGCGTATCTTATCGACCTTAAACCCTATTTTTTCAGCAATCTCTGAGATCAGTATGTCAGTTTCTACTATCCTGTCTGGATATACTCCGCCGGCAACAACTATTGCCGCTCTACCGCCTTTCTTAAGGACTCTATACATCTCGATTAATGAATCCTCGATATCTCTAAGGTAGGCAATAGCTGAGTCGGGCAGATCACCCGCGTCAATAATTATGTCAGACCTGTCCCGCGGGGTCATGCCTATGTAAGACCTAACTAAGCTGGATGTATGTCCAGAGATGAACAGGTCAAACTCGACAGCGTATACCTTCGTGTATTCAATCTTGTTGAGATAGGGTGGAGAAGTGATTATCGCGTCGATAGACTCTTCTGGTATCTGGCTGAGTCGACGGGCATCTCCGAGATAAATCTCGGCCGGCCCTGTCTTCAATCTTGCCTTAACGACATCATTAATCATCTCATTCGCGGTTTTCTTGAAGGTCTTCAATAGGCTCGGCCTAGGTCTCTTAACTATCCTGACGACTGAGCCGTCCTTATGGATGTATGAAGAATTCATTGCAGCATTCATCAAACACAGCGTGAAGAATAGTCTATGGTCAGGATTATCAAGCGACTTTATGCAATTCCTAATTGAGATGATTAGCTTAAGGGTCTCAGGTGGAAAAGCACGGCGAGTAAGCGGAGATAGATTATCTATTCCAGATAAATCCTTCATGGGTGAACTTATAAGTCTCTGCAGAGTATCGGTTAGCTCCTTAGCTGAATAAATCCTTGTCTTAGCGCTCGCGACCAAGACAGCTAGAGGCGAGGCATCAACGCCTATCGATCTTATCCCAAGCTCCATGCATGTAAGGGTCGTTGTTCCAGAACCCACGAAAGGGTCTAACACTAATTTGTCGTTGTTTAATTTGAATTCTTTGCATAATAGTTCGACTAAGTCACGTGAAAAGCCTTCCTTAAAATAAAACCATCTATGAATTGGTATGTTTTTGTTTGGGATGAACGTCGCTAATTTCCAGAGGTCATATCTCTCTTCAATTTTGAATCTTCCCATCAATTCTTGATGCGTCCCTTAACTTAGTCAACCTACGCTTTACAGGCTCCATCTATTTCTAGGCTCATCAATTATTTATGGATTTGTTGAGGTACTGGAATTTACTGAGCGGTTGTCTCGGCAAATAACATCAATAAAAGATATATATGGAGAATTGCACAATTATAGGTCGGTGTAGTTTATGGGTGATGAACATCCAATAGATAGATGGTTTAGGAGGCGTAGATTTCCTTTTTTCATCGACTATTTTGAAGACATGATTCGAGAAATGGAGAGATGGTTTGATGAAGAGATGAAGTTCTTTGAGAAGAATATTCCGAGGGAGCTTATCAGGGAGATCAGGACACCTGGCGGAGTAAGGCGTGAGGTCGGACCATTAGTATGGGGATACTCGATAACTATAGGTCCTGATGGAAAACCCATCATAAGAGAGTTCGGGAATTTCAGGCCCGGCAGACGGGGAGAAATGCTCGAGGTGAGGACGGAGAGGGAGCCACTAGTGGATGTGCTAAATGAAGAAGAGCAGATAAGAGTGGTCGCAGAAATACCAGGGGTCAATAAGGAAGACATAAACCTATCAGTGATCGATAACAGTCTCAGGATAAAGGTGGACACTGAACAGAGAAAATACTACAAGGAAATAGACCTGCCCGAGGAGGTTGACCCAGACTCTGCAAAGGCTTCATACAGAAATGGTGTCCTCGAAGTAATTCTCAAGAAAAAGAAGGCCGAGAGACCTGCAAAGAGTATAAAGATCGAATGATTCTGATTAGTTAAAGGATATTTATATAGCGCCCTGGAGCAATTATATTGTTATGGCTTTATTCAGAAATAGAAAATTTTTGTTTAGCTGGATGATTGGAGGTGCTCAGGGCACTGGTGTCGATACATCTGCGAATGTATATGCCTATGCTGCGGCGGCTGCTGGATACTATGTCTATGGTAAAAGGGAGTACTATTCCAATATAAAGGGTCGTCATAGTTATTTCTGCGTGGTGGCTTCTGATAACCCGATAAATAGTATCATTGATGATGTTCATCTGCTTGTCTCTTTTGACGCGGAGACTGTTTTTAGGCATGCATTTGAGGTTGTTCCGGGAGGAGGAATTATCTATGACAAGGACCTAGAGGGTGAGCGTCTAAAAAATATTCCATCCATAGAGCAGAGGATATCAGATGAAATTAGGGAAGAACTTGAGAAGAATGGGCTCGGAGACACCTTAAAAGACGTCCTCACTCTTGCCCAGTCAAGGAACGTAAAGCTATTTCCTATACCATACATGGAATTACTCAAGAAGACCGGAGAACTCATAGGACAAACACAGTTAAGCGCACTTGTAAGAATGTTAAACACGATGGCAGTTGCAGCGTCTTTTGCCGTATTGAGAGCTGACCCCAGCAATCTCTACAAGGGTCTCTCATACTCCTTTAGAGCAAAGAAGAAAGTAGTTGATATGAACGTTAAGGCCTGCGAGGTTGTATATGATTACGTCAGGACAAACTTCAGTGAGGATTTCGCATATAGCTTGCCTAATCGCTCGAGAAGCGATGAGGTATTACTATTCAGTGGAACAAGCATAGTCGGTATTGCGAAGATATACTCTGGCTGCAGGTTCCAGACATATTATCCAATAACGCCGGCAGCAGATGAGAGTGTCTATCTTGAGGACAAGATGACGTTTAGGATAGCCACTTCACCCGAGCTCGAATATCCCCACATAGCTGAGACGAACACGCTGATCGATAAAGGAAACATCGTTGTAATGCAGACTGAGGACGAGATAGCGGCGATCAACATGGCGATAGGCGCGGCATTGACTGGTGTAAGATCAGCCACGGCTACTTCTGGGCCAGGTTTCTCCTTAATGGTCGAAGGACTTGGATGGGCAGGGATGAATGAAGTCCCAGTAGTGGTGACACATTATCAAAGAGCAGGACCAAGCACAGGTCTTCCAACTAGGCATGAACAAGGAGATCTTTTATTCTCCGTCTTCGCCGGCCACGGCGAGTTTCCAAGAATCGTGATTGCGTCAGGAGACATGTTGGAGGCCTTTTACGATACTGTCCGTGCATTTAACTATGCTGAGAAGTTCCAAGTGCCAGTTATTCACTTATTGGACAAGGCGATCGCCAATGCTACACAGACCATAAAACTTTCAGATATCGGCGATGTAGTAATTGAGAGAGGTGAATTCGCATATGAGGCGGCGCCTGGAGAGAAGTACAGGAGATTCAAATTCACGGAGACTGGTGTATCGCCAAGAGCAATTCTAGGAAGCCCAGGCACTATCTTCTGGAACACGGGCGACGAGCATGACGAGTATGGCCACATCGACGAAGACCCCACCAATAGGACAAGAATGATGAATAAGAGAATGGGCAAGCTCAGACTCATAGAGGAGACTGTTCCGAGCGACGAGAAGATCTCGATTTACGGCGATAGATCGTCAGATATTTGGGTGATCAGCTGGGGATCAACTAAGGGACCAATAATCGATGCGCTTGAAATGCTTCCAGAAAAGTATTCCATCGGTTTTCTACAGGTTAGAATGTTGCATCCGTTCCCAGGCCAGCCCGTATCTGACATTCTCAAAGACGGCAGAAAGGTCATAGACATTGAGCAGAACTACAGTGGACAGATAGGTAAGCTTCTAACAATGGCTACCGGTTTGAAGCCGACAAACTATATCCTGAAATACAATGGAAGACCCTTCTCTTCAACAGAGATAAGAGACGGACTAATTGAAGTATTGCAAAAAGACGCTAAGAGGGTCGTCATGAACCGGGGTGCATGAAAAATGACTGTCAGCCAGAAACTATCATTGGCGCATTTTAGATCAACAGCTCACAATGATTGGTGTCCTGGATGCGGCGACTTTGGAATCCTCTCGGCCGTCCAGATGGCTTTAGTGGAGCTCCAAATAGAGCCGCACAGAGTAGCGATATTCTCTGGAATAGGATGCTCGGGAAAGCTTCCTCACTTTGTGAACACGTATGGTATCCATACGCTTCATGGCCGGCCACTACCATTCGCCATCGGCGCTAAGCTCGCAAACCCAGAACTGACAGTAATAGCAGTGAGTGGAGATGGAGATGGATTAGGAATAGGTGCAGGCCACTTCGTCAACAGCGGAAGAAGAAACGTTGACATAACATATATTATACATGATAATGGTGTTTATGGATTAACTAAGGGTCAAGCATCACCGACGCTTAGGAGGGGATTAAGAACAAAGGCTCTGCCAAAACCAAATATAAACGACCCTATTAATTCCATTGCGTTGGCAATTATCGCAGGTTATACATTTGTTGCCCGTGGATATGCCTTCGATACCAAACATCTGAAGGATTTGATAAAGAGGGGAATAGAACATAAGGGAGCAGCATTCATACAAGTGCTGCAACCATGCCCGACATATAACGATATACAGACAAAGGAATGGTATGCAGGAGAAGACCGCATCGACCCATCGACCAGCAAGCCAATTCCAAGGGTGTATCGACTCGAGGAGTCAGGATACGATGGTGAAGTAAAATCCGGCAGCGAAGAAGAAATAATGCAGAAAATAAATACCGCCATAGCGAAGTCCTACGAGTTTGGGGACCGAATACCTATAGGTATCTTCTTTAGAAATCCATTCGTACCGACGTACGAGGAGAGAATAGCGGTCAACTCTCCCACTTATCCCTCATCGCCACCGGCTAAACAACCAATCAGAAATAAGCTAATGAAGCCATCAGCAATAATAGAAGACCTTCTCGAAGAATTTAAAGTAAAATAAACAATCGTTTTTAACAGTAGTCAATTTACGACTAGAAAAAACTTAAATTACGACTAGTCGTAATTTTTAATTTCAGGGATACGATGAAAAAGAGAAGTGGTGACGAGGTTTTAGAGGAATATCTAGAGTGTATTTACAAGCTTGAGGAAAAGTTCAAAGTAGCTAGGACTAGTGAAATCGTTAAGTCGTTAGAACTCTCGCCGGGAACTGTAACCAATACGTTAAGGAGATTGAGGAGGATGGGATACATAATTCATCACCCATATAGAGGTGTTAGGCTCACTGAGAAAGGACGCAAGATTGCAATAGATGTGATAAGGAAGCATCGCTTGTCTGAGCGGCTACTTACCGACCTCTTAAAGTTAGAATGGGAAAAATCTCACAATGCTGCATGTAGGCTGGAGCATAGTATTAGCGAGGAGATCGCCAGGCTGTTAGATGAAGCACTAAATCATCCTAAGACTTGTCCACATGGCAATCCAATCCCAACAGAGAGTGGAAAGGTCTTCGATGAAAGCTGTCTGCCGTTATCCTCACTCAAGGCTGGAATCCAATGCGAGGTCGTAAAAGTTACTGATGAAAGTGTACAACTCTTACAATATCTTAAGAGCGTAGGTCTTGTTCCTGGAGCCTTGGTCGAGATATTGAATATCGAGCCATTTGACGGTCCGATTACCATTAGGGTCGGGACGAGACAACAAGCATTGAACAGGAAGGTTGCCTCTCTCATACAAGTGAAGCAGCGTTAAAGAATACGGGTGAGTCAATGAATAATTCCGACGAAAATAAGAAAAGAGTTTCATTGACAGAATTAAGGGCAGGCGAATCTGGAACAGTTGTAGCTATAATTCCTAGTCATGGAAGGGGACGTGGATGTGGTCACGCTAGGAGAATAATGGAGATGGGAATAACCCCTGGAACGAGAATTACAGTCATAGGCTCAGCCCCATTTCATGGACCAATAGAAGTACTAGTAAGGGGGTCAAGAATAGTAGTTGGACGAGGAATAGCTGAAAGAATAATTGTAGAGGTATACAGAAGCAATGGCAAAGACGATTAAGGTAGCTCTCGCTGGTAACGCAAATGTCGGAAAATCCGTGATCTTTAATTATCTTACCGGTCTTCATCAACATATAGGTAACTGGCCTGGCAAAACAGTGGAAAAGGCAGAGGGAACCTTACACTTCAGGGGCTACACCATAGACATAATAGACCTGCCCGGAATATACTCCCTCTCGGCATATTCGATAGAAGAGCAGATAACAAGGAACTACATCGTAATGGAAAAGCCCGATGTAGTCATTAACGTGATAGACGCATCAACGCTTGAAAGAAATCTATACTTCACATTACAGCTAATCGAACTAGGTAGACCAATGATCATTGCATTGAACCAAGTTGACCAAGCTGCAAAAAAAGGAATACATATAGATATAAAAAAATTAGAAGAAATCCTCGGAGTACCAGTCATACCGACGATAGCGATAAAAGGTGTAGGAATATACCAATTAATGGAAAAAGTAATAGAGATAGCTCGGAAGGGAATAAACACTCAAAACAACTATGTAAAGCTCGGAAGAGAAATAGAGGAGAGAATTGAAAGGCTTGTAAAATTGATCGAGGGCCTGGGACTTCGTTATCCTGCAAGATATGCCGCTATTAAATTACTGGAGGGTGATGAGGAAGTTGAGAATGAGGTAAACAAACTTAATCCAGCGCTTATTATGGTTGCCCGACAACTTGCAAAGGAGATAGAAAGCATTGAGGGCCGGCCATGTGGCGAAGCAATAATCGCTGAGAGGTACGAAAAGGCATGCAATATTGCTAGAGAAGTGGAGCGTATAACTTCACCGGCAAGGACTAAACTAATAGAAAAGCTGGATGAATTAACGATACATAAACTATGGGGCTATCCAATAATGATTTCTTTACTGTTGATAATGTTTTACACGATATTTACGGTCGGAGGCTATATCTCAGATTTATTAAATGCATTATTCTATAATGGGCAGACTTTATTTAATAGCATCTCTAGAGCCGGGCCAATTGGAGAATTGTTCTGGAGTGCGGCTGAAGGAATAATAGCTGGAATCACAGTAGTATTTCCTTATCTCGTACCACTTTATATCGTATTGTACTTATTAGAGGATTCAGGATACATAAGCCGAGTCGCGTTCCTAATGGATAGCCTGATGCATAGGATGGGGCTTCACGGTAAAGCCTTCATCCCGCTACTTCTCGGATATGGCTGTAATGTCCCAGCATGTATTGGATGCAGAATATTGGAGACGCAGAGAGAGAGGACAATAGCGACTTTTATTGTCACTCTTGTACCATGCGCTGCGAGGACAATAATAATTCTAAGCCTTGTGGGAAAATTCCTAGGAATTGAATATGCATTGGCAATATACATATTCAACTTAGCAATAATTTTTCTTCTTGGGAGGATTGCATTTAAGGCTTTGCCGGGAGAGCCTACTGCGCTGATAATGGAGATGCATGAATATAGAATGCCCCACGTCAAAACAGTATTAAAACAAACATGGTTCCGAATATTTGAGTTTATTAAAATAGCCTTTCCACTAATAGTTCTGGGAAGCGTCGCGATAAAGATGATTGAATTATTTGGACTTACAGGTCCAATAGTAGCAGCGCTTAGTCCTATAACAGTAAGTTGGCTCGGCCTCCCAATGATGACGGGAATAACGCTGATTTTTGGTATACTGAGGAAGGAGCTCATGGTAATTTTGCTTTCCACAATATTCGGGACATCCAACTTCCTAGACATTCAGGGATTCGGTCCCATCAACATGATTGTCTTTACAGTTGTAGCAATGTTTTACATCCCGTGCATATCAACGATTGCTGCTCTGATAAAGGAGATCGGCTGGAAGAAAGCTTTCCTAATAACTATCTTCGAGATATTCTTCGCAATATTGTTAGGTGGAATAGTTTATAGATTTTTAAGAATAATTTTAGGTTAGGTATATTAATACAATGCATGGAGAGGAGCAGCATGGGAACTATTCTGCCGGCATTAGATTTCAACGAGGCGATAAAAATTATAACTGGTTTCATAAGTGATGCACTTGAATTTTCTGGATGTGATGGATTCATACTTGGTTTAAGTGGTGGAATAGACTCGGCTACAGTTGCCTCCCTATGTGTAAGAGCCGTAGGGCCTTCAAGAGTCCTCGGACTAATAATGCCAACTTCCACAACTCCTAGAGAGGATGTAAAGGACGCAGAGGAGTTCGCGAGGGTGTTAGGAATAAAAACATTTACAATTGACATTTCAGATATCCAAAGTGGCGTCTCGAAACTTTATAGAGACAATCCTAAACTGAGTAGATTAGCATATGGAAATATTGCACCAAGACTCAGGATGACCATTCTTTATATGTATGCAAATAATAGAAATCTTCTCGTCGTAGGAAGTGGAAATAAGTCTGAATTAGTGGTAGGATACTTCACAAAGTATGGAGATGGTGGAGCAGACATACTTCCGATTGGTGATCTCTATAAGACATACGTCAAAGAATTAGCAAGAATATTAGGAGTGCCTCAGAGGATAATCGATAAAAAGCCGTCGGCCGGTCTTTGGCCAGGACAAACCGACGAAGACGAGCTTGGAATCACCTATAATGAGTTGGATCAGATTCTCTATGCAATAGTAGACCTGGGGCTGAGCGTTGAGGAGACCTCAGATTTGACAGGTATAGATATCAAAAAGATCGAAAGAGTCTTTGGGATGATTAAGAGAAGCGAGCACAAAAGGATGCCGCCCCCCTCACCCTCAATTAAACATTTGTTGACAAAATGATACGAAAAATTAAAAAATATATAGATAAATAAGTACGATTTTTGTTGAAATTTTTTAAAAGACGTAATAGTATATATATTGCTTTTATTTTTTTAGTTGACACAAAGGTAGAAATGCGTATCGTCAGGTTCTATTCTCATAGGCTGGGGCCGAGGCTAGGCGTGGTTAATGGTGAGGAAGTAATTGACATAACTAGGATTGGAGGAAGGAGGATAAATTCATTTTTGCAATTACTCAAAATAGCGAGCAAAAAGGGGCTATCCATATCTGAGTATCTTGAAAATAAGATGAAGAACAACGCTGCTAAAAGTTATCTATACTCAGAACTAGACATCAGGCCCAGTAACAGTAAATCGCATCTCTTGATACCGATTATTCCTCCTGAGGTGTGGGGAGCAGGTGTTACTTATCTTAGAAGTAAAGATGCTCGAGAATATGAGACAAGGGCGAAGGGGGTATATGACCAGGTCTATGATGCTGAGAGGCCTGAGATATTCATTAAGGCCACGAGGAATAGATGTGTCGGGCCGAATCAAGACGTATATATCAGAAGTGACTCGAACTGGACTGTTCCAGAACCAGAACTAGCCCTTGTACTAGGCCCGAACCTAGAGATAGCTGGATACACTGTAGGTAACGACGTCTCTGCTAGAGATATTGAGGGAGAAAATCCACTCTATTGCCCACAGGCAAAGATCTACAAGAACGCATGTGCAATAGGGCCAGCAATACTCACAGCCGACTCCGTTGATAATCCAAGAAATCTGAAGATTGAGATGAGAATTTTCAGAGATGGAAATTTAGTCTTTCAAGGAGAGACAAACACCGGAATGATGAAAAGGACTTTCGAGGAACTCAGGGAATACCTCTTGAGAGATAATCCTATCCCTCCTGGAACAGTTTTTATGACCGGTACAGGCATAGTCCCACCTGATGATTTTTCACTTCAAAATAACGATATTATTGAAATCACTATCGAAAAAATAGGTACTCTTAGAAACCGGGCAGTAAAAAATCACCTTAGAAGTGTTTAGTTATTTTTAGTATCCTATGTATATTGTTTTTGTCTTTGTGTAAAACTCAATTACTGCTTCTCCTAATTCCCTGAATGTCTCGGTGCTTGACTTCTTATATCCCCCGAAGGGCACTTGAATTTCTATGCCCGTTGTTGGTTTGTTTATTTTCACGACGCCGGCCTTTATCCTAGAAATAAATTCAAAGGCCTTGTCTAAACTATTCGTAAATATTGATGCGGCGAGTCCATAATCAACAGAGTTTGCAATCTCTATCGCTTCGTCAAGAGAACTTGCAACCATTATTGCGAGTACAGGGCCGAATATCTCTTCTTTCGCAATTCTCATATCTGGGGTGACGTCCGCAAATACGGTGGGTTCGACAAAATATCCCGTATCATATTCTCCGCCAGTAAGGCGTCTTCCACCTGTGAGTAACTTTGCGCCTTCTCTCATTCCTATCTCGATGTATGAGAGGACCTTGTCTAGCTCTCGCTGACCAACGACTGGTCCAAGGTCTACTCCCTCCCTCAGACCGTTGCCTACCCTAAGTTTCTTCGCTTTCTCTACTATCTTTCTGGTAAATTCTTCAGCGACTTTATCCAGCACTATAGCTCTGCTGGTGGCTGTACATACCTGGCCAGTGAGTCCAAAGGCTCCCCTTGCCACCATCTCTACAGCTTTATCAATGTTTGCATCAGGAAGAATAATTGCTGGGTTTTTACCGCCAAGCTCCAGTTGTATTCTAATGTTTTTTCCAGCGAGTGCCGATTGACGACGAATCTCCTCACCTACTTCAAGCGATCCTGTGAAAGTTATTGCATCTACGTTCTTGTTAGTGATCATTTCTAATCCAACAGTTGAGCCGCTCCCAGTAACATAGTTGATGACGCCTTTAGGTATTCCTGCCTTTACTAACGCTTCTACTAACATGTAGCCTATTAATGGTGTATAGGAGGCTGGCTTGAAGACTACTGTGTTTCCGCATGCGAGTGCTGGCGCGATCTTCCAAGACGGAATGGCTATCGGGAAGTTCCAAGGAGTAATAACAGAGACGACACCGACAGGTTCTTTAACAGTAATTAGATGCGTCCTTAGTTCTGAAGACTGTAGGCTCTCGCCATGAATTCTGCTTGCAAGTACGCCGTAAAACCTAAATAGGCTGACTGCTCTGTTGACCTCTACTCTGCTGTCATTAAGGGTCTTTCCTTCCTCCCTAGTCAATATAGTTATCAGGTCTTCCTTCATCGAGTCAAGAATCTCTGATGCTTTGATCAGTATTCTTCCCCTTTCTCCCGGAGGCGTCTCAGCCCATTTTTCCTGCGCTTCTAATGCTGCAGAGATAGCTTTCTCTGCGTCTTCCCTCGTAGATGATTGAAAACTACCCAAGACGTCGTTAATATTTGCAGGATTTATGTCTAGGAATTGCTCACCACTCAAAGACTCCACATATTCTCCATCAATATAATTTTTGTACTTAATAGGCTGCATACTCGGACTTATAGGAGCAGTTAACAGTATAAATATTTTAAGTATAGCCGCGGTGCTTAATATCTAGCTTGTTCCTTTTTTGCGTCATGAGTAATGAGTCTTCAGGTTCAAAGTTGCCGAGCAGTGATAGGTACTGGGGATTATTGAATGCTCCTCACAGAGCGTTTCTCAGAGCAATCGGCATCAG
This sequence comes from Nitrososphaerota archaeon, assembly GCA_038845265.1. Classification (GTDB taxonomy): domain Archaea; phylum Thermoproteota; class Nitrososphaeria_A; order Caldarchaeales; family Calditenuaceae; genus CALIKS01. The sequence goes on along the minus strand of JAWBQR010000003.1, from coordinate 58,046 downwards.
TGAGCAAGATTTTGGCAAGCCACTATGCGGAGTCGTGGTCTCGTGGAGCGAAGTCGGGCCATGTAACTTTCATACACTGACACTATCAAGATTCGTCAAGGAAGGGATAGTTGCTGGTGGATCCATAGCCTTGTCAATGCCTACGATCGTGGTCAATGATAACATCACAATGGGAACCGAGGGAATGAGGTATAGCTTAGTGAGCCGAGAGTTGATCGCAGATACAGTTGAGGCACAGATCGTTGCACATGCATTTGACGGCTTTGTATGTATAGGCGGTTGCGACAAGACTCAGCCAGGACTAATGATGGCCATGGCGAGAATAAACAGGCCAGCCGCATATCTCTATGCAGGCACAGCCGAGCCCGGATACTATATGGATAAAAAACTTACAATAGAAGATGTTCATGAGGCTGTCGGGGGATATCTCACTGGTAAGATATCTGAGAGGGAGCTACTTGATCTGGAGAGATTTGCTCACCCTACAGTCGGGACTTGCGCAGGACTATTTACCGCAAATACGATGGCCTGCATTTCAGAGGCGATTGGAATATCCCTACTTGGAAGCGCTACGCCTGCAGCAACTTCTTCCAGAAGAATAGCTTATGCATATGAGTCAGGCATAGCCTTGACCAGACTAATCGAGAACGGGATTAAGCCGAGAGACATATTAACATATGAGGCACTCCTAAATGGCATATCCCTACTCATGGCAATTGGCGGATCAACTAATGCCATTCTTCACCTCTTGGCTATCGCTCATGAAGCAGGTGTTAAATTATCGCTCGAGGACTTTGACAGACTTTCGAAAAAAGTGCCATACATAGTAAGGATAAGGCCGGCAGGCGAACACGTAATGGTTGACCTCGAGAGGTTTGGCGGTGTCCCCGCAATATTGAAAAAACTCCTAGAAAATGGCCTACTCGATGGAGACACACTTACAGTAACTGGCAAAACAATGAGCGAAAATCTCCTAAGCTACAAATTCCCCGAGACTATCCATGCTCAAGTTATTCACGACCCGAAGAGCCCAATAAGTCAAACTGGCGGGATAAGGATACTTAGAGGAACCCTAGCGCCAGAAGGAGCGGTACTGAAAGTCGCGGCTACAGAGAGCAAGAGATTCGAGGGATCCGCAAGCGTGTTTGACAGCGAGGACGATGCTTTTAACGCTATCAAGAAAAGAGAAATTTATCCAGGCGAAGTAGTGGTGATCAGGTATGAAGGCCCTAAGGGAGGCCCAGGCATGCCAGAGATGCTTAGGGTTACAGCCGCAATAGTTGGCGCTGGGCTAGGCGAGCATGTAGCAATGGTCACGGATGGTAGGTTTAGCGGCGCCACGAGGGGACTTATGGTTGGCCACGTCGCGCCAGAAGCTGCAGATGGAGGACCAATAGCAGCGGTCGAGGATGGAGATAAGATTCTAATAGACGTCGAGGAAGGAAGACTAGACTTACTAATTTCTCAAGAGGAGCTTCAAGAGAGATTGAGAAAACTAAGGATACGTCCACCAAAAATTACTACTGGGCTACTCGGTAAATATGCATCACTAGTTACATCCGCCGCGATGGGTGCAGTCACGAGGCCGATTCTCTAGACCCTATTTTCCAATTCATTAATAAGAGCGTCGCAGACCTCGTAAACAGTTGATCTCCCGCCTAGGTCTGGCGTTAGTCTGTTTCTTTTCATCAATAAATTTTCGACCGAGCTCTCTAACAAATTAGCTGAATTTTTTGCGCGTTCATCGTCATGTTTATCCCCGAGCCATTTAAGCATCATGGATGCAGAGAGTATCATTGCTATGGGATTGGCGTACTTGGGATCAAGGTTTGGCGCTGATCCATGAACAGGCTCGAATAATGCGTAATTTTCGCCTATATTTCCAGAAGGTGCAAGTCCTAGTGTGCCGCAGACGCCTGCAGCTTCATCGCTCAAGATATCTCCAAACATGTTAGTGGTAAGTATAGTATCAAACTGTGTCGGGTCTACGACAAGCTGATATGCCGCATTGTCCACGTACATAAAATCGAGCATGATGCCTCCGAGAGACTTAATCACTGAGGAGGCGACCTCTCTAAAGAAGCGATGAGCCATTATGACGTTAGACTTATCCACAATCGTTATTTTTTTCCTCCTCATATATGCATATTTGCAGGCAATCCTAGCTATTCTCTCCGTGCCAAACCTAGAAAATGACATTAATGCTACTGCATAGTCTCGACTAATGTCCTCAACGCCTCGATATACATCCTCCGTGTTCTCTCTAACTATTAATAAGTCTACGTTACTATATTTGCTCTTCACGCCCTCATAAGTCTTAGCAGGACGCAAGTTTGCGTAGAGATCGAATCTTCTCCTAAGATAGACAATTACGTCCTTTGCAGTCTCTCCGACTGGGCCCTTTAAACACGCATCAGACTTCTCAATTACCGAGAGTGTTTCACTGGGTAATGGTGTGCCGTAATCTCTCAGGGCCTTATCGCCTGCTGGGGCCTCTAAAAAATCAATGTTTAAACCAAGCCTATCAGAGATGAAGCTTAAAACTCTGAGCGTCTCTCCCATTATTGTGGGCCCTATCCCATCACCCCTAATAATCGCGATTCTATACATCCCTCATCACTCAGTTTAACAAATATAGGAATATAAGAGTTATAATGCTGGACATAGAGATGATCGCCAGTGAGGTTATTAGCACTCTTTTCAGGCGGTAAGGACTCGACTCTTGCAGTGGAGAAGGCATTAGAAACTGGGCATGAAGTTGCATGTCTGCTGACCATTAAGCCAAAAAGACTCGACTCATGGATGTTTCACACAGTGTGTCTATCCATAACTCCACTTCAGGCAGAAGCAATGAGAATACCACATTTATTCATTGAAGTTAGTGGTGAAAAAGAAATAGAGTACACTGAATTGATGCACTCAATAAAGAAAATCATAGCTAAATATCGAGTAAACGGCATACTGAGCGGCTCGATAATCAGTAATTATCAGAAGAAAAGGATAGATCATATATGCAGAGAATATTCACTAAGCCACGTCTCACCTAACTGGGGGTCATCTGGCACAGCTATACTAGATGAGATCATAAGTAGGGGCTACGAGGTCATGATAACTTCTGTAAATGCATATGGATTAGGACGAGAGTGGCTCGGAAGAATAATCGACCGACAGGCTGTGAAAGAACTCATAGACGCCTCAAACAATTATGGATTCAATCCTGGAGGTGAGGGTGGTGAATATGAGACACTTGTATTAGACTGCCCACTTTTCAGTAAACGAATCATAATATCTGATTACAATGTGGTCTGGAAAACTACGTATGGATACATAGAACCAAAATCCTTCAGACTAATTCCTAAATCATAACTGAATGCAGTTAGTTATCTCTTGAATAATTCGAGCTGTTAATCCCCAGACAAACTCACCTCCACTAAGTAAGTAGACATCTGTTAATATTTCTCCCCTCGGCGTATTCACAACCCTTTTCTCATATACAAGGTTTTGAAGAGAGGCCCAACAATAATCCGTTAGTTCATCATTCAAAATCACGCTTAATCGACTATTTGTCAATAATACTAGGGGCATAATCTTCAGCTCCGGTCTGACACGCGGCGATCTTTCAGGCAACCAGCCGAGTGCCTCAAGCATAGAAATATCTATCGATGTCTCTTCCAAGACTTCTCTCCTAATACATTCATAGAGATTAGTATCCCCATCTCTCCATCTTCCACCAGGCATCGCCCAGTCGCCACTCCAGGGATCACCGGGCCTGACTGCTCTCTTCACTAACAGTGCTTCTTTGCTAGATGTTATTATTGCCGCTATGCCAGCCCAGTTATGTCCACCGCTAGGAATAGGATTGAGAGGAAGCAGACACCTCGTTAGATATTTATGCCACTCTGACAATTCTTCTCTTTATATTTTTTACTTGCTTCTTAAATAACGTAATCTGTGAAGTCTACGGAGATTAGAGCGACCTACATTGGTTGTTGTCCGAATTGTGGCGGCGACATTACTGATAATGAACTATTGGCAAATGGCGTCTGCAGAGAATGCCTCTCGGAGCAAGTGATGGACAGGTTCGAGCTCTATGAAAAGTTAAGCAGTAAGGGTACGCTGATGAAAATCAAGCAGCCCCTAGAGGTTAGTATATGGATTAACGAGTTCAAGGAATTCTTCAAAAGATTAGTGGGGTCATATCCATGGTCGCTTCAGGAGACGTGGGCAAGACGTGTCTATCTGGGCAGGAGTTTCTCGATCGTTGCGCCTACTGGTATGGGGAAGTCGATTTTCGGCTTAATCATGTGCATATATTTGGCCATTAAGGGTCAGAAGAGCTACTTCATAGTTCCAAGTAGCCTACTTGTACAGCATTTCCTAGACAAGGCAAATATGTTTCTCGAAAAGCTAGAGGGAAAGAAACCGGTAGTAATAGGCTATTACTCCGGCATGCCTAAGAAAGATAGTGAGGAGATACTAGATAGGGTAAGGAAAGGCGAGTTCGACATACTAATAACGACTGATAGATTTCTTTACAGCAGGTTTGAGATACTAAAACATAACAATTTTAGTTTTATTTTTGTTGACGATGTTGATTCATTTCTTAAGAGTCCAAAAAATATTGATAAAGTTGTTATGCTTATGGGATATGAACCTGAAATTATTGATAAGGTAATGCGCATAATTGAGATTAGGAGAAAGAAGAGACCCACAGAGGGAGAAATAGACGAACTAGATATGCTTGAGGAATCGATGCAGAATTATGATGAAACTAGGGGCAAAATCTTAGTAGTCTCTGGTGCGACTCTACGTGGCATAAGGACAAAACGCATGCAGCTATTTCGGTACCTCTTTGGTTTTCAGCCCGGATACAGCTTCGAATTCGTTAGAAATATAACGAACTTCGTCATAAGGCCATCTAAAACTATTGAAGAAGAAGTATACAGCTTGATTAAAAAATATGGTAGTGGATGTCTAATTTTTGTCCCCCAAATCCAGGGGACTAGTTATGCATTGAGGCTCTCTGAGTATTTAAATGAAAAGAAAATCCCTGTACATGCATATTCCAAAATGAATCCAAAAATGATTAGCTTATTCACTAATGGACATTACCAGGCACTTATCGGGGTTGCAAGTAATAGGAGCCCTCTGGCAAGAGGAATAGACCTCCCAGAGAATATTCGGTACGTTATATTTGCCGGAGTCCCGAGAAGAGAGATCAGAATATCCAAAGATGAATATGATCCAGCTAAGCTCTTAACTCTTCTGCGAAACATCTCCCCACTAATTGATGACCCGTTATCAACAGAAGTTCAACGGATCGTAGCGATGCTCTCCAAAACCGTGCCAACTCATTCAGAAGTTATTGAAAAAGTCCGTGAGGCAATAAATAATGGGGCTGAGCTAAGTGGATTTGAAGCCTTTGTCCTTCAGGCCGTCAAAGAAGCTAGGAAGTTAATTCAAGAGTTGCTTACTGAGGATAGGGTAAAAACACTATCTGAGCGCGCTGATATCTACATTAAAGCTCTCAAAGACGAGTATAGACTAATTATTCCAGACGTTGATGGTTTTATTCAAGCCTCCGGTAGAACATCAAGACTTTACGCAGGGGGAATAAGTAAAGGAATATCATTCATCATAGTAGATGATGAAAAAGCACTACATGGATTGCTAAAGCGTGTCAAGTTAGTTTACGAAGATGAATCAATTATTGATTACTCAGAAAGTATAGCTGCAAAAGAGTTTGAAAAGGTAGACGAAGATAGAAGAAAAATAATAAGCATTAGAAAGGGAGAATTCAAGGCTGAGGAGTTAGATATCATTAAGTCTGCATTGATGATCGTTGAATCTCCCACAAAGGCAAGGACAATTGCTACATTTTTCGGGAGACCCGTACGCAGGAGAATCGGGGCCTTAACAGTCTATGAATCTTTAAGCGGAGAGATGGTTCTAACAATTGCGGCTTGTCAAGGACACATATTTGATTTAACGACGATGTATGGATTTCACGGAATAAATATTCAAGGAAAAATGTTCATTCCAAATTATACTTTTGTTAAGAGATGTCTTAGGTGTGGTGAACAATTTACAGATCATGATAAATGTCCTGAATGCGGGTCGGAAGAGGTATTCTCGAAAAAAGAAATCATGGATTCGCTAAAGCAGTTGGCAATGGAGGCGAATAAAGTCCTGATAGCTACTGATCCTGACGCTGAGGGTGAGAAGATCGGCTATGACCTCTATTGCAACCTTTATCCATATAACAGTAATATTATGCGTCTTGTATTCCACGAAGTTACACGTAAAGCCCTTAGAAGCTCTCTAACTCAGCCGGAACGGATTAGAATTTCATTAGTTGACTCGCAGACCGTTAGAAGAATCGAGGATCGGTGGCTCGGCTTTGAACTAAGTAGGAAATTATGGGAAAGATTTGGGAGAAAGACCCTCTCAGCTGGGCGCGTTCAGACACCAGTGCTGGGCTGGATAATCGAGCGAGTGGAAGAAGCGAAAAAGAAAAAAACAGTAGCCACTTTTTGGCTTGAGAATGAGTTAAGAATTGACTTCATAGAGCCTAGGAATTTAGAAGACCTAAAGGAGAAGGCGAATAGTGGTGAGCTTTTTGCAGAGGTTGAGGTCCCTACAGAGAGGCTGGAGACAGTTCATCCACCGCCACCATATACGACCGACTCATTGCTCAGGGACGCGAGCATATATCTTAGATTAAGCTCCTCAGAGACAATGCGCATAGCACAGACACTATTCGAGTCAGGTTTAATTACGTATCATAGGACAGATGCCACAACCGTATCAAACACTGGACTATCGATTGCACAGCAATATATCGATGAAAATTATCCTGGCATGTTTAAGCCGAGGACCTACAAAAGTGAGGGCGCTCATGAATGTATAAGGCCGACCAGACCGATAAGCAAGAGACAATTAGAGTTCTATCTCCGTTCAGGCGTCATGAGATTTCCCTTAAGGCTCGGAGAGAAGGAATTAAGGCTATACGATTTAATATTTAACAGATTCATAGCCTCACAGATGGTAGACGCAGTAGTAACAACGCAAGAACTCGTAATAAATATAGATGACAATATATCGACGTTGAATAGAGTTGTTAGTATAATTGAACTAGGCTTCCTCAAAGTTTTGCCTACTATAAAGGCCCAAGAAAAAATTTCCCCAGGAAGATACAGAGTTGTGCGATTAGAGCTGAGGCGTGTTCCTTCTAAATGGCTGCTCAGTGAAGGAGAGCTAATCTCGATGATGAAGCAGAAGGGGATAGGCAGGCCGAGTACATATTCAAGAATAATTGAACTTTTATATTCGAGAGGATACATCTTCCAGAACAATGGAAGATTACTAAACACTAGACTCGGAAAATTGGTATATGAATACCTATCTAGTAAATATGGTGATCTAGTTTCCGAAGAATTAACAAAGAAACTAGAAGAAACTATGGATAGGATTGAGAACAATGAAATTAATTATCAAGATGTGTTAATGCAACTATATAACGATATATCACGCCTACTTGCTGAGAAACACTGAGCTGACTCTTTAGAAAAGGTAATAAGATTCCATTTGCTTCATAAATTCAAGGGATGACACATTCATGAGTCTTGAACAGTACATAGACATGCTATACTCAAATGTTTACTATCTATTTGTAATTGGTGTAGCGCTGTATGTTGCCTATGTTATCTATTCATCGCTTAGAGAGTCGAAGTAGTTTTCAGTCCAAGTAATTCATTCATTACCTGACATGCCCTACATAAATCATTAGAAGAGGGGGTTAGGCAGGATTTGCATAATTTTTTTCCATATTTCCTCTCCTGTCCAGATAGCAGTTCTTCAATTCTCGACAATGCGGCGTACAGAGAGCCAGGGTGGGTTTCCTCAAATTCTGTTAAGAATCTTCTTATTAGATCTCTTTGTGAAAATGATGCATATGGGCAGGGCGTCTCTTGGAATGGTATTCCTTGGATGTATGCATAGAGGACTACTTCTCTTTCTGGTGTTAATCTAAAAGGCGCGACTCTGGGGATGGGTACCTCATCATTTCTAATACCTATTAATCCCTTTGGTAGATCTCCTCTAAGTATATTCATTATGTATGTCTGAACTATGTCGTCTAACGTGTGCGCTGTTGCGATGACTGTTGCATTTACTTTTTCAGCCATTATGTCTAGTGCTCTTCGTCTGAGGATTCCGCATAAGCTGCATGGACCAAGACCAATTTTTTCTCTCTTATTGCTTGACATATATTCATGAATGGTAATATTGTATAGCTCATTAAACGTGCAGATATAGTGCTCCACATCTAGCTTATTACAAAGATCTATAGCTAGTTTAAGAGACTCATCTCGGTAGCCAGGAATGCCTTCATCGATTGTTATAGCAACAAGCGAGGCCATTGGGAAGTTCTTTTCTAGTCTCGACAACAATTTTAGGAGAGCGAGGCTGTCCTTCCCTCCGGATAGGGCAAGGGCTATCCTATCGTCCTCCCTTAATAGATTATACTTGGCTATTGTTTTTCTTACACGCTTCTCAAAGCTCTCAATAAAACACGCTCTGCAAAAGAACTCTCCTGAATCTTCTCGCTTGAATATGACTTTTTCCGAATCACAGCGCGAACACTTCGTCATTCTATCCGCTAATAAATTATAGGTGGCTCAGAGTTAAAAAAGATGTTGTTTTCTCCCTGAAAATAATGATAAATAAGGAGCAATGAATAAGGATTTGTGCGATAGAATTGCCAGTTACCGAGATTACAGAACCCCCACGAGGGATGGACGATCTGCTTCCAGAAGACTTTACAGTATTTAATAAGATCATTCGAGTTGTCAAGGAGTTATTTAGACTTTATGGCTACAATCAGATAGAGACACCACCAATAGAGTATTACGAAATATTTGCGGCCAAATCCGGAGAAGAGATACTTCAACGTATGTATGTATTCACTGACAAGCATAACAGAAAACTCGTACTTAGGCCAGAAATGACTGCCCCCGTCGCAAGAATAGTTGCCAGTAAGCTTAGCAGAAGACCACTTCCCCTAAGGCTTGGATACATAGCTGATTGTTACAGACTTGACGAGCCCCAATGGGGAAGAAGACGTAGATTTTATCATGGTGGATTCGAGCTTTTCGGATCCAAAGATCCAATAGCTGATGTCGAGATTTTAATGATAGTAAATGACTTTTTTAGAAATATTGGGATAGCGGAGTTTTCGTTCAAGATTGGCCATGTAGGTATCCATAGAGCCCTTATGAACAGAGCAGGAATAAGGGAAGAGATTCAGGACGAGATACTCTCACTAATAGACAGGGCTAGAATAGATGAGGCAAGAGACCTCGCTAAAAAGAATGCAAAGAATCTTGCACCCATAAGAACTCTAGAAGAATTGATACTAATTGAGCCTGCGCCAGCAAAGAACCTTGTAGAAAAGGTGTTAGGCATGCTCGATAATTACGAAGAAGCAGCGGAAGCAGCTATGAACTTATTCCAGATAGTGACGCTCGCTTCTAAGACCATCAACAGCGAATTACTGATTTACTATCCAGGATTCTCAAGAGGACTCGGATACTATACGGGAATGATATTCGAGGTTTATGGTCCTTTGGCAGAAGTAGCTCTCGCGGGGGGAGGGAGATATGATAAACTTGTGGAGTTGTTTGGTGGGAGGCCAGTCCCAGGTGTGGGGGCTGCTATCGGGATTACTAGGGTTTACCAATACTTAGTTGATAAGCTCGGCCAGACTGAGGTCGTTCAACCTCCCGATGTGTATGTCGCACCTCTTTCTCAAAATGCATGGGGCTACAGCCTCGACATATCAAGAAAATTGAGAGAGCAGGGAATAGCAACAGAGATCGAGGTCATGGCGCGGGGAATATCCGACGTCATCAAGTCATGCGAAAAAAGAGGCATAAGATTCCTAATTATTATTGGTGATAAAGAAGTGGAACAGCATCAAATAACTGTCCGAGATCTAAATAGAAGGGAGCAGACACAATGCTCGTTAGAAGAGTTATGGCGGATTGCAGACTTAATTAAGGGAGGAAGATAGACTTTGATTCATCTCTCATTAATAATAGAGTCGATTGTGGTTATATCACTCATAGCACTATTATCGATTAAACTGAGAGTACTCGATGTCCTAGGCACCATAACAGCAGCAATAATTGGCATAATAATCTATTTTACAATCGGCAGAATAGGAATAGTTGCTCTATGTATCTTTATGTTCATCTCCGGGCTAACTACGAGAATAGGATATGAATATAAGAAAAGCATAGGTGCCGCAGAGTCAAAGACAGGCATAAGAGGATGGCGAAACGTTTTAGGAAATGGTCTCATTGCGATCTTCTTCAGCATCTATTCAATACTTACCTTCAATTCATCAAGTTTACCATTAGTAGGCTTTATTGGCTCGGTCTCAGCAGTCTTCGCTGATACACTAGCCACCGAGGTCGGATTACTGTACAGGGGCCCAACAAGGCTAATAATAGGGCTCAAACAGACTAGGCCCGGAACTCCTGGCGGAGTCACGACATACGGCTATGCTGGGGCTTTCTTTTCAACATTAATCTTAACAGCCTCTTTAGCTCCATTTCTAATTAACAATAAGTCATTAACACTGACAAAACTTGCATTGATTACTCTTGTCTCAGGAATAGGAGGGACAACCATCGACAGCATAGTTGGACAATTATTACAAGCAGTATATCGATGCCCAATATGTCATTCAATTACTGAGGACTATATCCACTGCAATACAAGATGTGAGAAAATAAAAGGAATTAGCTATATTAACAATCATGTTGTAAATATTATTTGTTCAGCCTTTGGCGGATTAACTGCATTAGTTTTGTACAACACATTTTAAAATAGTTAATAGACAACTTAGTTAACTCTTTTCTACATTCTTATAATGTTCCTTAATATACTCTGGCTTGATCTTTGTTAACTCTGACTCAGGAAGATATGATAAAATCTCCCAAGCAATATCAAGTGAGTCATCAAGAGACCTATTTTCATCCTTATCTTGACTAAGAAATCGCTGTTCGAATAAGTCTCCAAACTCAAGATACCTCAAATCAGTGCTCGTCAGTCCTGATTTTCCCACGATTTCTGCCAGTGATCTTAGTTGGACGGCACGTGAATATGACGCATAGAGTTGATTACTTACATCGCCATGGTCTGGCCTAGTTTTCTTAGGAGCGATGATTCCCGGTCCCATCAACCTACTAAGAGACATTAATACGTTAATTGGCGGATAGATCCCCTTCCTGTGAATTTCTCTTCCTAACACTATCTGCCCCTCCGTTATATAGCCAGTGAGGTCGGGGATCGGATGAGTAATGTCATCGCTCGGCATACTCAGGATCGGCATCTGTGTAACGCTTCCTTTACGATTCTTAATTCTTCCAGCTCTTTCATAAATAGAGGCCAAATCAGTATACATGTAGCCGGGATAACCCTTCCTTCCTGGGACCTCTTCTCTGGCCGCACTTATTTCTCTTAATGCCTCACAATAATTCGTCATATCCGTCAATATAACGAGGATGTGATAATCTTCTTCAAATGCTAGGTATTCTGCAAGAGTCAACGCAGCCCTTGGAGTAATTATTCTTTCAACAGCGGGGTCATCTGCTAGATTTAGAAAGAGGGCTGACCTACTCAGTGCACCACTTTCCTCTAGACTTGTCTTGAAGTATCTTGCTTCATCATTCTGAACTCCGATAGCTGCAAAAATTACTGCGAATTCTTCTTCTTTACCCGGAACAGTTGCCTGCCTAGCTATCTGTGCAGCTAAAGTGTTGTGCGGCATCCCTGACCCACTAAAGATAGGAAGCTTCTGTCCCCTTACAAGACTGTTCATGACGTCAATCGCCGAGATACCTGTCTGAATAAAGTCACTTGGATAGTCCCTCTGCTCAGGATTAATAGGTTCTCCATTGATGTCTCTATAATCAGTCGTAACCGGAGGAGGAAGACCATCTATCGGTCTCCCCAGACCATCAAAAACCCTGCCTAGCATATCCGTAGATACGCCGAGTTTCATCGTTGTTCCAAGAAACCTTGCTTTTACGCCCTCTATAGATAGTCCCTGTGTGCCTTCAAATACTTGGACAACAGCCCTGCCATGTCCAATCTCTAATACCCTTCCCAGTCTCTTCTCGCCGCTTGGCGTCTCAACTTCTACTAGTTCATCGTACGCCGCGCTATAGACATTATCTACAATGATTAAGGGGCCTTTAATCTCATATATACTGGTATACTCAACTCCCACAAATCTTGAAGCATCGCGTTGCATCACAAATTCTAATTAATTATGAGTCAATCCAAATTAAATAACCTTACTTACATTCCTATTGATTTAATATTTATTTTATAGTTAAAAAAATGAGTTCTCGGAAAAGTAGATGTCTGTCTCGTTTGGAGGAGGATACCTGAAAACCAAGTTAGAATTAATTAGGCTAAGGAGATCAGTACGTGTTGCCGAACGTGTCTACAGCATTTTAGAGGATAAGCGTGACGTGCTTGTTACTAGGCTAAATGAATTGATAGAACAGGCAAAACATTATAGAGAACAGTTAACCGAGCTGCTCACTGATGCTTACCTCTCCGTCCAGGATAGCTACATCAAGATAGGCCCAACAAGAATTGAAAGCATCGCATTAACTGTTCCCGAAACGGTAAAGATAGAGATTAATAAATATACGATGATGGGAATACCTCTGCCGTTAATAGAGGTCAAATCAAGTGATATCCAATACAGTTACAGCATCAGCGATACCTCAATCAGCTTAGACGAAGCAGTAAGAAAAATGAAAAAGATAGTTCCCATATTATGTAATGCTGCCGCTGCAGAAAGCGCAATCTTTAGAGTAGCTGATGAGCTAAAAAAGACTCAGAGGCTACTAAATGCATTAGAATATGTCGTAATACCTCGATACAACTCGGCCATTCAAGAAATAACAATGACGTTAGATGAAATGGAGAGGGACTACTTTACTAAACTTAAACATATTAAAAGACTAATCGAAAGAAGGTCATCGACAACTAGCCTTAAATCATCCTAAACATAAATAAAAAATATGGAAGAGGCTACCATTAAACGGATTGAAAAAATTTTCGAAGAAGCAGAAAAAATTTTGTCAAGCAAGGCAACAATGATGAAAGACGAATTGCGAAGAATATGTGAAAAAATAATCAATGAGTGTGCTGATCATAAATGAGGTATTTTGGGGCCCGTGGCCTAGCTTGGATAAGGCGCCGGCCTGCGGAGCCGGAGAACGCGGGTTCAAGTCCCGCCGGGCCCGAGATCTGAATGTGTCTAAAGAATAGAACAATTTAAGTACTTCCCTTTTTATTTAGCGATGTAATTTGGTTTGTTGAATTTTGGCAATGGTTTTATACTTCTTTTTTGTTCATCGTCCTTGATGAATGTCGACTATGATGTCATAATCGTGGGAGGTGGAGTAGCTGGTTGTCATACCGCGATGGCTATATCGAGATTTTCCAATCAGCGGCTGAGAATACTCCTTGTTGATCGTAATAAAAGAGAGGAGTTTGGGAAGAAGACAAAGAGTGGCTGGATATGCGGTGATGCAGTAAGCAAGAGGAGTCTCGACTACGTGTGTAATAATCTCGGCATACGCTACGATAGCCCAGAAATTGAGCATAAGGTCGATGGTGTCCTGCTCTATTCGCCCAACCGTGAAGTGAAAGTTATCTTTGATGGTGATGGATATCTGGTTAATAGGAAAGCATGGTCTAGGAAACAGCTTATGTATCTTGAGAAAATGGGTGTAGATGTAGCTCATGGAGTAGACGTCAGGAAGCTCTTAGTCAGGAATGACTTTATCTCGGGAGTAGAAGGGATTAATATGATTGATAAGGGCATCTTTAAGAAGACTGCTAAAGTAGTAGTCGATGCTTCAGGCGCAGCATCAATCCTTAGGGCGAATCTACCGATCAAAAGTTGGATAGAAAGAGAGATAGATAAGGAAAATGATTTAGAATCGACTGGTAGATATATTTTAGAGTTCGACCCAGCGGCAAATGATGAGTCACAGTTCTCTCCGAAATATTGCTTGATTCATTTAGATCAATTCTTGGCGCCTGGTGGATATGCTTGGACTTTTCCAAAAGGAGAATCTAAGGTAAACATAGGGTTAGGAATACAGAAGAAAAGTCTCGATCGTCGCAACATGATGAGTGGGCTTAATGATACTCTCAGATCTTTAATCGATAAATATGTCAAGGCAAATATGGTGCTTAGAAATCCGAGAGAGCCGAATGGTCCGCTTGATCTCGGTAACTCATATGGCGTTTGGCAAGTCTCCGTAAGGAGACAAAATGATTGTATGGTCGCTAACGGCTTTGCAATAATTGGCGATGCAGCATGGATGCCTAGGCCTATTGATGCAGGAGGTATGGGGCCCGCATTGTATGCAAGTGTAGTGCTTGGGAGGACTCTCGTAGAATCCATTGAATCCGGCGATGTCAGTGAAAATGGACTCTGGAAATACAATGTAGAATACGTAAAACTGTATGGCTATCAGATGGCAAGCTTCGAGGTCTTAAGGAGGTATCTCCAAACGTTATCAAATGATGATATCAATTTTGGCATGAAATACTTCTTATCACAAGAAGATATTGAAAGCATAAAGAGGAGAGAACATCCCAGATTTCCGCTTCTAAGCGGTTTTTTGAGACTTCTAATCGATGGAGAGTTGAGGAGAAGAGTGATGGAAAGGCCGAGGCTTGCCCGAGGTCTAAGCTTTGTTGCGAAAAAAAGCAGGCGCCTAATCAGTCTATACGAAGAATATCCAAAATATCCTCAGGCGTTTCAGAAATGGCGTGATAAATTTATTTATGAGCTTAATGACGCATATCTCAGACTCGGAGTTTAAAGCCTATTCGCCTATTATCGTTGCTATAATTTCTCTATTTCTTGGACCGTCTAGCTCGAGGAAGAATAGACTCTGCCATGTTCCCAATTGTAAGGAGCCGTTGACTATGGGGATTATTAGGAAAGGCTGCATCAAGCTTGAACGCAGATGCGCGTCAGCATTGTTGTCTATCTCGTTATGCCTATAATCTGCATTTTCTGGAACTATCTTTTCCAATAAATCCATGATATCTTTCTTTAGCCTATGCTCATCTTCATTTATGGTCAATGCAGACGTTGTGTGCCTTGTAAACAGCAATACTATGCCATTTTTTATTTCAGAACTCCGCAAAATTTCACTTACTTTATGAGTGATGTTAATCATTTCTACTCTGTTGGTCGATTTTATTTTTATTGTTGATGTATAGGTCCGCATATATTTATTCACCCTTTATTTTATTCAGCGCGTTGAGTAATCTCTGATTTTGTTTCTTTGTACCGATAGTTATTCTCAAACAATCCTTAGTCGCGGGTATTGTGGATAAATTCCTGACAACTATTCCTTCTTTCAAGAGGTGTTCATAGACTTTATCTGCAGGTGGATCTATAAACTTTATCAGCAGAAAGTTTGCCTCAGAGGGATATACTATCATACCATCTATCTTAGATAATTTCCTAAATAATTTCTCCTTTTCACTATTGATCAGTCTAGTCAGGTCGTACATGTATTTTCGTTTCTTTAATGCAAGTATGGCTAACTCGATGTTTATGACCCCGAGACTATTAGGAGGCCTAGCCTTATTTAGGAGCCTCACAGTTTTTCCGGATGCTAGGATATATCCAATCCTCGCACCCGCTAGGCTGAATGCCTTTGACATCGTCCTTACAATTATCAGATTATCATATTTTTCGATTAGACTAGCAGCCGTTTTACCACTGAACTCGTAATATGCTTCATCAACAACAACGGCGGCATCGGTTTCTTTGCATATTTTTTCTATGTCTTCTATCGGTGTAAGGTTACCAGTCGGGTTGTTCGGACTGCAGAGAAATATGAGTCTAGTCTGGTTATTTATTCTTGATAGGATTGCCTCTATGTTGTCTGAATAATCAGCATTCCTGATAATACCTACATATCTTCCACCTTGCAGCTCGACGGCTATTCTAAAGTATGAATAAGTTGGGGTAGAGGCAATTGCCTCGTATCCATTCTCAAGAAATATTTTACAAATAATGTCTAATGCCTCATCAGCACCATTCGTAGGGATTATTGAATCCATTGAAATATCGGTGTAGTCTGATATCGCCTCTCGAAGCGCAGAATAACTAGTATCAGGGTATTGATTAATCTGTATCTTATGAATTCGTTTGCCAATTTTGGAGAGAAGTTTGACGGGCGGGATAGGCGAAGTATTAGTGTCAAGCCTAATGATTTTTTTAGGATCTAATCCAATTCTTGACGCTATCTCCATTGTGGAGGGTTCCCACTCATATGGCACGAAACTGTTCAACATGTCTCGATACTTCATTTTTATCCATAGTATCATCTGAAGAACGACAATTAAAGCTCTAATTTAGGTAAGTGAAATAATAAAAATAGATGCCGAAGACGCTGTACATAGGGATTGATGACACTGATTCTAAGCGGACTATGTGTACTACTTATGTCGCTGCTATGGCGTTAAAAGTCCTTGAAGAGAAGGGATATAGAAGGGCAGATTATCCATGGCTAGTAAGACTCAACCCTAATTGTCCATTTAAGACTAGGGGGAATGCTGCACTATGTATTGTCTTAAAAGTTGATGAGACAAACATGCAAGTGATTGAGGATACGGTCGCTGAAATAGTCGAGAGGTATGCTGATCTTGAAAGCGACGGCACTGATCCAGGAATAGTCTATGTTCCTGAGGAAAAGAGGGGGAGTCTTATAGAGCATTACTGGAGGACTTTAAGAGAGATAATAGATCTTGAAGAGGCTTATAGACTATGCTCCGAGCTTGATATAAAATATAAGGTGTATAAGGAGGGACGAGGCATAGTCGGTGCATTAGCGGCAGCTGGAGCTGATGTATCCACGCTCAAGACATATGAACTTATCGCTTATAGAACTCCTGAAAATTGGGGTAAGCCTCGGAGAATTGATCGAGATTCAGTAATAAAGATGGACCTTTCTACCCGGCCATTTACCTTTGATAACTATGACTATGACAAGGACTGTATAAGGATAGCTCCCAATACGCCGTGCCCAGTCTTACTTGGGGTGCGGTCAATAGATGATAAGTATGCCGTGACTGCTTATAATATGTTAAAGATAGGCGAGCCTGTGGCGTTCTTTGAGATTTTCAAGACTAACCAGGCCACAGATTTACATTATGTACGGACCAGAATAAAGGATGTAGTTCCACTTCAATCCGTCGTTATTACTGGAAGAGTAGCCTCCAGGCCAAGAGTAATAGAAGGAGGGCACGTATTCATAGAAATGGAAGACAATACAGGCAGAATAACGCTCGCTGCATATGAACCGACAGGCAATTTGAGAAAAGTAATCGCAGAGCTAATTCCAGGAGACACCATCGAGGTATATGGGGCCGTAAAACTGAAGCCCCAAGGAATAACGTTAAATATTGAGAAACTCAAAATATTGGACCTGGCGCCTAAACTGGTTTTTGAGGCTCCGACCTGTCCAAGATGTGGCAGAAAAATGAAATCTCTTGGAAGAGAGAAGGGATATAGATGCTCTAAATGCGAATTAAGGATGAGTAATATGAAACCTATATCAACGAAAAAGGAGCGAAAAATAACCATTGGAACTTATGATGTCGCCGTCTCCGCCAGGAGACACCTCGTCAGTCCTAGTTATTTAACCTCCCTGCTCACCACTCATGACGAGCATAGTTAATGTAGACCTCACCTTTTCGAGGCGCCTAATATTCCAAGATACAATCTCTTTTAGCTTATCCATCGTTTCAGCCTCAACCTTGGCTACTATGTCGTAAACACCATAGACTAGATATGCCTCTTTGACGGCTGGTAACTTTTTTATCTGCTTAACAACCTCTTCTTCTGCTCCAATTTCTGTATTAATTAACACGAACGCGATCGGCATGATACCTCATATAATATTTTTACTTCTCTTAGATAAATATTTCTAAACAGGAATGCATAGTATTAATCTCAGAAAATGCATCTTCAATATTAATGAAGAATGTCTTAGAGGCATTTAATGTCTCAAAGACATATGATGGGATAAACTGGGCATTGCGGGACTTCACATTGACAGTTAATCGGGGCGAGCTTGTCTCGTTGTTAGGAAGGAACGGGGCTGGAAAGACAACGTTCATAAACATAGCTACTACACAGTTACGACAGACATCTGGAACGGTGCGGATCCTTGATTACGATGTTTTTAAAGACGCAAAGAATGTAAGAAAATTGATAGCCGTCGTCCCACAAGAGGCTAGACCACTCAGCTTGGCAACACCATGGGAACACGTATACTACTATTTGTCAGCACGAGGATTAAGCATGAATGATGCGAGAGAAAGGACAACTAGGTATTTGAGAGAGATGGATCTTTGGGAGCATCGTAATGTAATTTGCTCGAAACTATCGGGAGGGCTGCGTCAAAGAGTCTTAGTTACGATGGCAATAGCGGCTGAAGCCGAGGTCACTTTTTTAGATGAACCAACGATTGGTTTGGATCCTATAAGCAAGATTAATGTCTGGAAATACATCAATCAATACGCGAAGAGGGGTTTCACTTTTATCTTAACGACGCAAGACATGGAAGAAGCAGAGGTCCTATCTAATCGAATCGCCATAATGGATAGAGGCCGACTACTTACATATGGAGATTTACAGAGCATAAAATTTAAGATTAAACCAAAGATACGCGTAGAGATTAAATGCACCATCCCCGAAGCAGCTTTGCGAAAATATGGGCAGGTAATTAATCTAGGTGATAAACTTCTACTATACGTAGATGAAGATCATATAGATGAGGTTGCTAAGCTTGTTTTGAATCAGGGCTGCCAAATAACCATTTCACCAATAAGATTAGAAGACGTATTTATTTCATTAGTAGGTGGCAGTGTTCATGATGAAGCTTAAAGAGATGATTAGAGTTATCAAATCCATCTATGCAGTAATGGCACTTTTCGGTATCATGCCTTTTAAGCGAAATCCATTCTGGAGCTTAAGTTATGGAATTACCCCCTTAGCATTACTCTTCTTCATAAATCTCTATGGTGGATCCCATTACCTACCATATGTATTGATTGGAGGAATAATAACAATCACGGTTGCAACAACTATCTCTCTAGAAAGTGATGCAGCATTTTTAAGAATTGTCCTCAAACTTCAAGGCATGTATGTTGCTTCACCCGTCGGTCCATTGACATACTCATTGGGCCTAGCTATTGGAAATCTTATTACCGCACTACCTGGAATATTGATCTTTTTTATTCTTTTACAAGTCTATGGCTATTTAACACTCTATTCAGGCATGATTCTCTTGTCCTGTATTGGACTAACTTGGGCGTTGGTCTCGGCCCTTGCATTTCTAATATCTAGCTTCCTCAATGACATAAAAGACCTATGGACATACGGCCCAATACTAACGGCCATCTTATCTTTTCTCCCACCAGTATATTACCCAGTACACATAATTAGTGACCCAATTCTCCGAGTGCTTGTATACATAATTCCGACAACAGTCCCAGCCAGATTAGCGCAAGCTTCCATACAATTAGTCTCCATAAGTTTTTTTGAAACAATACTGATGTGGATTGGTCTAATTCTATATACTGTGTTAATAAATGCATTGTTATTGAAATATGCAAGATGGAGACAACCCTAATGCATTAAATATTTTTATCAAGGCTAACTAGTATTGTTGATGAAATGTCTATACAAGCGAGTACCGTAGGATTCATGAATCGCATAATCAAAAATCTGACGGAACTTAATCCTAGACAGTTAGAAAATCTCTACATAGATCTTAAAAGTGCCGGCGTAATTATTCCAAGTGGCGAAGGAAGAAGTAAGGGCGCCCTAAGTATCGTATGTAGCGAGATGGCAAAGATGAGTAGAGGAAAAATAGTGGTTGACAGAGGAGACATAGGTTTTCCAGAAAGAGACATCGATATGGCAGCCCCCATTCTTAGACAAAGGTATGGCCAAGTCTCATTACTCATATTATCTGGGAGTGGAAAATCACTAATTCCACTTGTAGACGCCCAAAAAATGGCATTATTGATCTCAAAAATTGAGAATAATAGAGATTATAGAATTGATGTAATTACGAGTGATTCTGAATCACCTTTAGGTAAGCTTGGTGAGAAGTTCGGCACATTAACTATTCTTAAGGGCAGAGAAATTTATAACGATTCAGCCGAGACAACAGAGTTTAAGGCAGTAGGTATACTTGAAGATGTGTTTATACTAGGAGCTGGATTAATACTACACGCATTAGCTGAAGCCATACACGAAGATTCCTCTCCATCTGTTATCAACCAAAAGATCTCAAGGCTTGTCGGTGAGACTACACTGATTGTAGAAGATATCGTCAAGTCTGATTTTCTCAAGACGCTTGTAGACCTTCTTGAACGTAGACATGTATGCTTTTTTGCTGGGCTTGGAAGCAGTCATGAAGTTGCAAGAATGACAGCAGTAAGACTGGGACACGTAAAAAGGGCTATTGGTGATCAAGTCTATGTAAGCGGCGAGTCAAGCACTCCAGCCCCAAGGGCAGGCGACGTACTTATTGTGATCTCCTATAGCGGTGAGACTGAAGTAGTTGCTTCATGGTGCAAAAACTTTAAGAAGCTAGGCGGAATTGTAGCGTCCATAGTCGGCACTAAGAACTCAACAATTGAAAGTCTCTCTGATTATTCATACTATATAGAGTCAAAATATAGAGCTGGCTCTCCTAATGATTTTTATATCAAGGCAGCTTATGCAACAAGCCCAATACCACTGTACCTTGTGGATAGACTGAGAGATAGAGGGCTCAGACTACCTGAATACATTCTCAAATGGTATCATTCTGTGATATCTTAAACAACAATAAGCAATCGGATCTATTCAGCAGATGCTCTTAATGGTACTTTGAGGCTTTCATAATATTCACGCATCCAGGGAAGGATCTCTCGGCCAAGTAGGTTTAGGAATTTTTCTTCATTGGGTGATGCACTGTGTATGTAGACTCTATCGAATCCTAGCTTTAAAAATTCCCCCAGCGACTTGTAAATATCGTCAGAATCACTAGTGATTAGCCATGTTTCCTTTATTTTCTTCTCCTCCTCAGGGCCAACCATAGCCTCAAGCTCTCTTGGATCTGAAATTTTTTCTCTTTTTTGCCTAGGTATAGCTGTCGGTGCCCAGAACATTGCAGCCCTAAAGGCCCTATCATAATCAACATCATATGAGACCTTAAACTCCATGCATCTATGAAGCTCACTTGGATCCTTTCCTACTCGTTCAGCTGCTTTCTCCATTGCCGCAGCTATCTCTAGATAATTTTGAAGTCCTCTCGGATTTGTTAATATGCCATCACCGAGTTCTCCCGCAATCTCGGCAACCTTACTATTTGATGTGGCTACATATAGTTTTATTTTTTTCTTTGGACTTGTATATAATTTAGCCTTGTTTAATTTATAATATTTTCCATCATAATCAACAAAGTCCCCCTTCCATAATAACTGAATTATCTCAATTGCTTCTCTTAACCTCTCAACTTTCTCTTTAAATGTAGGCCACTTAAAGCCTAACGGGACTTCGTTCATTGCATGTCCTGTTCCTACTGTTATAAAGACTCTGCCTGGATATAGGTAGTCAAGTGTTGCAAATGCTTGTGCAACTATGGCTGGATGATATCTGAATAGTGGAGTAGTGACTGCTGTTCCTATTTCGACCTTTTTAATTCTTTCAGCGACAGCTGTCAGCCATATCCATGGATGTCCTGCCTGACCTCCCTTGTCACACCAGGGATGGAAGTGATCGCTCGTAACAATTATGTCAAATCCTATGACTGATGCATGAGTAGCAAATTCTAACAGCTTATCCGGCGGATATTGCTCTTGTGCCACCCAATACCCAAGCATTAATGCTTTCTTCAATCCAATTCCCCTAGGCTTCATTCATAGATATACTATTCGTTACGATATTTATGAAGACCTACAATATTTAATTGGCCAGCTCTGCATTATTTATAGCCTGATTATTTAGGCAATGGCCAAATATAGATTAGTAGGCCATGATTGAACATCCATAATAATGGGCAAAAAACGCTTATCTATATGACTAAACCCGTGATTCTCTCTCACACCTTAGAAATCAGCAGTCCTGTATATCCAGGCATGAGACCTATAAGCATAATGCCAATTAAGAGCATTTCAAAGGGAGATTCAAGCAATAGTTGGTATATCTCGATGGGAAATCACGTTGGTACACACGTAGATTCGCAGAGACATTTTTATCAAGATGGAAAAAGCATATCCGAACACGGTGTTGAAGATTTTGTGCTCAGCAAAGCGGTTATAATAGATGTACCTAAGAGGCCGAGCGAACTTATACTCAGAAGTGATCTAGAGAAGTATCAGAATGAGATATCAGAAGCATCCATGATAATGATAAGGACAGGAGTCCAGACTTTTAGAACTAATGATCCGGACATATACATCAATAAAGGTCCATGTTTATCAAGCTCAGCAGCGAGATATCTCTCGGATTTTTATCCTAATCTCAGAGCATTGGGCATAGACTCAATAAGTATAAGCTCGCCAGAACATAGGGAAGAAGGGAGAGAAGCCCATAAAATTCTCCTAAAAAACCCTAAATTCCTAATCGTGGAGGATATGAACTTAGAATCAAAGCCTCGTTTTTATTCAATGGTCATAATAGCTCCGCTCCTGATCAGGGATATTGATAGCTCTCCATGCACTGTCATTGGTTTCGCGGATTAAGAGATGTATCAACTTTATTGATCAAAAATTTATATAAACGTTCACATTCTTCATCAAAATTTATTTTACTGTGGCTTATTATTCCTCCACCAAAAGACTTGGGAATGTGTAAAAGCTCGTGAATTATTACTTTTATTTTTTCTTCTTCACTAAGCTTATCGAAGTTGCTGCTTACAAACTCAATAACATATATTGGTGGAAAACCTATACCCGTAAAGAACGCCCTAGATGCTGTATGGATCCTGGCACAAACTCTCAGCGATTTTGACTGGTAGCTCCTCACACATTTCACTCTAGATGGATCAATATGATGCATCGATAAATTCTCAGCTATCTTCCTCACCAACTCCTCCAAGTCTGGCGCTCTGATGTATCGAGCCATGATTATGTCCTCCTTACCTCTCTTCAAAATTAAAGGTAGATTTATAGGATAACGATTGCTAAGACTCGTAGGGGAAGAGGAAAAGATGCCTAGAAGCGATATTGGTGTATATGGGCTTGGTGTGATGGGTGAATCTATCGCGCTTAATCTTGCTAGAAATGGCTACAAGGTCTCGGTTTTCAATAGGACACCTGAGAAGACTAGAAAATTCATAAGCGAGAGAGGAGCCGCTAGAGGGATAGAGGGTTATTATGACTTATCAGAATTCATTCGAAGCATCAATAAGCCTAGAAAAGTAATAATTTTTGTCAAGGCAGGAGCGCCAGTCGATGAGGTGATAAGCCTACTTAAATCATTGTTGGATAAAGGAGACGTAATTATAGATTGTGGAAATTCCCATTTCAAAGATAGTGATAGAAGATATATTGACTTAACAATGCGGGGAATTCATTTCTTGG
Source organism: Nitrososphaerota archaeon (assembly GCA_038845265.1). Taxonomy (GTDB): domain Archaea; phylum Thermoproteota; class Nitrososphaeria_A; order Caldarchaeales; family Calditenuaceae; genus CALIKS01. The sequence goes on along the minus strand of JAWBQR010000003.1, from coordinate 34,337 downwards.
GGGTAGGAGTAAGTGGAGGAGAGGAGGGAGCACTAAAGGGGCCCTCAATAATGGTTGGAGGAAGTATCGATGGATATTTACTTGTGGGTGAGATTCTTGAAAAAATTTCTGCAAAGTTTGATGGAACTCCCTGTGTTGCATATTTTGGTACGGGGGGAGCTGGACACTTTGTAAAAACAGTGCATAACGGGATAGAATATTCTATCATGCAGGCAATAGCCGAGGCATATCATTTTTTATCAACAGTCTATGGACTAAGGTCAGAAATAATAGGTGACCTGTTTGCCGAATTTAATAAAGGGGAATTGTCGTCATTTCTTATAGAGGCAGCGGCGAATGTATTAAAGTTTAGGGATGAGGAAACAGGAAGTCCCCTCGTCGATTTGATTCTCGATGAGGCAGAGCAAAAAGGCACAGGACTCTGGACTAGCCAAGCAGCCATCGAGCTAGGCGTCCCAGCACCTTCAATTGAGGAAGCAGTAACCTCTAGACTCATATCTACGCGAAGAAGGCTTTACTCATCATTAGGAATCTTAAAGGATTCACCCTATGCCGCAATGAGCGAGGCACAAATGGATATAGAAATAGTAAGAGATACTCTTAAACTCTGTTTTATTGCATCATATATTCAAGGACTCGATATCCTTCATGAAGGATCCACAGCACTGAAGTACGGCCTTAACGTAGCTGATGCTGCCAAGGTCTGGAGGGCAGGATGCATCATAAGATCACGGATAATACAAGAAATCTACACGATATTAAAGGACAAGGAGTCATTTGTAAATCCTATTAGTAAAATATTAAATTATTATTCTGATGATATTAATTCTCGGCTTCCAAGCATGATTAAGTATCTCCAGCTTGCTTTTAATTATAAAGTCCCGGTTCCTGTTACTTCAAGTATCATCAATTACTTATATTCAGTAACAAGTAGGAGACTGCCAGCTAACTTGATACAGGCATTAAGAGACTACTTCGGAGCCCATATGTTTAAGAGAATAGATAAGGAAGGAATATTTCACTCTACATGGGGGAGAATAATATCTGACTAAAAATTTAACCATGATACACTTTTAGTGGTTGGTATGGAGTATTGGATTCGACGAGGTGACGCAGAGTATTCATTTGATGCTCCTGAGGAGGCGCTAATTTATGAGGCAATACCTCGCCTCCAGGCGGCTGAAGATCTTCAAGATAAATTGAGTAAAGTAAGAACTTTCATTGAAGAAGCAATAATTTTAGTTGATTTTATGTATCCTCTCGAACCATATGTAACAGTATTGAAAAATTTCGATACTGAAGACTCTACAATTTTCTTGACCAGCTGGAGGCTAGGTGATGAAAGAAAGGAGTTAAAGATAATTCAGGAGCTAAAGAACAAATTGTCTAATGCTACAATACTTCCATCTTTTCAGATGAAGAATCTTTCAGTTCTTCAGAAATGCACAGAAGAAGCGAAAAAACTTATTTATGTTTATCCAATGACTCCTCTCACAGAACTTATAAAGCCAGGACTTGACAATATTTTACTTAAAGTCTTTCTAGGATTAGAAATAGTAGTAGACAAGACTTCTCCTAATTTGCAGTACATTGGGATCGCTCAAAGTCCAGGCAGGGAGCTCATTGATCTCTATTACGATAAAGCTGGTTGTCATTCTGTCTATAATGTTGAATTAAAAGATCAGTTTGACTGCTTAATAATATCGCCTGGCGGAAGTCCGTATGATGATAACCTTTATCATAGCCTTCAATCCTTATTCGGAACTTATTCGGCAGTAAAAAAGGGCGGTACAATAATATTAACTGCTGAATGTATAGAAGGAATTGGCTCAAAAGAATTTACTAGGTTGCTTGGACTTAGGAAGAAAAATGTTTCTGAGAGTGACTTGAAAAACACTAATCTATCGTTTGAATATGCCTTTTTAGACTTTTTGGAAAGAGTAAGGAAATATGCTAGGATTTATCTGGTCTCCCCTATTCCTAGGTCTATTATCCAGCCATTTCTAGATATTAAGGTATTTGATACGCTTCAGGAGGCCGTACAGCAGGCCATACGTCTTCACAGTAGATCATTATCAGTATGTATTGTTCCCTATGGACATTTTACCCGCTTAACTGTGGGGAAAGAAGCGAGCCTGGAAGCACAACAAACGTGACAATTATCATTGTCACTATACCAACCAACGATAGTTTCCTCCAAAATGAAAGAGGCGATACATTGTCCAATGGAGCGAAATCTACCGGATTTCTCATAAATAATAATAACAGAAGTGCCAATGGTATGTAGCCGGTTAGAATTAGTGCGCCTATTGTAGCGTAAGACAGTATTCCATGAGTTTTTGGTCCGGCTAAGCTTCTAAATATTCGACCCCCATCGAGCTGCCAAATTGGAAGAAGATTAAGACTGGTAACTACCATTCCCAGCCAGGCTGCGAATCCTATAATTGGAAATATTGGAACTAGGCCAGGTTTGCCTAGGAATCTATTAGCTATTTCAAATATCAATGGGGAAGGAAGGACTCCTATTTCTCCGCTGCTGATCAACTTTCGGGCTTCCTCTATGCTCATCCATGTTGCTTCGTTAAAGGCAATAAATAATACTATTATGCTTGCTATGAAGCCTGTCAGAGGACCGCTTATCCCTATGTCGAACAAATCATCCTTATTGACAATCGGTCCTTTTTGGAAAATCACTGCGCCGAAAGTAGGCATTAATCCGGGCACGCCGGGTATAAAGTATGGCATGCTAGATTCTATCCCGTCTATTTTTGCAGATATTTTATGCCCCATCTCATGTATACCGATGATGCCGATGATTGCAAATGTGTAGAGCGATACATCCCTAATGATTTTATCAATAGATGTGGATGCCGCGCTCAGGCCAGTTGGAACACCCGCCGTCCTGATATAACCATCGATAAAAATGGTACACAAAGTTACTATTAACAAAATTAGAGGTAGATTTGACCTCCGACTTTTTATCTGTGGCTTAGGTAAAACCCTTAACTTTACGCCTAGCTCGCTTTTCTGTGCTGTAGGGACATAGCCTATTGAGACAAGGTCTTTATATAACTCTTTGAATGATTTTTTAATCTCATGATCAGATATCTCGAAGGTTAGTATGCCTTCTTGAAAGCTTACTTCCCTTACACTAAACTTAGCCGACACTCTAGTCTTAATTTCCTCCAATTTATCGTAGTAGGTTTCAGGCCCTATAATCAATGCTTACTTCTAATAAAAAACATATCTTCAACCTAAAAATCCTTTCTCTTCATAACATTAAGTTTTTAACCAGCATAAAACTCATGGGATATAAGAGATTGGTCCTTCAAGGTGAGGATAGTATTGGTCAAAATTACATAATTAGAGAAGCTGACGAAAACGATATTCTATCTGTGATGAACATAAATAGGGTAAGCCTTCCTGAAAATTATAGTTATGCGTTTTTCTATTCAATCTTAAAGTCATATCCTAAGGCATTTCTTGTAGCAGAATTTAATGGAGAAATTGCCGGATATATAATGTCTAGGGTTGAGCATATTTTTTCAAGATTCGAAAGACTTAGAATAAAAAGGGCGGGACACATTGTATCAATTGCTGTTCTTCCACCTCATAGGAGAAGAGGTCTTGGGAGAGCTCTCTTATTGAGATGTCTTGATGCCTTAAAAAATATCTACAGATGTGAAGAGGCTTTCCTTGAAGTTCGTGTGACCAATAAGATAGCTATCGGCCTTTATGAAAGCATCGGCTTCAAAATCGTTGAAGTAGCCCATGGATATTATATCGACGGTGAAGATGCTTACATTATGGCAATAAGACTCTAAAAAGTTCCTAAATCGTGCTTCTTGATAGTGAATATTGGAATACTAGTATGATTTGGCTCCAATGAAACTTTGTCTCCATATAATACTTTACCAGTAATTTTATCTACGTGAACAAATCTGCCCTCTGGTCTCTTCTCGACCCTTGCATAATAAATTATAGCAGATCTGCCTGGACCAACTAAGATTACAAACGCAACTTTTTCATTCTCTGAATAGTTCATTATTGGTACAGGTAGTAAAGAAGCTAGGAGTGCTAGCTCCTCAAAGCTTGGGAGCTCAAATCTCAACAAGCTGAATTGACCCGCACTGTGCATATATTTCACTTACCATTCGATCTAAAATATGCATCGACCTCCTCTAAATCTTTTTGGCTATCAATACTTTTCCAATATTTGCCTTTAAAAGGAATTGCACATAAAAGACCCTTACTTGCTAATTCGGGAAAAGTGGTAAACTCAAGCTCGCCTTTAAGGGGTAGATAATTAAAGACCTCGGAAGTAAAAGCATATACTCCGGCATTTATCCAATACTCTTCAATGATTGGCTTTTCTTTAAATTCTAGAATTCTGTACTTTTCAGAATCGTATTTTACTATGCCATACGGCGATGGGAGCGGAACTACTGCCACAGCCCCGATATAGTCTCTGAGACTCTCAGTCAAAATTAATGGATTAATATCAGTGAGCACATCTCCATTAATTACAATGAAAGATTTCTCAGATCTTAATAAGTGTTCAGCATTTTTTAATGCACCGGCTGTTCCTAGAGGTTCATCCTCGACGGTATATCCGACCTTTACATTTAATTTTTGACCGCTACTGATACTTTCGATAATCTTTTCTTTAAGATAACCCACACACATAATTATCTCATTAACACCGTATCGCCTAAGCCAATCAATTTGCCATTCAACAATCGACTTCCCAGCTACTTGGAGCAATGCTTTAGGCAGCGAGTCCGTAAGGGGTCTCAGCCTCTTACCATACCCACCAGCAAGAATAACTGCCTTCATTTCTTTAATTATTTTTAGATTCTACTAAAAAATAAACTTCTTGCTTAAGTAGTTACGATCAATATCATTATTTTTGGGTTTAGTCATGCGTAGGAAAAGCAAAAATTTTAGGACGAATGATTAATTACGGGAAAAGTTGCTTAGAATATATAACACGCTTACTAGGAGTTTGGAGGTCTTTGAGCCTATTAGGGGTAATAGAGTATACATGTATGTCTGTGGACCCACTACCTATGACTATTCACACCTAGGACACGCGAGAACTTATATTGCTTATGATATCATGGCAAGGTATCTGAGATTTAAAGGATACTCTCTCTTCTTTTTGATGAATATAACAGATGTTGACGATAAGATTATTGATAGGGCACGAGAAAAGAACATGGAACCAATCGACTTAGCAAGAGAATATGAAAAGTACTTTCTAGAAGACCTAGAGTCACTAAACATTAGGAGCATAAATCTCTTCGCCAGAGCCTCTGAATATATTTATGAAATAATAGACCTAATAAAGAAGCTAATTGAACGAGGCTACGCTTACGAGACCGAGACAGGCGTGTACTTCGACACCACTCTCTATCCTGATTATGGACGATTATCTAGACAGAAGCCGGAAGAATTAGCGATGCACAGAATAGAGCCTGACCCCACAAAGAAGCATCCACAAGATTTTGCATTATGGAAGAAAAGAACAATTGAAGAATTTGGGTGGTCTTCCCCATGGGGATATGGAAGGCCCGGATGGCATATTGAGGACACTGCGATAATACTGGCTCATTTCAGAGATCAGTGCGATATTCACGGTGGAGCTATAGAACTTGCCTTTCCTCATCATGAAGCTGAAATAGCACAGGCAGAATGTGCGACTGGTATCAGACCATTCGCAAAGTATTGGTGCCATACTGGACTTTTGACAGTTTCTGGTGAGAAGATGTCCAAGTCGCTTGGCAATTTTATCACAATACGTGAGGTCATTAGAGAGTACGACGCTGAAGTCTTGAGACTCTTCTTCTCATCAGCTCATTATAGAAGTCCTATAGACTTTGACTGGAAACATTTGGAGCAAAGCAAATCAACCATAGAGTCGCTTTACTCAATCATACAGGAACTAGAATTTATGGATGAAAAAGAAAGTCTAAGCTCTGATGAATCAGCATTGTTTAACAAATTAGGATACTTTAAAAATGAATTTTTAGACGCAATGAACGATGACTTCAATACCCCAAAGGCCCTAACAGTTCTGTTCAAACTAGCAAGCGATGCGAGGAAACTAGTAATGTCTAAAAATACCATGAATAAAAATCTTAGAAATGAATTATTGAGGGCCTTCTATGAGATGGGGGGAATATTAGGCATTCTCCAACGAAGAAGACCGAGGATTGTAGGCGAAACCTATATGAAATTACTTGATCTAATACTTGAAGTAAGAGAATTGCTTAGAAAGGAAAGAAAATATGAAATAGCTGACAACATTAGGCAGAGGATATATGACTTAGGATTCATAATAGAAGACACGGCCAATGGACCAAAAATAAAGTATAGGGTAAACAAGTAAAATTTACGGACTTATAGACACTCTCTTATCTCTGTTATTCAGTATTCCAGTAATGTGAATCTTTGTTTTTATATTAATAAGCATAATTATAGACAACCACAGAGCAGTCGTGGTGGCCGTCAATGCTAAGCCCACCGTCATCATTTCATGAAGCATCACTGGAATCTCAGTTGGATTTGTCATCGCTGTTAAGAAGGGCGGCCATGGGACTACCTCACCGTGCCAAAGATGTTCAAATCCCAGTATCGCAGAACCACCCAATAATAATGCATTTAATATGTCAACTCTTAGCCTTTCCAATAATCTATGGCCTGTCATCTTCTCTAAAATTGTTAAAATAATTCCTATTGTCATGGGGACGAGAAAGCAAGCCATAGAGCCTCGCCTACTTAAGTTAATATTTGGGTTTTTATATATTTTTTTGAAATGTGGATTTTGATATTGACTTTTTCGGCAATAATATCAACATTGCTCTGGTACTCGAGAATGCCGAATGATGAATATTTGTTTAGATATCTCAGCCTTATTCTTTGGGGAGGGACGCTAATGTCATTTGTGGATCGCTTGATTGCATATTTTTACGGTGAACCTTTTATAGAGATCACAATTGAGGCAGTCGTTATAGGCATATATCTACTAATTGGTGGACTAATGATTTGGATGATTGTTTTATTAATTAAAGACCCGAGAAAAGTTCTTTTTAAGAAAAACCATAATTATTAAAATATTTTTAACGGTATATTTATAGTGTTTATTATTTTATTATGATAAAATTTAATGGATAAATATAGGTCCCTAATTTAATCTCCAATAAGGGATGGGAGTTTTATGCCAAGCAGCAGTGAAGTGAGGAATTGCTCAAGTTGTCGCTATTATGCTCCATATTTTTTATATCCAAGGTTAGGATTATGCAGCAATCCATTAAGCAAGTTGTTTGATTATGCAGTAGCAGGCAATGAAGCGTCCTGCGATATGTATGAAAAATATTCCTCGAAAAAAGATAAACTAGTTGACTATGAGTATTATTGGTGTGAAGATTGCTTAATCAGCATACCTGGATATCTCTACAACGATCACTTGTCTCATCGAATCAGAGATAAATTAGCGAACACTGATGTAGAATTTAATGCAGAAAGTACGTTTGCTGCAGACTAATATACCTAAAAATTCTATTAGTATATACAATTGAGGTATCATAAAGTAAGATTTATATATGACAAATTCTTATTAATTAGTAGGTGGACCAAAATAAATCTTTATCCAGAGGAGGTGTAAAATATTGTCAAGTCCATTAAAAAGTTGGAAAGGAGATATTATCTGTCCAGAGTGCGGTAGTAGAAACTTGATTACTGACCCAAAGACTGGGGAGGTTAGTTGTGCAGATTGTGGATACGTCTTAGTAGAGAAAGATGTTGATAGGGGCCCTGAATGGCGTAACTTGGATGAAGATGAAGAGAGCAGAAGTAGAGTTGGAGCTCCACTATCAGTTATGTATAGAGACCATGGGCTCTCTACTGTCATTGACAGGATAGATGAAGATGCTGCAGGGAGAAAGTTGCCGAAGGAGGTCAGAGAAAAAATGCTTAAACTAAAGAAGCTTGACCAGACATCTCACACTGACGGCTCTGAGACTAGAAACTTACAACAGGCAGCAAATGTGCTCGAAGTATATACTGACAAGCTCCATCTGCCGCAGGCCGTTGCTGAGAGAGCAATGATGATTTACAGAAAAGCATTGAAAGCCGGGCTTGTCAGAGGCAGGTCAATTAGGAGCATCATGGCGGCAGCGGCATATGCAGCATGTAGAATGAGTGGAATACCTCGTGATCTAAGAGAGTTTGAAAGAGCCTATCCACTTGTTAAGCGTAAGACAATTGCTCAGGGATACAGGCTTCTCATCAAACATCTTGGGTTAAAGATACCTGTAGCTGATCCAAGCATCTATATCAGCAAGATAGCTTCAAAATTGAATTTTGATGAAAGGACCGTTCAAGAAGCATTGAGGCTTCTAAATGAAGCTGCTTCTAAGGGAGCGACCGTTGGAAAAGATCCAGTTGGAATTGCAGCAGCTGCTCTCTATATGGCATGCCAGGAAACACTCCAAAATGTAACGCAAAAAGATATCGCTAGAGCGGCAGGCGTCACAGAGGTTACAGTTAGAAACAGGTTTAAAGGACTAAAAGACGCACTTGAAGGCAAGTTGGAAGCTCAGTCAGGATAGTTAATTAAATAAACCGCTGAAGAGAGCAATATGCCTATTGAGGGTATTGAATGGTTTGTCGTTACCGTAATAGTAATTTTAATGATCTTATGGAAACCAGAAAGGATTAGAGACATGGCGAGGGCGTTGGCAAAGGCAAGAGCCGAGTTTGAAAAAGCACAAAGAGACCTTCAAGGAATGGTCATGACGACTATGAATGAAACAGATTCTGAGGATAGGAAATTAATTGAAATCGCCAAGAAATTTGAGATAAAAACAGAAGGGCTAACAAGGGAGCAAATCAGGGAAGGGATAAGTAAAAAAATATTGGAGTTATCGAAAACAAAAATTAGCACTAGAGGTTTTGTTAGATAATTTCTATGTTCTGGGCCGCTATCCCTAGCTCTATTAATATCTTCTGGGCCTTTTCTCTGTGATCTCCTTGTAGAATAATCTGTCCATTTTTGACCGCTCCTCCGCATGCGCATCGAGACTTTAGTATAGATGCTACTTCATCAATATTTATCATGCTTCCGGACAGTCCTTCGATTACTGTAGTAGTTTTATTCCATTTTTTCGTTTCAAGCCTAATCTTTATTCGCTGTGATTCATAACTTATTGTCCCGCAGACGCAGAGGTTCTTCGGCAGCCCGCATGTGGGGCAGGTATCTACCATTACTACTCTCGAGACCCCATTAATCATAAACAACCTCATTAATAAAATTTTTTAGGGCATCATCCTGATTCATATTTTCTCTTCTTATGTTCATACTCTGCTCGCGTGGCATGGAGCCTTGCCGGTGAGCCTAAAACAATACTATTATCCTCGACATCAGAAGTGACTATTGATCCAGCAGCAACTACCGCCCCTTTTCCTATCCTTATTCCTGGTAACAGTATTGAGCCAGCCCCTATCACGGCCTCATCCTCTATTATTACGCCGACCAATTTTCTACTAGGCGGGTAACGGTCATTTGTAACACACACTAATGGCCCAATGAATACATTGTTGCCTATTCTCGACTTTGCTGGTATGTATGCTAAAGACTGGATTGAGACATCTTTACCTATCAATACATCTCCATCAATTTGAGCACCACTTCCAATCCTAGTGCCTCTACCAATCCTAGAACCAGACCTTACTAAGACATTGTGTCCTAGTTCTACTTCGTCTTCAAGCTGAGAATTTTCATAAATTATTGAGCCTCTCCTAATGATACATTTCTTACCAATAAACACTCCATTACTGATATTGTCTAGTTCATCATAACTCTTGATGATAATTTCTTTTAACTTACTCCTAGTTGGGTAACCAAGCGTTACGTCGCCATCAATAAATGTATCATTATCGATGAAGGAGGGGCCTAGTACAACTGCATCGTCCATAACTCTTCCCAGAATTCTTGAACGTTTACCTATATAGCCCACCAAGGCTCCACCATATAAATAAGGCTGATTATATATATTTCGCCTATTAACAATAATAATGCCAACATGGTGGCTGACTCAATGGTTGAATCTTTACTTAGACATCATCAATCACAAAAAATAATAGAAGAATTATTGGATATCGCATTGACGACTATGAATACGGCCAAGATAAGTCCAATGGAAGGCGAACAACTTGCCAGTTACTTTATTAATAACTCCCTCAACAATAAAGATGCCATCTCTATATTGCTAAAAATTGACTTAGCAGCCGAGCCCGAAAAGACTCTAAGTGTTCTCAATAAGTACGGAGTCAGAGATTAGGCATGAAATTCTCTATAGAGTTGCCGCCTAAAGACCCATTGTGGAGAATAAAGATATATTCAAACATAATCGAAAAACTAGGATTTGATGCCATCTGGACAAGCGAACACTACTATAATCGCAGCTCCGCTATTTCATGCATAGCTATCGGTCAAGCCACTCGTAAAGTACAGATATGCATGGGAATTCTAAACCCCTATGTAATTCATCCAGTCATCATCGCGCAAATTACAGCCACACTATCTGAAATCTATCCTGGAAGAATATGTTTAGGAATAGGCGCGGGAGATAGGCTAACTCTAGAAAACCTAGGAATTCAACAACAGGCGCCAATAAAAAAAGTCGAGGAAACCGTAAATACTTTGAAAAAGCTATTGGAGAGTAACAGATATGACGATTATGTTAGGCTCGATTTTAAAAAATGGGGAGAGATACCAATCTATATAGCTGCTCAGGGATATAACATGCTTAAACTTGCAGCAAAGATCGGAGACGGAGTATTAATTAATTTCACAGGTTTGGATATTGTACAAAAAGCAGTAGAGACCGTGAAGGAGACACTAGAGGCTAACAATAGGATTTTAGACCAGTTCAGCATTGAAGTAACTGTTATGACTTCAATTGATGAGAATAAATATAAAGCAATAAAGACAATGATGCCATATGTAGCTATATTAGCGCTTGGAATGGGCCCAAACTACCTACAGCAATATGGATTAAACTCAAAGAAGGTCGAACTACTCAGGCATCATACTAGGGCAGGACACTGGCCAGAGGTTCAAAGCTTAGTTCCCAAAGATTTAGTAGATTCACTATCAATTGCTGGCACACCAGCAGAGGTTCATTCTAAGATTCTGGAACTACTTAAAATGCCTGTTAATGGGATAGTTTTCGGTGGGCCTCTGGGTCCCAATCCTCGGAAGGCCCTGATAGCTCTCCGCGAAGTCGTCTCTCAACATAGCTCTTAGCAGATTTTCCTATCTCCAGCAAGATAAGTTTCAATTTTTCAATGTCTTGACTATCAATTATCTCACTACTGAATCTCCCGTATTCGTATAGATTAATTAGATTGTTAAGGTACTCCTCGTGAATAAATTTATAGAGCTTTAATGACTCAATAAATTCCCTAAATGTCTGCCCCTGACCAATACGTGAAAACCCAATGGATGTTAGGTAATTAATAATTGCGTTAGCATAATATGACGACAATTCTTTTTGTTTCATATCGACATTTTTATTCAAAGCATCAAGAAACTCCTGAAATAATCTATTCATAGTTAAGACTTCTTGCATTTTCTTTACCTTGTTTGTGGCTCTGACTACTAAAATTATGCCAATAAGTATACCTACATTAATGATAATCCACGTTATTGGGCTGTAAAAATAATCAATAATGCTGAGCATTTTTATGCTCTACCTCTCTAATGGTTGCATTTATTATTAATATGGGCACGTAACTAGGGTCTTCAATTACGTAAGCAATATCTGCAGGAACCAAAAATTGAAAAGAGTAGGGAGAAGATATTAATTGAATAGATTCATTATTTGAGTTGTAGGTTTGATCTTTTTTGTCTATTCTCATGTAGTAGGGTAAGGCTGATAGATAATCACCACTTTCAGGTAGATCAGGATATTTTGACAAATTACCGTAGTGGTCACAGAAATATAGTACTGGAAGCGATGCGTAAACTCGTTGCCCATTAATAGGTCCCAAAGTTACTGTCGCCCTAGAGATATTGGTGGTGTGATTTCCAACTATTTCGATCTTTAGCGGTTTATACTTTGTTTCTTCGTAAATTACTGTGATGTGAAGAGGAGAGCTTATTTTAATTATATCTCTCCATGTTGGGAGCCTTCTATCAGACAAAAATACCGTCAATGAATAATTACTTGGAGGGAGGTAAAACTCAACTTCATTATTGACGACAGTTCTTCTTGCATAGACACCAATTCCAATGTAAGCCATAATGGGAGGATTTCTTGATACCGTCTTTCCCTCTACTAAATAAACAATTTTAATCCTTACGGGTATGAGTTCGCTAAGAGATTCTCCAACAGCTCCTTCAACGTACTTGACCACTATTGCTGATTTGCTGGCTGATAACAATCCCGGAGAGCTAAAAAACAGAAATGAGATTATCAATAAAAAAGCAATTATCGAGAGATAGCATGAGTTTTTTCTTCTCAACTAGTTAACTATGTAGCAAAGCTATTTATAAGCTCAACTCAATATGCCGATTAATAGTCATTGACAAGTGTTAATAGTTCTCTAAGGTCGTTAATAACGAAGTGAGGTTGATATTTATTTAGAGTATCAATTGGCGAAACTCCACCCACTACAGCAACGGCCATCATGCCTGAAGATCTGGCAGCCATGACATCAACGTATGAATCACCTACATGCATACACATGTTTAGAGGGGCTTTTAAGAGGCATGCCGCTTTGATTAACATCTCCGGAGAAGGCTTTATCTCTACGACATCATCACGAGTAACTATCACATCAATATATTCAAGCAGTTTAGATTTCTTGAGAGATAGCATGACTGCTTCTTTGCTATTATTAGTAGTAACACCTACATTGATTTTTTTATCTTTAAGAGTCATTAGTGTTTCGACTGCGAATTCTTTAGTTTTCGTTAATCTCGCTGCTTCAATCTCATATTTTTTATATATATGGTTAGCTGTTTTCAATAGTTCCTTCGCTCTTTCTTCTGAATTTTTTGATAGTAGTTTTATGATTAAGCCTAGGGGGAGGTTGGGGTCTATTTCTTTTACTGGATATCCTATATCACTTATATAGTATAGAAATTCCTTCTTTGCTTCATCACCCTTTATTTTATACTCAACAAGCGTGCCGTCCAGGTCGAAGAGAATCGTCAATGATCTTCTCAATCCTAGCTGTTTTATAGCCTATTCTCCTCGAATTTAAAGGTCAGTGATTTTTTCGTTAATTGTAGCTGATAAGAATAATATAATTAATATGGGAGAATGTCGAGTGACTTACGGGGTTAGTTGGTTGCAAAGAGTGGCAATCGTCGGAGTTGGTTTAAGCAAATTTGGAAAATCCACAGATATGAATATAAAGGAGCTTGCGTTTGTAGCTGTCAAAGAAGCTTTAAAAGACGCTGGCCTAACGCCCAAAGATATTGATTTCATAGCCGTAGGCTCTTTTGGGCTATGGCAATCAGAGCCACTCCCGGCAGTAGCCGTCTCAGAGTACTGCGGTTTTGAGAATGCAGGCTCTATAAGAGTGGAGGCAGCATGCGCCTCAGGAAGTGCTGCTATATATGCCGCTTGCAATACCGTGGCATCTGGACAGGCAAAGACTGCGGTTGCATTAGGTGTAGAGCGTATGAGCGAAAGCTTACCGGAAATAGTTATAGAGATGCTCGGAAGAAGTGGGAATTTCTTCTGGGAGTTTGAAAATTTTGGCCTTACTTTTCCAGGATATTATGCACTTTATGCTACGGAGTATTTCTCGAAATATGGAGCGACTGAGGAAGATTTAGCAGAGGTAGCTGTAAAGAATCATTATTATGGCTCGATTAATCCATATGCGCAGTTTCAGAAAAGGGTAACAAAGGAGGAAGTGCTTTCCTCAAAATATGTTGCATGGCCGTTAAAACTACTTGATTGCTCTCCAATAACTGATGGTGCAGCAGCTGTCGTCATTGCTTCAGAAGATGTTGCGAAAAATCTTACCGATTCGCCCGTATGGATAAAGGGCATGGGTGTAGCGACTGGAACATCAAATCTAAGCAGAAGAAAAGATTTTACGAGTCTTGAATCAAGTGTCAGGGCTGCCAAAATGGCATACAAGGAAGCAGGGATTGATTATGAAAAAGCAGCTAAGAATTTAGATGTCGCTCTGGTTCATGACTGCTTCACGATTGCGGAGATCTTAGCTTACGAAGACCTTGGATTCTCCCGGAGAGGTGAGGGATACATTCTTGCTAAGGAACATCAGACCTACATAGGTGGGTTAATACCAGTGAATGTTGATGGTGGACTAAAAGCAAAGGGACACCCCATAGGTGCTACAGGCGTGGCAATGGCCGTTGAGGCAGTCAAGCAGCTAAGAAGGAGTGCAGACCGTGGAAGACAGGTTGACGTGCGTAACGGAAATGCACTTTCACACAACGTCGGTGGTACAGGACACTATGCATATGTATTTGTCTATTCAATAACATAGGGGATGAGGTATGAATAATACTAAAGATAAAACTTCACAACTTAACGAAGACTTAAAAAGACTTTCTGAGGATGCAGCAAAAAAGTCAGGATTACCGATAATAAGTGATGATAAGACAAAAGACCCATTATTAATTGATCAAAGGACGCTACTACTGAAATACTTACTTCCTGTTAAGAGAATCATGCCATTCTACGATGGATTAAAAAGAGGAGAGATAATGGCTACTAAATGCAAAAAATGCGGTGCAAAGTACTTCCCTCCACAAGCAGACTGTTCGGTTTGCTACGAAAGTGAGATGGAGTGGTTTAAAATAGATGATGAAGGTGTCCTCCTGACCTATACACAGATTAATGTCAAACCCGCTAGCTTTTCAAACCATGATGACTATATAATAGGTATTGCTAAGTTCCAAGATGACATTAAAATTCTTGCAAGAGTAATTGCAGATGGATTAAAATCTCTCAGAGCAGGGATGCGTGTCAAACTAGTTGTAACTAAGAATTTGTCTGATGATAATCTTGTCTATATCTTTAAACCAATATAGAATAAGATGGCTTCATTTTTCATCTTTAAACAATTTATTTCCGGTCCATTTTCATTAGTGAAGTGCCATGAGAACTAGCATTAATGAGATTAAGTCTCTTGCGAATGAGATGATTCATATTCTTGAAAAAGAAGGCTCTCTCATCAAGATAGAAACTAATGATGCATTAATAGTAGGAGATACTCATGGTGACGTTGACACAACATTGGATGTACTCGGCTCTGAGGCGGAGACATATATTTTCCTAGGTGACTATGTAGATAGGGGGCCGTACCAGATAGAGAATATAATTGAGCTCATGCAATTTAAGATTCAGCATCCAAGAAAAATTATTCTTCTTCGTGGTAATCATGAAACGCCATCAATGAATTTTGGATATGGATTTTATGACGTTGTTAGCAAAAGACTGGGTAGAGGTGCATATGGAATATTTGTAGAAGTGTTCGCATATCTCCCTCTAGTAGCCATAATTAATAATAAGTTTCTTCTAATGCATGGCGGCATTCCAGAAAATATTACAAAAATCGAAGAAATAGAGCGTATTAGATGGCCTGAGGAGGAGGTTACTGACCCAGCCGCATTTCAAATACTGTGGAATGACCCTACCTACTACGTGGAAGAATTCTCTTCTAGTCCGAGGGGCGTGGGTGCAAGAGTATTTGGGAGAAGGGCTCTAATTAGATTCCTGCAGAACAATGATTTAGAAATATTAATTAGAGCACACGAGCCAGTACCAAAGGGATGTGAATATATGTTTGACAAAAAACTCTTAACGATCTTTTCATGTAGATACTATGGAATTGAGCCTTGTGCCGCACGAATTATAAATAACACAATTAAAATTGAGCATCTATAAAAAATAATTTTCGTCTCAACAATTGGTTATAAAAATAGTTACGATGGCCCTGAAAGATTCTGCCCATTATTTGGTCCTAAATGGTCTCTTTCTGGCTTTATAATGACATACTCGCCGTTCTTGTAAACTCTTACTAAATCTCCTACCTTTAAACCAAGTTCGTCAGCAATTTTCATTGGAATAGTAACTCTCCTACCGGAAAGTATCTTTAATGGCTTAGTAATTTTAATATCGACTGAACTAGTAGCGTCCTGTTTAGCCTCACTTACTTTGACTGAACTATCTTCAGAACTACTAACCTTATTCTCCTCTTTTGTCTTCTCTACAGGTCTTCTCTTCTCTGCTTTCTTTCTGTAAACTAAGTATCCTCCTATACCCGCTAGTCCTACTGCTTGTGCAGCGGCCAGAGATTTAACGATGTTTCCCTCACTTGCTGCTTGTGAAAGCATAGCTTGCAAGATATTTAGGTTTCTTTCCCGTTCATCGGCTATACCCTTTAATTCACCGATCATTTTCACAGCTTCTCCATAACTTTCCTGGAGATCGGAGTGTCTTACCTTCAGATCGTTATAAAATGCTTGAAGTGTACTTAACTCTCTTGAAACCAATTCATAGTCTCTCCTAATGTCTTGATAGTCTTTTTGGAGTGTCTCATAGTTTTTCATCAAGACTTCATATGTTCCTTTCAAGGATCCATAATCTTGCACAAGATTTATGTATTGAGTATTCAGGTCTTCATATTTTTTCAGCACTTCTTCATATTTTTTCTTGAGTTCTTCATAATTTTTATTAATCATGAATAGTTTTGCACTTAGAACAGCATTTGCTTCCCTCGCAGAGTCTAATTCATTATTCAACAACTCTATCTGCAATTTAAGACCACTGATCTCGCTCTTCAAAGCATCTATTGTCTTCTTAGCCTCGTTATACTGGCTTAGTAATTGACTATATGTAGGAGACCTTACCGTTAGCATGTAAAAAGCACCATAAAGATTTGAATCATCGATGGTGGAATATGTCGCTGCTACTTCAGCTTTTACGTAAGGGTCAGGTTTCGTGACTGTCGGTAGACATACGTTCAGTGTCTTTGAATAAACTAATTCAGGCCCGTCGGTATCAACATTATCTATTAATTTTTTATCGAAGAATTTGTTCAAGGTAGAATCGGCTACATAAGTTAACTTAAGGATGACGGTCAGATTCTCAACAGCTCTCAATGTAGTTACCTCGACATTTATTTTAATACATGATTCGACTTCAGCCTCGACAGGATAGCTTAGTTTTATCATTAAATTATCATCTTTCAAAACATTGAAACCATTAGCCCCATTAACTGCAGATATCAGCATCATTGTCACTAATAATCCAATGGCAAAATTTGCTAGGAGCCACCTCAAAGGCGCTCACCCTACTAAATATAACCTTAGGGATGATATTTATAGAGTATCTGTACCCATTAGTTTCCAGAAATTAACCGAATGTGGATCATGTCTAATACATTTATGGCCACGATGTATTCTTCCTTTAACTAAAAAATACATTGTAGCGATTTCTTAATAGCTATATTCTGAGTATGATACAAATTAATGTAGTGGCTTTTGATCATCCTTACTCCTACCCAATGTGCTGAGTATTTTCGCAATTTCATTAGGTGACCTGGCTACTTTTACGCCCGCGTGAGACAACGCATCAATCTTTGAATTAAAATCTCCGACGCCCATCGATATTATTGCACCGGCATGTCCCATCCTTTTCCCACGCGGCGCACTCTTTCCAGCAATATATGCTATTACAGGCTTCTCGTACCTAACCTCTTCTAGGTATCGTGCTGCTCTCTCTTCTGCATCCCCTCCTATCTCGCCAATAATGACTATGTACTTAGTCTCTTTATCCCTGCTGAACATCTCTAATACATCGATTAAATTTGTTCCGACGACTGGATCTCCCCCTATCCCTATGGCTGTGCTCTGCCCAATTCCCATTTTCGTCAGATTCATTGCGACTTCATATGCTAAAGTACCACTACGAGAGATTATGCCAACATCGCCTGGAGAGAAGAGATTAGAGGGCATTATCCCCACTTTAGATTTACCGGGACTGATTATGCCTGGAGAATTAGGGCCTACAATTCTTGAGCCCTTATATCTGGCATACCTAACAAGCTTTAAAGTCTCATGAATAGGAATTCCCTCAGTTATGACTACTATCAGTTTTATCCCTGCATCTATTGCCTCATAGCAAGCATCCGTTGCCGCCTGGGCAGGCACGAAAACTATCGATGTATTAATCTCAGGATGTTCCTTAATTGCCTCTTCAACGTAGTCATAAACCTTAATTCCCAGCATCTCTGAACCACCCTTACCGGGCGTGACTCCTGCAACGATTCTAGTACCATAACTAAGCATAGCCTCAGTATGTGTCCTACCCTCCCTGCCAGTTATTCCCTGAACCACTACCCTAGTTTTCTCGTCAACAAGTATAGCCAATACAGCTTCTAACCCATAATGCTGAATTATTTATTAATTAATAACTATTGATAGACGATGTGGAAGCTAAGCATATTTATTTCAATAAATAGAGAGTATCATAACTTTATTCTTCTGCATAATAGCCACGATGAAATAATAACCAGGAAGAAATATGCCGAAAAACATTCAATATTACTGATTAATTCAAATTCGATATGAACTACGCTCGGATTTACTATATTATTAATAAGTATTAATAACGGCCACATCATGCCAGAAAAATTTTGAGTAGGATAATAGTTGATTATCATTGTAAATGGCAGCAATACTACCTCATATAAGATGCAAAGAATAAGTGCATGTATCTGATCATTTAATAACGCCTTAAAAAAGGATCCAACTGCGTATGAGAAAAGACAAATACTTAACAGCGAGATAAAGATGGTAAGTGAAAACAAATTACTAACTAGAATTGTGTAAAGACTTGCGAATATCGATACTGCGGGTAGAGCAATGATTATCGAGCTAAAAATAATTGTTGGAATGACTTTAAACGTATCATAGATTATTCCCGCTTGATAAATAAGCCTCCATCCACCCTTCAATATTTCAGAAAGTAGTAATGGTGATAATAGCATTAGCATTTGCATAGAAAAAACAGAAGAGAAGATAAATATTCCTTGGTCAAATGGAAGAAAAATTGATGAACATAAAATAATTGTTGGTAGGATAAGTATTGGTATAATTATATGTAATGCTCTATACATGTTTAAAAATTCTAATAATAACAAACTTCTCAACTATGCTCACCTTTCATTGTTTTTTGATATAATTGTTTACATGATTCCACTATATCTATTTGCTTAATTGAAACCTGCCTGATGCCTAAGTTTAGTGAAAACAATAACTCAATTGTTGATGAAACATTACTATCGAAATCTTTCAGCCATAGCTTTACCGTGCCATCACGTCCTAATCCAATCTTCTTTACGGTAGGGAATTTACTTAATTTATCAATTACAGTTTTTGTGTCTACAACCTTTAGCATTAAGTATTGTTCATCATACATCATTTGGATAAGGCTCTTTAATATGCCTTGAGCTAAGATTTTACCATCTTTCATTATTGCAATCTTATCCGTTTCTCTTAAGTGATCAAAAGTAGAGCTTGTAAATATGCATGTCGCTCCTTCTTTTGAGGCAGTTCTAAGAAATTCTATAACTGATTCACGATGATGAGGTGATAAATTGTCAAATGGATTAGAAAGAACAAATAATTTATTATGTGTGATAAACACTGAAGCTAGGGCGACCATCTTTTTTTCAGAGTCGCTCAGCGTCCTTATGGGTTTATCTGAGAGCTCAGTAAGTTTAAGCTTTTCTAAAGATGATTTTATTTGTTCTCTTTGGTCTTGATCTTTAGTTCCTCTCATTTTTATTGATAGTTCTAAATATTCTCTTACTTTCATAAATGACGGAATATATGGTTTAGGAGGAATATATCCAATTTGCGATAGTAATTGTCGACGGTTTTTTAACAAGTTGTGTCCTAGGACCTCAACATCACCTTGAGTTGGAGGTATTATTCCAGCGATTATAGCTAATAATATATCCGCTTCACTATTTCCAAAAATTGTGAGTTGCTCTCCTTCAAAAAGGTCGATATCTATTTTTGATAGTACCACTTTATTACCTTTAATTAGTGTAACATCCTTGAGGGAAACCGTGATCATCCTTGTTCTGCCTTAGATGATGCATTCATTAAATTTAAAGAATGTATGACCAATTTTTAAAGATAAAAAAATAACTTATATTTCAGGTATACCAATTATAATCTGGAATTCAAATTGATGATAATTGATGAGGACGGAGTTATCGAGTTAATCAGAATTGTTGGAGGAGATGATGCTGCCAAAATAGCTCAGAAATTAATTAAAAAGCCCGGCTTGACAGATGATGAATTGGCATCTACCCTAGATATGGATGTAAAACACGTAAGAAAAATCTTACATAATCTTCATGACTTGTCACTACTTACGTATGAGATGGCTTTTGACAAGAAAAATAATAGGAGAGTGTTCAAATGGAGATTACAACAGGAGCAAATAATAGGAGTAGTAAAAGCACAGCTGAAGAAAATATATGGTCGATTAAAAGTTTTAAGAGAGCATTTTGAGAAAAATCAATTTTACTGGTGCGGGAATATTTCATGCAAAAAATATACGTTTGATACTGCTATTGATAATTTCTTTAAGTGCCCATCTTGTGGACAAAAACTTAACTATTTTGACCCCTCTCCCATCTTATTAACTATAGATAAAAAAATCTCAGAGATAGAAAAGATGCTAAGTTGAGATATGCAAAGAGTAACAGTCTTAAGGCTTGGGCACAGAATTAAAAGAGATCAAAGAATAACAACTCATGTGGCTCTTACAGCACGAGCATTAGGCGTAGATGAAATTATATTTACCGGTGAAAAGGACGATATTTTAATAAGTTCAATAAACAGAGTAGTAGAAAAATGGGGAGGTAAATTTAAAATTCGATACTCAAATAGCTGGAAGGAAATCATATCTAATGCTAAAAGTCAAGGTGATTATATTGTACACCTCACGATGTATGGCGCTAATTTACCTGAGGTATTAGATGAGATAAAAGAAAATTTTAAACGAAGAAATTTACTAGTTATCGTTGGGGGAGCAAAGGTTCCAGCAGAGATATATAGACTAGCAGACATTAATGTAGCCATAACCAACCAGCCACACAGTGAGGTAGCAGCACTTGCATTATTCCTAAGAGACCTAATTGGAAATTCAGTATATAACCAAAAATTCCCAGATGCAAAAATAACTATTCATCCAAGCAGGGCAGGTAAAGCTGCAAAGAAAAATTAAATAAAATAATAGAAAAACAAATTGAAGGAGCTGTTGGTCTAGTAGCTATGGCCCGTCCTCCCCTAATGGAGGTTAATGTTCAAATTTCATTCGCCCAATATTTCGTAAAATTTTCATACATATTTTTTAATAAAAAAATTATGTTAATTCTGCCATTCTCATAAAAGTTCTTTTTTATTTTTATTCACTTTGGGTTGTAGGATATTAAAATTTATATCCTATCGAAATGATTCGAGTTTAATGATCATAATTTAATTCTCATCTTACAGTCTTTACATACAATATTCTACCATTCAACTTAATCTCTCGGACCATCTTCAGCGATCCTTAACCGCCCTCTCTTAAATGTAGGTACTTCTTCTTGTATTTCTGTCTAAATTATGCCTTTCAATATCAAGCTCCAATAAAATTTATTTACCATCTCTTTACCCAGATACCATAGATAACTGAACTTAGGCTTTTTAGGTGGTTTCTCATAGTTGAAGCTCATGTGTATTGCTTTCTTGAATCCTGCATCACAGAAGCATGTAACTCTTCCATCATATACTGCCGTAGGAGTATAGCCCATGAGATCTGAAAATACGCGCTCAGCAACTACTTTCGCTTCAAAATGTGCTACTGAGCCTGCTTTTGATACAGGTAAGTTCGTTGCATCACCTATAGCATAGACCTCATCATAATCTCTATACTGAAGAGTGTGTCTGTCCACAGGTATCCAGCCCCCTTCAACGCCTAGCTCAGATCTTTCTATCACTTCTGCACCTCTATGAGGTGGGACAATTACGAGTAGATCAAATTTTAATGATTCTCCTTCAAGAGAATTTACTATTTTCTTTTCTGGATCTATGGATTCTATATTGAACATTGGATGCCAACCTATCCCCTTCTCTTCCATTATCTCTGTTATTGATTCTGCTACTGCTTCATGTGGAAATGTTCTAGGTAGAGGAGATAAGTAATGTATCTCGACTCTATTCCTAATTCCTCTCTTCGTGAAATAATAATCTAGTAGACAGCAAAACTCTGCCGGAGCTGGCGGACACTTATAGGGTATACCGCCTACTCCTACCACTATTACACCTTCACTAAATCTTTCTAATGCTTTATGAAGTCTATCAGCATCTTCAAGGCTGTAGAAATTATATGATGCTTGGTATCCTTGAACTTCTTCAGGAACTATTCTTGAGCCTGTTGAGATAACTAAATAATCATAGTCTAATTGTTTCCCACTCTCTAGATGTATTAGCCTGTTCTGTAGATTTATTTTTAAAGCTTTATCAATAATTAACTTCACATTCTTATTCAATAATCTTCTCTCTTCTCTCATGATCTTTGACTGATCTAGCATTTCCCCCAGAGCTCTATATAGAAAAGCTGGTTGATAGATGTGGTAAGGAGAATCGTTGATAACTAATATTTCAATGTCTCTCGATATCTTCCTAGCTAATACATTAGCTACTATCGTGCCACCTGTTCCTCCACCAAGTATCACAATCTTCTTCATAGTAAATTATCGAACTTTCTTTACAATGAATTCTGTATACCCTTCTTTCTCATATACTCCTATTAATTCATGTCCGGCTTTCTTTACCCATAAAGGTATATCAGTCTTCGAACCGCTGTCCGTAGAATATACTGCTATCACTTCTCCAACCTGAGCACTCCTTATGGCTTTTATAAGTTCCATCAATGGACCTGGGCAATGACTCCCTCTAGCATCTACTATTTTACTAACCCTATGTTCTCCAGACGTCATGTCCTCATCTCTCCAAGCTATATGAATAGTGTTATACTGCTCTCTTTAGCTTTCTCTAAGAACTCTCCTACTCCTACTACTCCATCCACTATATCTGCTAGATCTTCCTTCCTCATGCTGAATAAATCATAGGTCATGGCGCATGCGTAGACCTTTACGTTTCCTGCTTCTTTAGCTTGTTTCAGCATATCGTACCAGTGTGGGACATTCTTCTCTCTAAATATATTAGATACAACGGGAGTCGCTTCTTCAAAATCCTTGGATATCCTCATTTCTCTTTTTAATACATCTTTTCTAAAAGCATTTAATCCCCAGAAGGTTAAGAATATCTCTACATCTAACCCGAGGGCAGCTGCACCACTAGCAAGTATAGAGACAGGATATAACTTATCATCTGTACCAGAGAAAACTATCATCGATAATTTCTCCTTCTTAACACCCATGAAAAAACTATCGTTTAAATAGGAATATAAGTATTACGCATCAACAAAAATCTCAATTCTCCTTCAACATTTGAATTAAATCTCCTTAGATCGACCATTGAATAGCATGCTCAACCTATTATAATAAGCGATGCATTTATTAATTATCCTGTTTAACCCCTCAACAGAGGGCCGGTAGTCTAGAGGCTATGACGCCGCCCTGACGCGGCGGAGGTCGTGGGTTCGAATCCCACCCGGCCCAAATTATTATGCAATACATGTTTAAGAGCTCACTTATTGTCTTGCTTATGTACTTAGCTTAACGTTTCGTAGGCGGACTGGCGGTCCTCCAAACCAGACTGGAACTGCCTGTATCGGGTCACCTTTTCCGCAGTACCCGGCATAAAATGCTAGATCTTTACCTATGGCATCGATGGATGAATATAGTCCTTGTGTAGTTAATTCTATAGCTGGTTGGTACAGCATGTCTGTTATTCTTCCATTGTTGATTAGGTATGACTCTACGCCGACATATCTCTGATTCCATCGCTTATCATCTATATTCCATTCTAAGTAACTTTTTATATAGACTCCCAGCTTAATATCTTCGATTAACTCTTCAAATGAATAATCACCAGGCTTCATATACGTGTTCGACATTCTTATCATTGGTTCTCTATTATAAGAACTAGCCCTGGCTGCTCCATTACTTTTAACACCAAACTCGGCGGCTGTTTCTCTATTGTGAAGGAATTCCTTAATTCTTCCCTCTTCTACCAAAATTCTCTCACGAGCCTTAACGCCCTCGTCATCATATACATAGTACCCAAAGGATCCCGGAATTACTGGATTATCAACAATTGTTACGGCTTTAGACCCAATCTGTTTGCCGATTAATTCAGGAGTTATATATGTTTCACCTGCTTGTGCAGCTTCTCTCCCCAATATTCTATCTGCTTCTGACGGATGACCTGTAGACTCATGGCAAACTATTCCTACGATCTCTGATCCAAGAATTACATCTATCTTGTCTGAGGGGGGAGACTTCGCGCTTAGAACTGCTTTGCTAATATTAATCGCTTCTTCTCTAATTTTTTCATCCAATAACCATCGCTCCACTATCTCCCATCCACCAGTAGCACCCATATTTTCGTATCTTTGTAATGAACGATTATTCGCTGATATAACAAATGAATATGTAGCCATTTCGTATGGAAGTTTTGTATATATATTTGTTCCATCCGTATTCATGATCATTTTTTCTACAACACTATATCCAACGCTTAACAATCTTCCTGAGACTTTAACATTCATCTTCTTAGCTACGCCTAACATCTCATCATCTATTATTTTCAACAACTCTAACCTACTTTCAGACGCAACGTATTCAGGATTTATCCTAGGCTTAATAACA
This sequence comes from Nitrososphaerota archaeon, assembly GCA_038845265.1. Lineage (GTDB taxonomy): Archaea > Thermoproteota > Nitrososphaeria_A > Caldarchaeales > Calditenuaceae > CALIKS01. The sequence goes on along the minus strand of JAWBQR010000003.1, from coordinate 9,443 downwards.
ACTTTATCACTATGCATGGTCTCTTCAGATAGATTTATTCCCTTTTTTGTCAGCATCAAAGATGATTTTGCTAAGCCAACAGCCTCCTTTACGGCTTCCTCAATCTTGCTTTTCGTGATCGTACTTGTTGATGAAAACCCCATGGCAGAGTTGACTATTACTCTAATCCCTATTCCTTTACTATGTGATTTACTGCTTATTTCTGGTACACCATTTTTTAACAGAGACTCTTCATACATGTTTGCCTGATATCTAGCTTCTGCATATTTTACGTTCATTTTAGATGCCATTCTTAATGCATAATTCAATATGTCTTCCATACTTATTCCCAAGTTCTGCTCTTAGGCTTTAAATTACGGGTCTCCCTTTCCAACATGTCAAGCATGTTCTTTGCTTTTTCAGATATGTATCTAGCCTTGATTAAGAGTCCTTCTACTTGTACTCTCATACTTTCTGGAAGAGTTGTGTCAGACAACATTAAATCAAGAGACTCAAGTATATCTTCTACATGGTTAATGATTAATTCTAATCTTGAACCACTTTCCAACTGCTTCTCTAGGAACTGGATTGTCTCTTTCATCTCGCTTATGACCTTTGTTAAGTCGTTCACAGGCCCCATTATTCTCTAGAGATTATTTAGGCTAGCTTTCTATAAGCTTTTTCTATTGACTGTTAACATTTATCCCTAAGGGAATCTTATTAAGAATATCAATAGCCGGCATGAAAGTCACAGACTGCCCAGAGCTGTATGTCATCCTTAGTGAATCAATAAGGAGGATGCCGACTTATAGAGAGAAGCGAGAATATGTGATAAGAAATCTCATAACATCTAACTACTTATTAACACCGCAGGAACTGAGTATTATTCTTGGAATAACTGAAGGTGAAGCGTTAGTTTTGCTTCGAGACATAAGAATTTGGTACTATGAGGTAGAGGAAGAAATTTTGTTAAGTAAGTATTACAAACCGAGATTCAAACTTGCTGGAGTAGGCGGAACGTTTGACAATATTCATGTGGGGCATTTAGCGCTCCTTAATATCGCCTTTAGACTTGCTGAGAAAGTCTATATTGGCTGCACTACGGATGAACTTGTACATAAACTCGATAAAAAAGGCGATATTGAAAGTTTTGAGGTTAGAAGAAGAAATCTTGAAAAGGCGCTTAGAAAGTATGAATGGATCGAGAGAGCTTCTATTCATCCGCTCGAAGACCCATATGGTCCAATGATAAGTGACCCTAGATTTGAATTGTTAGTAGTCAGTCCATTTACGTATAAAAGAGGAACCGAGATAAATGAACATAGGATTAAGAGGGGGCTTAACCCAGTTTATCTTGAGGTTTGTCCAATCGTCCTTGCAGAAGATGGTAAACCTATCTCGAGCACTAGGATCCGTAATGGAGAGCTTCATCCAAATGGTAAAGTCAGATGAAGCCAAAGATAAAAAGTGTCATAAACATAATTATGCTAATAAGAATTGAAATACCTGTTGTTAATGAATAATAATATTTAGTTGCAAGTACGCTATAACCAATTATCCAGATCCATGAAAACAAAGATAATAGACCCGCTATGAAATTCATGGGTGGGACTGGATAATATAACATATTTGAAATTGAACTAAATTGAATAGACTGCCATTTCAATTCACTCACTTCAATATCACCCAACTCGAGTAATCTCCCTTCGCTGGATGCTATCGCTGATTTAATTGTTATATATTCACGAAGCGAACCTAAGTCTATCGTAATTCCTTTTTGATATATTTCACCCCAATTTGGAATAGTTCCATTTTCAAACACGCTCGTGACTATGATTTGATCAGCATTAATTGTCTCTGCTTGGACCTCGATATTACTATTATTCAACATATATCGTCCCTCTAATTCAACACCATTGAGTTTTACGTCACTTAGTGTCGCAGATACTATGTTAACTTCTGCTATCGGTGAATTCGCAGCAAAGATAAAGAAAATCACCGAAATCATCACAATGGCTAAAAATGAATGCAAAATTAAGCTAATTAATGCGTAAAATTTTACGCCCTCCTTTTTGACAAACATTAGAGACAGTCTCAATATGAAAAGAACAATTATCATCCCAAATATTACATATATTATTCTGCCGAGAATTATATCCCAGGCTGAAGTATACGGCGGTGTAAATGCCTTTAAAATCGGCATAAAGAAGACAATTTTTAATTTGTATAATCCATAATATAGCGCTGAACCGATAGCTGCTAAGATTGCAATTACGTAAATTAAAATAGCTCGCTTAAGTTTGAATGAAACTTCAAATGAAGAAGCAAGTCTTTTTGGATTAATTAGTTCTACCAGGCTCTTGATATTCATGGAATCATCCTAAATATTGATATTAATTACCTATTTATATGATTTGTAATAGTTACATTTTTCACTTATTAAACATTCTTGGCAAAGAGGGTTTATTGCTTTACAAGTAGTTCTTCCATGCATAATAAGTAATAAGTGTGCATCATATCTATCATCCTCATCAAATATTTCATCAAGACGCCTTCTAATCATTTCATACCCCGCATTGTTTGGAACGAGACCAAGCCTTTTCGCTATTCTTGATATATGTGTATCAACAGGAACCGTCTTTAAGACTCCCATATTTACTAATAATACATCACAAGTCTTCGAACCCACATTTGGTAACTTCATTAGTTCCTTACGTATATCTAATTCACTGTTTTTTAGTAATTTAAATAAATCACCATCATACTTAGATAAAATTATTCTGGACAATTCTTTTAATGCTTTTGCCTTTGTCTTATGAAGTCCAGCTGGTCTAATTGCTGAAGCAATCACTTTATAATTAAGACGACAAATGTGTGCAGGAGATATTCTTGTGATTTTTTCCAAGTTGTGATATGCATTCATGGCAGCCTTATCAGTAGAGTTTTGGGACAATATTGTAGCCACTAAAATTTTAAACGGGTCTTTACTTCCGTTAATGCTCAAAGATGAAACAAAATAAAATTTTGAAATATCATATTTTTGTTTGAGCTTATTAATAAGCCATTTTCCAAGCTCTCTTTCATTACTGAGCTTCTCTGACAGGTGCACCACACCTCTTTACTGAGTATATTTCGTTCAAACATTTTATCCATTTTCTCACTACTCAATTCACCGCTGAATATTTAAATTATAGATATGAAATTTTATGAACTCAGAAAATGGTATCTCGATTGATTTTACAATTGGTGAAGCCGTTTTTTACAGCCACGAGGCATTTAATTATGCGCCCCTATACTTTGAAGTATCCATATGAGAGAGTGCCTAATCTTCCATCTGAAAATTATAGATATGATCCAAAGGCAGGTATAGCGTATCCGGGCTATAAGGGCAGACACATCCTTTATTTAAATAAATGCACAGGTTGTAGTTTATGCGACCTAACTTGTCAAAATATTGCGGAGGCAATAACAATGGTATATGGATACGACGTCTCTCTTCAACTCGATGAAAAGACTCATGGTGAGATACTTAAAGGAAATAAAAAAGTTTCTGAACCTCTAGATGAAATTCTATTAAGTATAAACAACGCTCAATTAGTCTTTAGAGCGAGAAAAGGAGTAGCGCATCCATTGATGGCAATATACCCGGAGCTTAAGTCAGTTAGAAATGATGATGGCACAATCTTGATGAGATTTAATCAGGAACCCTTATGGGAACATAGGTCTGACCTATTAGTTTCAAAGTATTTATCCAGATCATTAACGAGACTCAAATTAAAGGGATGGAGAATATCAAAGATAGTTGATAAAGCACCTGACGCAGAAGTTTATTCTATTGAGAACGATTCTGTTAATCTAAAATTGATTGTTGAAAAAAGAGATTTTAAACTCGACCAAAATAAGAAATCATATTTTCCGCAGGTTGATTATGGACGATGTGTATTCTGTGGCTTTTGCGTTGATGCATGCCCCTTCTATGCGTTAGAGATGTCAACGGACATTGAGTTGTCAACACTGACGAGGCAGGGACTTATTTATAACCCAGTAGCCCTTGCAGCTAAAGGAGTCACTGCTCCGCCCCCCTCTAGTAATCCAATAGATGCAATATATGGATGGATCAGGGCGAGGCTCAAGTAAAATAATATTTAGGAAAAATAGGCAGAATATAGATTCGGCATTGTTAGACTTATATATGACGATGAATGTCAAAAATATGTATGAGTAATGTCAGGGTAGTCGACCTCGTAAAAAGGTTCGACAAGGTGTTAGCAGTAAATGGAGTCTCATTGGACATAAAGAGCGGAGAGTTCGTTGTTCTACTGGGTCCCTCAGGATGCGGAAAGACCACTACGCTTAGATGCATTGCCGGCCTAGAGTCTCCAGACTCAGGCGAAATATATATTGAAGATAGGGTTGTAAATGATTTACCTCCAAAGGATAGAGATGTTGCTATGGTTTTTCAGAATTATGCGTTATATCCCCACATGACGGCTTTTGACAATATAGCTTTTCCACTTAAGATGAGAAAAGTCCCGAAGGATGAAATTGAGAGACGCGTAAAGGAAGTTGCTAAGTTATTAAATATTGAGCACCTACTTAATAGAAAGCCTAGACAGCTCAGCGGTGGCGAACAGCAAAGAGTTGCGCTGGGCAGAGCACTCGTAAGGAAGCCAAAAGTGTTCTTGATGGATGAGCCTTTGAGCAACTTGGATGCTAAACTAAGGATATTCATGAGGGCCGAGTTGAAACGTCTTCAAAAGGAGTTAAACGTGACGACAGTATACGTCACTCATGACCAGGCCGAGGCAATGGCTATGGCCGACAAGATTGCAGTTATGAATGCAGGTAAGCTTCTACAGTATGATGAACCATCCGTAATATATCACCGACCCGCAGACATGTTTGTGGGCGCATTCCTTGGTAGTCCTCCGATGAACATGATAAAAACATCAATGTCTAGGAAAAATGGCGACGTAATACTTGATGCAGGAGCGTTCAAATACATTCTGCCTAGAGATATAGCCGAAACGATTTATAACAAAGCCTCTTCATCTGAGGTTTATTTAGGAGTACGTCCAGAAGATCTGCAAGTAAGTATTGAAAAAACGCTTAATTCTATCTTTATGGCCGAAGTGTACGTTGTAGAGCCGCAGGGAGCTAATCTTGTGCTAGACCTAAAGATTGGGGAACAAATAATTAAAGCAGTAACCCCATTAACGGTTCAGGTAGAACTCGGACAACAGGTATGGGTTGGATTTGATATCAAGAAGATTCACATATTCGACGGCAAGACAGAAAAAACCATATATTAATAACCACAACTCCATACCACAGTAATATCTAAAATAGAGGCTTTTCATATTTTTTCATGTAATAACTATGGCTGCTGAAGATGACTTAGAAGAACTGAATAACGTATTGAATATTCTCAGGGAAATAATATTGTCTCTGCAAAAGTTTTTAGAGACTGATGACTATAAGTTTATCGAGGATGCTTACTCATCCTGCAGTAAGCTCTTAAACATTATTCATATCGATAGTCATGAACTGGCCGGAAAAATGGACTTAGTTAAGAATATTGAATCAATGTATGATAAAGTAAGATATCAAAAGAACAATTTTGACCTTGAGAATCACGGATTGCTAGTTCAGCAAGCTGTATATACGATTACTCGTGCAAATATAATGGCAGTAGGTCTCGAGTTTAAGATAAAGAGAACTAAAGGCTAACTAATGCCACAAATATGGATGTTACCAACAGATTTATGAATCCTAGTGGTATTAAATATTTCCATCCGATTTCTAATACTCTACTTATCGTTAAACGAGGATAAGCCCCTCTTATAACGGCTAGTACTGTGAATAGGATTAATGCTTTTATTATTACCCAAAATGGAGCAATTATTGATTCTGGAACGAATGGAACGGGTGGACCATACCATCCGCCTAAATAGATAAGTGATGCCAAGACGCATAGAGCGAGAGTCTTCTCATATGATGTAAACTGAATCATCAAGAAATTCACTCCTGAATACTCTGTATGCCATCCTGATACTATTTCACTCTCGGCTGTTGGAATATCAAATGGAATTCTCTCAGACTCAGCAACCATTGTTATGAAAAATACAATAAATCCGATAAATTGAGGGAAAATAAACGGTAAGGTACTTTGAGCTTCTACGATTTTTATTATATCAAATGATCTTGCAAGCAATATTATCCCTGTAAGTGAGACGAACATCGGTATCTCATATCCGAACAGTTGTAACGCAAATCTACTCATCCCAATGAACGGGTATTTGCTACCTGATGCATAGCCTGCGAGTAAGATTGGAATAGGACTTATAGCCATTACACCGAAGAAAAGCAAAAGCCCGATTTCAGAAGGATAAATAATCCATCCCGCACCGAATGGTAAAAATGCAAACAATAGTAATGAAAGGAACAAAGCAATAGAAGGCATGGTTATAAATAAATACCTATTCTTGACGTCCGGAATTATCCTCTCTTTAGACAAAATTTTTAGAGCATCAGCAACTAATTGAAGAATTCCACTTACTTTTCCTACATGCATTGGTCCAACTCTAAGCATGACGCGTGCCAAGATCTTTCTTTCATACCAAACCGCGAATAGACCGAGGACTACTCCGAACAAAGCCCCCGGGAAAATCATGGCTTTAATAAAAGCCTCGCTTAAAGTCAGCTTAACAATGGATCTTAAAGAATCTGGTAATGATTCAACTAAGTTCGTTATAATTTTAACAAGTTCAAACATCATTTCTCTCGTCCCCCAATTTCTAATTTTTGAACCAAACTCCTCATGTATATGCTCAAGTATATGGTCACGAGAGTTACAATTGACAATATTAGAATTCCAGTGAATAGGGTCTCAGCTGACTCCATTAATGAGATGGATGTCAAAAATGCAATTAATGCTAGAAGTGCATATGCTACATAGACAATAACATAGGGAAAATATTCAATTGGATATGGATTAACTCTGTAAGGGATAGGAGTTTGTCCTGACTCAAACGGCATCCTTTTTACTTTTTTAGGTCTGTTAGGAGCAAGTATAACAGATAATAAGTAAAAGATGATTGGAGCAAGTAAACAAAATATTGCATAAAGGACAAACGCATTTTGAAATACTTCAGATACCACTTCTTGAACCAATTCAATTATTTTTAAAAAATGCCGTAATATAAAGATATGATTGTGATGAGTTTATAACATTTTTACTAATGATGATTAAATTTATGGAGTTAATCTAAATTTATCACGTGGGAATAATATTGTCTCGCGGATATTTGTTTTTCTCGTGAGTACCATCAATAGCCTTTCAAATCCTAGACCCCATCCTGCATGTAGAGGCATTCCATAGTCATAGACCTTTAAATGGTATCTAAATGCATCGGGGTTTAAACCCTGTTCTCTAATTCTAGATTCAAGCAATTTTCTGTCAGAAATCCTAGTACCACCAGATGACAGCTCCAACCATTGGTACATTAGATCAAATGATTCTGATACTGATTCGTCTCTATCGCTTGGCTTAATATAAAAAGGCTTAGTAGCCGTCGGAAAATGAGTTATGAAGTAAAAACCTAGGTGTTTAGACCCTAATAATCTTAATTCTTGAGTCGTAAAGTCATCGCCCCATTTTTTCTTTAATCCTAGGTCTTCTAGTTCTCTTAGTGCTTCGTCATATGATATTCGTAAAAATGGTATTTTTGGAACCTTCAAACTTACTCCCAAAAGTTTAAGCTCCCTATTCCTTTCAGATATAACCTTCTCTATTACGTAGACGATTAGCTCTTCAAGAATCTTCATAACTCCCTCATAATTAAGAAAAGCAGCCTCTATATCGACGGATGTGAATTCACTAATGTGCCGCCTAGTATGAGACTCCTCGGCTCTGAAGAACGGGCCTATCTCAAATACCCGTTCGAAGACGGTTACTAGCTCCTCCTTATAGAGCTGCGGGCTTTGGGCAAGATACGCGGTTTTGTCGAAATATTTAACCTCAAATAAACTTGCTCCGCCCTCGGTGGCAGTTGCTATTATTCTGGGGGTTCTTACCTCTACAAATCCCAAGGACCGTAAATATTCACGACAAGCACTTAATACAGTATCGCCAATTAAGAAGATCGCTCTATGCTCCGGCCTTCTTAGATCGAGTATTCTATTTTCAAGACGCGTATTCATGGTTGCTTTTACTTTTCCTACAACATCATAAGGCAGAGACTCAGCAGCTCTACTCAAAACTACGAGGTTAGAAGCCTTAAGCTCTGCGCCTAACCTCGATTTAGGCTCCATCCTTACTATACCATCTACCCTAACAACTGATTCCTTAGTAATTTTATCTAACTCTGCAAGTTCATTTTGATTTAACGAGTCGCGTCTTAAACTTACTTGGCATGTACCTGTTCTGTCCCTCAGAACTATAAAAACTAATGAGCCAAGATCTCTAATTTCATGAACCCATCCTAATAAATATCCTACTAGCCCATCATTTTGTTTTTGGACGTCAATGGCAAATATTCTTTTTTCTTCCTCCTGCACGCTAGTCCACCGCTACATATCATAATATTTAAAAAGCAATACTAAAATGTAGCCTAGCTTGAAATAGATCTAATTCTAATTGTCTTGTCTTTAGCTTTTTTTACTAGTTCAAGAAGAGTCTCTGGCGGAATTGTTAACTTTGATTTGCTATCAATTAAAAGACCTAATTCTTCACTACCATCAGGTAACCATATTTTGCTGATTGAAACAATTCTCGCCGGTGAGATTAATGAACTTAAGAACTCGTTAAGATTGTCACTATCTCTAAACAATCTTACTTTTCTCCTGATTTTATTCTCGATTCTAGACTCAAGGACCCCTAACTGGGTATGAGACACATCACCTTCAAACTTAATAAAAATATAAACCACTCCACTAACTTCTAATGATTTACTATATTCGGATCTTTGCAGAAAAATAAAATTTTTTTCTTCATCTAGAAGAGCAGCCATGATCTTTATGTCCAGCTCTGTAATGATGTTTTCTCGTAGTTTCGCCTCGCATTTTGCACAAAGTACTCCACTCTTTAGGTCGAATTGGCATACTGGAGTCCTCAACTGCACTCACCAATCCTCGCATCTCCAGCCGCCTCCCTCGAATGTTTTGTGACTTATTGTCCGACCCGTATCTCTATTGTACTAACATTAACGTCTCTTCCATCTTGTCCCTTAATAATATCTGTACCTATCTTTATTTCATGAATCTTTAGGTCTTTGAAGAATCTGTTTTTCAATATCTGAACGACATCTACGGCTCTGCTAATCGATCTACCCCTCGCCTTCAGCGTAACATTCTGTCCCTGCTGCAGCGATATTAGACACGCCAAGACATAGCTCATGGCTGGCTTCTTTCCTATCAATACTGTAACTTCCGACGACATGTGCATCAACCTCTATGGCTGGCGA
>JAWBQR010000002.1:0-158608 GCA_038845265.1 Nitrososphaerota archaeon | reverse complement strand
AGCCTGCTACTAACGCCACCCATAGTTTTCACTATTCCTTATTATATCCTGATGTCAAACATAGGACTCAGGGGAACATACGTAGGACTCGTTATTGTTTATCAGACCTTCGCCATACCCCTTACAATCTGGCTCCTCAAGAGCTTTATCGATGCCATTCCAATAGAGGTGGAGGAAGCTGCATTAATCGATGGGGCAGACTCAAAAACGATCTTGTTAAGGATTATTTTGCCAATATGCGCTCCTGGAGCAGCTGTGAGCATGGCCTTCACGTTCGTATTCTGCTGGAACAACCTAATCTTCCCAATCATTCTAGCTGAGGGACCGACGAGGACGCTCAGCTTAGCGACATTTGAATACTTCACCGTGACTGGGGCGACCTGGAACTACATTGCTACTTGTTCGTTCATCAACATTTTGCCGCCACTAATCATCTTCCTACTACTTAGGAGATACATCGTTAGAGGACTCACATTCGGAGCTGTAAAGGGCTAAATTTTACTACTCAAATTTTTGTATTATTTCATTTTCTTTATGTCTTCATAATTTTTTAATATTTGCCTTTTCTTATACTGATAGGAATGTATCCCCAGTTCATTATCGAGATGATTTACTTCGTGATTATCTCGATTGTAGTTGTTTTCTTAGCTGTGTTTTATTTCTTGACTAGTAGGCGGAGAGGGAGTGTGGAGTCTGGGCATGCTGGACATGACAGGGAAGGAGAGATGGGAAGGGGTGAGAAGAGATGGCTGATTTTTCTATTCTCCGTTACGATTATTGGTAATCTTCTATTCCTATCGCCCCTTCTCCCCTCGATGCGGTATACTCTCTATGAGAGAGACGTAGCAATGACTGTAGTGATCGAGATGAGGAATTATAAATTCATTCTGCCCGAGAAGCCGATTAGGATTCCTGCGAATGTCCCGGTGGAATTCGTGGTCATTTCTGAAGATCTGGTCTACGGGTTCGGCGTTTTTAGGAAGGATGGCACGTTAGTCTTTCAGATGCAAGTCGTTCCTAAGCCATATATCAATAGGATAGTCTGGGTCTTCGAAGAGCCTGGAACATATGACATTAGGTCTACTGAGTATAGTGGCCCCATGCATCCATGGATGTATGTGCCTGACGCGATACTAATTGTTGGTGAGCAGCAATGAATGAGGAGGAGAGAAAGATACTCTCGTTGAGGTTTGTGATTGTTGCTTTGGTATTTCTTGCACTGGCAGGTATCGAGGGTCTACTGATGCGGCTAAGGATAATGAATCTTCTTACGGATGTTTTTGATGAAAGACATTTCTACTCCATGATGACTGCGCATCCATTCGTGGGGATCTATGGCTGGGCCTATATGGCAGTTATGGGTGCATTCTATTTCCTAGTTCCCTATGTCCTTAAGAAGGACATTTACAGTAAACGGGCTGCATATACTAGTTTTTGGCTGATGATTCTTGGAATTGCAGTTATCTGGACGACGACGTTCGTTACTCATTATGCTCCTCTCTATACGCTTTACTGGCCCATTCCCGTGGCTGCTGATCTTGTGGGTTGGTCGCCTTTGTCCATTATGTCTTTCGGGGTGGGAGTTACCTTAGTACTTGCCGGTGTGCTCGTATTTTTCTTCAATATGTTCGCCACAATTTTTCTGCCGTCAAGAGTCGTAAAAAGCGATGGTCAGGGTGGTGCGGGTTACATCTTTAAGGAATTGGTCATCACAGCCTTCAATCTAGATAGGCTCCTAGCCAAGATAAGGAGGATTCCACATTATTCCGCGAAGGCATTTAATTATCCGGTATTTGTCGTCGCTGTATTCAGAGGGTGTGTGGACACTACTCTTAATGCATTTGTGATTGGCGGTGTAGGGCTAGTTCTGGCATTTATGGGCGCATATTATCTACTTCCAGGGGCAGTTCAGAACATCTCCTTAATTGATCCATTGATTTATAAGAACTTCTTCTGGTGGGGGCTTGACCTCATTGCTGATGGAAATGTCTTGATATTTACCGCCGGGACTTGGTATCTAATCGTTCCGCTGCTCTTAAACAGGAGGCTATATGGTGAGCAGGTTGTCCGGACTGTTATCTTAGCAGACCTTGTTGTCTCATTATTTGTCTGGAACCATCACATGCTTGCAGACACGCCTCAGCCATTTGTTCTTCAGATACAGGGACAGATCTTCACTTGGGGAGAGTTATTAACGATGGGCCTCACGATATTCGCTGTTCTTGCGACTATTTGGGGGGCTCGGCCAGTCAAATATTCAGCTCCTCTCAAGTTTGTCTTAGCATCGATAGCCGGCTACGCCGTTGGTGGTTTAGCCGGCATAATTCAGGCAAACTATGCCTCGAATAGATTCTTCCATAATACTCAGTGGGTGATAGGTATACATGGCCATATTCAGCTTCTCGTGGGGCTTTCATTGACAATATTCGCGGCGATATATGCATTATTCCCGCTCTTGACAGGAAAAATGCTTAATGAGAAGATGGCGGATATGCATTTATTATTGATGGCTATTGGCGGAGGTGTGATGGGGCTATCCATGGGGATGGCGGGCACTCTGGGCATGCTGAGAAGAATGCTTTACCCAATGGGACTAGGCGTTTATGAACCATACATGAATGTCGCGATGCTGGGCGCATTAATGATGGCCGCGGGATTTTCAGTATTCATAATAAACGTCATAAGGACAGTCGGGCTCACAACAATTATCAAGCTATTTTTACCTCAAAGATAATTCTAATCAATAGTTTTATGGCGTGCTTAGCTGGCTTAGTTTTTCTAAAAGTTCTAATACGTGTTTTCCATCATCAGTCAGTACGTAATGTTTTACTCGTCCATTCTCTCCATCTGCCTCCTTTATGAGACCGTATGATAATAAGAGCTCGATGTGTCGGTCGACTGCTTTCCAGTCGAGCCCAAGTTCATTTGCTAGTTGCTGTCTATTCATTGGTTTTTCCAGTGTTTGGAGTATGCGCATCCTAGTAGTTGAGCCCCGCATCTTTACGAGTAGCTTAAAGACTGAGTAGTCGAACATGCTTTTTGACCATACTGATCGGACTATTCCCTTATAGGCTAGCGCGGCTGCTAGTGCTCCCCACGCGACTGTCGCAATGTAAGAGGAAGCATTCATCAATAAGATTTGGTTGTCTATCGTTGGCTGAGCCTCTGCCCTGAGGGGCGCAGCGGTCTCCAGAGTCTTAATCTCGGATATTGAGTATAGAATGTAAATCCATGTGCCCGTGAAGATTATTGCTATGACTAGTGATCCATATATGAGTATGTTTAGTGGCTTCATTCATTATTGCACCTGCTTATTCTACTCATCCTATTTTTCCGGGATATATATTAAGAAATGTCCGATATGCACTCTATATGTGGGTGAATTCTCTCAGCTCGGCGACGATTTCCTTGACTAGTTCTTTGTCTTTTTCCTCGAGCTCCGTTAGTGGTGGCCTCACGGTAGGCTCTATCCTATGCCCGCTGAAGATCATGGCCTGCTTTACCAGTGCCGCCGGCCTCCTGAGTCTTCGCCTAACCTCAAAGTATCTACTCATCACTCGATAAATATTTCTGGCCTCATCTATTTTTCCATCAAAGACGGCGTTGTAGAGTCTCCTCATGATGTATGGATTAAAGTTGGCCATGCTCGTGAATACTCCTGGGGACCCAGCCATAAGTCCATAAAAGCAGTAAGGCTCATTTCCCAAGAGAACAGCAACCCTATCACCGAGCAGATTAAGCCTAGAGAAGAACTCAGCCATATCAGTCGTCGAGTCCTTAATGCCGACGATACTGGGTATTTTCTCAATCATCACATCGAGGTCATGCGCGGGAATCTCGTATCCCAAAGCGTCTGGAAAGTTGTAAATAATTATTCCTAGATTGGACGAGGATGCCACGATTTCGTAATGACGGAGCACACCCAGAAAATTGTATTTAGAGTAAAATGCTGGCAGGACAAGCAGGCCGTCCGCCCCTAAGTCCTCGGCCATCTTTGCCCTCCTAGCAGCAGCGATGCTCGAGGTGCTGGAAACTCCGGCGATTACTGGGATCTTTCCATTAACCTCATCGACTGTTATCTCGATTATTCTCTTCACTTCCTCATCCGTGAGAGAGTTCCACTCACCCATGGACCCACATGGAACGATTGCATCAAGCCCACTCTCAAGCAGGAATCTAGCAACGCTTCTTACACCCTCCTCATCGAGTGATAAATCTCTCTTAAATGGTGTTACGCTTACGGCGATGAGACCCCTGAGAGAATTTCTCAGTCTATTCAGTTCCAATTTCAAGTCTAATTCATGTTAAATATATAATAAAAACTTTAGATTAATGAGACGTAATACTTTTCTTTAGTCGAATTATTCCTTCTCCGTTCAGCCCGGCCTCCCTTATTAATAGGTCTCGAAGCGCTGTCTGCACGATCTCGCCCCTGCTATGGTAGAGCTTCTGGTCAACGAGCAGATCCATGAGCTCCACGTAGGATTTCGGAACACTGACGGTAATCCTGACTTGATTAGATGATTTATTTTTACTTAACTTCACTAGGTTTCTCCCTCCCCTTAATCCTCTTCACTATTATCTTCTAATACATCCGTGTCTTCTCCATAATAATGATTTCTATTGGTATTGAGGAGCTCATCTTCGCGCTCAACCACTTCGGCCAATGTCTCCTGGACGACGGTGCCTCCGATGCATGCATCATCAATCCTAAACTCGACCCAGGCAGACTCAGATGGCATCGATGGAATAATCAAGTGGAAGCTACCATCACGTCCATCTAGCCTGCCAATACCGATCACTATGTCTATAAAGCCATAGTTAATATTCGTCCATGCGAAGAACGCCCTAGAGAATTTTATGACGTCGCCGAGCCCAGCCACTTTCCTCTCTATCTCTTCTCTTATCTTACTGCTGAGAGACGACATAGCCTTGTTCCACTCAAGAGTGATTCTTCTCGAGTTTAACCCTTCCTGCAACCAGAGCCTCTCAGTCATCACGCATCTGATTTTTACCTCTGCCTGATTGTAAATAATAATTTCCAGAAATTGTGAGTCTCATTTTTTGAGACTGATACTCAAGAAAACTCGAGAACCCTAGACTGAGGAATGACTACCCAGCACTGGGCTATTTCAGATTCTGTCAATGATTACTCACTTCTCCCTAGAGGGTTGGCCAGCTCCTTTTAAGAATCTCAATAATTTCTCATCCATTGTAACTATGACTTTTCCATTCTCCTTTCTTCTCTCCAGTAGTCCCCTGCTTGCAAGCCTCGTTATGATTCTATGAACCTTCAGCTTACTTAACCCAGTCTTGTATGGTATCTCTCGCTGAAGAACTGTGCCGTTAGACTCAACTAGAACCTCGACTATCCTCGCCTCTTCCTCGGTCAACAGCTTTGATAGCAGGAATGCGAGTTCACTCCGCTCCCCCGGTCCCTTCGAGAATAAGGTTTCAGAACTCTCTACTCGTTGATAGAAGACGCGTGAAGTGATGAATAACGCCACTCCGACGAGGATGAAGATGAATGCTGGAATTAGGACAGAGGTGCCCTGCCCTGGAACAGCAGCGACCAACATGACACCGAGGATTATGAGTGCAAGTGATGGATGCTTTCTTATCCATTCAATCATGAGACTAATTATTCTCGTTATCGTGTCCATCGCTCTCTCTGCGAGTTTATTCATCTCGTCGGTTTTCACCTAAAATATATCCTCCGTGGTGGGCATTAAATCCTTCCTAAATTATTTCCGGATATACGATTTTTATGGATAATTGTTGTGAAGACGGCGGTCCACTCGCAGGTTTCTATGGCTAGACTTATAGACTATTGAAAATCTTGCGTAGATAAGTAATGCGGCAGCCTAGGCGAGTAAATGATCACAGCGAGGCTAAAAAGAAGCTACTCATGGCTCTTAGGAATAAATTGGTTGATGAGTATGCGCCAGTAAAGATGAAGAGGGGTTATAGGTATGTTGATGCCGAGAGATTAACATCTCTGAACTCAGAGATTGTCAGACAACTGTTAGAAGAGCTCGCAGAATCTGGGGAACTCTGTAGGAGACTGTCTCGCAGCTTGGCTGTCTGTCCATCATGCGGATCCATTGACCTCCAACTAGTCTTGACATGTAGTGAATGCGGGTCTCAAAAAGTGAAGCGTGGAACGATTTATCAATGTATCAATTGTCAGACCCATTTCCTTGCCGAGGAGATTCGTGGGGAGGAGAGAAAGAGGTGCTTGAGATGTGGAGTTGAGAGGCCTAGATATGTCATGATAGGCACGTTCTATGCATGTCTTAATTGCGGCTCCATACCAGTCGAGCCGGTATGGCGCGCCATGTGCAGGTCATGCGGGCTACTTTTCAGCCAGGAAGAATCAGAAATACTTGAACTCTATTCCTACGGCCTAGAGGACCATAATGCGTATGAATCGATAAGCGAGTGGATAATGCCTATTATTTCAGCAGAGCTCACCAGTTTGGGATTCATTCTAAGAATCAATGAAGAAGTTAGGGGATTATCAGGAGTAATGCATAGGTTCTCAGCAATAGCTATGGACCCTCAATGCAAGAAGATTAGGCTAGCAGTAGAGATAGCGCCGCAGGGCTGCAAGGTCGATGAACAATACTTACTGTCATTCATCCTCAAGGTAAAAGATATTGGTGCCGAGAATTCTATAGTTATAACTGCCTCAAAGATTAGCAGAGAGAACAAGAAGCTGGCCGAGAGCCAAGGAATCAACATACTATCAGTAAAAAACATACCCTCGATGCGGAGCAAAATATCCACATTCATAAGCAATCTACTATTAAGGGACATGGTAAGTATAAGGCGCCAACCACCTCTATAGACTTGTGTGTATTCTCTGAGTAGTGGATAAAATTTGGGCAGTATGGCTTGATGCCTTGGACCTGATTTATTCTAACCATCTTGGGGGCGTGCGGCCCATAGCCCTCCTTCTGTTTTAGGCGGGATCGGTCTTCTCGGTTCTGGAGCCTTGCCAGCGCTGCTCATGGGCTCCAGCCTTTCTCCACCCGGGACGCCCGTTTCATCCATTCTCCACGCGTCATCGACGGCTTGTTGCCGCGTCATCTTCATGTCGCGTGGAGGGGTCTCGTTTCTGTGGCGTTGCCGTGGGTCTCCCCACGCGCCTCGCGGCGCCAGGTGCGCTGACGGAGGGAGGAACTTCCCCGGGAGCTCCCCGAGACCCGCCCAGCCGCTCGCCCAATATTGATATTTTTAGCCTTGCTTATCAACTCTCCCCTAGATTCTGTAATTTTTACTGACCCGAGATGGAGCTGAGTAATGCTTGGGCTAATGTTCTATAGGTATAGAAATGTTATGAGGCTTATGTATGAGAAGAAGAGCATTGCTGGAAGCGTCTTTGAGTATCCTGAGCCAGATGAGTGTGTCAAGATCGATGCGAGGATAACTAGTTGCCATATATGTGAAATCATGAATCCAATTTGGGCCGAGAGCGTATCTAGTTGAAGCTTTAACAGAACTGTGACTATGTAGATGGATGAGAGATAAGCAGCTACTGGAAGATACGAGATGGAGGCAGAGAGAAGAAGTATTCCAGGAGAGCCATTATCCCTCCTCAAGAGATAAAAAATAGCCAATAAGTAGCCGAATAATGCAGATAAACTTATAGGCCAAGAAATAATCGGCGGCCGCCCATTCCTAAAATGTAGAAGTATTGGATAGACATCGATTTTAAAAGAGACATAGATCGCGATTGCGAGCAAAGCCGCACCCATCGCTGCTATTCCACTGAGTCTCCTACTGTCCAGCGAGAGGAGATAGCCAAGCGTCAGCATCTCCCACCACTCGGCTGCTTTAGGCTCCTCGACAACTACACGCTCGTCCATCATCCTCCTCAACAGCATCTTACCATTGTCGTTAAGCCTGAACCTGCCCCTGCCAACGGACTCGATATAGGGCTTCATCATTTCTAAGTGGTAGTAGAGAGTACCGTAACTGACACTCGTGATTGATTTCAGCTCAGATGCAGTTAGTTCGCCTCTTGAATGCAGACTAAGCAGTATTCTTCTTCTAATTGGGTTTTTCAAGACGGCGAATTCGTCGGCCGATCCCTCGCCTTCACTCGCCATGCCGCGAAGCCCTCAGAGCAGGAATAACCCTCGTCTTCGAGCCTAATAACTATGCTTATAGAAATACCGATGCATGATTATGGTAATATATACTGCAGCATTCCATTATGCATATTTTGATACTGCTACTCGAGGTTTTTCGAGATAGATAGGTTTAATTTGGCTGAGAAGTAGTATAGTCAAGGACCATGAGTAGATCCAGGGCCTTGACAATCGCTGCAATAATGTTCATATGCATACTACTATTGACTACAACGATAATTCAGGCAGTAGATGCTGCCGAGAAAACAAAGGACAAAACAAATACAAAAACAAAACCTGAGAAAGATGGAGACAAGAACGTAAAAGATACACAGGAAATAGAGAAGGCGAGAAAAGCTATAGCGAATGCAGACGATGCAATCAGCGAGGCTGAGAATAAGATAAGGGACGCAGAGAACGCTGGGCTATCTATTCCAGATGCGAAGGACGCGATAAGTGAGGGAAAGTCGCTCCTAGATGAGGCGAAAAGCATACTGGAGAAAGACCCCCAGAGAGCAGCCAGCCTCGCAAAGAGAGCAGAGAACATGGCCAGGCTTGCGATCAACTTAGTAGAGCAGGCATCTCGAAAAATAAAAGAGACAAGAGAGGAACAAATTAAGAATTATCTAGAAATAATTGAGGAAGCGAGAGGCATAATTGTTAGGGCTAGGGAGGCAATAGAGGAGGCGATAAGGATTGGCGGCAATGTTTCTGAGGCAATACAATTACTGCAGCAGGCGGAGAACCTTCTTAGAAACGCCGAGGCAGAGCTTGACAAGGATGTAGGAGAGGCAGTCAGGCTAGCTACGCAGGCAAGAATAATCGCTGAAAAGGCCCTCAGAATCTCTGAGAGAGTAAGGGAAGAAACTAGGACTATGCTCCAGCTCAGAGTTAGAATAAGGGAAGCTGAGGAATTGATGGATCAGGCCCAAATAGCAATCATGAATGCTGAGTCAAAATTACAGGGCGCAGACCTAGATGAAAATACTCTCAGAACGCTGACTGAGATGCTGGGGCAGGCTCGAGAGATGTTGGAGAAGGCGAGGGAGAAGTTATCTATTAATCCAGAGGCTGCCAGGGCACATGCAGATATCGCGCTGAGAATAGCTAACCGGGTCTCTGAAAGAATCGAGGAACAATTAAAGAGCCAAGTTGAGCTGAGAGCAGGCCCTGAGCTCAACCTATCAGTACTTGGAAACATATCCTTCCATGGGAACATGTATAGGGTGGAGAATAAGCTCCAATTCACAAATGGCATCGTAACCATGTATATGGAGAAGCGAGTTGAGAGAAGACTCGAGAACGGGACACTGCAGATAGAGATCATTAAGGAAAAAATTATTGTTATCGGCAACAAGACACTGATAGAGCAGGTACGAATACTTGAAAAGAATGGAGAAGTGGTTATTGAGCAAGAATCTTCTGAGGAGCTAAACGAGTCGACAACTGCATCTATACTCGAAGTAAAAAAGAGAGAGATAAACATAACTAAGATTGATGTTTCAGTACAGGTCGATGCTCTCCACCGCGATGAGGATAGGCTGAGACTGAGAGTTTCTGGGCCCGATGGACTCGGTGCGAGAATAATAGTTATTCAGCTGAGCACCGAGGCACTTAGCGCCGTTGAAAACGGAGACCTAGTAGTTTTGGTGAATGGCGCTGAGGCCAAGCTGGCTGACAGCGTGTATCAGCTGCTGTCAGATGAGGTCGATGAACCTGCATATGTATTGATAAAGACCGCTTCTGGTTATCAAATCATGATCTATTTCCCGCATTTCTCCGAATACATCGTCGAGATAAGAGCAGTAATATCTAGGATTCTTGGGGCTCTGTTCGATTCACGCACCGCCCTGCTTGCGACGACGGCTTCGACCATAGTGATTGCAATAATAATGGCGCTGAACACTTATAGGAAGTATTACTCGTCTCGAGGCAGGGTCTTAAAGCTCTGGTGACGCATACATCTTTACACTCCGGCAATCACTTCTATCTTCTGAACAGCGGTGAGAATCTTCCTACGAGATACGTGGAGCTAAACTAAGTTATATATGGAGGATAATATTCTTACAGACAGTCAAATGGGCTCTGTTGGTGTTTTGCTTGACTCGACGTTAAGGGAGGGAGAGTTATTCAGGGCCTTTCCCCTGAGGATTAAGCTGAGGATTGCTGAGCTCCTAGCCAAGGTCGGAGTTAGACGCGTAGAGGTGACGGTTGATTATCCACCGAGGACATATAGAGATGAAGTCGAGCCAATCGTCAAGCTGCTAAATGATAATGGAGTCGAGGTAATCATGCATGGGAGAGCCTATATGAGAGATATCGAGGCAATGAGCGCCTACGATGTCTATGGAGTCGCCGTCTATATCGCCGTCTCACAGCTACACTTGAGCTATAAGCTAGGCGGTATCCAGATCGACGACGCAATCGAGAGAATGAGGGAGGCAATCGAGGCAGCATCAAGAAGTGGGTATCGATACATAAGGGCCACGCTTGAGGACGTGACGAGACTCTACATGGATGGAAAGTTCTCAGAGCTTGACAGGCTTCTCGAATCCACGAAGGATCTTAGAGAGTCCGGAGCCACGCTGGTTAGTGTTCCCGACACAGCTGGATTAATGACGCCGAGCATAACTAGAAAATTCTTCAGATACGCATTAGAGAAGACTAGTCTCCCCCTAGCATGTCACTTCCATAATGATTACGGCTATGCTTCAGCCAATACAGTGGAGGCCCTCCTAGAGGGCGCCGCCGAGGCGCATGTAAGCATCTATGGCATAGGCGACAGAAATGGAATCGCCGACCTATACGAAGTCGCGTCAGTGATGCATGATATTCATGGATTAGACCTTGGAATTAAGAGGGAATTTTTGAACAGCACTTATAGAGAGTTCAGCAAGCTGACAGGGATAAAGATGCCTTGGCGTCATCCATTATCTGAGGAAGCCAGAACGATAAGGGCAGGTGTCCATCAGTCCATGACTGTTAGGAAGCCGGAGGGCTATGTGCCTCCACTCAAGATCAAGTTTGACTTCGAGACGATTAAGTACGCCGCTACACCGCATCTTAGCCATAAAGTCATCGCAGAGATAGCTAGGAGGAGCGGGCATGAGATAGGTCCAGAAAAAGCAAGGGCTGCGGCTGAAAAAATTGCGCAGCACTATGCCGAGCATGAGGGGCAGGTAAGCGTTAAAGAAATCGTCGAGCTACTAACCGAGTCTTTAGGATTCAGCGTAAATGAGAGTAGTGTCAGGAGCCTCTTCGGAGAGGAGAGAGTCTACGTGCTCGTCAAGGTGCGTCCACAGGCCGACACTCCAAGCATAGTGCGCGAGATCCTGAGCTGGGATGACGTAGACTCAGTCGATGAGGTTTATGGAGATATGGACTTAGTTGTGACTGGAAGGATCAAAGTGGGTGGAGACAACCTCGTTGAGAGGATGCGTCGGCTATTCCCCCAAGATTTCGAGCGCATAAACATCCTCATCACAGACTAGCCGAGAGGAAGGCTACAGACGTCTCCCAAATGAAAATACAGGATTAAATGATTCAAAATTAAAAATTTAATGGAAATTAGCGATTTTTTGAGGGTTTTTGTTCAGTCCGTATGGAAATGTTGAAATTCTGGTTTAATAAACAATTTTGGAATAAATGCAGCATAGCAGGATAATACCCCCACTGGACGATATTACTATTGAGGGGTTCAGGGAGAGCTTTCGAAGAATCATAGAGGTTAAGGAGAGAAGCGGGATAAGGGCTATCCTGAATAATCCGCCAGACCTGTTCGAGAGGGCAAAGATGTACGGTACGCAGTACAGAAACGGGGCGTGGGGCTGGGCATCGAACATCTGGCATAGGTCGGCTACCGGTTCGGTAGTAATAGAGAGGGATGAAGACCTGAAATATGAGCATAAGTTTCTTATGCAGAGAGTGCTTGAACATATACTTGCACAGGGGCCACTTATACAGGTCGATGCTATCCTGGGAAAGCCAGGCACAAGGGTTGAGATGAGGTGTAGACTATACTGTGACCCACAGTTCCCCGACATTGCGTATAGGTGGAAGCAGCTATGCTTTCCTGGAGAACCCTCGAAGGAGCCTGATGTAGAGCTATTCTGCATACCTCACTATCTTGGGAATCCATATATGAGCAGCACAGGCCAGATGCTGCGTGTCCTTCGCTTCCCGAACCATAACTATACAATTGTTACTTGTAGCTCCTATCAGGGCGAGGTCAAGAAGGGGTTCCTAACGCATTGGATATATCATGTATACAAGGTTGGAGGGATAGGTGAACATGCTGCGCTGAGAGAGTTCACGGTCAAAACCATTAGAGGAGACTTGAGGAGGGTGGTCATGTGTATATGGGGCTTGACGGGTTCAGGCAAGTCTACACACGGCATGTATGTATTCAACCACACTAATGCGAAGATATACATCGAGAAATTTGGAATCAATCCACTGGACTATGTTTATGACCAAGTTATAAAAAACGACGACGTAGTGGCAATTTTTGAGGACAAAGTTATTGGTTCTGAATGCGGTACATGGACGAAGACGGAGGATGTCGATTCTAAGCAGGTCGCAATATGGAATGCTGCAACCTCGCCCAAGGCACTTCATGAAAACACAGAGTTCGACGTGAATGGCAATCCATGCTTCGAAGGAAAACTCTTTACTTACTACGGAGCACCCAACAGGAATTCAAGATCTGTCCTCCACTTGGCAGATACTGGATATTATGATGGGGACCCTGAATCGAGTGGGCCTATGAATGTCGCCATATTTCTATCCCCTGGATACTTCATTGATTATGCATGGGTCAAGATAACTGACCCGGCATTTGCGGCGAAGGTTTTGGCTGACGGCAGGTCTGTGGGCCATCCAGCACAGTCTCGCGAGGCCTTCGGTATGCTCTTCGAGACTAGGTACTGCCTACCCTTCACCATGGGCGTCAGCTCCACCGCACACGTGGTGAGATTCTATGAATTCTTGAAGAAGCGATACGAAATGGGAGACATGCCGGAGATCTACCAGATAAACACGACTGGAAGAATCGTAGCGAAGTACAGATGGGTAAAGACGACGATCAATAATAGAGAAATAGAGATACCTGAGCCGCTCTATGAAATTGATGAGTATGGGGATAGAAGAATCATCGGTGGGACTTCGCCGACGATCGAGGAGACAGAGCTCTTCATTCTGCAGGCAGTCAGAGGAGCAGTCAAATACAATCCCCATCCAATATGGGGAGAGAAAGTCCTAGTACCTGTGGATGTCCCCGGACTCTCTGGGGAGAGGCTGAGAGAGCTTAACCCATTCACTTATCATGAATTCGATGAAGCGAGAAGACTTCTAAAAATCCAAGTAGAACTGAGCAAGCATCATCTGAACATTCAGTGTCCTGCTCTTCCAAGAGAAATCTATGAAGCAATGGATTTCGAATAGTTCTACTATCATTAAGTTTGGATAAGATCACTATTGATTTATTGGCCAATGCAGAGACATTACATTTCTTAGGGGTAAACTTGACCTAAATACCGAATTTACGGCATTCCTTCGAAGAATTCGATAGACACATTTATAAGCAAGCGCTTGATAATGATTAATTTGGCTCATGAATGCCTATCAGAGAAAAACTTCCTGATAGGCAGGATGCGCGAGTAAGTCAATTTACAATGAGCGCGCTCATTGGACGTGGAGCGCAGCAAAATAGGTTGCGCCTTGGCACTAAGCGGGGGCACGCCAGCCGGTGGATGCCTCGGCTTGGGCGCTGAAGAAGGACGTGGCAAGCTGCGATAAGCCCCGGGTAGCCGCAGGCGGGCTTCGATCCGGGGATCTCCTAATGGGACCTCCCGCGGTGGGCAACCACCGCGTTCCCGGGCCATAAGCCTGGGATCGGGAACCCCCCGAACGGAAGCATCCAAGTAGGGGGAGGAAAAGAAACCAAAACGGGATTCCCCTAGTAACGGCGAGTGAACGGGGAGGAGCCCAAACCGAACCCTCATGGGTAACCATGGGGGAGTGTGGGGTTATGGGCCGGGGGTCCGTCCTGATGGCTGAGCCGAAGTCCCCTGGAATGGGGCGCCATAGAGGGTGATAGCCCCGTAGGCGTAGGCCGGAGGGACGATGCCCCGTGTCCCAGAGTACCGCACCTCGGATATGGTGCGGGAAGTTGGGGGCCACTGGCCTCCAAGGCTAAATACGTCCCAAGACCGATAGCGGACCAGTAGCGTGAGCGAAAGGTGAAAAGTACCCCGGGAGGGGGGTGAAAAGCGCCTGAAACCGGCTGGTAACAGACGAGCACGGCCTGAAAGGGAAATCCCCGCGAAGCTCCGACGAGGAGCGAGTGGGGACAATCCCAGGGTCGTGCACTCCGTCTTGAAACACGGGCCGGGGAGTTCACGGGTGTGGCGAGCCTAAGGGTTGAAAGCCCGTAGGCGTGGGGAAACCGACTAGCCCGCAGCCGGAGTAGGCTCCGGCGAGGGGCGGGGTCCGAAAGGGCCTGTAGTCACGCCCGTGAGGCTAGAAACCGGGCGATCTAGCCCTGGGCAGGGCGAAGCCGGGGGAAACCCCGGTCGAGGCCCGAATAGGGGTCTTGATGTGCAAATCGGTCCCCTGACCTGGGGCTAGGGGTTAAAAGCCAATCTAGCCCGGTGATAGCTAGTTCCCCCCGAAGTGTCTCGCAGGACAGCCTCGGGGGAGGTTGCCCGTGGGGTAGAGCACCGATGGGGGAGCAAGGGGCCGATGAGGCTCCACTCTCCTTTCGAACTCCGAATCCACGGGCGCCGTAGATCCCGGGAGTGGGGTACTGGGGGTAAGCTCCTGGACCGAGAGGGGAACAACCCAGACCGCGGGTTAAGGCCCCTAAGTGCCCGCTAAGTGACAAACCAAAGGGCGTCTCCAGCCTAAAACAGCGGGGCCGTAGGCTTAGAAGCAGCCATCGGCTAAGAAGTGCGTAACAGCTTACCCGCCGAGGCTGGGGGCCCCGAAAATTGACGGGTCTAAGCGGGCCGCCGAAACCCGGGCTCACCCATGCATTGCATGGGTGGGGGTAGGGGGGCGTGGCGGCTGGGCAGAAGCGGGGCCGTGAGGTCCCGTGGACCGGCCGCCAATGTAGATCCCGGTGGTAGTAGACAGCGAAGAGGGGTGAGAATCCCCTCCGCCGAAAGGGCACGGGTCTCCCGGCAATGCGTCGTCAGCCGGGAGTAAGCCGGTCCTAAGGCCGACCTTAACCGGGTAGGCCGAAGGGGAAACCGGTTAAGATTCCGGTGCCTCTCGGGTAGGTGCGGCAACGCAAGCCAGGCTCCTGACGCTTCGGGGTAGGCCGAGCAGGGCCGTAGCTCTGTCCAAGCTCTGAAGCCTGGGGAGAGCCGTAACGGCGAGAACCAGGTGAAGGAGTGATGGGGCCGCCGTATGGCGGCTTCGGCTGATCCCTGGAGCCAGTGAAAAGGGAGCCTGGAACGATCCCGAGAGACCGTGCCTAGATCCGACACTGGTGCCCCTGGCTGAGAAGGCCAAGGCGTCTGGGGTGACTCCGGGCCAGGGAACTCGGCAAATTGGCCCCGTAACCTCGGGATAAGGGGTGCCTGCCCTCCTTGCCGAAGAGGCTGGGAAGGCAGGTCGCAGTGACAAGGGGGTCCTGACTGTTTAATAAAAACATAGGAAGCCGCAAGGCCGAAAGGCTTTGAACGGCTTCTCAATCCTGGCCAGCACCGGTACCTGAACCCCGGGTCCAACCGGGATAAGGGCCGGCTAGCGCCGGGAGTAACTCTGACTCTCGAGTTAGGGAGTCGTTAAACCCGGCTATATGCGGGGAAGGATGGACTGGTCAGCCTCCCGAGCAGGGAACATAGGTTGACCAGATGACCCCGACCCGCAGGGAACCACTCGCCTCAAATTATTAAAGAAACACTACGAAGGATACTATGTGGTGTAGCAAAAATTGCTTAATGAGTTCAGAGACTTGATTGACCCTAGACGTCTGCCAAGCAGAAGGAAATACCTAAACTACTATATAGTTGGCCTTGTAGACGGTGAAGGATGCTTCTCAATATCCATTAAAAAACAAGACAGCGCGCGGTTTGGATGGGTTATCGACCCTGTATTCCATGTGACACAGAGCGCTGAGAAGAGAATAGTGCTTGAGATCCTGAAGAGAACATTTAGCTGTGGAAGAATCATACCTAAGCCGGGACAGGAAGATACAACGCTTCAATACATCGTCGATGCGCGAAAAAGCCTCGTTGAGAAGATAATCCCATTCTTCAGAAAGCATAAACCAATAATTAAGTGGAGCGAGTTCGAACGATTCGCAGAGATAGTGGAAGGATTAGAGAGGAAAGAGCATAAAAGCGCCGAGGGATTCAGGAGACTTCTTGAAAAGGCGTATCAATTATCATCTGATAGAAAGTACAGCCTGAGTGATATAGTCTCTGAGATTGAGAGGCGGGTGGGCGCCTCAGAGACCATACGCCGGGCGCCTTAGAGCGACTTGAAGATGAACTCGAGGGCGAAGATATGGTCCAACCCATTGTTCTGGGTTGCTTAAGGTAGCCAAATGCCTTGTCGGGTGAGTTCCGACGTGCATGAATGGATCAACGAGGGCCCCACTGTCCCGGTCCGGAGCCCCGTGAACCCACTTAACGTGGACGAACAGTCCACGAACCCCCAGTGGGGAGAGAAGACCCTGTGGAGCTTTACTGCAGCCAGTTGCTGCGGAGTGGTTTGGGACGCATAGCGTAGCCGGGAGCCATCGATCCAGGCCTCTCCGGGGGCCTGGGGAGGCGCCAATGTAACACCGGCCGTCCTGAACTACCCCGCTAACCGGGGCCTGCGCCCTGGGACAACGGCTGGTGGGCAGTTTGGCTGGGGCGGCACTCCTCCGAAAAGATATCGGAGGAGCCCAAAGGTCGGCTCAGGCGGGACAGAAACCCGCCGTGGAGTGCAAGGGCAAAAGCCGGCCTGACAGGACCCTCGAACGCAAGGGGTCCTGAGGGGAAACCCGGGCCTAGCGATCCATCGGCTCCTACCAGTGGGGGCCGGTGGTGACAGAAAAGTTACCCCAGGGATAACAGGCTCGTCGCGGGCGAGAGTCCCCATCGACCCCGCGGCTTGGTACCTCGATGTCGGCTCTTCCCATCCTGGCCTCGCAGCAGGGGCCAAGGGTGAGGCTGCTCGCCTATCAAAGGGGAACGTGAGCTGGGTTTAGACCGTCGCGAGACAGATCGGTTTCTACCTACTGGGGGTGCGGGCCGCCTGAGGGGAAGGCCCTCCTAGTACGAGAGGAACGGAGGGCCGGGGCCAACGGCGTACCGGTTGTCCTACAGGGCAACGCCGGGCAGCCGCGCCCCTGCGGATAAGAGCTGAAAGCATCTAAGCTCGAAGCCGCTCCCAAAAATAGGCGGCCAATCGAGACCTATAGGGCCTGGCAACGGGCCTTGGGTCTCGACGAGGGCTCCCCTAGAAGAGGGGGTTGATGGGGTGGAGGTGTACGGGCGGAGGCTTCGGCCGGACGCCCTCAGCCTGCCACTCCCAATCGCCTGAGCCGCTTAGCCATGCCGGGCGCAACCTATGCTAAGGCGCTCCACGTCCAATTTTATTATCACCTAAAAAATAGAATTGCTTTTTTATCAAGACTTTTCTATGATTGGTAGGTGTCAGTTGACCCCCTTTATCATCATTTCTTCAGACGGGTGAATGAGTCTTCATCCACCCATAGTTATGTCTTGGCGATGCGTAAATATTAATTTAAGATGAGGTTTAGGTCTTCTAGTATCTTGTTAGTGATGGGTCTACTCGTTCTGCGTATGCGTCTATTCCTCCCGCCAGGTTATAGGTCTTCCTGAGACCGAGTTCTCTTAGAAGCTTCACGGCCTGCGCCGACCTGTATCCTGAATGACAATAGACTACGATGGTCTTGGCTGGGTCGAGCTCATGTATCCTAGATGGTAGCTGACCGAGCGGTATCAGCTTTGCGCCCTCTATATGGCATATCTCCCACTCGAATGGCTCCCTCACGTCTATCAGCTGGACTTCGCCTCTCTCAAGCATCTGCTTCAACTCCTCTGGCGATACCTCGAGTTCTTCTCTTGCCTCTCCTCTACTAAGTCCGCAGAACTCCTCGTAGTCTATGAGCTCCCTTATGGATGGATTCTCTCCACATACAGGGCAGTTCCTGTCCCTCTCTATCCTGAGTTCTCTGAATGAGGGGACAAGCGCATCGATCATTAGTAGCCTTCCTATCAGCGGTTCTCCTATGCCTATGATTAGCTTGATGGCCTCGTTTGCCTGTATCGTGCCCACAATTCCCGGCAGCACTCCTAGCACTCCTCCCTCAGCACATGAGGGGACCAGATGAGGCGAAGGTGGCTCCGGGTATAAACAACGATAGCACGGGCCCCTTCTAGGATAGAAGACAGATACCTGACCATCAAACCTAAATATGCTCCCATAGATCAGTGGCTTTCCAAGAATCACGCAGGCATCATTCAGGAGATATCTCGCTGGGAAGTTATCAGTAGCATCGATGACGAGGTCGTACTTTGATATGATGTCTAGAGCGTTGGCGGAGCTGATTGTCTCGCCGTAAGTCTCAATCTCTATGTATGGATTGAGGCGAGAGAGCCTCTCCTTCGCGGCCTCTATCTTCTTCCTCCCAACGTCATCAGTCGTATAGATGACTTGTCTTTGGAGATTTGTCTCTTCGACGACATCATGGTCAATGAGCCCTATTGTCCCAACGCCTGCAGCTGCGAGGTAGAGAGATGCAGCTGAGCCTAAACCTCCAACGCCTACAACGAGCACCTTCGCGGACTTAAGCTTCCTCTGACCAATTAGTCCGACATCTGGGATTATTATTTGACGACCATATCGACGGATCTCGACCTGTCCGAGCTCTATTAATCTATCCCCACTGATTAGTCCTGAATTGAGGTTAAACACACCTCACCAAACTACGATTTTCTCTGACTTTTAAATCTAATCCGAATACCCGCATTATTTGTTCATTGATGCTAATGCATAGGATGTTTGTAGGGCTTCCCAGTATGATGCTGGGTTTCCTATGTCCATGACGTATCCCTCACCTATCTCGACGCCGTAGACCCTGCCGCCCCACTCTATGCATCTCTGAATACCATCAGTGAGCTGAATCTCTCCGCGGCTATCAGGCTTGACTGTCTCAAGCGCCTTGAAGATCAGGCCCTTGAAGACATAGAGAGGCATTATTGCTAGGTTTGATCTTGGACGCTCTGGCTTCTCCTCGACCCCTGTAATCTCTACGATTCTCTCGCCGATACTCTTACCCTCGACGACGCCGTAGATTCTTGGGTCGGCCACTCTTTTTAGCAGGATGACTGCATCGGCATTCCGTGACTCGAAGACCTCAATCACTCTTGATATGTGCCTGTTTCCGTCAGAATGTATGTATGTATCGCCGGCCTGTACAATTAATGGCCCACTACCGACGACGTGTCTCGTTATGAGTACTGCGTGTCCAAAGCCAAGGGGCGACGGCTGATTCACCCACGTCAAGACACTGTCGCTGAGCATTCTGTAGAAATCGCCGACTATGCGGGAGTATTCAGTCTTGCCCCTTCTCTCCAGTTCTTCGACGAACTGGGCGTCGGGAGTGAAGTGATCCTCAACCGCCCTCTTTCCACGCCCAACGACAAATATGAACTCTCTGAATCCATAGTTGTAGAGCTGCTCAAAGACGAGCTGAAGAAGTGGCTTGAGGCATCTTCCACCCCTGCCGTCTGGTGCAAATATTGGAAGCATCTCTTTTGGCTGCTCCTTTGTTGCTGGTAGGAGACGCGTCCCGAGACCAGCTACCGGCAGTACGACCTTGTATTTCCTCGCACCGTCCACGGGCATATCCATGACGCCATATCCAAATAAATGTTGCAATCCCCGTCTCTGTTTAGAAATCCTTATTTAGTGAATGCAGATTTTTTGTTTATAGCCCGTGTCATTCATATCTCAGCGTGGCCAAGAGTTCGCGAGGAGAGTCTTCAGGAAGTTCTATGCTGAGAACTACTCACTCATCAATGTACCGAGACAGCCGGAGAGAAGGGAGTATGGATATTTCCCATTCGGTCAGAGCGTCATGGTTAGGCATCTCTCCTTCCAGTCCGCGGAGGAGGTTAGGGACGAGGTTAGGCGCGTGGGGCCGCTCCACGTCTATCGCTCCGCGGCCTACTACATGTATCCAAAGGCACCTATGGAGGAGAAGTCTTGGCTAGGCGCAGACCTGGTATTCGACATCGATGCAGACCATCTTGGACTATCATGCATCGCTAAACATAGCTACAGGGTATGCCCAGTACATGGCTTATCTCAAGGAGTAGATGGCAAATGCGCTGAGTGCGGCTCTACACTGATGGAGATTGACTGGGTCTGCGAAAACTGCATCAACTCGGCCAGGGCCGAGACAGTTAAGCTAGTCAACGTCCTCATGGATGACTTCGGAGTCCCAGAGAATGAGTTAGAGGTAGGCTTCTCTGGAAACAGAGGCTTCCACGTTGTAGTTTATTCTGAAGACTTCAAGCCCCTTGACTCGTCGGCAAGGAGGGAGATCGTGAACTATCTGGTAGGTGAGGGGTTTCAGCCTAGACTTCACGGAATACCCGCACTGGAGCCTGGTAGACGGGGAAGAAAGAACCTTAGGGACTATCCCGAGCCGGAGCTAAACTCCTGGGGGTGGAGGGGGCGAGTCATCAAGAGGATATACGCCCTCCTCACCACCGGGCATGCCGAGAACATAGCGATCCAGGGCGTGAGGCCGGACTTAATCAAGAAGATAAGGGAGACGTGGAGCGTTGAGCCGACTTGGAGTGTCGGTCCTCCAAGCTTCTGGGCAAAGATCTCGTCGGAAGCTATAATGACAGAGTCTGTCAAGATAGACCCGGTGGTCACGACTGATATTCATAGATTAATGAGGATGAGCGGAACACTGAACGGTAAGACAGGACTACTGGCAGCGTCGATACCAGTCGATGGGCTCGAGGGTGCAGAGCCTCTGAGGGATGCAGCAGTCCTGAAAAGCAACTATAAAGTGAGGGTTAGGATCGTCTATGCACCGGCATTCCAGCTTGGTGGTGACCTCTTTGACGAGGTGCCGGAGCCGAGGGAGGCTGAATTGCCCCTCCATGCAGCTGTTTACCTTGTCCTGAGGGGCCTGGCTGACCCCATTAGGGTCTAAAGCTCTATTACAAGCTATGTCTCAATTAGTGTAAGAGATGTCGGAAGTATATTCACAGTCCGTGGATATATGGAGGGCTGAGAACTCTTCTGAAAGACTCGCCCCGATTCCTCAGGAATGGGCCGAGAACCTGAGAAGCCATGCCTCCAGGCTCAGAATGGAGATTAAGCTCGCAGTCGATAAAAAGTCAATCAATACAATCCTTAGGGAAGAAGAATTGAGAATCCTCTCATCTCTCGTCAGGAAAATATTCATGCTAAGGATGAGGAAGGTTATTGATGCTGCGCTGAGGGGCGAGACATTAGAGAATATGCTTGAGTTTGAAGAAGAGATGTACAGAGCTTTCCAAAAACTGGGCCGGGCCTATCTCGGCATAGTCAACGAGGTATCTGAGATGCTGAACCTATCCCCAAAGATAAAGATAGATGAAAAGGAGCTAGTCGTGATGCTTAAGGATACTTCAGCAATCGTTGACAAGAAGGGACATGTTCACGGACCGTTCAGGGAGGGCGACATCGCCATCATTCCTCCCGACTCTGCCGAGCTCCTCGAGAGGGGAGGATACGCTAAACGTCTACCCAATTCTAAGTGATGAAGATGCAGGACACAATGTCTGTCACAGTTATTGGTCTCGGATACGTGGGAATCGTTACTGCCGCCTGCCTCTCAAGTAGGGGAATCCTCGTCTATTGCCACGACATCAATCCAGAGAAGCTCTCAGCAATTAGGAATGGCGTCTCTCCGATATATGAGCCGGGCCTAGAAGATCTGCTGAGAAATGCAGTGATGAATGGTAGGCTCAGGGTGGTTGAGGACCCGGCGGAAGGCATCTCTAGAAGCAGCTATACAATCATTACAGTCGGAACGCCCTCGCTAAGCGACGGGTCCGCTGACCTATCACAAGTATTCAGCGCCGCCGAGACAATTGGTAAGTGTCTCAGAAGTCTTAATCAACGACACGTAGTAGTCCTCAGAAGCACTGTTCCTCCTGGAACAACGATTGGGCCATTCATGAATATTCTTGAGTCATTTTCAGGCAAGAAGTGTGGATTAGATTTTGGACTCTGCTTTAATCCAGAGTTCCTCAGGGAGGGTAGCGCAGTCGAGGATACACTCAATCCTGATAGGATAGTCATTGGATGCATAGACCAAAAGTCGGGTGAAGAATTACTAAGTCTCTACAGAGCTCTCCATCAAGAACAACTCCCACCAGTCATCATGACCACGCCTACAAGTGCTGAGCTAATAAAATATGCAAACAACGCATTCCTCGCCATGAAGATAAGCTTCATAAACATGATCTCGAGGCTCTGTGAAAAGTTGCCGGGAGGCAACGTGGATGAAGTCGCGGCTGGAATCGGAGCCGATAAGAGGATAGGACCGTATTTCCTCAAGGCCGGACTGGGATGGGGAGGCTCCTGCTTTCCAAAGGACCTAAGGGCTCTTCGGAGAATATTCCTCGAAGCCGGTTTGAAGCCACATCTCATAGACGCCACGATCGAGATTAATGACGGGCAAGTAGAGTGGGTCTGCAGGCTCCTTGAGCGAGAACTATCAACACTCTCGGGAAAACGCATAGCTATACTAGGAGCTGCCTTCAAGGAATTCACTGATGATGTCAGGGAGTCCCAGGCAATCAGGCTGGCAAATAGACTCCTGAATAGTGGAGCATCCATCTCGATCTTCGACCCCGCGGCCACAATAAATGTCTCGAAAGTCCTAGATGGTAAGGTAGACATCGCCAAATCAATTGATGAATGCCTCGAGAACGCAGATGCAGCCGTCATAGCTACTCCCTGGCCAGTCTTTAGGTCACTCACGCCTGAAAAGCTTAGAGAAAAAATGAAGGGAAAAATAATCATTGACGCTAGGAGGATTATTGACCCTAAGCTTTTTGAGTCAAGCGAGTTTAGGCTGCTTATCCTAGGGAGCTATATGGAGAGCCGCCGAGAGTAGTGGGCATTAATGCTTGGGCAGACGCGCCTGTATTGAGGTCAGTGACAGTTTTAGCGACGTAGTGCGTAATTGTTCTTCCGTCCTGCAGCGTCACTGTAACCCTTAAAGCATCGACCCTGACTTCGTGCCCCTTAACGATTATGTCGTCAACAAATAGATGGATGAATGATTTGACCTCACCATTTATGACCCAGCGGTTGGGCGCCCTGAAGACGAGGCTTGACCCATCAACACTCATAACGATAAAGCCATATTCAGCGTCAGTAAATTTCCCTGTAATCGAGACATCTTCAACCTTGAATGTAGCGTTCTCGAGGCACTGACGTATCCTTAACCTATCCATCAGCATCGACGTGTTGGCGTCGTAAAAAGGCCTGTAGGTGCCTCTGTTCCACTGAAGAGCCCCCTGCCAATTTCTGGCCTGGGACGTAGGCTGCTGAGTACTTATGAATGCGGCGCTTGCGTACTGCGTAGCCAAGACCATGACCAAGACTCCGACAAGGACCGCGCTGATTATTCCAGTTATCCAGATCTTTTTCGTGCTCATTCTGAAAGTCATTTATGCGTCAGGCTTATTAAAGGATGATGCATGAATCGTCTACGACGAAGATTTAATAAGAGGAGAGTTTCTGTTTAAAAATAAGAAATTGACTTTTATTAACATCTAGAAAAAACTCAACACAAATCTATATGCTTGAGTAGTCTGCACCAACATAATGTTATTATCTTTGACGATGAGCCAATAAATTGATATGCCGCTGGGGGTTCTTGGGATTATCCGATTTGACCTGCTCATGGAGAGCATTGCACTTATACTTGCATTCATTGTCGCTCTGCTTGCCTTCAGGGCCTACAGAGTCACAGACTTAAGGCCCTTCCTCTACCTTGGACTCGGATTTCTCCTAATGGGCATCGGCATGCTATCACGCGTCATATCCGTCAGCTACCTCCTCTGGCTATTATCATTCACCAATTGGCCCCCCGGAGTTTATGGAAGAATGATTCAGTCAGCAGAACTTACCTATTCAGGACTGAGAGTTGCTTCGTATGCTATCTTTGCTGCTACGTATGGATATGCATTGACGAGGCGACTTACAGCGACGATGGCCATCCTGCCAATACAGGTATTGATTTATAATCCATTTTTTGAAGCGGTCTCGGCGCTCCTTCTAGCCTTCGTAGTTGCCTGGACTGGTATCAACTATACTTTATGTAGGACGACCGAGTCTGGACTGATCCTGACTGGATTTACCTTGCTCCTAGTGAGTCATATCCTATTTATCTTCACGCCCCTGGGCTTTGTATTTTATCTCTCGGCCCACCTAATCCAACTGCTTGCCCTCTGCTCAATGATAATAGCTACACTGAGGGCGAGGAAGCCTTGAGTGATGGACAAGCACTGAAGAAGGAGTATAGATCGAAGCTTAGGATATGCATTGATATTCTTGAGTCTATCTCGAGGGTTGGCTGGGCTCAGCAGTCATACCTAATGAGGGAGGCGAACCTCTCATATGACAGGCTCATCAAGTATCTGGAATTCCTGGCTAGCAGGGAACTCATAACTATTAACCAGACCCACGGCCTCTACTCGCTGACCGATAAGGGCGCCCAGCTGCTGAACGAATTTAAGAGATTCGAGAAGCTCGCAAAAGCATTCGGAATCGATGTATAAAAATTGAGGGCTATATATTCAATTACTAAACGTATTCTTTAATAGTGGCGGCTGATATAATTACTTGGTATGATATCGCTCGTTGGCAGTCAGAGAGAGCTGCCCGGAATAAGGCTAGAAAGGAGCTATGGCGTCGAGAGCAAAAGAGGCACAACGCTCCTTAAGAGAGGCTTCGCCCACATGCTTAAACATGGAGTCGTGATGGATGTTACAAGCGTCGAGCAGGCACAGATTGCCGAGGACGCCGGAGCAGTAGCAGTCATGGTCCTAGACAAGCTGCCATACGACGTGAGGAAGGCCGGAGGAGTCGCGAGGACAGCGAGCCTCAGAGTAATAGAGGAGATCATGGATCACATAACGATTCCGGTCATGGCTAAGTGTAGGATTGGACATACGTGGGAGGCGAGAGTTCTCGAGGAGATTGGGGTAGATATGATTGACGAGTCAGAGGTCCTGACGCCTGCTGATGAGGAGCGTCACATCTGGAAGTGGGACTTCACGACGCCCTTTGTCTGCGGTGCAAGAGACCTAGGTGAGGCTCTGAGGAGAATCGAGGAGGGTGCAGCCATGATTAGAACAAAGGGTGAGCCTGGTACCGGCAACGTCGCAGAGGCGATCAGGCACATGAGGATACTTAACAATGAGCTTAGGAGGCTGACTATTCTCTACCAGCAGGGCGATGAGCAGGAGGTGATGAAGTTTGCACGTGAGCTACGGGTCTCATATGAAATCGCTGTTGAGACCGCTAGGCTTGGAAGGCTGCCGGTCGTGAATTTTGCTGCGGGTGGAATCGCGACGCCTGCCGACGCCGCGATGATGATGAGCCTCGGATGCGACGGAATCTTCGTCGGGTCTGGAATATTCAAGTCAAGCGACCCCGAGCTCAGGGCATCAGCAATTGTCCTCGCGACTACTTACTGGGACAGGCCTGATATCGTCGCTGAGGCTCAGAAGATGATTGATGAGTCTAAGTCCATGCTTGGCCTAGACGTAAAGAGTCTAGACCTGAGGATGCAGGAGAGAGGCACGGGTTGAGCAGGATAAGGATAGGCGTAACGTCCTTCCAAGGAGACGTAGAGGAGCATGTATTGGCCTCCCGGATGGCTTTGGGGAGGCTTGGAATAGATGGTGATGTATTCTTCGTAAAGACGCCTGAAGAGATAGAGAAGGTGGATGCATTGATTATTCCAGGCGGGGAGAGCACGGTGATGGGTAGGCTTGCGGCCTTCACTAAGTCCCTCCAGCTCCTTAGGCAGAGGATAATTGATGGGCTGCCAGTCATGGGTACTTGTGCCGGACTCATAGTCTTGGCTAAGAGGGTCTATGACAGAGTTGTAGGTGAGACAAGACAGCAACTAGTGGGGGTTCTAGACGTGACTGTGGAGAGAAATAGCTATGGGAGACAGAGAGAGTCCTTCGAGACGATGATTGATCTGCCAGCGCTTGGAGTCACTGGTTTTAGGGCAGTCTTTATCCGGGCCCCAACAATCATCGATACTGGACCAGGAGTAGAAGTAATAGCGAGGCTAGGCGATAGACCAGTCGCAGTAGTTCAGGAAAACATAATCGGCACGACGTTCCATCCAGAGCTCTCGGGAAGTACGGTCTTCCACGAACTACTCATTAAAAAGGCAATATCAAGGAGATAGGATACTCTAAAAGTAGTTGGTCCGAAAAATATTTAATTGTAGTGGATGAATTCATGAGTTAATGCATCATATTCACGAGCGGGGTCTCGACCTGACATCTTCACTAATCAAGGACCACGAAGTCATATTAAAGATGCTTGAAAGATTGGAGGCGAAGCTTGGGTACTGGAAATCATCTAAGAGCATAGAATATGAATCCCTAACTACATTTCTTGAGTTTGCTAAGACATTCATCGATAAGTGTCATCATGGCAAGGAGGAGCGATGTCTTTTCCCATGTCTAGAGCGGAGAGGCATACCGAGAGAGCATGGTCCAATAGGCGTGATGCTGCAAGAACATGAGCAGGGAAGACAGATAGTAAAGCAGATAGAGCGGGCTCTCAAGGATTTGGGCGAGGAGGAAGCTAAACACCTCGAAATCACTGAGCTATGTGAGTCGTATGTTGAGCTGCTTAAGCAGCACATCGCAAAGGAGAACGAAGTGTTGTTTCCGATGGGGGAGAGCGTGACAAGCATGGAGGATAAGACATCTACTAACACGTGCTATGAACGTGTCGAGTCTGCTGAGGTGGGACACGGGGTGCATGAAAAATACGTGAAGCTAGCGGACAGTTTTTGAAGTTTATTAGGCAAGGCGTAGATGAGGTATCACCCATGTATGCTATGGGTAGCATATGAGACATATCATCCACGTCACCCATATCTCCTATTTTTATAACTGAGAGCGGCTACTCCTTATCATGAGTAGGAGACTGCCCACGGGTTATCTCGAGTCTCTTCTACCCAGCGTCGAAGAGATGATAGGTGAGAGCGGCAAGAGACATGAAGAGGCAAGAGTCAGCGCGAAGCCGAAGATGAAGAAAGTACACTTCTACATAGATCATGAGGATCACGAGAGGCTTCTCAGAATCGTGGAGAAGATAGCTGAGGAGCAGGGAGTAATCGCCGATAGGAGAGGAATAACATCGAAGGTTCTAAGGGCCGCCGTGAGGCTCGGGCTAAAAGAGCTCGAGGAGAAAATCACCCATGGGTGACAGGTGCCACAAGTATGACGTGGGTGATAGCAGTAACCAATCAGAAGGGAGGAGTCGGCAAGACTACGAGCGTGATTAATCTCTCAGCCGCCTTGGCATCGAGGCACGGCTTCAAGGTATTATTGATAGATATGGATCCTCAGGGACATCTAGGGCTCTCGCTGGGAGTCAAGCCTCTCAGCACCTCCGAGACAATAGCTGCGCCATTGATGGGTGTAAGGAAGTTATCCGAGGTAATTCATGAGACCTCCATCGGTGGTCTTAGGATTGTCCCTAGCAATGAGGACCTGGCGGCCGTGGAGGAGCATCTCGCCAGGCAGCCGGGCAGAGAGGCAGTACTCAGGGCAGCGCTGGACGGAGAAGTCTCTGGCTATGACGCTGTTCTCATCGATACGCCCCCGAGCCTAGGAGTCCTCACCTTCAACGCCATATATGCCGCAGACTACTTACTGGTGCCTATTCAGCCGAGGCTATACAGCATCGAGGGGCTCAGGAGGCTCTATAAGATAATCGAGCTCATGAGGACGAGGCTTGGAAGAAGAATAGAGATACTCGGACACTTCCTAACAATGGTCGATAACAGGTACAAGATTACGCATGAGGTGAGGGAAGACTTGAGGGCGAGACTCGGCGACGGGCTGCTTCGCTCCGAGATACCGAGCAGCGTCAGGGTTGAGGAGGGGCACTTCTACCGCAGCCCGGTCGTGACATATGCTCCTGACACGCCGGTGGCGAATGCGTACCTAGAGCTGGCCTTAGAGGTCATCAGTAGGCTTACGAGCCCCGCGAGTTCTCCGAGTATTACCACGATGCGGAAGAGCGAAGAAATGGATAGAATTACTTTTTAGGTAGGCATGGTTTACAAATTTGTCTAGCAGGGAGGAGACGGAGGAGTGGAGAGTTCCCAGCTTGTCATACTCGAGGAAATAAGGCAGAAATGGCGGGAAGACCCGTTTTTAAGAATGCTCGCAGAGCGGTGCTCACTGACCGAGAGGCAGCTCGAGGCGCTGCTGATTGAGGCATCCGAGGAGACGAGTGAGCTGAAATTATCGGAGAAGGCAGGCCTGATGGGTATTACTAAGGGAAGCTACGCGAGAATCCTATCACAAGCCCTCGGAAACATCTCTCAAGCCCTGTTCACCGTCATTCTTCTTAGCTATGTAGGTCTGCTCCAGGACGAGAAGCAGAAGTGGTTCATCGAGCTGGGAGAAGCGGTCAGGGATGGAAGAATAGACGAGGCAATACTCCTACTGGAGGAGATGCAGACACGGCTGAAAAGCATGACCAAAAAGTGAATCTACTCACCGTTTGTCTGTACGGCTTTCTCCCTCATTATTCTGTACTTAATGACCTGCGAGCCGGAGATTCTTTCTAGGAAGCCCCTCTCGGCCAGCCTCGAGAGATAAGTCGAGACTGTGCTGAGAGTTATGGGCTCTTTATACTCAGCCACGTAGCTCTCCAACGCATCCTTAGAGGTGAAGGAAGACATTGGGAAATATTTTTCTATCACCCTCGCCAGTTTAGTCAGTTTATTCTCGGCCGAGTAGAGCTTTTCCGGGTCTTCTCCACCGCCGTAGAGCTCGATGAAGTCGGCAAGCTGGATAAGCTTCTCCCTCGTCACCCTGCCCTCAAATATTAGGGTAACCTTATCACCATCCTCGTCCATCATCTCCAGCCTTATTCTCCGCTTAGCCGGCAAGATCGTTAGCGGCCATACTTGATCTTTAGATTTAATTCTTGACCCAGAGGTAAACCGAGTCCAGCCTATGCGTAATACTCTCAAATATCCCT
Source organism: Nitrososphaerota archaeon (assembly GCA_038845265.1). Taxonomy (GTDB): domain Archaea; phylum Thermoproteota; class Nitrososphaeria_A; order Caldarchaeales; family Calditenuaceae; genus CALIKS01. The sequence continues at coordinate 129,173 of JAWBQR010000002.1, read as the reverse complement.
CGAAAATACCTGGGTAATAAATAATGGCTAATAATCAATCATTGGCCATAAAGCAGAAGTTCAGAAAACTTTTGGTGTTTGTTTCGATCAGTGTTAAGCCGTGTAAGACGTGGGTGACGTGTCTCCCATGTGGGACAAATCTCACTAGTGCCTCTTCTCTCTTCTTACTTCGTCTCCGAATTCCTCTAGGAGCGTGGCTAGATTATCGATGTGCTCCTCCCTATGGGGTGCGCTCAGCCCAAAGTGTGGCACGTGGGGCGAGATGTAGTACACACCGTTGATAAGCATGTAGTAGTATAGCGCCTCTGCGAGCTCCCTGTCCATCTTGCTCAGCGTGTCTCTAGGCGACCTAGGAGGCGTAGACATGAACTGAAGACCGATGAGTGAGCCTATACCAGTCACATATGCCTGGAGACCAGAGCGCTCTACAGCTTCTCTGAGCCTCCTCCTCGCGTATTCTCCCAGCCCGTTGAGCCTCTCCTGAACCTCCCCACTCTCTAGCTCTTTTAGGAGCGTGTAGCCGCAGCGCGCCGCCAGAGGATTGCCTGCATACGTGCCGCCGTGGAAAGACCTCTCTGACGGCTTAGTAAACTTGGTCTGGTCGAGCCGCTCCATCACCTCGGACCTGCCTCCGAACGCGCCCATCGGCATGAAGCCTCCACCAAGTATTTTTCCAAACACCGTCAGGTCCGGATATATTCGATATATTTCCTGTGCTCCTCCTGGGCTGAGCCTAAATCCCGTAATCACCTCGTCGAATACCAGCAGTGTGCCCGTCTCATCACACGCCTCTCGAAGCGCCTTTACATATTCAGTATCGGCTGGGTTAAAGGCTCCCTGCGAGGGGACCAGCTCGACAAAGACAGCTGCAAGCCTTCTAGACCTGATTATCTTGGTGGCGCCCTCTATGTCGTTAAACGGAAGCACAACCGTCAATCCAGTAACCTCTTCTGGCAGGCCAGCTGATGACGCCGCGTCGAATGGATAGCTAACCGCCTTGTGGAGCCCGTCATATCCTCCATGCCAGCAGCCCTCAAGCTTGCCTATTTCCTTCCTGCCAGTATATGTCCTCACCGCCCTGACCGCATACATGTTTGCCTCGGTTCCACTGTTCGCGAACCTGACGAGCTCGACGCTTCTAACCATCTTCTTGATCTGCTCCGCAAGCATCACTTCCCATTCATGCTCGAGCCCGAAATGGGCGCCTACCTCGAGCTGCTCCTTCGCTGCGTCTATAACCTTTCTATAGGCATGTCCCATGATTAGGGCGAAGTGCCCCATCCAGTAGTCAACATATCTATTCCCGTCGATGTCCCATACGTAGCATCCCTCCGCCCTAGAGGCGTAGAGCGGATGTGGCGCGAGATACCTCAGCGGATAATTTACGCCGCCTGGAATCGATTGGGACGCCCTCCTAAAAAGCGCCTCAGACCTCCTCGTCAACTCAAGATACCTCGAGGCCCATTTATCCCTCAGCGACAATACGTCTCACGCCCTAGTAGCTAGGCTGTCTTGACTATTGAATGTATCAGGGGCAGCTCATCCATGGTTATCAGTCCAGGCCTCGCCCTAAGGACCCTCGGAGCCACGTTCACGATGACTGAAGCAGTCCCAAGATCTCCCGGCGTCCCTGAGCTTCTCCAAGTAATTGATGGTTCGCCTTTTATTGCTACTTCCTCATACTCCTCCGCGCCTGCCAGTGCCCTGAACTCAAGCCTAACCGCCTCTCTATTTCCTGAGAGGATGATGCATCTCGACTCCACTCCCCTCACCTCGCCTGGCCTAACCGTTATTCCGGCGCTCTCGATTGTTCTATCAGCGGCGACGGGTACCTGGGACTCCTCTATTCTATCAATCTTTATCCTCAGTGACTTTGCAATGAGCAGCGCCGATTCAGCCATGCCTACGTGTCCAGTATATTCACCTCTGCTAAGCTTCTCTCTGTATTCCTCGAGCTTCATTCCGAGCCCGACCTTCTTTCTGAAGGGTGGCCTCCTCTTAGCCGCGTCGAGCTGCCTAACAGCCGTTATTGACTCTATAGTCAGGCATGGCGCCGTCAGGAAGACTGGGAGGATATCGAGAAGGTAGCCTGGGTTTATTCCCGCTCCAAGGACCGTCGCTCCGCTGTGCCTCGCCAACCTATCTATCTCCGCCGCGAGCCCTGGGTATCTATAGTAGGGATACACGAGCGTCTCACAAGTAGAGACCACGCTCACCCCGTTCTCGACTGCTGGCCTGAACTGATCGTAGGCCTTATCCAGATAACTGGTCGTGGACTGTATCAGAACGTCTGTCTCCTCCTTTTTCAGCAGCTCCTCAACCGAGCTGTATACTTTCTTTCCGATCCTGCCTACTCCTGCCAGCTCACCGATATCCATGCCTATCTTTGCCGGATCTATGTCGACTCCTCCTACGACCCTGTAGCCTCTCAGCAATGCACACTTCGCTATTAGTCTCCCTATATCTCCTAGACCTAGAATTGAGAGTCTCACGGTGAAATTGATGCCTCATGAATTATTTAATCCTTGGCGACTGCCTGGGCACCGTTTTACGAAGATAAATGTTATTACTGGCGATAAGCTAAATCAATGACTACTGATAGATTTTTCTTGGGGCGTTGATGTAGGGGACTAGCTGAATATGTGAGGCACCCTGGGGTATCTGAGCCCCGTTTTTCCAATTTTTTAGGCGATGTATGTTTAAATCCATCCAGAGAATATGCTACTTGGCATGTATCAAATAATTTACCTGCCGGGGAGAGATTATGCCTAATTCCGCTGTTCTTCGTGGAAGAGACGTCGTGAGTTCTAAGGACTTCACGAGGACTGAGATCGAGCAGCTCTTCGCCCTCGCGACAGAGATGGAGAAGCACGGTGAGAATTATCGGGAATCGCTCAGGAAGAGAAAGGTGGCCCTAGTCTTCGTCGAGCCTTCGACTAGGACTTTTCAAAGCTTCTTAGCCGCCGTTAGGGCGCTGGGAGGCGAAGTCATGCCGATGAGCGACCCATCAATGAGCGCCATGGCCAAGGGCGAGTCGCTCCACGACACTATTAAGATGCTTGAGGGATATGGCGCGGACTGCATAATTCTTAGACATCCAAGTAGGGGCGCGGCGAGGTTCGCCGCGGAGGTCGCTGAGGTACCTATAATAAATGCCGGAAGCGGGAGTCAAGAACATCCGACGCAGAGCATGCTTGACTTATACACAATTCTGAGGCGTAGGGGCAGCATCGACGGTGTCAGCATAGGCATGATCGGCGACCTTAGATTCTCCAGGACGATACCCTCGCTGAGCTATCTCGCCTCACTGTTCAACGACGTTAAGCTCTACTTTATGGCTCCAACGGTTCTGCAGGTCAGGCCTGAGGTCGAGCTTTACCTAAAGGAGAAGAACGTGAAGTACATGAAGGTTGAGGACACATACGAGATAAGGAAGCATCTCAGAGAAGTTGACGTGCTATACGTGACTAGGCTCCAGAAAGAGAGGTTCCCAGACCCGTCAGAATACGAGAAGCTAAGAGGCTCATATGTCGTGAATAGGGAGTTGCTCAGCTATGCCAAGATTGATGTGGGAGTGATGCATCCATTACCCAGGGTCGATGAACTCTCACCCGAGATAGACTCACTGCCAAATGCATGGTACTTCGAGCAGGCGAAGTATGGGCTTCCACTCAGGATGGCGCTTCTATACATGATTCTTGGAGGTGAGGAGTGAAATGGGTGAGGAGTCTTTACTGGTCCGAAAGATTGATTGGGGAACGGTGATTGACCATATACCTGCATGGCGCGCGGGGCAAGTAATCAGGCTCCTGGGACTAGATAGTCTGAGGAATAACCCAGACGTTTCAGTCATCATCCTCAACAATGTTCCGAGCAGGAAGTATGGAAAGAAAGACATCGTGAAGATTTATCACTACTATATAAGCCAGAATGAATGTAATATCCTCTCACTCACGTTCCCAACATCGACGATCAATTATATCAGGGACTGGAAAGTAGAGAAAGTGAAGCCGCAGATTCCGGATAAGATAGTCGGCAGGATTAGGTGTCCAGAGGTTTCATGCATAACGAACATGAAGAGGGAGCCAGTTATGCCTAAGTTTACTGTCCTGAAGAGCTACGGCGTGATTCAGTGCGATTACTGTGACTCGCTGCTAGAGTTCTCGAAGATTCCTGAATACGTGGTCGGCTAGTAGATGAGTGAGGAGGGAAGAATCGACCCGCATGTCCACTGCAGGGACTGGGGGGAGAGCTATAAATCCACGATAAGAGAGGTATTCAGCCTAGCGAGGAGTCAGGGAGTATCAATTATCTTCGATATGCCTAACACCGAGCCACCAATAACGAACCGCGAGTTAGTTGAGAGGAGATTAAGAACAGCCGCAGAGCAGGGCGTCAAGAAGGGCTACTATCTCTACGTCGCAGCGACCAGGAGGCTGGACCAGCTTGAGGAGGCGGTCAGGACCGTTGAAGAGGAGCCGAGGGTGGTTGGACTAAAGATGTATACTGCCCAGATGAAGGGAATCGAGGTTGAGAACCCCGAAGACCAGCTCCGGGTATACAGGGCATTGGCCGATATGGGCTATAAGGGCGTCATCGCTGTCCACTGCGAGAAGACAAGCCTATTCAAGACGGAGAAATGGAGTCCAAATACACCGTCGAGCTGGAACCTCGCACGTCCACCCGAGTCAGAGGTAGAGGCAGTCAGGGACCAGATCAACGCAGCCAGAAGCTCGGGGTTTAGAGGAACGCTCCACATTGTCCATGTATCCACTCCAGGGACAATAGAGCTCATCTCTAGGGCGAGGCAGAGTGGAGTAAGAGTCGTCTGCGGAGTGACTCCACACCACTTGATGATGAGCACACGCGATATGGAGGGGCCTAATGGGCTTCTCTTGAAGGTCAATCCACCGCTCAGGGAGCCTGAAGATACTCATGGACTACTCGAGGCGCTGAGAAGGGGCGAGATTGATTTCATAGAGACTGACCACGCGCCCCACACGCTTCAGGAAAAACTCAACCCGCCATACCTCTCTGGAATAAGGAGCCTCGAGAAATACTCACAACTAATCTCCTGGCTCGTAGAAAATGGTTTTCCAGAAAAATTAATCGATGACTTGACGAACAGAAATATTGTAAGGACATTCGGAGTCGAGCCACCCTAAGAACAGGCGCCTACTTCTTCTTTCCTTTATGGTTTCCATTATCGCTTTTTCCATGATTCTCGTTATCCTTCCCCTTATCGCCTCTATTCTCACCTTTGTCTCTGTCTCCTCCATTGCCGTTTTTATTCAAAATCGAAGTTGTCTCATTCACATTTTGATTGTCTAGCTGCGTCATGAGATACTCTATCCGCATTATTAGTCCCTGGGCTGCACTTATCAGGCTATCTGCAGTAGCCTCGTCAAGGTGCTTTCCACGCTGCGCCCTCACCTCGTGGATAAATGCTGTAAGCATGTTTCGCGCAGCTCTAAGCATGTTTCTAGCAACATGCATCTTTCCCTCAGCCAACAATTCTTCAGCGGACTCAACCTTCATCTTCGCATTCCTCAGCTTAGCGACCAAACTATCAACAATTGATGCATTGATTCCAGAAACATTTCCTAATAAGTCATCGAAGATTAGTTCAGTGTTCTCGAGGAGTTGGGATGAAGTCGTCTCAATCTCTATACTGAAGGTAATCACATTTCCAGAGACATTTACAACGACGGCATACGTACCATTTGCCGCGTCATAAGGAATCTTTATGCTCAGTGAGAACTCCCCATCACTATCAGAAGATACACTCGCAGTGGCAAGCACCGTTGAGTCATTCCTTAGCTCCGCTGTCACTTCCTCACCTGCTACAGCTCCTCCACCACTGATAAGTATCTCCTCGTCCGCCGAGAACCTTTCCTTATTTATCCCAACTATTCCTAGCGTGCCTCTTCCTAGCTCTTCGCCGCTGTTATTTTTAATGACGTAGTTATAAGTCCCTGGCTCTGCGTCACCCGTACTCCATACAACATCCTCTGTGGGATTTCCATCACTATTTGTTATAATCTCTACTGTATGTACAGCTATGCCTTTTCTTGAGATTTCTAATTGATATGTCTGATTGGGCCCTAATCCAGAAAACGTGAATGCCACGGTATCTCCATGCTTATAGACTTCTTTATCGCTGGTTACGGTCACTGGTTGTTCTTCCTGTGCCTGTACAACCGATGCAAGGAGCAACGAAGAAAACATGAGTACCGCAAAGATAATACACATTGCCGGTTTCTCATTCCTCCTGTTCAGCATCTCCATCATCACGCCAAAAACAAGGAATAAAACATACATAATACTTTCATGATACTTCTAGTTTCAATTTCCGTCAACCAATTTTCGAGTTTTCTCTAAATTCTTTATCCAAGCATATCACGAGGAGCTTCACTGCTCGCTCTCAAGATTAACCATTCCAAAGTACACACTAGTCACTCCAATTCCCAGATTTACAAGACAGATGAGCAGAAAAAATTAAGATAAGGATATATATCGATGAAAATTAGATATTTTTGCTGATTATTCATGTCCAGTAAGATTCTTTTCTCTCCGATAAGGCTTGGCAAAGTCGAGGTCAGGAATAGGGTTGCATTGGCGCCTATGGGTACTGGCTACTACAATCCGGATGGCACAGTCTTGGACGAGGCGATTCCATATGTAGAGGCGAGGGCGAAGGGAGGCGTTGGATTAATAATTAGCCAGTTCACAGCGGCGACTAAGTTTCAGCGCTTCCCATTGATGGCTGCGAATGATGACCGACTGATCCCAAGCCTGAAGAGGTATGCCGATGCTGCCCATAGGTATGGCGCTAAGGTCTTTCTTCAGATAGCCACGATGGGTGGCGCTGATCCGCTGGGCTCATACGCTCCGTCTGCGATAGATATTCCGTGGTATTCTGTGCTGCCGAAGGAGCTGACGAAGGAGCAGGTTGAGAGGGTTATTGAGGAGTTTGTCCAAGCTGCTGTTAGGGCGAAGAAGGCTGGCTTCGACGGAGTCGAGCTCCACGGCGCATATGGATATCTAATCGCTGAGTTCATCTCTGCGTTCAGTAATAGGAGGAGGGACGAGTACGGGGGAGATCTTGAGGGAAGGATGCGCGTGCCTGTGGAGATTGTTAGGGGTATTCACCGCGAGTGTGGTTCTGATTTTCCCGTCGGGTTTAAGTTTAATGCGTATGAGGAGGTGCCTGATGGAAACGACCTAGAGACTGCTGTGAAGATTGCGAAGATTATGATTGATGAGGGAGTGGTATATCTTCAGCCTGCCACTATGTCTACTGGTATTGCTGCGCTCGGCTTGATGAAGTACCCAGGTGTCCCGATTCTGTATCATCCGAGAGATATATCGATTCCAGTGGCTGAGTACATTAAGCGTCATGTTGGTGATGCTGTGCCCGTCATGGCTTTCGGGGGAATAAAGGACCCGGAGTTCGCGGAGTCGATACTGGCGGCGGGCAAGGCGGACATTGTCTGTCTTGGGAGGCAGCTTCTAGCCGACCCAGAGTGGGTCAACAAGGCTAAAGAGGGAAGACGAATTCGCCCCTGCCTTAGATGCAATGTCTGTCACTATGAGGCAGTTGCGTGGGTACGTATCCTTGCATGTACGGTGAATCCGTATCTATTCAGGGAGAGTGAGGAGCCGCTGAAGCCAGCGGCTAGGCGTAAGCGAGTCGTGGTCGTTGGTGGAGGCCCTGCGGGAATGATGGCCGCTATGGTTGCTGCAAGGAGGGGACACGAGGTGACCCTGTACGAGAAGGAGAAGGAGCTCGGCGGACTAATGGTGCCTGGATGCAGGCCACCCTTTAAGTCAGATGTACGCGAGTTTCTCGAGTATCTAAAGGCAGAGCTGGCTGAGAGTGGAGCCGAGGTGAAGCTCGGAGTAGAAGTCACGCCCAACATGGTTAGAAATATTAGTCCTGACGCTCTGGTCGTCGCGATTGGTGCGAAGCCTGTTCGTCCAGAGATCAAGGGGCTTGACAAGATAAAGACAATGACGGCGGCGGAGGCGCTTCTGAATCCGGGGAGGGTTGGAAATGAGCCGGTAATAATTGGTGGAGGGACGACTGGCTGTGAGACCGCGGTCTACCTCGCTAATCATGGAAAGAACGTGACGGTTATTGAGAAGATGATCGAGCTGATGCCGTTTGACGAGGTTGGATACAAGTATACCACGACTGTTCTCTGGGATATGCTGAAGAAGGCGGGCGTCAGGGCCATATGCAAATCAGAGGTCCTCGAGGCCAAGCCCTCATCACTAGTAATTAGGATAGGAGAGAGCAAGCCAATCGAGATAAGCGCAGATACAGTAATACTCTCAATCGGCCTAAGGACTGACCAGCAATTAGTAGATAGCTTCAAGGCTGCCTGCGCCGAGTCATACGTAATCGGAGACTCAAGAAGCCCGGGACGTATTAAAGAAGCAATCCACGACGGCGACAGGGTCGGAAGACTAATCTAAATAAATAATTATTTATTCACAAATCTATTTTTGCATCATCAGCAATATTATACTACGTGGTAGTGAAATGCAGATGGCTACTACTGAAAGATACCTCCGTGAGGAGGAGGGGGTGTTAAGCAATTTTGAGAAAAAATCCTAACACTTAACACTCAACCAATGAATAAAGACAGTTATGACTACTCCAGTCTCGGAGCTATGAGGTACTCAAGCCTCCCGGCTGGGAAGGGAAAATGAAGCTTAATTGGCTTATTTGTACTGAGCATCATAGTAACCTCTTCCGATATGTCCCTGCATGGCTTAACTATCTTCTCAAGATAGGTCAAACTAAAACTCGCAGATACCTCTTTATCGGTCTGAATCTCAAAGACGAGGGCGCCTTGCTTCGAGAGCTTATTCTGGACAGTACTTGTCTCGCCCCTAGCTGTGAGTATTATCATTTCGGGCTGAATAGTAATCTTCATCGCGTCGGCAATTATTCCCGCATCCTCGATGGCCTCCCAGAGCGCGTCAGTACTCAGCCTCGCCTTTGCCTCGAAGCTCAGCTTTGGACTCGACATCGCGGCCATGCCGGCGGGCTCAAGCGTACTGAGCTGAAAACTCCTCTCCCTAGAATATGCAGAGTCGCTAAGAGTCATCATAAGCTTCTTCTTCTCGGCATCGTAGGAAAGTGTGAGCGACTCGCCCTTCTTCGCCCTCTTAAGAAACTTGAGGAGGTCCTGCATGTTGACCGTAAGCTCCAACTCCTTAGCTACTGAATATTCCTCAGCGGCCTCTTTGCTGAGGAGGAAATCGACGAGGCTTATATGTGCTGGGTCCATCGAGACGAGCTTCAGACCCTCACTATCGATCTTAAAGGTCGCTTCATCCACTACTGCCGAGATAGCTCTCATCAGGTCGGTTAGGTATTCCGCATTTGGCAGCCTCATAACGAACGACAACTTACACTCTCCTGCATCAAATTGCAGAGAGGCCGCTTATAAAATTAAGCCTCATCGATCTGAAGATGGAGCATCCATCACTAAGCCAAGCATCGCCCCGGGCGTGACCAATACTCATAAGTCATGTCTTGGCCATTATGATGCTGACCTCAAGCGTGCCATAAATTATCCTTCTCTTATCGATGAGAGACCAGCCAGCATTATTCATCGACCTACCAACAATAACCGGCTTGTTCGTGAGAAAAGTAACGAGTGCACCAGGAGCGACCTTCGAGAGAGCTTTAAAGGCGGAGGTATAGAACTCCTCGGCTCTTCGAAGACCCATCCTCACGCCGAACGGAGGATTAGTCACTACTCTATCTATGGGCATGAATAGCCATTCATCAATCTTTCTCACATCTCCTTGGACAATCCTTAATTTGCCCTCCAGCCCCGCAGCCCTAGCATTCATCAATGCTCCATCAATGTATCTAGGAGAGGCATCAGAACCCAGAATTCTCAGCTCCCTCCAGCGCTCTTCAGAGGACACGAGTTTCTCCCTCACACTTCTCAGCAAGTCCTCGCTGAATATTCTTAGTCGATACATCGCCATATCGCTAGCCATAAGTCCGGGAGCTATCTTGAGACCCATAAGCCCAGCCTCGATTGGAATCGTCCCACTACCACAGAATGGATCTAACAGAGACTCGGATGACCGCCAACCACTAAGCCTAAGCATCGAGGCGGCAATGGTCGCGGAGAGCCCAGCCCTATGATGAAAGACTCGATAATACCTGTTGTGAAGGGAGCGCCCAGTCGTGTTCAAACCCAAGATGAATTCAGAATCCCTAAGCAGCGCGAAAAGCTCCACGTCAGGATTATCGAGGTCAACCCTGAGCCTCACACCCCTCGACCCCTTATACGACTCTATGACGCCACGACCGACGGCGGCACTCATATCCATGCTTGTAAATGGATGAGAACCATGCCTCTCGGACCTAACGGCAAAAGACTGATTCTCATCTATTATCTCCGAGTAATCGACCTCTCTCGCCGTCCTCTCAATCTCTGCGAGACTCTCAACTTCTCTTCTCGCGAGCATCACGAATATCCTATTACAGCACCTCGAGGCATAGTTCAGCAATGCCGCATCCATTACATCACCTCTGAAGATTACCTTTGCAATATCACTCAGAGCATCCCTACCAGTCAGTTCACGGACCTCCGCGGCAGCAACGTCCTCAAGACCGTAGATAGTCGTGGCGAAGAACTCCAAACCCAAACTAACCATCACCTGACCAGCTATAATAATATAAATATCAGGAAACAAAATCCTGAAGTGATGAGTAATAAATCCACCACAACAAGTATTAGTCGTCCGAAAATCTTCGTGACGCAGCCATTATTTCCCCAGCACATGGAGCTTCTAAGACAGTACTGCGACGTGGATGTCTATGATGCTGGAGGACCTCCTCCACGGTCATTACTGCTAGAGAGGGCGCGAAACAAGGACGGAATAATTTGCATGGTGGGAGATAAAATCGACGCCGAAGTCATGGACCTCTCGCCAAACCTAGTAGTCATAAGTACAAACTCAGTCGGATTCGACCACATAGACGTAGAGGAGGCTACTAGGAGGGGAATATACGTCACCAATACTCCCGGAGTCTTGACGGAAGCCACGGCCGACCTGACGTGGGCCCTTCTCCTCGCAGTTGCCCGAAGGATAGTCGAGGCGGATAACTACCTCAGGGCGGGAAAATGGAAGATAGTTTGGACCCCGACATTCTTCATTGGCGCAGATGTATATGGAAAGACTATAGGAATAATCGGGTTCGGAAGAATAGGCCAGGCAGTCGCTAAAAGAGCAAAAGGATTCGATATGAAGATTCTATACTACGACGTAGTCAGGGCGCCTCCTGAAAAAGAATCCGAGCTCGGAGCCCAGTTCGTCCCGCTTGAAGAACTCCTCAAGAACTCTGACTTCGTCTCAATACACGTAGCACTCACCAAAGAGACAAGACACATGATCGGCGAGAAAGAACTAAGAATGATGAAGCCCACCGCCTACTTGATAAACACCAGCAGGGGGCCAGTAGTTGATGAGGCAGCGCTAGTCAAGGCCCTTAGAGAAAAATGGATAGCAGGAGCCGCCCTCGACGTCTTCGAGCGAGAACCCATAAATCCAGACAACCCACTCATACAGTTCAGCAACGTTGTCCTGGTACCACACATAGGAAGCGCCTCGATAAGCTCAAGAACCAAGATGTCCGAGCTCGCCGCAACAAACCTAATCTCAGTCCTAAGAGGCGAAGAACCACCACACCTAGTAAACCCAGAAGTCAAAAAAATCAGACCCCTAAACACCATAAAACGAATATAAACCCCAAAAATTAATCAACCCCCAAGCCAAAAAGAAAACCAGAAAAACCCTTGAAAAAAACCACGAGGAGAAACCTACTAAAAACCAAACTACTCATACCAATAATAATCACAGGAGCCATCACAGCCACGCTAGGAATATTAACCCAAACACCAAAAAATAACAACATGAAAGAGAGACAAACAAGAACCACAACAAACACAATAAAACTACCACCACCAAGAACAGACGGCCCAATCTCCCTCGAACAAGCAATACTAAGAAGAAGATCAAGAAGAGAATACACAGACACACCCCTCCAACTAACCCAAGTCTCACAACTACTATGGGCTGCCCAGGGAATAACAGAGCCAAGGGTCTGGATAGGGCTCAGAAGCGCACCATCAGCAGGCGGCCTATACCCACTCGAAATATACGTCGCAGTAAAGAAAGGCGGCGTCCAAGAACTAGAGCCAGGAATATACCACTACAAGCCCAGAGAACACGAATTAGAACTATTAATCAAAGGAGACTTCAGCGAACAACTCATGACCGCATGCGTCGAGCAAGAATGGGTAAGAGACGCAGCCATAAATCTAGTCTTCACCGCAGTCGTGGAGAGGACGAAGAGAAGATATGGCGAGAGAGGATGGCAATACATCCTACAAGAATCAGGACATGCTGCACAAAACGTATATCTCCAAGCAGAGACCCTTGGACTTGGATGCGTAGTAATAGGAGCCTTCTACGAGTCAGAGATCGAGAAGATCCTAGACCTACCAAGCGGAGAAATACCAATCTACGTAATGCCAGTAGGCTCCCTTAAGTAACCCAGAAACACTTATCAAAGAAACAAACTAAAAAATTACCAACATGATCTTCACAGAGCTCGGAAGAACCGGATTAAAAATCTCACAGATAGGAATAGGCTCATGGCAAATAGGCAGCAAGTACTGGGGATGGGGAAGGGAATACAGTGAGCAAGAAACAATCGATGCGATAAGGAGAGCAATAGAGCTGGGAATAAACTTCATAGACACCGCCGAGATGTATGGCGACGGAGAATCAGAAAGAATAATCGGAAAAGCGATCAAGAACATGAGGGATAATGTAGTAATCGCGACAAAGGTCTGGCCAACCCACCTGACCTATGACGGCGTCTTAAAGGCATGTGAAAGGAGCATTCAAAGACTAGGAGTAGACATAATTGATCTTTACCAGATTCATTGGCCTAATCCACTCATACCCCTGAGTCAAACAATGAGGGCGATGGAGAAACTCGTAAAGGAAGGAAAGATCAGATACATAGGCGTCAGCAACTTCTCACTGAAAAAGCTTATCCAAGCCCAAGAAGCACTCAGAAACAATGAGATAGTCTCGAACCAAGTAAAGTATAACATGATTGAAAGAGATGCAGAGAAAGAGCTTCTTCCCTTCGCGGAGAAAAACAAGATTACCATCATTGCCTATAGCCCTCTTGCGCAGGGACTTCTGACTGGAAAGTACGGCCCCGAGAATAGGCCTCAAGACAACATAAGAAAAATCAACATACTATTTGATAAAGAGAATCTAAAAAGACTACAGCCACTAATCAGCATACTTAGAGAGATTGCGTCAAGAAGGGGGAAGACACCAGCACAAGTTGCACTCAACTGGCTGATAAGGAAAAAGGAAGTCGTCGCCATTCCCGGAGTTAAAAGACAATCTCAAGCCGAGGAGAATGCCGGTGCAGCTGATTTTAGTCTATCAGAGGATGAATTAAGAATGATAGAGTCAGTTCTAAACAATATTAAGATCGAGAATATTATCAGTGCACTTAAGATCCCGCTACGCCTATTGATAGGATAAATACATATATAATTTTCCCTATAATAAGCTTGTAAATGAATGACATCAAGCTAAGAATAGCACACATCTCTGATACACACATCACTAGGTATGGTATGCATCTCTCGGAGATGCTTGATAGATGTATCTCGTTAATAACAGAGCTCGATCCTCGGCCTGACGTAATTGTCCATTCAGGAGACATCACCGATAATGGAGTGCTAGATGACTATGAGTTAGCCGCTGAGAAGCTTAAAGCAATGCCCTACGAAATATTATTTGCCCCGGGAAACCATGACGAGAGAAATAATGGCGATTCGCTCTTTAAGGAGATAATTGGTCCAGTCGACTTTGAGACAAGTATTGGGAAGGCCGTCTTTCTTTTGCTCGACAGTGCCGTCCCAGATTCTGATAATGGTAGGCTCGGAAGACATAGGCAGGGACTCATTACTAGCAAGTTTGGCACACTTCCTGAGGGTGTGCTGAAGATACTTGTGCTTCATCACCACATCATTCCTGTTCCGTTTGCTGGTAGAGAGAAGGATATTCTTGAGGATGCTGGAGATGTTTTAAAGGCAATTCTTGATGCTAAGGTAGATCTTGTATTGATGGGACATAGACATGTTAGAAACGCAATGCAGGTTAACGATACGATTTTCGTTAATGCTGGCACTGTCTCGTCAGTGAGGACTAGGGGAAGACTAGGAAACAGCTTTAATGTAATAGACATTACTAGGGAAGGACTCGTCAGTATAAAGGTCATCAATATAGGAAGCGAAAAAGAAGAGAATAGCTGGGTATTCAGGCTGGGGCATAAAAAATACAAATAAGGACAATTTTCAGTGGTGTATGGAATATGGCTGAAAATAGACAGTTCTTAAAACGTGAAAATACCTTGCTGCTCGGCGGCCCTGCTTCTGCCAGAGTAGTAGATGGAGAAGTCGAGGTCTTCGGACACAGGCCTAAAAAAGGAGAAACACTAATTTCCAGGCCTTGGAGAGTATTACCAATACACGCATTGACCGACACCGTCCTCGAGCTTTCTCTCGGCGCCGGTCACTCACTAAGAATCGTGGAGGAAGACACGATACCTGATTCTTGGCGTAGTCTCTCTGAGAGGATTGGAATATATAGCAGAGTTATGGTAATTGGGGGAGTAGATTCTGGCAAGACGTCACTTGTGACATTTCTTCACAACCAGGCCGTTAAGAAAGGCATTCCGACAATTATCTTTGATCTTGATATCGGACAGTCAGATATCTGTCCACCAACCACTATAGCCAATTCTGGGCTATATTTTAAGACCGTTCCTTCCCTCCATTTGATTAGGCCTGACAAGATATATCCAGTTGGATATACTTCTCCGTCATATAATCCTAAGGAGGCACTGGACAAGGCTAGGCTCCTCCTAAAAGAGGGGGAAAAGAGATGCGTATTGATAAATACGGATGGGTGGGTCGGCGAGGGTGCTGCTGATTGGTACAAGGCTAGCCTCGTAGATTCAGCGATACCAAGCCACGTTGTACTTTTAGGAGCGGAGTCTGGACCATTGCTAAATGATGCGATTGCTAAGTCAGGAGCCGAGGTCATAAAGCTTGACGTCCCTAAGATGGTTTCTCCACGCAATCATGAAGCTAGACGACTTATAAGGGAGATGAATTACGCAAGGTTTCTCCGTGGAGCCTCGCTGAAAACCATTCCTCTCAGCTGGATTAGTTTCAAAATCCTAGAGCAAGAAGGGGAGAATTATCCAAGCATTACAGATTATCTGAATGATGTCGTATTGGACATCGAGAAGTGTGGATGTGCTGCTTCTAAAAAGATCATCGGGCATGAAGGTTATGACTTATCAGATATTGGAATAGGCCTAATCTCATACGTATTGAGCGAAAACGACACAGTCTCGAGCATCGCATTATTCATGGGAATAGACCCTAAGAAGCAAATCGCGAGAATATACACGCCATACAACGATACGATAAAGAGACTCGCGATAGGAGGGGTGATTCTATCTTCAACGTTTGAAGAACTGCATGTTTATCGCCAACGCGTATAGTTAAATTATCTCAAATGGCTCCTCTTCAAAAGTCCAAGTCAATTCATTAATTCTCCATGCAGCTATCTCAGCTACACCACCATTTCTCACCGATAATATAATATAGATGAACGTTGGGGCTGCGTATTCTTGGTCATACCTGCTTGGAGCCGCGGGAGCATCTGGATGGCTATGGAATACACCAAGTACCATGAGACCATTTCTATATGCTTCATCCTCTATTTTCATGTATTCTAATGGATCTATTGAGTATCTGTTTCTTCTTGAACCTTCATAGACGTTTGACATCGGTATGCATTTAACTATCTCTCTTATCCCGGAATTTATGACGCCGATCAGTAAGCCACATCCTTCCTCGGGATAAGCCCTTAAAGCGTGTCTCGACATCTCGTCCATTATCTTTCTTGGAATCTTTATGACCACTCTATATCCCCTCCCCGTGAACCAAAAATTATGTTTTACTCAGCCATGAGCAAATCTATGTACCTGCTAGCACCGTCAGGTAGCATCGTTACGACCACACCCGTCTTTAGACTGCTCGCAACTCTAACAGCTGCAGCAACGTTAGCTCCTGATGAGAGTCCTGCAAGCACTCCAGAACTGGCTAGAAGCCTGCTATACTTTATGGCCTCCTCAGTCTTTATTCTGACTAAATCGTCAGCAAAGCCTGGCTTATAGATCGCGGGTCTGATCGCTTTTTCCATATATTTTAGTCCTTCTATGCCGTGAAGCGGTTCATCTGGCTGAACCTCTATTAACACTATTTCTGGATTATTTTTCCTCAATCTTTTACCGACACCCATTAGTGTTCCTGAGGTGCCTACTCCTGCTACGAAGTGCGTTATTCTGCCATTAGTCTGGTTCCATATCTCTGGGCCGGTGGTTTCGTAGTGAGCCCTAACATTGGCTGGGTTATCGTATTGATTTGCATAGAAATACTGGTCGGGATTATCTGAGTAAATTTCTCGTGCCTCCTTGATTGCGCCATCTATCCCTGTTAGTGGATCACTAATTATGAGCTCCGCTCCTAATAGTTTTAGGATTTTCTGCTTTTCTGCACTTATGTTTCCAGGCACTACAAGTTTGCAGGATATACCATATGCAGCGGCGACCAGTGCTAGGCCTATCCCCATATTGCCTGACGTAGCGTCTAGTATTGTCTTACCTGGACCGAGCAGACCTCTTTTAAGCGCGTCCCTCACTATGTAAAGTGCGGGTCTATCCTTGACGGAGCCTCCGGGATTCATGTACTCGGCTTTTCCAAACACCTTTACACCGCCTTGAGCCCTTATGACTTCTGTCAGATCTATAAGCGGGGTGTTTCCTATGGCAGACAAAACGTTATATCCTAGTCTTCCTTTAGGACTCGGCTTTTTCCCTGTTTTAAGCATTTGAGCGGTTTTTTTCTTACGCACCTTGATATAACACCGATATGTTAAAATCACTCAATTATTATTTAAAGATATAGATTTAGCCTAACCGACTAATCGCCGCCCAATAATATGATGGTAGATTTCCTCAAATCTTTCCAACGTGATGTTTGATTTGTATTGTCTTAAATCCTCTATAGATGGTTTTTCCATATCTAATATATCCACAACAACACGACGAACAGGGCCATAGAATAGATAGCTAATTATCGATGTCAGGTTTGATGGCTTTAACGTTATCTTAGCAGACCCAAAGTCAAGTATCACGACATTCCTACCCCTTCTCAACACGTGTTTACTTGCATCGCTCAACTCGTCATGATCTATCCCAGCCCTATCTAGACTGAAGCACTGGCTAAGCAGGTCAGAAATTACTTCTCTCGCCTCCTCAACCTCCTCGTCGGTAATCTTTAGGAGCCATGAGGATAGATCTTCTCCCTCGATTAATTCCATCAATATTACAGGCCCGCAATTCCCTAGCAGTCTTGGCCCGACCCCGACCTCATTAGCCATCCTATGGATAGTAGCCTCTCTAATAGTATCCTTGACGACGGAGTCAATTCGCCTAATCTTGGTGGCGACTAATTCTCCTCTCCAAATGCCAGCCAATACAACATTCCTGAATCCTTTTCCCATGAATGGTTCTAAACATATTGCATCGACACCAAGTTCACATAGTGACTGTAGTATTGTCGATGCATAATTCTGGTCCGGCACTGGATATGAGAGACGTATTAGTTTTGACTTATCTCGGCCAAGCTCATCCAAGGAGATAAGGGCAGAGGCATCTAAATTTATCTTATTCACGACCAAATTCAGTCCTTCCTAAGAATATGATCCATGAAGACTGGTCTAGATGTCAAGAACTTGTTAAGGAATGGTGCATGTATTCCAGTTCCAAGTATTTTTAGAACTTCCTTCCAACCGACTATCATTCTTGAGGAGCTGAAGGCCTTGTAGAGCTGCTTAGATATTGAGACTTCAGCCTGAGCTAACCATTTTTTCAGAAGCATGTCCACCATTGTTTCTTCACGCTTCTTTAGAACGTAGACTCTATCATCCTCTATCCATGGACCGGCCACTGTATCTGGGCTTGATAGATGTTTCTTAACGAATCTTAATGCATCATCCATCCAGACCGGTGGCCCTCTATGCACGAATCGAGCTGGAAGACTAAGCTTATCAAGTTCAAATATGATTGCGACTGAGCCCTCGTGCTCGTTTATGCCATAGCTATAAACATCAAAACCCGCCATCTCGAATCTCTTTTTTATTCCCTCTGCCGATCTTCGTAGCTCGCCCCAGATAACATCTGGAGGAATGTATTCCTCTAGGTTGAACACTATTGCGAAGAGCTCCCTACCCTCAGCGAGAGATTCAAGCTTATCTGGTACCAGCATTGGTTTATCCATGAAATAGCTTGTTGATGGATTTTTGAGAAAAATCTTAGATGCAAGTATGAATTCTGAGAGCTTTGTTAGGGTGACGGCAGAGGCTACATTTCTATTCTTATCTACTGGGTCAATCACTATTAAGGGCGATTTGGAGAAGAGGGTCAAGGCTTCTTTCTTATTCACTTTTCCTTCTATGTCTATTATTACTGGTGGTCTCCAACGAGAGGCGGATTTTAACAGTTCTAAAAACCCCCCATAATGAATTATTAAGAGTTCTGATAGATATCCACTGAATCCACCTACCTTGATCTCTGCGCCGTAAATCTCAGCGCTGGTCAAGAAGCTCTTCAGAATTCTGACGTCTCTTCTAAGTGTCGGAGTAAGCCGGGAGTTTACGTATTGGGTGTGGTAGGGAGTCCTATCTACGGCGCTTATCCACTTCCCAATGGACACTTCGTAGCAACCAACGATATTTACAGTGATATTGTCAATGAATCCTTCAACGTAGGGGTGCTCGGCATATCTAAGCCTGCTTTGCCCACCGATCCTTCTCATAACCTCTCCGCCAATCTTGATGACTGCCTCTTCCATCGCTTCGCGGCTAACCCCGGGCAAGAAATGAATGAATATATCTAACTCGGGCTTGCTCTTCAGCCATGTATCCTTTGCTGCTGAGCCCTCAATCGATGCAGATACAAATCCCTCAACCGTGTTAAACCTTGACCTACACTCCTCAAGAAGCAGTGAAGCAATTTCATTAAGCCTTTTTCTCTCCTCCTCGTTCGGCTCAACTAGAACAGCAACCTTCTCTAATACTTCCTCGACGACCGACATCTAACTAAAATCCCAGCATACTTACTTTTATCCTGAACGCCGTTCAATGATGTTTTTAAATATTTGTTCAGCGTTGAATTATGTGAGCGTATTTTGATTGCAAAGGATTTGAGAGATATACTTGTTTATTCATTGATAGCTACTTTGCTTGCTCTTATTGTCGATTACGTATTCTATTTCATTGGCAACCTCCAGAGCCAGACAAGCATCCTAGCTTGGGGATTTTTAAGGATGTATTCACCGACTGTGGCCGTACTAGTTTTATGCGGTCCATCCAGCCTAAAAAAATATTTACGAATAAATGGCAGAGTTGCCATTACATATCTTGCTGCTCCATTTATAACATTCGCAGCACTATCCATATATTTGGCCATCCTCATCGTTACGGGAAACTTTACGCTGAGCCAAATAACGAGCCTTTTAGCCGTTTCATCAATTGATTTTCCTGCATTTATGGCACTTACGTTTTTTAATGCATATATCATATCTTTGACCCTTAACGCTATTTTTGCCTTAGGAGAAGAAATCGGATGGAGGGGATACTTACTGGATAAGTTTCAATCTACCGGTATGAGTCTCGTCAAGGCATCGATTTTAGTGGGTGCCATCTGGGGCATTTGGCATGCATCAGCAATAATTCTTCTAGGACATAATTATCCCGACAATAGGTTGGCAGGAGTACTTCTCTTTACAATATATACAATTTCAGCCACACTACCACATGTATTAGTGAGAAGAATATCCTCAAGTGTCTTACCAGCGGCGTCGCTTCACGGCTCGATAAATGCAGTATGGGGCTTGACAATTATAACCACTGAGTTACCCAGAGAGATTGCTGGGCTAGGACCGATAGCCTACACTTCTTGGATAACTATATCGATAATTCTTTACTCAGTATTACTCATGGGTAAAGTGCGCGAAATGCACCGTCAAGATCACGGCTAGTCGGCAGATTTGTCTGCTCACCCCTAATAGATGCAACAAGAGACCAAGATATCATTGATTTTCGAAGAGATTCAAAGAGGCTTCGTCCCTCAATAAGGCATGATAAAAAGGTGCCAGCCAACGCCTCACCAGCACCCAATGGGTCCTCTATACTAATTGGTAAGGGCTCAGCCTCGGCCAGTTCAGACCCACGAGACGCAATAGCTCCACGTTCACCGAGTCTTAACACGACAACATCTACTCCTATACTCTTGAATACTTGGATAACCCTCTCTGGATTGCTCTCACCTATCAATATTTCAGCGTCTCCCAGATCTGTGAAGAGTATATTTGCAAACTCGACGAACTTCATGATTACTGATGCAGCGTCATCGAGGGACTCCCACAGCTGAGGCCTAATCTGAGTATCAAGTGAGACTAGGACGCCGTTCTCTCCAGCCGTCACTATGGCCTTCAGGCATGCATCCGTCGCTGATTGACTAATAGCAGGCGTTACCCCAGATAGATGGACAACCCTCGCTCCAGAGATAAATTCCTTATCAATATCCTCAGGTGCAAGCCGGCTACCTGCAGAGCCCTTTCTGTAATATTGTACTTTGCTTCTCCCGGGTATTGGGTAGCCTCTCTGTACGAGACATATGGCAGTAGGGCCTGAAGAGTCAACCTTGACGTAAGAAGTATCAACGTCGACCCCCCTCAACCAACTCGTGATAAAATGGCCTAACTCGTCATCACCAACCCTTCCGATTAGGCCTGACGCATGCTCAAGCCTTCTAACACACACAGCGACCGTGGTCTCTGGGCCCCCAACATGTTTCTCAAATAGATTTACATACCTCAGTGGCCCAGGCGTTACTGCGTTAAACTGTACTATTGGTTCTCCAATGCATACAACCTCGACCACAGATTCTTTCACCCCATATATGGCGTGTCCTTTTCACCAAAAAACGCCTAGACCTATATAACATTTTGGAGTATTAGCCTGACCACTAGGGCCATAAGAAAGACTGAGAAAATACGCTCGAGGGTCCTACCCCTGACCCGCTGAGAGATTCTAGCACCCAGCTGAGCGCCTATTACTGCTCCTAGCCCAAGCGGAATAGCAGTGGATAAATCTATATTGCCGAGCTGTAAATGAACACCCAATCCAGAAAACGACGTAACCATCAATATAAAGTGAGAAGTCGCAGTCGCTACATGTGTAGGAACGCCAAAGAGAAGAATCATTGTTGGGACATGAATTATTCCGCCACCAATGCCAAACATATTCGCCAATATTCCGACAAAGAAGCTAATTACCGCTCCAATAGGTATATTAAACACATACGAATATTCATGCCCCGAATTATCAACTATTCTTCTCAGAGTGCTCCATTTTTTTATCCCTGATCCACCTTCAAATTTCGCAGGCCTAAACATCATGTATAGCGAGGCGGAGAGTAGCAATATTGCAAATGCCAATCTGAAACTCGAGGTGTCAAAGAGTCCCACAGCGATTCCTCCGATGATTGTTCCTGGAATGGTCGATAAGGCCATAGATATGCCGACCAGTAGGTCAACTCTTCTCTGCCTCAAGTATGCTATTGACCCCGAAAGAGAGTTAAAGAAGATCATTACCATGCTTGTGCCTGCAGCCATTCCTGGCTCGAAGTGAAATACCGTTAGAAGTATTGGGACGACGATGAATCCACCGCCGATGCCGACTAGTGTTCCCGCCGCTCCGACTGCTACTCCGAGACCGACCAGCTCAAACGCGAGTAGAAGCCAATCCAAACTCAACACCATTTTCTCATTTTGAATTGTTATGCATGGTCTACGTTTCTTGGAAGACCATCTATGATATAAACCGGTACACTAAAGTCCACCATTCCATAAATGTATAAATTCATGGAGGAATAACATGAAGTAGTTATCAAAGTGGTGTATAAAGATTGGATAGTAAATCACGCATAGACATGCTTAAGCTTAGGCTAAATGCTATCGAGCTTTTAGGGCTACTTAAGAAGAAATATGATTATAAGTTACTCTCAGAGATGCTTGAGCTTCCACCATCAATACTTTGTAGATACGTAAAGGGCAGAGTATTGCCTAATAAGAGCAGGTCAGAACGAATAATATCCCTATTCAGCGAGAAGATGCTGACAGAGATGATAAAGGCCAAAATCACAAGAACAGAAGAGGGGTTCTACGACCTATATGAAGTAGTGAAGGATATAAGGCTACAAAAATTAATTGGGAAAGTCGCCTTTAACGAGTTTAGCTACGTGCCAGTAAATAAGCTCCTCACCGTCGCTGCGGATGGCATACCAATAGCCGTAGAAGTCGCAAACGAATTTAATGTAGATCTAATAATAGCGAAGCAACGTAAAGACCTAAGCGTCAGGGACTGCCTAGAGGAAAAAATAATACGCACTCCACCGATTATCGAATATCTATACATCCCTAGAAGAGCAATCAAGAGGGGTGAAAACGTATTAATAGTCGACGACTTGATAAGGAGTGGTAAGACTGTAATCACTCTTGCAAGACTAACTGAGAGAGCAGGAGGAAATATCGTGGGCGTCTTCTCAATAGCAATGATCGAGGGCATGGCTGAAAAACTCAGAGAAGAATTGGGAATGACATGCCAAATAAAATCCATAGTTACGCTTCCATAAATTATAAAAACTCCGCCTAAGAAAACTCTATTCATGAAAGCGACTACCGCTATTATAGTAATTATTGTATTTGTTACTGGCTTAATCTTTGGAAGCCTTGCCTCAGGCATAACGCCTAGGACTACTATCCTGACTGAGTATAGAACAACTACTATCCACGAGATAACCAGCAAAACCTTCACTATTCAAACAACAGTAACGACCACTCTGCGAGAGACATCAACAATTACTACCCCTCAGGAAGAGACTTCTAGAGCTGTCTCTTTTGTCTGCTTTTCCAGGCCTGAGAAGTGCGACACAATAATTATTGATATTTTAGATGAGGCTAAACGATACGTCTATGTGGCTGTTTACTCTTTTACGAGCGACCCGTTAGCAGACGTCTTGATAGAGCTAAAAAATCGTGGAGTAGATGTAAAAGTGGTATTAGAGGAGCAGCAGGCTAATGTTAGGGGATCCGAATATGAGAGACTAAAAAATGCAGGAGTAGATATTAGGATTGATGGAAATCCTGACTTGATGCATCACAAATTCGCCGTTATTGATGATGAGGTCGTGATTACTGGTAGCTATAACTGGTCGGCAGCCGCTGAGGATAAAAATGATGAAAATCTCGTCGTGTTAAGAGACGAAGAAGTAGCCCAGCTTTACAGAAAAGAGTTCGAGAGAGTCTGGAAAGAGGCGAAGTAAATGTCTATGAAAAATTCTTCTGGACAAACCCTATCTCTTATATTAGTCACGTATCCCGCAGACGCTAATTATCGAGCATGGTGCAGAAGCATAATTGAAAGAAATCTAGCAGCATGTGTAAATATAATTAATGTCAACTCTATTTATAGATGGAAAGAGACAATAGAAGAATCACAAGAAGTATTATTAATCTTTAAAACTAGAAGAGAGGTAGTTGAACTGCTTAAGGAAGTAATTATGAAAGAACATCCATACGAAGTACCTGAATTCATAGAGCTGCAAGCAAATAATGTAAATGCCTCATACCTAAAATGGATAATTGAATCAACTACACAACAGAAGAATAAGCACGGTTAAAAGTCGCTAAGTGGTTCCAGCTTTACGAGATCTCTGTTTTCTTCTTTCGCCCCCTTGCTTAAGATACACTGTGCGGATCGGGAAAGGAATCTCGATCCCCTCTTCACGTAATCTTCTAAAAATCCTCTTATACATCTCATGTCTAATTAGGAATTGATCTGTATATTCTCGAGCTCTACATATTATGGTGAAGTTCAGAGAGTATTCTCCGGGTCCTGGTAAGAATCTTACAAATGGTGCGGGGTCGTCAAGCATTCCAGGAATCTCCTTGGAGGCCTTCAAGGCCTCATCGAGCAGAATTTTCTCTACTCGTTCCGGATCTTCATTATAACTGACAGCTATGCTTATGGGTACAGAGACGGGCTTGTCAGGCATGTAGTAATTAGTTATGACAGAATCAGCGAGCTTCTTGTTAGGAATTACTATCACGTTGTTTTGAAGCGTCCTGATCTTCGTTGATCTCCATCCAATATCTATTACGTATCCCTCACCAGCACCCTCAACCATAATATAATCACCTATCCTGATTGGCTTGTCAGCCAAGACATAAAAGCCCGCAAAGACATTGGATAATGTGTCCTGCAATGCAAGTGCTACTGCCAAGGCGCCAATACCTAGCGATGCGATAAGTGGAGTAATCTCTATTCCAAGCTCTGCGAGAATGATAATTATGCCTATCGATATTATAGCAGCCTTTGCGAGAAACTGTCCTAATCCCGTGACCTGAAGCGTAATACCGAGCTTTACTCCATAGTACTTAATGATGCCACTTGTAATGCTCGCCAATGTGAAAGTTATTGAAAAGATAATTAATGCGAGAATCCCCTTCTCGATGTATT
Source organism: Nitrososphaerota archaeon (assembly GCA_038845265.1). Classification (GTDB taxonomy): domain Archaea; phylum Thermoproteota; class Nitrososphaeria_A; order Caldarchaeales; family Calditenuaceae; genus CALIKS01. The sequence continues at coordinate 104,381 of JAWBQR010000002.1, read as the reverse complement.
GTAAAACACTTTCTGGAATCATAACGAAATTAAGAGCACTGTAGATCCCAGCTAATAAAAACCAAATTATTATTGGGTTCTTAACTGCATTAATAATAACATCATCTAACTTTGTCTCAGTACGTTCCGCCCATTTCTTCAATAAGTATCTCAACGTTTGACGAATAGCAAGCCCAATTACTAGTGAGACAAGCAGTACTAAAATGGCTAAGAAGTATTGCTCAAATATGTTCACGAGTTTTCACCTTACTAGCAAATCAAATACTTACTTATAGAGATAACATATAGTTCTATGTCAAAATTGCCTCTACCATCTCAGTCATGACTCCCTTTTTGATTGGATAATTAATATCAATCAATGCCTTCTCAATAGCTGATATGGTAGATAGGACATAATCCCGCATGGCTGTTCTCCCCATGTGACCAATCCTAAAGCTGTCCTTAAAAATGGGCCAGGCCTCCCACTGGGCTGGCGGATTCCCAATCATAACATTATACTTCCTATATAATAGATTCCAAAACTTTCTATAATCATAGCCATCAGGCCATCTAACAGCTGTCACAGTATTAGATGAATATTTCTCGTCCATGACTAGTAATTTGAAACCTGCCGATTTTACGGCTTCCCTAACAGCCATCGCTGTCTTAGCATGCCTCTCATAAACATTGTTTAATCCTTCAGCCATAAGTTTTCTAAGCGATACCAGTAGTGCCTTTACTAAAGTCGGAGAAGTGGTAAAAGGCGTTGGATGCCAGCTTCCGTATTGCTCATGGGCTTCACGATAAGTCAGCAGGTTTAGGTACCTACTTGGTATTGGATTCTTTCTATTCATTATTTTTTCCCATGCATATCTGCTCACAGCAATAGGCACTAATCCAGGAGGAATAGATAATGCCTTCTGCGAGGCAGATGAACATATATCGATGCCCCAGTCATCGAATTTTATTGGTATTCCACCAAACGATGAGACAGCGTCAATAATTAATAAAACGCTATATTTCTTAGCGACCTCACTTATTTCATCTATTGGGTTAGTTAATCCCTGAGCAGTATCGTTATGGGCTACTGCAATAGCACATATGTCCTGTTCCCTCCGTAAAATCTTCTCAATCATATCTGCCGTAATTGCTTCTCCACGTCCTCTCTGGAGCATAATTGGTTTAGCACCTATTGCTTGTAGGAATTTTAAGTAGTATTCATCCGAAATAACTTTCTCTCCTGGTTCAATTAAACTGGTTATAGATGCTTCAAGCCCAGCCGAGCCAGAGCCAGTAATTAAAAATACGTCGCCTCTAGTTCCAAAGACTTGTTTAAGAAGTGTGATGACCTCGTCGTAGATTGCTACAAAATCGTCCATATAATGTGCGGGAGGCGGCTCAGACATGCTTGATAAGACTTCCTGAAAACACTCACTCGGACCCGGAATCATTAACAATTTTCTAGATATATTCGATTTTTCAGTAATACTCAAATAAGTACACCCACTAGGAAAACATCTACAAGAGATTCTTATAAAAATTTTTGACTACTATCTTTGATGTTAAGTGGATAGATAAGGTTAAAACTTGATGACTTTTACTTTCATATAACAGAGAATTGAAGCACATTATAGGTTTGATACAGATGTCAATGTCGGAGAGTGTGAGTGATAATTTACGTAAGGCAGTATCGATGATAAGAGAAGCTGCTGAGAGAGGCGCGAATATCATATGCCTACCAGAACTCTTTTTGACTCGATATTTTCCACAGATTGATTCTGGAAAACCACCACATTGGGAAAGAATTCCTGGAGAGGTTACTAGGACTCTTTCAGAGGTGGCTAGGAAGAGTGAAGTGATATTGATTTCCGGGTCGATCTGCGAGTATGTTGATAAGCGGTTCTATAATACATCGCTCATCTTCGATTCAAATGGCAGACTTCTCGGTAAGTATAGAAAGATGCATCTACCACAGGACGAGTGTTTTTACGAGAAGAACTATTTTTCTCCAGGAAATCTTGGATATAGAGTCTTTAAGACCAGAATCGGCAATATCGGAGTCTCAATATGCTATGACCAGTGGTTTCCTGAGGTGGCTAGGATAAATGCACTCATGGGCGCGGATATTATCTTCTATCCATCAGCGATAGGGACAGTAGATGGAATTGAGCAGGATGAGGGTGATTGGAAAGAAGCGTGGATTAATGTCCAGAGAGGGCACGCTATTGCAAATGCAACTATCGTGGCAGCAGTCAATCGGACTGGTAAAGAGGGGCGGATAAACTTCTGGGGAAGCTCATTCATCTGTGATGCATTTGGCAAAATACTCGCAATGGCTAAAGAAGATGAAGAAATACTTTTAGCAGAAGTTGATTTTGAGCATAATCGAAAAGTTAGGACTGGATGGGGCTTCTTAGAGAACAGGAGACCAAGTACCTACAAGAGGCTCTTGAAGAAATGAGAACTCGTACTCCGAGGCTTCTTAATTATCGACTACCAGCCGAGTGGGAGCCACACGTGGCCACGTGGATAGCTTGGCCAAAGAATATAGATACGTTTCCTGAAAAAATACTACCCAAAGTTGAGGAGACATACTGTAACATTGTTGAAGCATTAAGGAAGGACGAGAGAGTCAAGATAATGGTCGATAACGAGGATTGGGATAGCATTGTCGAAAACATCCTCAACATGCATGGAGTAGAAACAAAAGGAGTTGAATTCTATCACATAAAGACGAGGGATGTCTGGGTAAGAGACTATGGTCCAACATTCATAATTAGTCCAGAGAAGAAGCTTGGGGGCGTTAAGTGGATCTTCAACGCTTGGGGAGGAAAATACCCCGACCTGGCCGAAGATAATAATGCAGGCATAAAATTGCTGCTCCTCAGTGGGGCTGAGGTTTTTAGATCAGATACTGTCTTTGAGGGGGGAGCAATAGAGACTGACGGAGGGGGTCTAGCGATAATAACTGAGGAATCAATGCTTAACGATAATAGAAACCCCGGACTTACAAGAGAAAAAGCAGAATCTATTCTTAGAGATTATTTAGGCATTGAAGAGTTTTTATGGCTAGAAAGAGGCCTAATTGGAGACGATACCGATGGGCACATCGATGTTTTCTGTAGATTCGTAACGAATAATAAATTACTGCTAGTCTGGGATGGACGACATAATGTTCCAAATAAAGAAATAATGAGTGAAAATAAAGAAAAGATAGAAGCATGGATAAAGAAGAGTAATCGAGAGATTGATCTGTATTTCTTGCCACTACCACTAGGAGTAGAGGTACTAGGCGTGAAGGTGCCGGCAACGTATGCTAACTTTTACATCAGCAATAGGCATATTTTAGTCCCGGTATTTGATGTCAGAGAAGATGAAGAAGCAATAAACATAATACAAGACTTAGTCAGTGATAAAGAGATAATTCCTATTAATTGTCGTGAACTATTCTATGGACTTGGTGGGATACACTGTGTTACACTACAAGAACCTATGCATAAATAAAGACATTATATATAATCAATAAAAAAATAAATTATGTCTGAGTTTGGAAGTTTACTTTACTGCTCCGGCTACTAGTCCTCGTATCAAATATCTTCTGAAGAGAATTATTATGACCATTGCGGGAAGCATAGCAAGCACTCCCATCGCACATATCAGTCCCTTTACGACCCTCGGCTCAGACATGGCTGACCCAATAATCACCGGGATCGTTCTTGATGCTGCAGTCTTAGTTAATAGTAGTGCAAAGAAGAATTCACCATATGAAATCATGAAGGATGTTATGGCAATCGCGACGATTGCGGGTTTTATGATTGGGAATGTAACTTTTCTCAGTATCTCAAAGTAGGAGTATCCATCCACCCTTGCAGCATCCTCAATATCGGTGGGGATGCCTAAGAGATATGTATTCAGTATCCATATCGTGAAGGGCATTGTAAACATTATGTGGACCATGATTACTGAAACTAATGTATCTAGTAGGCCTATACTCCTAATTATTACGTAGTATGGAACAGCTATGACGACTGGTGGCAGTAGCCTACCGATTATTGAAAGATAGAATAACGGCATTGCGCCCTTGAACCTAATCCTAGTAAGGGCAAATGATCCAAGCATGCCTGCAATTAGGTTATAGCCCATTACTGTGGTAGCTATAATCACACTGTTGATTATTGCCCTTGGAAACTCCTTGATAGAGCCTGGAATGAATAGGAATAGAGACATCCCTTGCTCTAGGAAATACTTAACAGCCGCTTCAATATCAAAGATGAACCAGTAATTGTTTATGTTTGGATTAGGCGGGAAATAGTATGGAGGCACGCTGTATATCTCCTTCTCTGCCTGCAGGCTTAGATTCGTCATCCAATAAATCGGAAAGGCAATCCATATCACTAGTAAAAGTGCAGCGACGTACAAAATTATGTTAGATTTATTAGATTTCTTATCGTTCTGCGCCATCGTTCTCACACCCTTAATCTTACGCGTCCGAGCCTCAGGGCTCTAAAGTAGGCGTAGATCAATAAGCCAGTCAACCCTAAGACAAGGATTGTGATGGCTCCTGCTTGCCCAAAATTAAGATAGCTGAACATCTTTTCGTAGGTATAGAAGGTTATTAGTTTCGTGAAGTCAGCTGGTCCACCAGCTGTAATGACGTATATTGGGTCAAAACACCATAGAGCACTTAGCGAGGAATATACCAGCACTATCAACATGATTGGCCTAAGCCAGTTCCACGTAACCATTCTGAATCGAGCGAAGGTTTTTGCACCGTCTATTAATGCCGCCTCATAGAGTTCCTTTGGAATTGACTGTATACCTGCCAAGATAAGCAACGTAGGTAATGGAGTGTTCACCCAGACATGTGCCAGAGCAACAATGAATAAGGCTGGCCAAGGCATCGATAACCAAGATACATATTGATTAATTGCTCCTAATTTGACCATTAAGTCGTTAAAGAGACCAAAGTTAAAGTCAAAGAACAATCTATAAACTGATGAGCTTACGACGAGTGGTATCCCCCACGGAAGCAACGCGAGAACTTGAAAAACTTTCACTCCTCTAAACTGACTAGCCAGCAGAAGCGCCTGTCCGAGCGATATTAATGTAATAAGTGGTACGGTTATCAATGCAAATAGTCCTGTCGATTGTAGTGCCCTTATGAATACAGGATCATTTCCTAGGTCTGCGTAATTTCCCAGTCCATAAAAGTATGGCTCAACCGGTGATTTCAGATTAAAAAATGTAAAGCTGAGATAAAATGCATAAGCAAGTGGGTAAAAACCAAACAAAAAAAGAGGTGTTAAGGCAGGTATTAGGCAGATTAGTAATGTCACTGTCTTTGAAGCCACTCCTACATTCCAGCCTCCTTCTTAGCCCTCTTCCAGTCTTCCGCAATTTCTTTCAAGAAGTTCAAAATCTCGGCGTCGCTGTATGATCTGACACCCGTTAGGAATTCTTCAAATTTAGGCTTGACTCTTCCACCTGCCTCACTGCTAGGAGAGCTGAACCAGTCTGCCCACCATGGCGTCAGTACGGGGTCTCTCCACAGTATCGTAGTCAGTTTCTCGTATTGAGCCAGCAGGAGATCTGGGTCTATCTTTAGCTTCCTTAAAACTTCTTTATTCGTTGGGTCTTCCATTACTGGCCTGTAAGCAGACGTAACTCCGTACTGTCTAATTAGCCTGTTACATACAAAGTATTCACCTCTCTCAAAGTCTGGCCGAGCATTTGTAGTCTTACCTCCTAAGAATTGCATGACGCGCCACACAGCAATTTGGTTATCTTTACCTCTCTCCATACATCTGGTAGATATGCTATAGTTTGTTGGATGATACACAGCGTAGCCTGTTCCTGGGTTTAGACACATCGTTACATTTCCACTCTCTTTTAGTTCTGGCACATTGGCTCCAGCTATGTCATAATCGGGTAGGTTAAGACAGAACGTAACAGTGCCAGAACCTATCGCCGTCGTTATTCCTGACTCATCGTATTCTCTAATTCCCGGCGATATTGTTTTGTCTACCACAACTCTTTCTAATAGCCATTTAACGGCTTCATAGAATGGCGTACCTTTATCATCAAATATTGGATTCAAGTCTTCATCGAAGAGGAAACGCGTACCTGGTTTTGGTTCATGGTATCCTAGCATTATCATGTACCAGAGCGCCGGGAATCCCCAAGACCACAGTGCTCCGATCGGATACTCACATATTCCCTTCTGTTTAATTATCTTAGCTTGTTCTGCTACCTCATCGTAGTCTTTAGGCGGAGCACCTATTCCTGCCTCGGTTAGATGTCTCTTATTATATGCGAAAACGTATGGACCGGCCCAGTAGCAGAGTCCATGAACCTTTCCAGTAAATGGATTGATATAGAACTCCCTCATTCCTGGATATATATCATCTAGATACCTCCTAGCCTCTGGGAAATAGTCCTCAATATCTGCAGCCCACTTTCTATACTGAACTACATAAGCTATGTCAGGAGTAGCGTAATATATGTCCGGAGGATCTCCAGCAGCGTATCTCGCAAAGAGATTCGCCATATAGTTAGCTCCTAAGTCGGTAACGTGGAGCTTCATATCTGTATTATTTTCATTGAAAATCCTCGCATTGTCGTTACAGAGCTCGACTCCCCAGCTCCAGATACCCCATTCTATGTCAACAAACTTGCTAAGTGGTGGCAGAGTGGTAGTAGTTACAGGCGGAGTAGTAGTGACACCTACCGTCTGCGTAACCGTCTGTGTGACTGTCTGCGTCTGTGTAACGGTTCTGACCACTTCTCTTGGGGGTTGAGCTGCATAATAGCCGGCAAGCCCCCATCCAACAACTGTTGCTGCGGCCAGTCCACCTACAGCACCTAAGAATTTTCTCCTAGAAACAACTTTTTCCTGACTCATTTATTTTCACGCATATGTTAGATTTTTACACTACTATAAATAATTTTTTTCATATAGTTAATTATTCACAACTATAAGACATATTTATGAAATCCAATCTTGCATAAATTTTTGCAGAAAAGTTTATTTTCCAGCATTTATAGTCCAATTTTATGTCTAGGAATAAGTTATTTGGAGTAGGTATAGCTGGCTGCGGGTGGGTATCAACCCAATACGTACCTGCCTTCGAGAAAAACCCATATACTAAGGTTGTTGCACTAATGAGTCCGCGAATTGCCAGCTGTGAAAACTTGGCAAGGGAGTGTGGATTAAAAGATGTTAAATTCTATACAGATTACAGTAAACTTGTTGATGACCCAAACGTAAATATCATTGCAATATGTTCTCCTCAACATTTACATGTAGAGCAGGCAGTGATGGCGGCAGAAGCGAAAAAACATATGGTTGTTGAGAAACCAATAGCAATTAGCTTAGAGCAATTAAAAATGCTTAGAGATTCTGTTAGAAAATCACGAGTGAAGACAGTAGTCGGATTTGTGCTTAGATGGAATCCGCTGTTCGAGACAATTAAGTCGTTGCTAGTCGAGGGAGCATTAGGAGACGTATACTACGTAGAGACTGGATATAATTCTCACATAGCTGAGTGGTGGACAGGCTGGCATTGGGCCAAGACAAAAGAATATGGTGTAAGTAGTTTTCTAGTAGCTGGAGTTCATGCTCTTGATGCTGCTAGGTGGCTTTCATGCAAAGCCGCCGATAAAGCTAATAACATCACAGAAGTATTCGCATACTCAGGGGGACACAGGTATGGAAAAGACATAGAGTACTATGGTCTAGAAGTTCTTCTGGCCAAATTTGAAAATGGGGCTCTAGGCAAAATTAACTCCAACTTTGACTGCGCCAGTCCATATTACTTCCCAGTAACAATTTTCGGAGACAAGGGAACAATAGTAAACAATAGGATTTGGGCTCCGGGCAAGTTTCCTGGACAGACCGATTGGGTCACAGTCCCCACTATCCTGCCAGATACAGCCGATGTGAGGCACCATCCATTCGAACACGAAGTAAATCATTTCGTCGATTGTATCTTGAAAGATAAGGAGTCGCACTGTAATGTTGAAGATGCAGTAAATACTCATGAAGCGGCACTTGCTGCAATAATATCCTATAATGAGAATAGGCCAGTGAAACTCCCCCTAATTAAATAAATAGTGTGGGATGACCTATGAGTGATAAGCTTGGAGTAGCTGTAATAGGCTATGGATTCATGGGCACTACACATATCTCGGCATGGAGATACATTGATGACTGCGAAGTCAAAGCAGTGGTTGGTAGAAACTTAGAAAAAGCCAAAGAGGTAGCGAAAAAGTTTGGTATAGAGGCATACAAAGACGCTGAGGAAGTGCTCAGGCGAAAAGACATAGATATAGTAGATGTTTGCACACCGACCCACACACACGCTAACTACTCAATAACTTCCATGAATGCTGGTAAACACGTATTTCTGGAAAAACCAATAGCGCTATCTCTCAAAGACGCAGATGCAATAATAGAGACAGCTAAGAAAAATAAAGTCAAATTGATGGTTGGACATGTGTTAAGATTTTTCCCCGAATACATGAAGGCGAAAGAACTGATTGATCAGGGAATGATCGGTGAGCCGGTAATTGCTAGGACTTTTAGGGGAGGACCAATACCGGAGTGGAGTCCATGGTTCTTAGACAAGACACAAAGCGGTGGAGTAGCGATTGACTTAGCTATACATGATGTTGATTATTTGATGTGGGTCTTTAATAAAAGAGTTGAAAGAGTCTACGCCATAATTAATAGGCTGGTCCACAAAGACATTTCTGCAGAGGATTTTGCTCTAATTAATCTGAGATTTGAAGATGGCGGTACTGCATTAGTAGAGGCTAACTGGGCGTTGCCGAAGATGCACCCATTCACAATGAAGTTTGAGGTTGATGGTACAAAAGGAATGATTACACTTGATAATCAATCACCAGTTCCTGTCAAACTTATAACAAATGAGTCGATTAGTGGATTCTCTCCAGAGACACTTCCGTGGAGACCTGCTGTCCATCCATTCCCAGTCGATCCGTTTTACAGAGAGTTGAAGCACTTCGTCGAATGCATTAAAGAAGATAGGACTCCAATGACTGATGGAGTGGTAGCTCGTCGGAGCCTAGAGGTCTGTATTGCTGCTCTTAAATCGTCCGAGTTAAATACGCCGATTTATCTTCCAATAAAGGAGGGGTAATAAATGAAAAAAGTCAGATTTGGTTTTTTGGGTGTTGCGCATTTCCACGCCGATAATTATGCCAATGCAATTAAAAAGTTGCCAAACGGCGAAATAATTGCTGTTTATGAAGAGGATGATTCCTTAGGAAGTGAATTCTCTAAGAAATTTAACATAGATTACTACAAGAATATAGATCAATTGTTGAGGAGGGATGATATTGATGCAGTCATCATTACTGCCGAGAATGTTAAGCATCACGATCTCTCTATAAAGGCCGCCGAGGCTGGAAAACACATACTCTGCGAGAAGCCAATAGCAACCACTGTGGAAGATGCTGACGACATGATTAAGAAGGCTGAGAAAAGAGGAGTAAAGTTCCAGACATGTTTCGTCATGAGATACCACTCGACATCAATTCTGGTAAAGAACCTCATAGATGAAGGGAGAATTGGAAAAGTTGTAGCATTAATCGGTACAAATAAGCTTAATTCTAGCCTACCACTATTAAGACGATGGTTTACTGACCAAAAACTCTCTGGAGGTGGCGCTGTAATGGATCATACTGTCCACCTTGCAGATCTAATTAGGTGGTATACTAAGAGTGAAGCCGCAACCGTTTATACAGAGATTGGAAAAAATGTCAATATGAACATCAGTGTTGAGGATAATTTCTTAACTACTTTAATAATGGAGAACGGAGCCATTGGACATATTGATGGGAGCTGGTCATACGCCGCTGGGCTGTACACTTGGGGAGATGTAACTATGGAAGTATTAGGAACTGAAGGAGTCCTCATACTTGACGCCTTCAGGCAGAATATCTCATACATAGGTTCAGAAAAACCAAACGACAAACTAACATGGCATTATTATGGATGTGACTGCGACCAAGAAATGATTAGAAGCTTCATAGAATGCATAGTAAATGATAAAGAACCGGTCGCCTCAGGAATAGATGGCAGACAGGGAGTAGCTATCACAGTCGCCAGTTATGAGTCAGCTAAAACTGGAAAACCCGTAAAACCAAAGTAGAGATGAATTATTTAGGATAAATTAATTCTTCGTTTTCATCAAATATATAGATCCTCTCCAGCATAGGCTCCATCCATATTTTTTCTCCACGTCTATAGATTCGAGATGAAGGAGCCTTGACAAACATGTCGATCCCATTTGCATTTATCTTTAGGACGTTTTCTGAACCCATTGGTTCAACCGTATCTACTACCGATTCAATGCCAGGAGGCATGTCCTTTATAGATATAACTGAAGGCCTAATTCCTAAAATTATTTTTTGTCCAATTTTATCTAACAATGTATCCGATATTCTTGTCACATCTAGCATAAATCCACCTGATGACAAGAATATTTTATCTTGCTTTTTATCCACTCTACATGGTATCAGGTTTAGTGGAAGCGAACTGACACATTTTGCAACAAATATATTTCTTGGCTTTTCAAAAATATTTCTTGGACTATCTACCTGAAGCACCTGACCATTATTCATCAGTGCAATCCTATCTGATATTGTTGCGGCGTCAAACACACTAAATGTCGACATTACTGCTGTCTGTTGTAACATTTTCTGAATCTTTCTGATCTCTACTCTCGCATATACCCTGAGCTTGGCGTCCAAGTGTCCTAGAGGCTCATCAAGTAATAATATTTTTGACTTTTTGGTTAATGCTCTTCCTAGTGCTACTCTCTGCCTCTCTCCCCCGCTGAGCTGCGCAGGTTTTCTATCAAGTAGATGATCTATTCTTAATAGTTCAGCCGTCTCGCGGACTCTCATTCTTATTTCTTCTTCACTCAGGTTCATTTTTCTAAGTGGGAAAGCCAGGTTATCATATATCGTCATATGTGGGTATAATGCAAGTGTCTCAAACATCATAGCGACACCTCTCTCTAATGGCGGGACATCATTTACAATTTTTCCATCTATGTAGATGTTCCCGCTATCTGGCTTCTCTAACCCGGCAATTAGTTTTAGGAGTGTACTTTTACCTGCTCCAGGAGGCCCTAAGAGGCCCAAGAATTCCTTGTCATTTATCTTCAATGTTAAATTATTTATCGCAACATACTTTCCATATCGCTTGGTAATATTTTCAAGATAAATTTCAGGCATAATCGATCACCTACAATATAGTCTCCCCTGTTTTTTCATCAAATAAATGGAACTTATTAAGCTCTACGCATACTTGATCACCGATACTCATATCATAGGTCCCGGGGACTAATACTTTGATTATCTGATCAGTTAACCTTATGTCAAGAGATAGACGGTCCTCAAGGAGTTCCACTATCTCAACTTCACCCTTCAAATGATCGCTACTCTGGCACACTTTATGAATTACTGCATATTCCGGTCTAAATCCTAAGACAAGCTCATTAGAAGAAATCTTTTTATCAATTATTTCTCTGTAATTTGAGACATCTATATAGAAGTTATTTATCTGTACGACTGATTTCTCAGGGATATATTTTGCATTTATGAGGTTCATGGGCGGGCTACCAATAAACCCAGCCACAAAAAGGTTTCTAGGCGAGGAGTATAGCTCTTCTGGAGTATCATATTGCTGTAAAACCCCAAGATTCATAACGGCTATTCTATCAGCCATCATCATTGCCTCCGATTGGTCATGAGTAACGTAAACAATTGTTTGATTAAACTCCTCATGTATTCTTTTTAACTCAGCTATCATTGAAAGCTTCATCTCGGTATCAAGATTTGTAAGAGCTTCATCTAGCAATAAAACCTTAGGACTCCTAATAATTGCTCTCCCAATAGCTACCCGCTGCTTCTCACCTATGTTTAGATCAGAAGCAACCCTATTTAATACATGCTCTATTCTCAAAGCTTTTGCGATTTCATTAACTCTTTTCCTAATTTCATCTTTGGGAAGTCTTCTTTGTTTAAGGGGAAATTCTAAATTATCCTTTACAGTAGTAGCAGGATAAACGACTGGAAACTGAAAGACCATTGCGATGTCTCTTTCTGCTGGCGAGAGATCATTCACGAGATCATCATCGATGTAGATATCTCCTTCGTCTTGCCTCTCTAATCCCGCGATGCATCGTAAAGTAGTAGTCTTGCCGCACCCTGATGGGCCCAGAAAACAAACAAATTCCCCTGCCCTAATCTCGAGATTTAGTTTGTTAACAGCAATTGTATTCCCGAAACGCTTTGTCAGGTCCCGAATCCTAACTTTACTTGCCATATATTCCTGACCTTTTTCATAGTTGTTTTTATGAAACTCATATATAAATCTAAAATAAAATTTTAATTGCTTAGGAAAGATTTTATCTTAGCATTTACTATTGTTTTGTTACGTGAAGAATAATGGATGTTGCACTTCAAATGGGTACACTTGTAAGGGTCGGATATGATCTTGATCATTGTTTGAAATTAGCACATGAATTAGGAGTTAAATATATAGAATTATGGATTGATAGAAATCATTTTTGGCCTGAAAACATAAGTAATAGCGATATATCAGAAATATTGTCGAAGCTCGATTCATATGGAGTTAAAGCAGTATCAACATGTCCCATACCTTTTATATCTAGAGATTGGCAAACCTTCGAGTTTGAATACAATCTGGCATCTCCAACTGAATTATTGAGAAGTAAAGCAGTGAAGTGGTATAAATCAAATATTACTTTAGCCTCAGAGCTAGAAGCATCAGTAGTTGTTGTAGTACCTGGAAAAGTTGACGAACCAAACTTCATGAAATCAAACAATTCTTATCGTCAACATTGGTCTAGTCTTATTAAGAGTCTAAAAGAGTGCGCAAAACATGCTGAGGATTTGGGAGTTGTATTGGGAATTGAAAATACAGTTGTAAGTAACTTCATAAACCTACCTGGCGAGATGCGGTTAGTTGTTGATGAAGTGGCCTCTGAAAATGTTAAGGCATATCTAGATATAGCAAACGCCAATGTCTATTTATCACCTGAAATATATATTGATGAACTTCAAGGTAGGCTTTGTGACTGTATTCATGCAACAGACAATGACGGAACCTATCCTAACCATCTACCAATTAGCATGGGCACGATAGACTACGAAAGTGTTATTAAAAAATTGAGAAAAATAGGATGGAATGGATACCTACTACCAGAAATATTCTATGACAAAGATGTACTGACACATGTTAAGAATACCATTGATAAGTTGCGTCAATTAATTTATTAAATAAATAAAAATTAGCTAGAGTTTCTATAAAGTTATAATTTTACCTGTCTTAGCGGATTCCTCAGCAGCCAATACAACTTCTAATGCGTGACGAGCCTCCATAGGTGTGACAATACTGGGTTTCCGGTCATTCATAACACATTTTACGAAATAACTAATCTCATCTTTCAAGGCACCCGCAATCTCGCCGTGAATCATTGGCCAGTGCATTGTATCGTGTCTTTTCACACCTTTTTTGTCATTGACCTCTAGCCCGGAGTCTCCACAATCTATGTATACCGCACCTTCAGTTCCAAGTACCTCCATTTTAGCGTCTATTGCAAAAGCAGTATTATCAGGTAGGAACCACAAACTCTCGCATACACCCTTTGTGCCTTTAGAAAAGTTGTAAATAGTCCAAGTGATCTCAGGATTGGGTGAGCCTCGAACATTGAGCCATGTCGCGTAGACGCTCTTAACATTGTCTTTAAGGTACCAAAGAATTATGTCAGTGTCATGTATTGCGTCTAAGAGTATTGGAGAGCCATATCTGAGGTGGGGGGCGGCAAATCCTCCAGGAATATTTCTCCTAGCATATATCGAGACTATTTTTCCAATATCTCCACGTTCTATAATTTGTTTAGCCTGAGCATATCGACTTTCAAACCGGAGTATATGTCCAACCATGAAGTGGACCTTGTTCTTCTCGGTTGCAGCAATCATTTCATCTGCCTCCTTTAAGCTACCAGCAATTGGTTTCTCCACTAAGATGTGTTTTCCAGCCTCAGCTGCAAGTATTACAGGATCCCTATGCTCTGGAACATGAGTTACTACGCTAACCGCCTCTACCTCAGGATCCCTCACAGTCTTCTCCCAGTTAGTGTACCATTTTTTTGCTCCATATTTTGATGCAACTTCCTTTGCCCTAGCTTCGGTTCGAGAGCATACCGCAACCAGCTCTACGCCCGGAAGTTCTGACAAAACATGTACATGCTTCTCACCGAACCATCCAAGACCTATTACGGCAAAACCTACTTTTTTCATCACAAAATTATTCTCCTCAACTTTTATAAATATTTTTAAAATTTTATATTGTAGTTCAGAAACTTTAATTAAAGACGAAGACTCATTTACTAATATGGCAAAAGAAGGAGATGCTGCTCCCGACTTTGAGCTACCAGCAATTAATGGGACATTCCGTCTCTCAAATTTTCTTGGACGTAGAATAGTAATTTTCTTTTATCCGAAAGATGGAACCCCTGGATGTACAGCCGAGAACTGTTTGATAAGAGATACATTGCCAAATTTTGAGAGACATGGAGCATTAGTAGTTGGAATAAGCAGAGATAGTTTAGAGAGTCATAAACGCTTTGCTGAAAAGCATAGATTGAGTCATATTCTTCTTAGCGATGTTGATGGAGAAGTCTCTAGGTCTTATGATGCCCTAGATTTTTTAGGAATGTCTAAGAGGATGACCTTTATAATAGATGAGCATGGGAAAATAAGGAAGATTATCAAGGACAGACGACCTGAGATGCATGTCAGAGAAGCTCTGTCCTTTCTTGAAAATATGGATAAAGATGAGGTGTAGCCCGGGCCGGATTCGAACCGGCGTCACGGGGTCTCTTCTCAGAGATCCAAAGCCCCGCATCCATAGTCCCTTTCTGGCCAGGATTGACCGCTAGACGACCGGGCTCTATCTTCTTTACCGCCATATTTGAGTAATAAATTTTTATCCACGTTAGTATTTTTTTGAGCTGCTAAGAGCTATCTCGTCTCGATAAGGATAAAGGCTTCGCAGCGGATTTGATGTTATGTATTGGTCCTAAGCTTGCCAATTAATATTTAAAGCATCGATTATCAGTTCAATACTCATGGTTGCAGAAGAGGGGAGAGAAGAGGGAAAAAATAGTTCTGAAAAGACCGCGGCCGAAACGGTCAGTTCAGGTAGCTTCGTCCTTATTGACTATGTAATCAAAACCAAAGAGTCGGGCGAGCTTGTGGATACATCATTGGAGGAAGAAGCAAAAAAGGCCGGAGTAACCGATACTGCAAGGATCTATGAGCCAAAATTATCCATAGTGGGCAGAGGATTCATACTGAAAGCCATTGAGGATGAGTTAGTAGGTATGCCTGTCGGTGGATACAAGTCTTTTGAGATACCTCCTGAAAAGGCGTTTGGTGAGCGCGATCCCTCCAAGGTAAAAGTGATACCTCTAAGAAAGTTCAAAGATCTTGACCAACCAATTGGCGTAGGTTCAAAGGTCATCATAAATGGTCGGGAAGGATACATAAGAAGCATAGGGTCTGGCAGGGTGCAGGTAGATTTTAATCATTACTTAGCTGGTAAAACACTACTATGCGATGTATGGATAAGGAAGATAATTACTGATGAGTTAGAGAAGATCTATTCTCTTCTCCATTCAAGGATACCCGAAAGTAGTAGGGAGAATACCTTCATAACGCTTGAAAAACCAACAGTCACGATAAAACTCTCGAAGGAACTGCACCTATTATCAGGGCTCCAGATGGTTAAGCAAGTCGTTTCACGCGAGATAATGGAACTCATACCCGGCGTCGATAGAGTCGTATTTATTGAGGAATATGAGAAGGAGACAAGGACAAGTGAAGAAAAAGCCACGTAGAAATCAAATTTTGATATAGATAATTCACAATAATGGGTGCATGTCCGGTCTTACCATTTCTCTCAAGTTGCGCCTTTTTCATACTTGTCCAGACTTAATGGTTTCTAGTAGAGAGATAGCCAGCCACAGTTGAGTCCGTGTAAACGTCGGAATGTTAGTATCAGAAATGATTTCCTCTATCATTTCTATCGCATTAGCTGCTCGAACGGGGGGTGAATACTTCTCATTAAAGAGCTCATCTGCTGCAGATTTGGCCACTCTCCTAACGTTTCTCGGAGTACTCGTATCATTCGATATTGTTTCAAGTATCTGGACGATCTGCTGTCTTTTTTGCTCCCAACCACTTGCTGACAACCTATTATCACCTTCAGGGTTCCTACCCGTCCCTTCCAAAAATGTATGAATCTCTAATATATATTCTCTGAGCCCGTAACTACTACTAATTGGTTATTTGATTCTAGTTTTTATACTCAATGAGCATATTAGATCATGAACATGAATATTCCTGATTTTGTGAAGAAGCTTGACGAGGCTGATGGATTTGATGAACTATTCAGACTCGTTAAACGAGTTGTTGAGACAAAACTAGGCCTGAGACGCGCTGGTCTTATGCTTATACTGGGCGAAATACCGTCATTCATACTTGCATATCATGAGGTGGGTTCCAATAGTATTGTTCTTAATAGACGAGTATTAAGAGCGCTTCAAAGTCTTAATAGATCGAAGAGAGAAATAAATGGATACATATTCACGGTGTTGCTGCATGAATATCTTCACACTTTAGGATTTTTAGAAGAAAGAACTGTCAGGATAATAGTCAAAAGCCTAACGAGGGAAATTTTAGGAACTAATCATCCCGCATATTATGTCGCAAACGAAGATATACTCAAAGCCTTTCCAGAGATAGCGACTATTAACTCCACGGAGCTGGACAATAACTTCGAGATTGTTAAGGAATTTGATTCTGATAGTGTTACTTATATTAATTGATAATTGATTTAATCTTTCCTAATAGACAGTATGGTCTGGCTTCGGTAACGTGGACGTTGACGAGCCTGCCAAGTAATGATTTTTCCGCATTGTTAATGACTATTGGACGGTAATTAATGTTCCTCCCGATTAGTTCGCCATGTTCTCCTAATTCATCTATTAGCGCCGGTCCCTCCCATCCTATCCACTTCTCATTCTTCTTGAGGGCTATTTCCCTGCATAATTCTGTAAGTAACTTGCTTCTCTCATTGAGAGTTTTAACTGGCAGAGGCTTAAGCTTAGCAGCAGGAGTTCCTGGACGTGGATAGAATCTTGATATGTTAACGAAGTCTGGCTTTACCTCTGTTAACAGCTTTATGGATGCCTCGAAGTCTTGCTCGTCCTCAGTCGGATACCCAACTATTATGTCAGTCATTAATGTTAGGTCTGGGTATGTTTCTCTAAACATCTTTACGCATTCATAAAAATTACTCACTGTATACCCCCTCCTCATATCCCTTAGAACCTTGTCACTTCCGCTCTGTATGCATAGATGTAGAAACTTAAATATGCGTCGATCATTATACGCATTTATCAGTTCTCTAAGTAGCCCTTTTATAAGGTGTAAGGGATTCATCATTCCGACCCTGATTAAAAAATCTCCATCAATATTTTTGCATATATCTGATAAAAGCTCTGCAATATTTGTTCCTATATCTAGCCCATATGCGGAGTTGTCCTGAGAAGTGAGCCAAATCTCTCGACATCCATCCCTCACAGCTGTCTCTATCTGTTTCCTTATTGATTCTGGCCTGTAGCTCCGAAGATTTCCTCTAGCTAGTTTTGTTTGACAGAAAGAACAATTCAGTAGACAGCCAGAGCTTATCTCGACTATGTCTATGACTGGGTTAAGCCTAACGTGAGGTAACCCAGATTTTTCTGTTAATGAATCCATGAGAGCTTCAACTGTTATTCCTCTGATTGCCTGATTCACGACATCTACTACTTGATCAATCGAGTTTGGGCCAATTAGGCTTGCTGTTGGATTTATTCTTCTGACGACTTCTGGCTCTGTCTTAGTCATACATCCCGCAACTATGAGAGGTTTGTGAGTGCTGCTAAGTTGTCTAATCCTATGAATCATTCTATGCTCTGTTGGTGTCTTCACAATGCATGTATTGATTATTAAGGCATCTGCATCAATAGGAGTTGATGCTAATTCATATCCTGCCTTTAGCAAGAGACCCATCATTATCTGTGAATCCTGAAGATTCGCCGAGCATCCATAGCTCTCAATATAGATTCTTGGCATCCTCTTTTCATAGTAATTCCTCGGCTTGATATTAACATGATATTGTATTGCGGATTTGAGTTTTAAGAAGATTCTTTAAGGGTGTTAATTACCCTTTCATAGTCAAGGCTAAGTAGTGTTGATAACGCCCGTGAAGCTCCATCAATACCCATTTTATTTACTAATCTTTTGCCAAGATGTCTAACGCTTTCATATCTACTCCAGGGATATAGTATCCAGCAAGACGTTGTTACTACGTGGTAATCTGGCATGAAGCTAGTCCAAGGCTTAACGTGGAGTACTGCTGTCTTAATCGTCAATGCTCCAAGAGGCTTAACGACCTTCTCAACTGCAGCTCTAAGCGTTTTGCCCTCATCTGAGACATCATCAACGATAAGTAACTTTTTACCTGTCATTAGTGGGAGACTGGGCCAGTGATAGATTTTTACTTCTCCTCTGTGTTCTATGTCTGTATAGCTTCTTATTCCGAGTGGGTGGACCTCATCTATGCCTAGTATGTCAGAGAGCAAGTTAGCCACGAATAATCCACCCCTAAGTATGCCTATTATGGCGTCGAAGGCGTAACTTTCCTTTATTTTTTCTGCGAGGCTCTCCACATGGCTCATGATGTCTTCCCAAGTAAGTACGAGGAATTTGTTTCCCTCAAACTCGACTTCTCTGCCCAAATGCTCCACCGGGCTAATTGCTACTCAGAGCTTATCTCATCTTATCTAAATATCTTTCATGAACGCAATAAATATTTGTGTAAATTTAAATTTAATTGTATACTTTTTTTCTAACCGCCCGTAATACTACGGTCATTCAAATTACCTTTTTTCTGGCAAGATATCCTTTATATTGTTGTTTAAATATTTAGTGATTGCTCAGATATGTCCCAAACATCTTCTGTTGCGAGCGAGTCTAAGGGAGGAGCTGCCTTCCTTGACATGGTTCTGAGGCAAGTAAAAGAGGCAGTCGAGATAACTAACGTTGGAGACGATGTATATGAAGTTCTCAGGGTGCCTAAGAGAACATTAACAGTCTCGATTCCTATTAAGATGGATAACGGAGATGTTAAGGTCTTCGTAGGATATAGGGTTCAGCACAACAATGCTCGGGGACCATATAAGGGTGGAATCAGATATCACCCAAACGTCGATCTAGACGAGGTCGTAGCATTGGCCATGCTGATGACCTATAAATGCGCTGTCGTTGATCTTCCATATGGAGGAGCTAAAGGCGGCGTAGCATGCAACCCTAAGGTCCTCTCAAAAAATGAACTCGAACGACTGACACGTAGATATACATACATGATTTATGATATTATAGGTCCATATGTTGATATCCCCGCACCAGACGTCTACACCGATGCGCAGACGATGGCTTGGATAATGGATACGTATAGCCAGATTAGAGGATACCTAACGCCTGAAGTTGTGACAGGAAAGCCTGTATACCTGGGGGGAAGCGAGGGTAGAGAAGAAGCCACTGGGTTCGGAACAGCGCTAGGCGCTAGGGAGGCAGTCAAGCACCTCGGATTAAACATGTCCAACCTCACAGTCGCTATTCAGGGTTATGGAAACGTGGGCTACTATGCTGCGAAATACCTAGCTGAGTGGGGAGCAAAAATAGTTGCTGCGAGTGATTCTAAGGGAGGAATCTATAAGCCTGACGGCATAAACGTCCCAGCGCTCCTAGAACACAAAAAGAAGACCGGAAGCGTAGTGGGCTTCCCAGGATCTAAGACCATAACAAATGAAGAACTACTAGCACTCAAAGTTGATATTCTTATTCCTGCCGCTCTTGAGAGAGCGATCAATAAGGATAATGCAGAATCGATAAATGCGAAAATTATATCTGAAGGAGCTAATGGCCCAACTACTCCAGAGGCAGATAGAATCCTCAGAGAAAAGGAGGTCTTCATTGTTCCTGACGTATTGGCTAATGCTGGTGGCGTAACTACGAGCTACTTTGAGTGGGTGCAGAACTTGAAGAGAGAGAAGTGGAGCAAAGATGAAGTATTGACTAAACTCGAGAATAAATTAGTAGCTGCTTTCAAGGATACGCTTTCATATACTAAGCGATTTGAAGTCGATATGCGTTATGCGGCACTATGTCTCGCCGTAGATAGAGTTGGACTCGCTCTTAAGACGCTTGGAGTCTGGCCCTAAACTAGCCTAATTAACAGGTGTTTTTTTAAAATTATTATGCAGACAACACCCTTCTTAGTTAATGTAATAATTGTTCTCTTAGCGTTACTGTATGCTTCTTATCTTGATTTGAAAAAACGCGAGATAGATGATTGGGTATGGATTGCCTCGGTAGTTATTGGATTTCCAATAATGCTGTATGACCAATTAATTATCCAAGAGGCACATAACATTATTTTAGTTATAGTATCGATAGCTCTTACTATTGTTCTAGGAATTGGGTTTTATAAGGCAGGATTCTATGGAGGAGCTGATGCAAAAGCACTGATAACCATTTCACTTGTGTTGCCTCTCATGCATAATGGTGTCAGAATTCATCCATTCTTACCCATCTCTACACTACTTAATGGACTCATATCTTCACTCTCGATCCCACTAGTCATGCTTCCTTTAAATCTCTATAAATTATTAATAAAAAAAGAGA
This sequence comes from Nitrososphaerota archaeon, assembly GCA_038845265.1. Lineage (GTDB taxonomy): Archaea > Thermoproteota > Nitrososphaeria_A > Caldarchaeales > Calditenuaceae > CALIKS01. Next base: position 83,549 of record JAWBQR010000002.1, on the reverse strand, counting down.
ATCTCTTTGAGAATATTGATGATCATCCTGTACGAAAAGCCATTGCATTGTTTTTAGGAACAAAGATAAAGAATCCCGACAGGCACAAGTTTTGGGGACCCATGGAGATACAAACAAAAGATGGGAGACGAAAATTTAACTTCTCACCATCATTTGAGAGTTTCTGGGCTCCACTATCAAGCGGAGAATGGGCAACACCCTCCATTCCCCTAGTCGTTTTTATTACCGCCGGGTTTATCATCGATCTAATATTAGGTGATATCTTTTCTCATTTAGTTTATCTTTTTACCTCTTAGACAACACCATTCTTTCTACTTCTCTTATACTAATCCCCAGCGATATGCATTTACGAAGCGAATTGATGATTCTCTTAATTATTCGTTCACCTTCAATCCGATTTTTAGCCACAATTCTTCCTTTTTGTGTTAACATCCATTTCTTGTTTCTTTTTTCTCTCCCAGACTTTACTAATCCTTTTCGTCTTAATCTATTTACTGAAAGATATATTGTTGGTTTCTTAATTCTAGTTTTTCGTTCTATCTGTGAAACCGTTAAGGCTGCATTTAGAAGAGACTTTAAGATTAGTGGCTCTGAATAGCCTTTAGGCATTCTTGCCATCTAATTCACTAATTATACTTAATTTTAGTTATATATAAATCTTATATCTCATTTTTTCAAAATTAATAAAAAAATAAATTAAAAATTCTGCTAAATGCTAATTGTTTGCGTAAGGGTTAAAAGAGAAAATTCTATTAATGCTCCTAATCCTATAAATCCTGCGCCAATAGCTATTACTACCGGTAAAATTTTTAGTTCAGATTTTATGCTTTTCTTACGGATAGCATACATTAGCAAGATTCCTTCCGACATCATTGTCCCGTAACCAACGAACTCCAATACTCCATAGATAGTTATGATTGGCAGCATCAAGAATAGAACTACGCTAATTCCTTCTAGGCTAGCGAAGGAAGAGATTATTAATCCTGTATTATAAACTATCCATCCCCCAATAATGACACCCAGAGCTGGAACAATCATGATCAATGATATTACAAAATTATTCAAGAAAATATCGAAGGCAGAGTTTATTCCGGCAACAAGGTCTCTGAACTCCTCTACCATTTCCTGTGCCTTATCGGGCTCAACCGGGGTTAAGGAGCCTGCTACGAACACGGCGTATAAAGCCACTGTACAGATCAGCGCTATAATGATCCTCGTCTTTAAAGAGTAAGTAGACTTCATTTTGCTAAAATGTATTGGTCTCAGGCTAATTTATGTATTTTTAAGTGATTTCTCCACTTCCTTTCTCAGTGCCGCGATACGTGCCACTGTTATTGGGTCTACTTCCCTTAAGGCTGCGAGGTAGGTGCTGACATAATCTGCCCACATTATTGAAGCTATTGACTCGTAGACCTCATTGCCCTTAAACCAAACCTCCATTACCTTATGACTAAAAGAAGATGAAATAAATCTCATCTGTGCCGAGACATCTTTTGGTTCGCTACTGCTCCTAAGAAGTAAATATTTATCCATGTCCGAGTATGGTAGTGCTTCTAAAGTGTTATGCATAGATTCGGGTATCTCATGGACAACACAAGGGTATTTCGCGTTCTCGTTTAGCTGGTTTTTTAATCTCAGTCCAGTGAAGTATAAGTGACCAGAGCAAAAAACACTTGGAAAACCGTTATAAAAATGAAGAGCAGCCTTTTTTGCCGTATTATTTTGATATGGACTGCTTGGACCATTTTTCTCTGCTATTTCAGTGAGCATATCTACCGCCTGTAGTAAGGTCTCACTTGCATTTTTCGTTATGTCTGTATTATCAAGCGTTGAGATGGCTGCACCGACCATTTCCGGCAGCGACATTCTAGGTGGAAAACCTTTGCTAAGCTCTATCAGTTGTATATTATTCCTATTGGCTATTTCGGCGAGGCTTCCGCCAGAAGTCATTGCCAATAATCTTATCCTTCTTTTTATGGCTTCGTTGAATGCTCTTAGAGCCTCATAAGTCTCTCCTGAGTAGCTGACAACTATGAGCAAGTCATCTTGAGAAAGCCAGTCCGGAATTCTCACGGCATTTGATGCAAGAATTGGTATTCGAGTAAATGATGAAAAGATTCCGGAGACCAGTAGTCCAACAATTCCTGAACCGCCGATTCCATAGAAAAATACGGTCCTTGGGTTTGCTAATTCTTCCTTCTTTATTTTTTGCCCAAGCTCTAACCCCTTCTTATAGTATGCTGGCTGCTCGTCTATCATTCTTATCATATCTGAATATTTAGGCAGAGAGTAGATCTTCTCGTATGATAATGGGTCGTTCGTCATAGGGGTTTCTCCTCGCTTCTAGTTATCTCTTTGGCCCCGAGACTCTTTAGTATATCTATGAGATCTATGCCTGCCTTTTTCACCGCTTCATCTGCATTCTGTTCAGAGACATCCTCGCTTAGGATTTCAAGCACAACCTTTGATATCCCATCCTCAATTCCTTGAGGATGCGACTTGATATAGACCTTCTGGTGCTTTGACAGAACCTCGTCTATATATGGCGAGAGAGTAGATTCAGGAACCCCTCTTACAGTAATCCAGAGACGACGACGCTTTAATGCGGTGACTCTGTCCCGGATTAATGGTTCAAGCTCATTCATGAATATGTCTTTAAGCTCTCTTGGAACACCAGGAAGACAAGCAATCCATGTCTTTCTATATTTTAAAATAACGCCAGGTGCTGAGCCCTCCCTATTTCTTAGGGGCTTAGCGCCTCTTGGTAGCCTAGCCATTTTAAGTCTCGCCTCTGTAAGCTCAGCACTCTCGATGACGCCCATCTCTTTTAACTTCTCATATCTCTCTTTTAGCATCTCGACTGCTTCCTTGTTCAGAGCTATAGGCTTCTTAGTTGCTATTGATACGCCCTGAAGGGTTTTGTCATCAAATGTTGGGCCCAGACCACCGCTCGTAATTATCCACTCTGCTCCTCTCTTTACGGCGTCCCTAATTGCTGACGAAATTTCCTTCAAGTCATCTCTTACGATTGTTATTCTTCTTAAGTGCACTCCAAGCTTGTATAGCCTATCTGCCAGCCAGTTACTGTTAGTGTCTAGGACAGCGCCACTTAGTATTTCATTACCTATTACGATTATCTCGAAGATGGATGGTTTCCTAGCCAAGTTCCTCCTTGCCCCCTAGGCTTTTTACCTAGTTGCCATAACTTAAATGATGCTATGGATGAGCCAGCTCCTCCACAGACTTATCAGCACTCTCGACTCCCTTCAGATACCAAGCTAGAGCCGCGATGAAACCTATTAGCCAAAGCATGGAAGATGTTAAGAGAAAGAGGAAGGCTGAGATCGATGGCTGCGCTAGCACTATCATCGCTGATGATATTCCAGTTAATCCTGTAAGCAATCCGACTACTGAGGCTCTAACTCCGGTTGGGAATAGCTCGCTCTGAAGAGTGCTAAGAGAGGCCCAGGCCCATTCAGAGAATATAAGGGTGATGAATAACGTCACGAAGAAAACGACTGCCATGCCTCCGAGATCTAAGTAGGAAAAATAGTGCAGAGCTGTTAGTGAAAATGCTCCAATTGTTCCGCCCAGGAATGAGAGCAGTGTAGTCCATCTACGTGTCTTATCAATTATTGGTATTAGGAGGATTCCACCTATTGAGGCGCCTAGGTTGGCGATGAATATTACTAGTGGTGCTGACTCTACTCCGAATATAAATCCCGGAGCATATGGCGCATAGTAAGCCATCATGCTATATGTTACGTACTGCACTATAGTCACGACTCCAAGGATGATGAGTCTAAAAACGTATCGCGGAAGCGTAATGAAGAAGGAGTGCTCCTCTATAACGTCTGTCTGAACTGAGAAATTCTCCTTGAATCCAGTAATACTGCTTACTACTAGCTCTGCTTCTCTTACTCTATTCTTGGCCGCGAGCCATCTTGGTGATTCAGGGAGAGAAAAGCGTCCGAGTCCAGCTATAATGAGCATCGAAACTGCGGAGAATAGTAAGTATTGGAGCTGAGTCTCTGGGTCGCCATATATTGACTTAAAGATGAGGGCTAGGCCAGCTATTATGGCTGAGCCTATGTTCCAGAAGTTTGTTGAGAGCGTTATTGCTTTACCCCTATGCCTCTTCGGCATTAGCTCCGCCAAGGCCGAGTAGGATGAGCCAAACTCTCCGCCTATTCCAAACGTCATTGCAGATGTCAGTGCTGCAAGCGCCAAAATATTCCTGTAGGTGAATAGGAATAATATGAGGGATATACCCTCGATTGTAAGCGATATGAGGAACATTCTTCGTCTTCCAACCCTGTCTGCAAGGGCTCCAAAAACAATGGCCCCCACTGTCTCTGAGAGCAGGTTCGCTGCAAATATCAGTGAGTAGTGCTCAGGTGCAAGGAGCCCAGCTATGAGTGGAGCAATCGAGAACATGACTCCATCTAATAGATAGTTTAGAGAAATGATTGTAAAGATGTTCCAGTGGCTGCGGGTCCATGCAGAGTTATCTAGGACCTCTGTGTAGCTTCTCAATTCTTCTTATTGTTAGCAGGAAAAGAATTATATAAGCTAATTAATTAGCGACTTATACGGAGATATGTATGTCTAAAAGAATTATTGATAAATTCTGGGCGGATATTTCAGATATCTATGAAGCGATAATTAATCATGAATTTATCAGACATATGCTTGACGGCACCCTCCCGATAGACATATTCAAGCACTACGTGTTTCAAGACTATCTTTACCTAGGTGAGTTTGCTAGGGCAGTCGCGATTGTAGGAGCTAAGGCGCCTGATGATGACTGGGCAGCAGTCCTATTCAACGATGCTGGAGCAGCAATGACAATTGAGAGACGCTGGCTCCATGAATATCTCTTATCTGAGTGGGGCATAAAGCCAGAGGAGCTTTCACGAATATCAATGACGCCAGTTAACTTGGCATACACAAGCTATCTTCTCGCTACTTCTACGACGAAGCCTTTCGAGGAAGGCCTTGCAGCATTACTTCCATGCTTCTGGGTATACAGAGAAGTTGGATTAGAAATGCTTAGAAATGGATCACCAGTCCCGGCTTATCAAAGGTGGATAGATACCTATAGCTCAGAGGACTACGGACGAGCCGTCAATGAAGTATTAAATATTGCCGAGCAGGCATTTGAGAAGCTTGACGCTGTAGAAATTCTTAGAGCCAGAAAAGCATTCAGGACTTCGACACTATATGAATATCTCTTCTGGGATAGAGCTTACGTAAAGGAAAACTGGCCATTGAGGTTATTGCCATAGAAATCCTACTACGCTTAAATACGTCAATGAACGGGATGATTTATGTCAGGAAAAAAGTTAAGGGTTCTCTATGGCTTAATAATGCAGGAGACAAACACATTTACGCCTGTTAATACTACTTTTGAATATTTCTTAAAGGCTCATGGTCTCTACAAAGGTGAAGAAATAATTGAGAGGTTTAAGGGCAGTCTAAGCGAGGCAGGCGGAGTCATTGATGCCGCATCAAAAAACAATGTTGAGCTAGTGCCATTAATCTGGACTGGAGCGCCACCATTAGGAATAATTCTCAGAGAAAGTCTGGAGAGAATATTGAATGAGTTGCTACAGATGGTTGAGAAGGAGGCTGCGAATGGATTTGATGCTGTTCTTTTATCTCTTCATGGAGCCATGGCAGCTGAGGGAATCGATGATGCTGATGGATATATTCTAAGCAGGGTAAGACGCATTATCGGATACGATGTCCCACTCGGAGTATCGTTTGACATGCATGCGAACATTACGGAGAGAAAGGTCTCGGAGAGCAGCATAATTGTGGGGTATAAGACAGAGCCCCACATCGATATGTATCAGACAGGATTCAGGGCGGCTGAGCTTACGTTTCAAGCCGCTAGAGGATTGATTAACCCACTCATTAAGTGGGTCAAGATACCGATGATAACTCCCGCCGAGAAGCATGACCATAGATTTCATCCGATGAAGACGCTTCTCGAAAATGCAAAAAAGATAGCGGAAGAATTAGGAATCCTTGAAGTCTCGATCTTTCCTGTCCAGCCTTGGTTGGATGTCGAGGAACTTGGATGGAGCGTAGTTGCGATAAGCGACGGCGATCCCGAGAAGGCTGCTGAGGCAGCGAGGAAAATATCTTCTAAATGCTGGGAGATGAGACGAGAATTCATGGTGGAAAAGACGCCGATCAGTGAGGTGATCGAGATTATAAGAAATACTCGTCAGGGCCCTGTAGTTGTCTCGGACGGCGGTGACGCGACTACTGGAGGTGCTCCTGGAGATAGCACGTTCGTTCTCAGCAATCTATTAGGCAAGAATCTTGGAGGCGAAGTTTTATTGAATATTGTTGATCCGTGGGCTGTCGAAGCCGCGTGGTCCGCATCGATAAACGATGTGGTTGAATTAGAGTTAGGAGGAAAACTTGATCCCTTCAGTAAGCCTGTAAGAGTATCAGGCAGAGTGCTATGGAGGGGAGATGCAAGATACATCGCTATGGGCGATGTGGGCAAGGGATTAAGCGTGAATTTGGGCAGAGCGGTCGTCCTAGCAGTCGACGACTTGAGGATACTCATAAGCGAGCTCCCAGGAAATCCATTCGAGCCAGATCAGTATAGATGCGTTGGCTTAGAACCAATGAGGGCAAAAGCAGTGTTTGTCAAGTCTATAACGGGCTTCAAGGCCAACTATGAACCATTTGCAAAGAAGATAATTCATGCCGATACTACAGGGGCTACGACCCATAGACTTAAATCACTGAATTACGTCAAGGCGCCTAGGCCTCTTTATCCACTTGATGAAGAGTTTTCCTGGAAACCATTAGTTAAAAATTAATCTGGAGAATGCTTCTTGACTTCCATGAGTGCTTTTCTCATAGATGAGAGAATTGCTTCTATGTCACCGTCCATATGTGCCGCGGTTACTCCATGATGAATAGTATGTGATGGAAGCATGAATATGCCTGAGTTCAACATTGATTCATAGAAGACTGTATACTTCTTTGCGTCGCAGCTGACGGCTGATCTATAATCAATGACCTCTCTATCAGTAAAGTATACTTGAAACTTGCCTGCGAAATGTTGTAGCCTTGCCTTAACGCCAATCTCCTCAGCCATCTCGTTGAACCTCTTAGCAAGCTTTGCACCAGCCTCATGTAAATATTTCTGTACTCTTCCATCACTCAGCTCGCTCAGTACGACTCTAGCTGCTGCCAATGAGATATAGTTAGAGTTATAGGTGCCTGCATAGGCCACCTTTCCCCTTCTCGGATGAATGGTCTCCATGATTTCCCTCTTGCCTACAACTGCACTAAGCGCAAAGCCATTTGCAATGGCTTTTCCAAAGACAGACATGTCGGGAGTTACGCCGAAATATTCTTGAGCACCCCCAGGCGCGCTCCTGAATCCAGTTATGACCTCGTCGAAAATCAGCACAATGCCATACTCCTCTGTTAGATTGCGCAGAGCTTCTAGATAGCCCTTCTTTGGTAAGGCGCAGCCGACATTAAACATTACAGGTTCGATGATGACTGCTGCTAAATCTTCCCTATGTTTAGATATTATTCTCTCGGTCGCCTCAATATTGTTGAATGGAATAATTACTGTGCTTTCGGCCACGTCTTTGGCGAGTCCTGCACTGCTAAGGATTGGTACAGGCTCCTCAGGAGGACCCGCCTTGTCTAGCGGTGGATGGCCACTAACCGATACATAGTCGTACCAACCATTGTATCCTCCTTCAAGCTTTGCTATCTTGTACCTACCTGTAAATCCACGCGCAATGTGTATAGCATGCATAACGGCCTCGGTACCGGTATTTGAGAATCTGACAGATTCTGCTGATGGCACCATTCTTGTGAGCATCCTTGAGACCTCCACACTGATTTCTGGCTCGAGACCGACCGTAAGTCCGTCATCAAGCGCACTCTTAACAGCCTCTACAACTCTGGGATGACCATGCCCAAGAATACATGCCCCCATGTTTATCACGCAATCAATATATTCATTCCCATCTGCGTCCCAGAGCCTTGATCCCTTAGCCCTACTAAAATATATCGGATGAGGCTCTCTATACCTAAAATTTGAATGAACACCTCCGACAACATACTCATTAGCAACATCGAAAAGCTTCATAGACCTCGAAAACCTAGAAATACTCATAGAGAATAGTTAGTTGATGGTGTTTAAAAAATTTTTTGAAAAAATAACACACTAAAAATCATCTATAAATATAATTAATCATTTATTTAAATTATGAAAGTCGAAGAACTTGCAGCTGAACTTATCAAGTTCAACACTGAGGTCCCACCTGGTAATGAGGAGTCTTGTGCTGCCTTTCTACGAGATTATTTCTTGGACCTAAAAATAGAGCAGTGCGAAGTATATCTCCACAGGTTCGCTGAGAATCGTGCTAATCTATTAGTTAGGATTGGGCCTCAGGGACAGGCAGGATTGCTGCTCTCGGGACATATAGATGTTGTCCCAGCGGGCGACCCGTCACTATGGGAATCACCGCCCTTTGAACCAAAGATACATGATGGCAAGCTATATGGTCGCGGAGCCTCTGACATGAAGTCTGCAGTAGCGGCAATCGTGAAGGCGATCGAGAACTACAAGAATACTAGGCTTAAGAGAGGCATAATTTTTGCTGCAACGGCAGGTGAAGAAATTGGATGCGACGGACTACAAGCCCTGATAAGTGATGGAAAGATAAAGAAACGAGATGCCCAATATGGAATTATAGGTGAGCCGACAGACCTAAAAGTCGTCAGGGCGCATAAAGGAGGAACCGTCTTCAGAATTACTTTTCACGGCAAGAGTGCACATTCAAGCCGCCCAGAACTAGGAGTAAACGCGATAGAAAATGCATCTAGATTCATACTTGAAGTAGCTGAGTTAAGAAAAAGACTTGGAGAAATACTAGACCCAGATTTAGGACCATCAGTTATATCTACAACAATGATCAGCGGAGGAACAAAGGAAAATGTAATTCCAGAAAATTGTCAGATAATTGTTGATTGTCGCAGAATACCAATCCATAGCGATTTATACATCAAATCTGAGCTGGAGAAAATAGTGAATAAGATCAAGATGACAATACCAGATTTTAATGCAACAATAAATACTAAGTTTAACTATGATGCATTAAGTATTCCTAAGGATCATCCATTAGTAGTCCTGGCTGAAAAAATTGTTGGTGAAAAATCAATCGTAGCACCTTATGGAACCGAGGGACCAATCTATCAATCAATAAATATACCAACAATCATTCTAGGACCAGGAAAAGTAGAAAACAACATCCACGGTCCAAACGAGTTTATAGAAATAAAGCAGATACACGATGCAGTAAAAATCTATGATAAATTTATAAAAGAATTATGTCTTTGATAAAAATGATTATTTTATTTTTTAATTCTAAATAAATTATGTTGATAGGCAAATATACAATTTCTATTGTCCGGGCCCGGCGGGACTTGAACCCGCGTTCTCCGGCTCCGGAGGCCGGCGCCTTATCCAAGCTAGGCCACGGGCCCACTAATATTTCTACTCAATTATTATTAAGACATTCCTTCGGGTATTATTTTTCTCTTTTTTATGGATAAAATCTTTATACTGCTGCTGAGCCGTTATCATGGATAATTATTAACAGTGAGGTGACTAGATGAGTAAACGGGCAGAGAGCCTCAACCTTGGTTTAAGTCAAGCGGCAGTTGATATTTTGAGATTTTTGAAGAATCATTATGATTATCGAAGATTATCATCAATTACTTCTATCTCTGCATCGACGCTTTCGAGGTATGTTACTGGCAAGACTCTTCCCCGGGCTAAAAATGCTAGGAAGATTCTTGAGAAGAGCTTAGAAATAGTTGACCCAAAGAGGATTGTTGAGGAGTATTTTGGTAATGATTTAGATATTGAGGGGGGAGTTCACATCTCGCATGACGTCCAGACCCTCAAGATACTGGCTTCATATGCGCTGAATACCTTTATGGGTACGCGTGTTAATTCGTCATTTGCGCTCGATATTCCTAGCATTCCTCTTGCTGCCTGTTTTTCCTCCCTTATCGGGGGTATGCTTTTCTTTGCTCTTGATAAGCCTATCTGGCATGATGGTGAATACTTAGAGGTCTCATACAGAGCTGTTGGGGCAAGTAGAACTGAGAGGCTTTGGTTTCCCTCAGATACGGTCAAGAGGAACCTCAGCATCGTTATTTTTACTTCGTTTATTCTAAACCTGAGTCCTGTGAGGGAGGTCCTCAAGGTTCTTGAGCGGCATAAGACTCATGTTGCAGGACTATTCACGCTCGTTGCTTTAAAAGAAACATGGGAGAGACTATCCGTGACGCCAGGATGTAAAAGAGTTGCTATAATTATCTATGATAAATCTGAGTAGTCTACGCATATTCTCTCCAAGTATATCCGCACTTTGTACATCTGAAGAACTGTGTCATCGGCTCGTCTGCAGACCTTGTCTGTACGCTCCACCAATAAGCCTCTCTATTTCCGCATGAGGGGCATTGAACATCAGTAGTCTTGGGATGTATATTTGATTCCTCACCCTCTTCAACCATTACGACAGATTTTTTCTCCTTTCTATTTTGCTTAACAGTTATGACTAATTCTGCTGTCTGTTTTGTGTATCCGCATTTCTTACATATTAGTATTGTTCTTTTCGATTTCTTCGCTAATGTTAGTATGCTTCCGCAGTTGGGACAGAACTCCATCGTCAAGCCTTCTTCTCTGGCTGGCTAGGTATTCACCCAGAATTAAACCTTTTTTTGAATTATGGAGAAGTATTACACTTATTAGCGTTTAGGTTAATTTTAGTAGTTCACTTATGACTGTTCTGAGATTTTTAGCTGTCTGGGAAAGTTCGGATAAACCTCTTGTTAATACGTCTTCTGGGCTTGTCTCGTTCTTCGTTCTGAGGACGAAGCGTATCTTGCCTATTAAGGGATGTGTAAGGTTTGCGCCCGCATACTCAACGTCGGCGTAATTGTTTAGTATTTCTTGTAGGCTACTAATGATGCCGAAGTCTACGCCAGTGATCTCGAGCTCGATGTAGTTTGGACCCCTTGCTGCCAGTTTAACCTCCATTACTGCTCACCGATGTGGGTATTGATTGTAGCCCTAAGATATCTACGATCTTATTTATGTTTCCATAGTAGGGCACCACCTTTTTCCTATATGTCTTTCTGCATCGGCTACAGAAGAGTCCTGATCTTCCATGTCTGAGCTGTGAGCCGCACTTGTCGCAAAAGGCCAATACAACACCTAATCCACGCTCGTTTATAGTTACTGTATATGTTCCAGACACTTCTTCTATTATCCTTGCAAGCACTAGGTCGCCGACCGTGAGTGTTGGGGGTGCCTGAATAATTACGCAACTCCACTCATTCTTTAATTTCTTGCCATTCTTAGCAAGTATGAGGCATCCCGCCAATTTTTCCTGAGCATCCTGGACCTCGCACAATACTATATCGCCTATCTTTAGCTTCTCGATGTTTTTTACGCTCTTGACTGATACCTCATGTTTTTTATGGTTATACTCTGGCTGTCCTATTGTAGTTGATATTACGTCTCCTGTCGGTAGCACCCTTGTTCCACTCTTCGGTAGGAATTCCTCTATCACGCATAGCCTGTCTCCCGGCAGGACGAGTCTCCTTCGATTCTCTGGGCCACTCATCTGTTTCTTATAATTATTGCTTAGGGGCGATTTATAAAGAAGCATCTATTCTTGAATGAACTAGACCGACGCGGAGAGGAAGTCTATTATTTCAGTTGTTATGAGAAGTTAATGGATTGCTGATAGCGATTGAGGGAATTGATGGTGCCGGAAAGACAACACAGGCCAAGAAACTAGTAAGATGGCTTATGACTAACGGCATTAATGCATGTTATACCTCTGAGCCTACAAATAGCCCTTTTGGAAGACTGATAAAGAAGAGATTAAGAACAGGAGACTCAGACCACAGGGTTGACGCACTGTTATTCGCTGCTGACAGGATTGAACATTACTATAGATACATCAAGCCTAGGCTGGACAGAGGATACGTAGTAGTGACGGATAGATATGTCTACTCATCAATAGCTTATCAGGGAGCACTGACCGGGGAAATCGATTGGGTCAAGGCCATAAATAAGTGGGTGCCACCTCCAGACATAGCTATCTACGTAGATGTCTCACCGGAGGTAGGACTTAGGCGTCTAAGCGGCAGAAAAATGACAAGAAAAACAAAATACGAAAGAATTGAAACATTAGCTAGGGTAAGAGAGCTGTATCAAAAAATGTGTATGGAGGGATTATTGATCAGCATTGACGGTGAGCAGACCGTCGAAGAAGTACAAGAAAATATAAAGAAAGTAACGATAGATGCGTTGTTGAGGGCGGGAATTTTTGAGACTGATACCGCTGGGCGGCGTTAACGAGATAGGTGGAAATAAGTTTTACATCGAGGCGAGAGGAGAGGGAATCTTAATTGACTTCGGCGTAAGCTTTACCGCAAGACGCGAATATTTTGGCGGATATCTTCGTCCAAAAAGATATTCAGTCCTGGCATCGTTGCTAAGATGCGGTGCTATTCCTGCTGTTTCAAACATCTACGACACGAGCCTCTTCGATCCTTTAGGACTCGTGGAGGAAAAACTCAGGCATTCGCCTGCTCTTAATGTCCTCGGAATAGTTATTAGCCATCCACATATAGATCATTATGGACACTTATCCCTAATACGGAATGACTTACCGATATACATTGGTGAGAGTTCGCTTAAAATTGCAGAAACACGTGAGAAAACCAAGTCTGCTAGAACAGTTGAGGAACGCGTATTTTTAGACAGGGATAGGAGAATAGAGACTTTCAGGACCGGCTCGACCATCATTATTGGTTCGATTAGAATTATCCCTATACACGTTGACCATTCTGTTCCTGGCTCTTATGGCTTCGTAATCCATACATCCGAGGGGAGCATCGCATATTCAGGAGACCTGAGACTTCATGGGCCTAAGAGTCAGTTTACATACGAATTCACCGAGGCAATCCAACGTGAAGGCGTGGATACATTGATGCTCGAGGGTACAAGAATAGACGAGAAAGAAGACATAACTGAGCATGATGTCTATTTAAGACTTGTCGATACATTCAGGGAGGCTAGGCATGGATTGATAGTGATTCTGACTGGAATAACTGATTATGACAGGTTCATCTCAATAGCGAGGGCGGCGATAGAAAACTCTAGGATTACTGCAGTCTCGCTGAGGATGGCTGCTATGCTTGAGGTCTTTCATGAGGTTGGGATGCTTCCAAATGAATTATTACCGGGATGCGGAAACGTCGTTGCATATGTTGAGAGAAAGGGAAGCGGCAGCATAGATTTAGAGAAGGACTACGACAGGTGGGAACGAAGCTATATAGATCAGCTGCGTGAAAGGAGATGCGAGCCTATCTTTGATGTCGATCTATCGAGGGAGCAGAGCAGATACGTAATGGTGATAAATGCTCCTGACGACGTTATTGACCTCGTCTTTGTGAGACCAGTAGAGGGGTCAATCTTTGTATATTCCTCCAGTGAGCCGCATAATGAGGAGCAGGAAATAGATAGGCAGCGTGTAGAGAATTGGTTAAAGATACTTGGCATGAAGAGCTTGCAGGTGCATGCATCTGGACATGCTGGCAGGTCAGAGCTCATAGAGATCCTTAGAAATGCCTCTCCAAAAAGATTAATACCAATACATTCTGAGAAGCCCTCATTATTCGATGAATTGATAAGGGATGCTGGCATAAATTGTAGGCTAGTCCAGGCATCATTGCTTAACACGCTTGATTTATAGCTCTTTAAGAGTAGGGAAATATGTGGGTAATACCTCGCCATAATGGGAAAAAATGCCCTAGAAAACCTAAAAAACCCCTACTTATTAGGTAGGAGTGATAAGAAATGCCGAGAGAATTAGTTATAGTGGAGTCAAAGGTTAGGGAACTGCTTCCAGAGGGCATAAGGCTCAGCAGCGATGCACTACAAGGACTCGATGCACTCGTTAGGCAGGCCATCGAGAAAGCAGTCGAGCGATGCAAGGCAAATAATAGAAAGACAATAATCAAGGAAGACTTCTAACGAGATCGAGACTACGCTCAGCCCGACGCCTGATCGGTAAATATCAATTTCAATTTTTGAGAAAAAAGGCTGTACTAGCAAGTAAAGTTTGTTCTGTTATCTCTATATTTTCTTGAATCTGTCCTTTAGCGACTCTATTATTGATGGGAGCGTCGTGTATTCCATTTCTTCTTCTCCGAGGCGGGCTGGCTCGAATTCGCCCATGGTTCTTAGGAAGACCGCAATCTCGGCGCACTTCATTCTTGTGTATTCCCAGAAAGGATCAGCGAAGAGGTCTGCCGGCTCTTCGCCGTCTACACCTATGAGTTTGCCATTACTTATCTGCCATCCCATCGCTATTACTCTCGGGGGGCCATCGAAGTATGATACAACGTTCTGTCCGGCCTTAAAGGAGACTGGCATCAGTGGTCCCCTATGCGAGCCCCTCATCCAGCCGCTGACAATTATTGGAGGAACGAATGCACTCAGTATCTCGCCTACGGCCGGGAAACCCGCCTGTGCCCTAACAATCATGACTGGGTCGTCCTTACCGACATATTTTCCAGCTATCAGGCTTAGACGTGTCGTGCTTGTAGCTGCTGCTGGCTCTCCGTCATGTACTCTCCATATCCTGTTGATTACGTAGCGGCCGGGCGTACCTATTAGTCCCAGCAGTTTGTAGAGTTCGTCAGGCATCTTTAGGTCGACGGCCTTGTTTTCATGGAGGTCTAGTACTTGGAAGATGAAGCCCTTATGAAGTATTGGGTCTATCACTAGGCCGGCCGTGTTCTCTGGGGATGCAAAGATTCTGTAGAGCGGCAGGTTCCAGGCCCCGGGCTCTGTCTTGTCGGCTGCGAAGACAATGACTGGGTCTGAGCGTCTCTCCTCAAATTCTAGTTCAGCTACTCCCGGACCCAGTCCCTTGACGGTGCCGCTGAATGCATCGCTGAGTAGGTCTTGTCCTGCAGCATATAGCTTAAGGGGCTTGGCTATTTTTTCCGTTACTTCCTTGAATATGTTCCATGCGAGTTGATGTATGTCTGGGTTATTCTCTCCCCTAGAGTGTGTCATTATTAGCAATATGTCGTCTCCTATTGACTGTACGTATCCACTGTTTATGACGCCTGATTCTTTTGCCTCGCATAGCCTCCTCCTTGCTAGGCGCAGCATCTCCTCATGCGGCTTATAGTGACCAGCAACACTTCCGACGTCGGCCTTAATTACGGATACTGTTGTCTTCAAATTCTTATACACCCTCATGTTTTACTGGGAGTCATTGAATTTAACTATTTTCTTATCATAAATTACTAAGTAGATATACAGCAAGTTCTACCTGAAAATTTATAATCAATAGGTATGCATTCCTAATCCATGAAGGCGGCGGTTATTGAGAATGTAGGTGGTCCTGAAGCCCTTATTTATAAGGAGGTTACAGAGCCGGTGCCTGGTCCCGGAGACTCTGTTATACGCGTCGAGGCTGCCGGCGTCAACAGGATAGACGTCTGGATTAGGACCGGCCTATACAAGGTGCCACTTCCAGCAGTGATTGGATGCGACATAGCAGGCATAGTGGAGAAGCCCGGCGATCCATCATTTTCAGTCGGTGACAGAGTTGTTGTATATCCAGAAGTCGGATGCGGCAGATGCATCTACTGCGTATCAGGAAGAGAGAACTTATGCCAAAACATGAAGAGGATTGGGCAGAACATCTGGGGCGGATACGCGGAGAAAGCCGTAGTCCCATCTAAGAGCCTGCTGAAGATCCCAGACTCGATGACGCTTCAGGAGGCCGCTGCGATCCCAGTAAACTTTACGACTGCTTGGGGAGCCCTCGTCTCTTCGGCGGGCATTGGCCCCGGCATGTCGGTGCTGATAGTTGGGGGAGGAAGCGGTGTGGGCTATGCCGCGATACAGATAGCGAAGCTGAGCGGCGCATACGTAGTGACGACTGTAAGCGATGACTCAAAAGTTGAAAAGGCCTACCAGCTTGGAGCTGACCTAGTGATAAACCGATTAAGGGAGGATGTGGTCGAAGGTGTAATGAGAGCTACTGACAATAAGGGCGTGGACATTGTTCTTGAACATGCTGGAGCATCATTCTGGCCGACGGCATTAAAGGTTCTAGCACCGGGCGGGACGCTTGTGACTGTGGGCGCGACGACGGGTCAGGACGTCGCCATAAACGTGAGGGAACTATACAGGAAGAGGCAGAAAATAGTAGGCTCCGGACTTGGCACCAAGGCAGAACTCATGAAGCTGCTTGAACTGGTATCTAAGCATAGGCTAAGAGTAATCATCGACAGCGTATTCAAGCTGAGCCAGGCGGCAGAGGCTCACCGCAGGCTAGAGTCGAATAAGCACTTCGGAAAGATTCTGTTGATACCAGATGGTCAGTGAAACTACATTATTATCGAGGCTTAGAGAAATAATATTTGACAGCGAGTCAGGCTCCTCAGAGATAGCCATAGGGGTTCTCAAACTTCTATCCAAGGAGGCAGAGCCCACGACATACCAACACGAGGTAAAGCTATTAGAAACGATGATCAATATTGCCCTTGAGAGACCATCATTAATACTTCCAGTCAATCTCCTCACTACGATCCGGGATGCCTTGCAGATTGCTCCACGATCAAAAGCTAGACTCAAAGACTTGACAGAGAGGTTACTGGAGATTTATAGCGAGTCGCTCTCTAATGCTGTCTCCAAAGCTGTTGAGAGAATACGTGGTATGAGAAGAATCTTCACGCTAAGTTATAGCTCTCAGGTATTTAGGGTTCTCTTAAGCCTCAAGGACGTATCAGTTATTGTGAACGCTGGTTGGCCTTTATTTGATGGCCTACTGATGGCGAAGAGGCTTAGAAGTATTGGGATAAATGTCAATGTTTATCCAGATGCAGCTTTGGCTGAGGCGGTTGAGGTGTCAGACGTCGTCCTAATTGGATGCGACGCTGTTCTAAGAGATGGCTCGCTCGTGAATAGGTCTGGCACATTTCTTGCCTCGAAGGTCGCCGAGGATAAAAAGCCAGTTATAAGTATTGTCGATGTATTCAAGCTTGACCATATCGGAGCCTGGAGACCTGAATTTACAACTTATCTTCAAGGCGATTTCGAGCTGAGGTATAGGCTCTTTGAGGCTACGCCTCCTGCACTCATCTCAGAGTATGTCTCAGAGATTGGTGCATTAAAGCCCCTAACCTTTGTCCATGAGGCTGAGAAGAGAATAAAAGAGATAGTAAAGAGACTCGCTGAATAATCATTTATGAGGAGTCCAGACATATTATTATTGCATCGTGAGAGGTAGGTTTCTGAATGATACGAGTAAAGCGAAGCATCGTAGGAGAACTATCGACAAATTCATACCTCTTAATGGATACGAACACTAACGAGACAATAATAATAGATCCTGGAGATGAGCCGGCTAAGATTCTTAGAATGCTTGAACCCGGATTGAATGTTAAAGCAATAATAGCTACTCACTGTCATTTTGACCATATACTAGCTGTTGATGATGTGAGAGAGGCTATTGGTGCAAAGTTTCTCATCCATAAGGATGACCTCCCAATACTTGAAGAGGCGCCGAGACAAGCGCTAAGATGGCTTGGCATAAAATTCGATGCACCCAATCCCGACGATTTCATCGGTGAAGGCGACGAACTAAGTCTCGGTGACTATAGAGTTAAGATTCTTCATACTCCAGGGCACAGTCCTGGAAGCATTTGTCTACTCGTAAATGACGTCTTATTTTCTGGCGATACGCTCTTTGCAGGATCTGTCGGCAGGACCGACTTCTTAGGAGGAGACTTTAACCAACTCATAGTTTCTATCAGGGAGAAGATATACGTCTTGGATGACGATGTCAGGGTTATGCCTGGGCACGGCGAGACGACAAGGTTGGGAATCGAAAAACTCTATAACCCATTTGTTAAGGCATCCCCCTAGACATGAGTAGGTTTAATACTCTCGAAGAGTTAAACTCAAGCCTCATTAATTGTTCCCGCTGTCCACGCCTCGTCGAGCATAGAACTAGGGTCGCTAAGAATCCGCCTAAGAGATACTTAGGACAGAGATACTGGGCCAGGCCTCTCCCAGGCTTCGGCGATCCTAAAGCCCAGATATTAGTCATTGGACTCGCTCCCGCCGCTCATGGTGGAAATAGAACTGGCAGAATGTTTACCGGCGATGGTTCCGGGGAGACACTTATGCATGCTCTCCACTCGGCAGGATTGGCAAACCAGCCGCAATCAATCAGCATCGACGATGGTCTTAGATTATTTAACTGCTACTTAACAGCAGCGGTGAGGTGCGCTCCTCCCGGAAATAAGCCTATGAGGAGCGAGTTTGAAAATTGTTATCAATATCTCTTTGAAGAGTTTAGGCTCCTCAAAATTGTAAGAGTAGTAGTCGCCCTCGGCATGCTGGCCTTCAAGACATCTGTAAGGCTACTGAGGGACCATGGCTATGCTTGTAAAAAGAAGCGCCTTGAGTTTAGGCATGGTGCGTATTATACCTTCAAGAAAAATGACGCATCCAGCATAATACATCTAATCTGCTCCTATCATCCAAGTCGACAGAATACACAGACAGGGAGACTAACTCAATCAATGATTAACCGAATATTCAAAAAGGCATTAAGTCTATCCACTAAAGAGTAAATATTATGCCTCCATTCGAGACGTAGTTGAATATAATTGGAGAAGCATGACGAGAGGCGGCGCGTGTTCATCGTACCTTTCTACATAGGCGTAGTTATGGGGGGAATTGTTGTCTCTGGGCTTATCTGCTTGATACCGATCTATCTCAAGATAATTGGATACGGAGGAGCAGAGATAGGACTAGGGGGGACATTAATGTCTGTTCCGTACGTCTTAATTACACTTCTGTTATATCCAGTGTACTCAGTCTTTAAAGATAGCCGCCTATACTCTCTCTCAGCGCTTCTCATCAGCGGCGCTACGCTGCTACTACTCTTCACAAACGCATTATTCGCTATATATCTAGCACAGATAATCATAGGAGCATCACTGGCGATCTACTATCCTGTTGCTGAAATTATCATTACGAAGCTCTATCCACCGGAAGAAAGGGCGAAGATATATGGACTCTTCGGCGCTTCCTGGTCGATCGGATACCTAATAGGACCATCCCTCTCAGGCGTACTACTGGAAATAACAGATATTCAAACTACACTCATCACTCTACTCTTATTATCGTTGTCATCGTTTCTTTCGCTTCTTTTGTTTAGGATAAGGCTGAGTACGAATAATGAAAGCCCCAAGATGGGGAAGCCCAAGATGCTCCGCCCATTTTTCGCCGCGACGTCGATATTTTCCGGAATGACCGCGGTCGTCGTCTCGGTTCTTCCAGGCATTGTGAAGGGATTAGGCTATGAAGCATCACTCATTGGATACTCGTACTCCCTATTCTCCTTATCTAGGCTGGTAGGGTTTCTATCAGTAAGCAGGGCTAAGATACAGCCTACGCTAGGCAATATTTCTGTAACGACGTTCTGCTCTGTTTTGCCACTCATGATGCTGGTTAGGTTGGAGATACAGGCATTGCTGCCCCTCTCGCTCCTCATGCTTGGTATGCTGGTAAGCCTATTCAACTCTCTGACGTACCTCTACATGACTAACAGCATCGGCGGAGACACGGTCCTACTCATAAGCAGATACGAATTCTACATAGGAACCGGCTTCCTAATAGCGCCGGTAGTTGCGGGAGTAGTTGCAGATAATTACGGAGCCTCAGGAATGATTACCTTATCAATGATGCTATGCATAGTGTCGGGACTAATCATGTTGTCTACGAAACCTCAGTCACGCAGATCCTTGAGTTAATCCTGACGAACTTATTGACCGAGACTTCAGCAATGATTCTACACTGGTCAAGCATCTCAGATATGTACCTCATAACTAGCCTAAATGAAATCACTGTCTGTGGGTCCTTGATTTTATCCAGCAATTCGGATTCAAGTCTGACTATCTTCTCAGATAGTGGCGGCAACTCTTGGAAGACAGAGTTGATCAACTTGAAGTCAAGTGTCAGGAATGCATTCACTGCAATTCCGAATATTGTTGAGACTTCTTCGCCTATCGTCATTATCTGTGTGAGTATTTCTTTGTCTATGGTTCTTCCCCGCCGCTTGATGTTTAGGCTCTCCTTCGAGATTGCTAATGCGTAGTCTCCTATCTCCTCGAGTGCTTTTGAGACCAGTCTGTATCCAGTCACAGCTGGCACGGAGTCTATACCTATTATCTTGGCCAGGCTTGGATTTCTCATTGCTAGGAGGAGCTGTCTAACGACGAGGAAGTAGAGCTCGTCTACTTTGTTTTCGACCCTTGAGACCTCTGCGGCCTTCTCCGGCATACCCTCAATTACCGCGTCTATAGAAGAGTTAATCATCGAGGAGATCATGACTTGCATTCTCTTCATTATTGAGTCAACCGTAAATCTTGCAGGGTCAACTATGCTCTGTATCGTTAGGCGGTTGGGCGTCTGTTCTAGGACCTCGAAGCCTGGAAGTCGCTCTAACGCGGCCAGTATCTCATCTATCTGTTCCTGGAGGAGACCTGACTGCGAGATGATTCTTACCTCGTCATATCCCTGGAGATAGCTGGCTGTCACTAGTCTGGCCAAGGACTCAGGGTTTGGCTCTATCTCGGCGTTTATTGTTACTTTGAATGTTTGTTGTGCCCTATTGGTGGTGTGGAGTGTAATGCTGTCTATTCCCTCCTCGATGTAGACTACGTCTCCCTGTTTTAGGCCCTTCTCCTTGACCCATCTCCTAGGTAGAGAGACGACTATCGTCGTCGTCCCTAGTTTTTGAAGCTTCCTTACATGCATTTCTTAGTTCTGTAAATATATGTCACGTATATACTATTTATGCATAATGCTTATATCAGCTGTGAAGCATCTATTAAATGCAAAGAGGTGAATTAATGAATGTCAAAGCAGGTACTTGTTCAGAAGATATCTGCAAGGAGGAGTTATGCCGCTGGCTATAAGTATTGCAGCAGATGCCGGACATACCACCTGACTGACAGTGTCAGATGTCCTTACTGTGGTATACTTCTAAGGAACTCTCCGAGGAAGAAGAAGCCAGTCGACCCGACAAAATACGTCAAGCCCGCAATAATCTAGCGAGAAATCGATACTTTTCTGTATTATCCATAGCTATACGTAGGAAATTCTAAGAGAATTCAGAAAGTATCGAGACATTATTAGAGATATTAGGAAGAAAAGCCTGCAATTTATAAATGAGCGGAACCGTTAGGGGAGCAGCTACATTCATAGCAATAATTATTGGTGCAGGTTCATATCTTTCTGCTGGTACTCAGTTGCCAGTGAGGAATGTACAGCTCGCAGTAATAGGTGAGATTTACAAGGCCTTGACGTACTTTATCTCTCCTGTCTCTAGTCTTATGGGCGAACAGATAGTCATTAATGGTGGTACGTTTACAATCTCATCTGGAGCGGGCTTCTGGCCCATACTGATTTTGGTTCTAGGTGGAGCAGTCGCCGGGCTCCTCGCTAGGAGCATGGGGGGAGCTATTGCGGCATCCTTCATCGGTTCATCCTTCATATTTGTCGGTTGGCAACTGATTGGGCTTCAGTTAATCCCAGTTCTCTCTCCGAATCATGCATGGATGCTCGAGCTTGACAGGATCTATACAATGATGCTCTACTTGAGGCCGCTTGAGATACCTGCCCTCTTCGGTTTTCCAATAATTTCATCTATAGCTATTAGTATTTTTACTGAGGAAGAAAAAGCACAATCAGCTAGAAGGCATGAACCGCTCTTTTCTTGGAGGAGCTAGGCTCCTAACATGCGCGTTTACTTGACTTACTCTTAGACTTCTTTTTTGCCTTCGATTTCTTTGACTTCTTTGCCGCCATATTTCTTCAATAATTTAATGTAATTAGCAGAGTTTATACTTATTGATTCTAGAACTGTTCTAATTCTTTCGAGAATAGCGTAACGTTAATTACAAATACTGCATGATTCATTGTTTAGTGGGGTGGTCGAGTTCTCAGAGATAGATATCTCGGAGTTTAAGCGAATAGACATGCGTATAGGCAAGGTTGTGAGGGCGGAAAGAGTTCCAGGAACTGATAGGCTAATCAGACTCGAAGTAGATTTCAAAGATTTTAAGAAACAAGCCATTACTGGGCTTGGACATTTATATAGTCCTGAACATTTTCTGGACAAGGAGTATGTCTTCGTCGTGAATCTTAAGCCTAGGAAGATGAGGGGGCTGCTGTCTGACTGCATGATTCTTGCCGCAGTCGCTAGTGATGAAAAGATAGTGCCGATAGCGCCTGAAACACCAATCGATGTAGGCTCACCAGTAAGCTAGCAAAAATTCCCAAGATTAACATACAACTTGCTTATCTATACTAGGGAAAGGGCTAATTGGCAGTATAAGGTATTTTTCAATGGCTTGAGGACAAAGATTGCCTGTACGCTTGGACCATCATCAGGAGATTGGGATACAGTCAATCAACTAGTTAAGTTAGGTTGCAGGATTTTCAGAATTAATTTTAGTCATGGAGAATTTAAGCTCTGGAAGATATGGGCTGAGAATCTCAGAGACGTCTCAAATAACATCGGAGTTGACTGCGTATTAATTGCAGACCTCCGAGGACTCTCAATTCGCTTCGCATCACCCGATAAAGCAAAGACATACTTAGCGGGACAAACCTTTCATATAGTGAAGCATAATAATTCAGGAAATGAAGAACCATCAATCGATAGCTCTGAATTCTTTGAAAAGATTTCAGAAAATGACATACTTGTTACTGATGATGGGCGCGGCTTGATGAAAGTTCTGAAGAAGGACGATGAGAGAATATTGGTTCAAGCATTGAACAAATTAATTATCACGAAGGGAAAATCACTCGTCATTAGAGAGAAGGAGATACTCATATCGAACTATCTCCATCATTGTAGAGAACAAATAATAGATGCGATTAGACTAGGTGCTGATTTTTTAGGACTGAGCTTCGTAACCTCCCCGCTCGACGTAATTGCTGTAAGGGAATTTCTCGAGAAGAATGGCTCAGAGATGGGACTAATAGCGAAGATAGAGACGGTCTCAGCCGTAGCTAATGTTGAGGAGATAGCTAAAGCATCAGACGCAGTGCTTGTAGCCCGTGGAGACCTAGGGATGCAGTTCCCCCTCGAGGAGGTACCACTGCTACAGGAGAAGATAGTCAAAACTGTAACGAATACTGGCAGACCAGTTATTGTTGCAACACAGTTGCTAGGCTCAATGGTCTCTGAGCCTGTGCCTTCTCGAAGCGAGATTGTGGACGTTATGAATTGTGTAATCGACGGAGTAGACGTACTGATGTTGACAGGTGAAACAGCCATTGGTGACTATCCAGTAGAGTCCGTAAAATGGCTTAAAAGAATCATAGAGACTTATGAGAAGAATGTAAATGTTAAACGCGAGCTCTCAGAAGGACAGGTAGTGGATAGATTTGCCTTAGGAGTGGTAGAACTATCAGAGACACTTAATGCAAAGATCGGGATATATACAAAGAAAGGCAACACTGCTAGGAGAATCTCAAGGTTCAAGCCACGAGTCCAAGTATTCGCAGCCAGCAATGATCCTAGAACCATTCGTAGACTGTTATTGCTTTGGGGGGTTGAGCCAATACATGTAGAATCAAAAGAATACGAAGACGGACTCAAAGAACTTGAGCAGAGACTTAAAGAACAGAACCTCGTAATAAGGGGAGATACATTGATTCTGACGTATGGACTTCTTGACAAGCCAATTCACACAATAAGAATTGTTCAGCTAATGAGCTGAGCGTCGGACCATGGAGTTATTAAAACAGCGTCGACATCTCATTAGTCTAATCTGATCGAAAGGCTTAATTTGCGCCGCTAATCGAGAGTATCAAGAAATGCCTGGGACAGGAAAGTTAAGGCGTAGAAGCTCCGTAATTACTGAGGGAGTGGAACGCGCTCCTCACAGAGCACTACTGAGGGCAATCGGGCTGACAGATCATGATTTTGGCAAGCCAATAGTGGCTATAGCGAATTCGTGGAACGAAGTCGTGCCAGGACACATGCATCTGGATAGAGTTGCAAAGAAGATTAAAGAAGGTATAAGGACCCGAGATGGAGTACCACTAGAGTTCAACACAATTGCTGTATGTGACGGCTTAGCCATGGGGCATGAAGGGATGAAATTCAGCTTAGCCAGTCGAGAAATAGTTGCCGACAGTATAGAAACGATGATGCAGGCTCACTGCTTCGATGCATTTGTAGGACTGGCAAGTTGCGACAAGATTGAGCCCGGAATGCTCATGGCAATGGCGAGGCTCAATTTACCATCAATATTCCTGAACGGTGGCCCGATGTGCATAGGCAGGCTAGGGGATAAGAGACTAAGCACTGGAGATGTGTTCGAGGCGGTTGGGCAATACTCGGCGGGTAAAATAACATTCGAGGAGCTTAGAATGGTTGAGATGTATGCATGTCCCGGGCCAGGGTCATGCGCAGGACTCTACACGGCCAACACGATGGCGATAGTTGCAGAAGCTCTTGGATTAACGATTCCTGGAGCCTCAACAATACCTGCAGTAGACTCGAAGAGGCTGGACGCGGCCTATAGGACTGGACTGACACTCATGGAGCTAGTAGAGACTGGGCTGAAGGCAAGAGAAATCATGAGTTATGAGGCATTCATGAATGCCATAGCTGTCGACGCCGCGATGGGCGGCTCAACCAACGCCGTTTTACATCTATTGGCGATTGCGAGAGAGGCAGGGGTTAAGCTCACGCTTGACGACTTTGATAGGGTCAGCAAGAAGACGCCCTACTTTGTTGACCTCATTCCCGGCGGCAGATATGCTGTAGAGGACCTAGACAGGGCTGGCGGCGTTCCGCTCGTGATGAAGAAGCTACTCGAGATGGGACTCATGTATGGAGAGGCATTGACTGTGACTGGGAAGACCGTCGGTGAGAACTTGAGGAACTATGAACCACCCACGCCTAGGATGAGCCAGGTCGTCAAAGACCCGGCCGACCCAATATCGAGGCGAGGCTCAATAGTTGTCTTGAGGGGAAATATTGCGCCTGAAGGAGCTGTCACAAAGATAAGCGGAGTGAAGAACCTCATCCATAAGGGCCCCGCAAAGATTTATGAATCTGAGGAGGAAGCGTTCCGGGCCGTGATGAACAGGGAGATTGAGGCTGGAGACGTAGTTGTCATTCGGTATGAGGGGCCCAGGGGCGGGCCGGGAATGAGAGAGATGCTTGCAGTCACGGCCGCCATAGTCGGTCAGGGACTTGGAGAGAGCGTGGCACTCATAACTGATGGCAGGTTCTCTGGAGCGACGCGTGGACTTATGGTTGGACATGTCTCTCCAGAGGCGGCTGTAGGAGGACCTATCGCAGCGCTAAGGAATGGCGACACAATATTGATAGATGCAGTTAATGGCAGGCTCGAAGCCGAGGTATCAGTGGAGGAACTTCAAAAGAGACTGAAGAGCTGGGCTCCCCCAAGCCCACGGTACACGTCTGGAATACTTGCAAGATACTCTAGATACGCACTCTCAGCCTCGCTTGGGGCGGGGCTCCCATAGTCGGAGTCAATTATTGTGATTATGGACACATGGCTCCTTCCTAATATATAGGCGTGTATTTCATTCATTGTGATGAGGAGGAGGGCCGAGGAGCTCCATAAGTGCAGTGATGGTGAAGAGGTGGAGGTCTGGGGCTGGGTCAGGAATAGGAGGAGCCATGGCAAGCTCGTCTTCATCGACCTCAGGGACTCGAGCGGCGTAGTCCAAGTAGCGGTCAAGGGCGGCGTAGCTGATGAAGACTCGCTCAGAAAGGCCTCGAGCATAAAGAAGGAGTCTGCAGTCAAGGTCTGGGGAGTTGTGGTTCATGACCCGAGGGCGCCGGGCGGAGTCGAGGTTAGATGCAAGAGGCTGGACGTCGTCGGCGAGTCTCTCGAGGACTATCCGCTCAGGAAGGGCGTAGGCACAAAGACTCTCTATGACTATAGGCATCTGTATATCCGGAGCCCCAAGGTTACCGCTCTCCTGAGGATCCGCTCTAACCTAATCGGCGCTGTCCATGAGTATTTCAGGTCTAGGGGCTTCTACGAGGTTGATTGCCCAACAATTATTACCGCGGCGGTCGAGGGGGGCGCTACGCTCTTCGAGGTTAACTACTTTGGGTCGAAGGCATACTTGACCCAGAGTGTCCAGTTCTATCAGGAGGCAGCCATCTATAGTCTCGAGAAGGTCTACAGTGTCCAGCCGAGCTTCAGGGCCGAGAAGAGCAGGACGACGAGGCACCTCACAGAGTTCTGGCACGTCGAGGCAGAGATCGCCTTTGCAGACATAGAGACATTAATGAATGTGATTGAGGACCTAGTCAGCTATGTCGTGCTCAGGACGGCGGAGGTCTCAGAGAAAGAGCTCAGGGTGCTTGGAAAGAAGATCAGGACAGAGGAGGTGGAGAAGCCTTTCTACAGGATAAGGTATGAGGAAGCACTGGGGATCCTGAGGGAACACGGCCTAGACGCTGACTGGGGAATCGACATAGGCGCCGATGAGGAGCGGATAATCTCTTCACAGTTCGATAGACCGGTCTTCCTCACGCATTTTCCAAGAGAAGTAAAGGCATTCTATCACCGATTGGATCCCTCGGACCCGAGGGTTACGCTGAGCGCTGACTTGCTTGCGCCTCGTGGAAACGGAGAGATAGTCGGCGGAGGAGTCAGGATACATGACTATGATGAGCTCATCCAGAGGATACGCGAGTTCCAGCTCAACCCCGATGACTATGGATGGTACATAGACCTTAGGAAGTTTGGCTCAGTGCCTCATGTTGGATTCGGAATGGGGATCGAAAGAATACTAAAATGGATACTGGATCTTCCGCATGTCAGGGCCGCATGTCTATTCCCCAGGACAACGACGAGGATCTATCCATAGACTCCGCTTTCTGAGAAAGTCAAAGCAATTTATTAGAACGAGATATCTGAATAACAGATGGATATGTTTATTGATCTGCCGGACGTCCAGTCAGAGCGTCCCAGAATAAGGCTGGGAATAAACAGGGTTGGATTGATAAACGTTAGGATACCGCTCGGAGTTGTGGGTAGGCTAGATGGCTATGTATTGCAAAACTCTGTCTTCAGCGTCTTCGTTAACCTACCAGCGGACCAACGTGGCATACATGCAAGCAGAAGCTACGAATCAATCTATGAAGTTTTATCGACCGCTGCATGGAAAACAGCAAGGCTCGAAGACCTCTCAAAATACATAGTTGAGAAGCTTCTGGAGAAGCATCAATACTCAGACTGGGCTGAAGGAAACTTCAAGGCCGACCTCTACAGGACAGTGAAATCACCAATTACGAAGAAAGACTCGCTGGAAAGATTCAAGATTAGGGCCGGAGCAACCGGCTGGAGAAAAGACGGCACAATATCATCCCGCAGACATATAGGCGTAACAGTCTCAGGCATTACTGCATGCCCATGCGCACAGGAGATGATAAGAAAGATATGGAGCCAAGAAAAGCAGGCACCGAGGGACACCCCAATCGCGACTCATATGCAGCGGACATATGCCTCCGTAGACCTGAAACTCGTCGGTGACGAGTCGGCCTGCCTAATCGGCCTTGGCGACATTGTCAGAGCATCTCTAAGCGCGCCTACCTACGAGCTACTGAAGCGCGCCGATGAGGCATATCTAGTCCTAGACGCGGTTAGGAATCCCGTCTTCGTAGAGGACGCAGTCAGAATAATAGCCCAGAGAATCGCTGAGAGCTTCCCAAACCTGAGCCCAAACACCGAGGTAAAAATCGTCGTAAAAAGCATCGAGAGCATTCATAATCATGACTTTGCCGCTACACTAAAAACAACGCTCGGAGAAATCAGGAAAAATCATGGCTGAGACGCCGAGTGGCTGGTACGAGTGGTACAGAATAATCGTAGAAGACTTCGGATATAGCGTTGAGAAGGATTCCGAGGCATCCTCGATACTTGCGAGCCAGATGAATGATAGGCCGTGCCTTATACCATCACTGAGGAGATTAGTCTCGGGTCGGGGCACTGTAGTCGTCGCAGGCGCATCGGATTCCATAGACGAGGAGGCAAAACAACTCTTAGAGCTCGGTCATAGAGATAAATATGTCATTTTCTCTGCTGACAGCGCCACAGGAGCCCTACTTGAGGCTGGACTAACTCCAGACATAGTAGTGACAGATATGGACGGTAAGATGGAAGAATTACTCGATGCATGGAGCAGAGGGGCTGTACTAATCATCCATGCACATGGCGACAATATTCCAAAAGTCGCCGATATAGGAAAGCTCTTCAACGAGCGAATCGAAGCCACATGCCAATCCGAGCCAAAGGGACACATCCACAACTTCGGTGGATTCACAGACGGTGACAGAGCAGTATTCATAGCAGCAGGCTTAGGAGCAACAAAGATAATAACAATTGGGATGTGCCTAACGTGCAGAATAGGGCAACGCTCAAAAAAATCAAAAAACATAACTCAAGAATGGCTAAAAGCAAAGAAGAAAAAACTAAGCTATGCTCAAAAACTTCTCTCATGGCTCACAACAATCAGGCCGGAAATAGAATTCATAGACGCCACAACAAACAATAACCCACCAAGCGGAATAAAGAAAAAACAACTAAATATTGTCATTAGAAATCTTTAAATAAATCTTAAGATAGCGCTTTAACATGGTCAGCATAAGCGTTAATTTATACGGCCGAGACCTGATATCTACTCAAGATTGGAGTATAGAGGAGATAGAAGAGACATTAAAACTAGCAAAAGAACTTAAAGAAAAATATCGTAAAAGAGAACCTCTTCCAAAACTACTTGAAGGAAAAAGCTTCTTCGCCATATTTTATGCGCCATCAACTAGGACTAGGGCGGCATTCGAGTCTGGAGCAAGCTTGCTCGGAGGACATGGAACATATATAGATGTCTCGACGCTGAGAGTCGGCTTCGGAGAGGCTGTTAAAGACGTCGCTAAGATGTATGAAAGATATGGACATGGCATGGGTGTCAGATGTTTAGACGACGCGATAGATTATAAATATGGTCTCGGAAGAGCAACAGTAATGGAATATGCAAAACATGCAGAGATTCCAGTAATTGACATGGGTTGCTGCTCATTTCATCCAACTCAAGGCATGCAGGACCTCATGACCGTACGTGAAAAACTTGGAGACATTAAGAGAAAGAAGTACGTAATCATGTGGGGATATGCCTCAAAACTCAGAGGACTATGCAGCATACAGGAAGAGGCGCTCATTATGACGAGGTTCGGAATGGATGTCGTAGTAGCTCATCCACCTGGATTTAACATAGATCCTGAAATAGCCAAGATAGCAAAAGAAAATGCAGATAGAAGTGGCGGAGCCTTTGAGGAAACAACAGACCTCAAATCCGCAATTGAGGGAGCTCATGTAGTCTTCCCGAGAAGCTGGGCTAGCTGGGAACTCCTAAAAGTCGGAGCATCAAAATTCGGAGTCGAGAAGGAGATACAAATTCACAATCAATACAAAAATTGGATCTTAACCCAAGAACTCACGGACCTAATGGATAAGAAAGGCATAGTGACTCATGTGCTTCCAGTTCTTCGCGGACAGGAGGCGACAGACGAAGTAATGGATGGCCCCCGCTCAGTCATATATGAACAAGCCGAGAACGGCCTGTACGTTAAATCAGCAGTTATGGCAGTCACCATGAGTGAACAACTATACAGGTAGATACTAACAAAGATTGAGAGAAGAATTATCTACAATTAATTAATTTTTTAACATAATGTTTATATATATCCCTAACTTGTATTTTTCGAGGCGATATGAAAAAAATAATAGAAAAAAAGAAAATTGGATTAAGCGATTCTGCATTGCTGGCGATCTCGCTGATTATCTTGATAGTAGGCATAATACTAATATTTATCTACTATGGAAAGATATGAGGTGAATGACATGACCGAGGTTTATCGTCCAAAAAGGACGGCCGCGACTATGGGCAGCATCTTAGCTGCTTGGACCGGAATCTGCATTGTCGTTGGTGCATATGGTAGTATGTCGCTACCGATAGGAGGTTACGTCTCAGGGTTCTGGCCCGCCATGGCTCTACAGGCTATAGGTGGAATATGGTTCGGTATGTGGGGGGTCATCGTCGCGTTTCTCTTCCCGATAATATCTGACGCCATCGGGGAGGCAATCCCCATGTATGTAGCAGCCACACTGATCCCTGCAAACTTCTTCCAAGCATGGACCGTGGCATGGGTATTCAGAAGGTTCAAGCTTAACCCAGAGCTAAAGACTAGGAAGGACTGGCTCGCATGGATATTGATAGGTTGTGTCCTGCAGAACGCAATTGGTGCAACTCTCGGAACCACTGCTTTTGTACTATGGGGACTATTTACCTGGGAGGCACAGCCACTCTTCTGGGCAGGCTGGTTCATCGGTAACACTTGGCCCGCGATAGTCTTTGGGAGTCTAATACTGAAGATCGCTACTCCATACGTCAAGAGGACACGGGTCTACGTATTCCCAGATTGGTGGTAACCAGGTGAGTGCTCAGCAGATAGCTACTAGATATAGAACCTTTTTTTCATACGTTGATGCAAGGTCTATCGCCAATAGGATGAGCCCTATCACTAAGATCTTAATCCTCTTATTTTTTAATGCCTATCCAATAATAATTGATAATCCAATTTATAATGCATTATTCGGCTTCTTCAATATAATTTTGATGAAGATATTTAAAGCAACTCTTATGCATGTCGAGAAATACTTTAAGGTCCTCATGACTCTGGCACTCTTCATATTTGTCTCGGTGATCTTTTTTGGGAGGTCGGTAGCAGGTCCGTCTCCGACCGTCATAGCCACTATAGGTCCCGTCGAGGTTTATAGTCAGGCGCTTGGATTCGGCGTCATGGTTTATGTCAGAATGTTTGCCCTGGTCAGTGCCATGCTGTTGTGGCTCTCGATAACAACGACGTCGGACCTTATGAGTGCCTTTGAGAAGATGAATATATCGTACGTAGCTAGGACCTATCTCACGATGGCGTTCAGGTTCATAGGGATGTTTGACTCGGACTTCAATACGATTCAAGATGCTCAAAAGGCAAGAGGCCTAGATATTAAGTCCCAGCCACTCTGGAGGAGACCATTCGTATTCGGATACTACTTAATACCTCTCGTGGCTATTACTATAAAGAAGGCGATTGATGCTGGAGTTACGATGGAGTCTAGGGCGTTTAAGGCTCCACTCAAGATAAAGTTGCTCGAGGAGAAGGCGATGCTTAAAGAAAGCTACGTTGGTAAGTATTATTGGAGATACTCTGGCTCGGACACTGTGATAATAGTCACGCTCGTATTGGCGTTTATAGGCTTATTAGTCGCCAGGTTTTATGGCTTAGTTGCAAATCCGTTCATGTAGGGGGGAGAGGTGTCTGAATGGAGCCCGTCATAGAGATTGAGGATTTATGGTGGAGATACGAGTATTCTAAGGACTGGGTCCTAAAAGGAATAAATCTCAAGATAAATCCCGAGGAGTTCGTAGTAATAACCGGGCCTAATGATTCGGGAAAATCATCATTAGTATCTACGTTTAATGGTCTTATTCCTCATTCACAAAGGGGCGCAATGAAGGGAAGAGTCAGGGTTCTAGGCCAAGATACTGCGTCGACTGAGGTGGCGGCGCTCTGCGCATTTGTCGGCATGACCTTCCAGGATCCTGAGACTCAGTTCCTTCTTTCGAGAGTCGATGAAGAGGTTGCTTTTGGTCCTCAGAACTTAGGATACCGGCCTGAAGAGGTGAGGGACAAGGTTTCATGGGCGTTGGAGATGACGCGCCTATCGGAATTCAGGATGAAGGACCCTGTCGAGCTCTCAGGGGGCCAAAAACAGAGAACTGCATTGGCCGCTACCTTGGCTATGAGTCCGAAAGTTATGGTGCTTGACGAGCCCACCTCTATGCTCGATCCGATAGGAAAGGACGAGATCATGGAAATTATCACATCCATGAAGAGGCAGAGACTCGTAGAGACAATTATTGTCGTTGAGCATCATTTGGAGGAGCTTGCTAGAATTGCGGATAGATTCATTCTTTTAAAGGATGGCGAGATCCTTCTAGATGCTCCGACTGAGAAGTTCTTCTCAGACCCTGACTTCTTGATCGAGAATGGAGTGAGGGTGCCGGATGTCTGCGCTATTTCGGGATACCTAAAGAAGCGTAACCTACTTGGAAATATAACGCTGAGCCTCGAGGAGGCAGTAGAGTCCTTAGCGAGATTATTCAGTGAGAGAAGGATAATGCCTAATAAGAAGCGGACGGACACTCGGATGCCTCCGGCTCATTTAGGAGATGAAACTGCAGTAGAAGTTGATAATTTACATTATGTCTATCCAGATGGAACAGTTGCTCTGAGAGGATTAGACCTTAAGATTAGGAAGGGAGAGTTCATAGCGCTAATTGGTCAAAATGGTTCTGGGAAGACGACACTCTCGAAGCTCATAGCTGGAATTTATAAACCTACGTCTGGGTCGGTTAAGATTTTTGGCATGGATACTAGGGTAACTCCGACGCCGAGGCTAATATCCAAGGTTGGATACGTGTTCCAGAACCCTGACCATCAGATCTTTAATGATACGATCAGAAAGGAGCTTGAGTTCGGCCTAAGGAACTTGTTGTCATTTGGACTAGTTAAGGAAGAAGAGATAGAGCAAAGGATCCGTGAAAGTATAAAGATAACTGGGGTTCCGGAAGACATCTTAGACGAGCATCCATTCCTAATGAGTAAGGGCATGAGGCAGAGGATTGCCGTAGCATCGGTTTTAGCCATGAAGCCCGACGTACTTATCGTTGATGAGCCGACCACAGGTCAGGACACGCCTCAAAGCATAGACGTGATGAACTTCCTACAAAGGCTGAACGAGATGGGACATACGATTATAATCATTACTCATGAGATGTGGATTGTCGCTAGGTGGGCTAGGAGGACAATCGCATTGGCCGAGGGGAAGATCTTACTAGATGGCCCGACAAACGAGGTGCTCAGCAATACTGAGGTACTCAAAAAGACCTTTGTCAGACCGACTCAGGTAACACTTTTGTCGCAATCTCTACGCGAGTATGGCATGCCGGGCGATATCTTAACTGTCGATGAATTCATGAATAGTATCGAAGTATCCTAAGACAAGGCTGTCCCTATATATTTTGCAGGTTTTCTCGCTTTGATTTCATAGTCTTCTACTACGACTTCTCCCCTAAGTATGACCTTCTCTATATAGCCTTTGAATACTCTTCCATCAAGGGGAGTCCAGCCACTATGGATTAAGAATTTCTCCGGAGTAACTCGAACCTCTCTTTTAGGATCAAGTATAACTAGGTCCGCGTCCTTTCCAACAGCTATTCCGCCCTTTCTGTCAGAGATCTTAAATATCTCAGCAGGATTCTCAGAAAGGACTTTAACAACTACCTCAGGCTTAAGAATATTATTTAGCATTAGGTTGATTATTGATTGATAAAGCGTTCCTATTCCAGGAAGCCCCGACCTCACTCTATCCATATCTTCCCATCCTGGCTCTCTCTCATCTTTGAAGGTGGGATAATGATCACTAGCAATTATGTCTACTACGCCGGCATTTAGATAGTTGATCAATGCTTTCCTATCATCTTCGGTCCTGACCGGGGGGTTCACCTTGAGGTATGGCCCTAGCCTCTCCATGTCCTTATCAGTAAAGTAGAGATAGTGGGGGCACGTCTCTAGTTTGACCTTAACATTCCTCGTCTTGGCCTCATTAATCAGCCTTACAGACTCGCCTAGACTAATATGAACGAAATATATCTGTGCATTAGTCTTTTCGGCCAATAAGAGAATCCTATTTACAGCCTCTACCTCGGCGATCGATGGCCTAGTCAAGTGATGATAGCGCGCTGACTTCATCTTTTTATCATCAAACTCCTTCTTAACACCATTCAAAATCTCATTATTCTCTGCATGAAACATGAATATTATCCCACTATCAGCATACTTTCTAAAGTTTTCATGAATCACATAGTCTGTACAGAGGTATGGATCGCAGGTGAATGTCTTATAAGACATTACTCCAAGCTTCTCGAGTTCATTAACGACAGATTCGTCTAATATTTCTCGGACATTTCCAGCATGAAGCTTAAAGTCAATATAGCTCATTCTCTTCCCTCTATCAATCTTATTCTCTATGACTGATTTTTCTAGGACTGGATTCCAAGTGGGCATTTCAACCATTGAGGTAACTCCACCCACTATCGCAGATCTCGTACCAGTCTCGAAATCTTCTCTGCCCTCAAAGAAGTTTGGATCATCTATATGGGGATGCACATCTATGGCTCCTGGTAAGATTAGCTTTGAGTCCGCGTCTATGACTATGTCTGCCTGAACTGGGATTTCGCCTTTGACTATTGCCGCTATCCTCTCATCAGAAATAAGAATGCTTCCACCCTTAATCAATCCGTACCTTGTTATAACATTACCATTCTTTATGTATGTTAAAGACATAGACATTCACCATAATTGATTATTCTCGAAAAAGATTTATTTACCTAAGATATAAATTTTTTTATATGAAAATTTTGTTAGTAAATCCAAACACATCGCGACACATGACGTATATGATAGAGAAAAGTGCAAGACAGGCAGCATCTAAGGATGTTGAAGTAATTGTGAAGAATCCTGAATCTGGGCCAGAGGCAATAGAGTCCTTCATGGATGAAGCGACCTCAACCATCAATATTATCAGGGAGGTCATACGTCCAAGCCTAGGAAAAATTGACGCCGTAGTAATAGCATGTTTCGACGACCCAGGAATGTATGCATTGAGAGAGATTCTAGACATACCGGTACTGGGCATAGGTGAGAGCTCAATACTAATGGCATTAGCCCTTGGCTGGAAGTACTCGATACTAGCCGTCTCAGAAAAGGCAATCCCACTGATGGAAAACATGGTCTTTAGGTACGGATTGGAGAAGAGGCTCGCATCAATAGAATCTATGAAATTATCAGTAGTCGATGTAGACAGAATGAGTGAAGAAGAAGTTCTAAAGCCCTTAGTGGAGGCAGGAGAGAGAGCAAGAAGTAGGGGCGCAGAGGTCTTGATACTTGGATGCGCTGGCCTAGCCGGTTATGATGAAAAGCTTTCAAAAAAATTGGATATGCCAGTAATAGACCCCGTCAAGGCCGGTGTAAAGCTCGCTGAGACTATCCTCGCAATGAGACTAAACATTAGCAAAGTAGGCTTATTCAGCAAACTCGTCCACAGCGAGTGGTAACTATATACGCTTAAGGACCTCCTCAAGGCTAGGCTCAATCAGCGGGGTCTCAGGATACAGCCTTACGATCTTCTCCGGCTCCTTCAAGCCCGACCCAGTCACTAGGACGACTGATTCATCACTAGGTGAAACTACTCCCTCGTCGAGCAGCCTTAATAGGGCTGCAAGCCCCGCTGCGCCTGAGGGCTCGGCGAAGACTCCCTCGAGTCCCGCGAGCATCTTGACGGCATTCATTATCTCCTCGTCAGATACTGCTACGCCTGCACCACCAGTCTTCCTAACAGCCTCGAGGGCTAGGTCTCCGTCCCATGGGTAGGGGTCGAGGAGACCCGAAGCAACTGAGTGTGGATATGGCGTGGGCCTTATCTCTGAGAAGGAGAGTCCTCGCTTAAGCGCATCGACAAGAGGCATGTTTCCAGTCGGCTGAACCAAGACTAGCCTAGGATACTCATCCATGAGTCCAATATTCTTCAGGTCCATGCATGCCTTCCATAGCCCCGTGATTAGGCATCCTGACCCTGTTGGTACGAAGATGAAGTCTGGTATTCTCCAGCCCAGCTGCTCGACTATCTCGTATAGCATCGTCTTCGGTCCCTCTACTTGGTAGGGATTGAATGGCCCGAAGCTTGGGCAAGTATACCAGTTTAGCTTCTCGTGAGTAAGGATCATTAGTTGGACAGTTGGGTCCACTCCCTCCTCGACCTGCTTGACCCTGAAGACCCTTGCGCCGTAAAGAAGTAGCTGCGATACTTTTCCGGCGGCAACATCTTCGGGGACAAATGCGACGCATCTTAATCCACTTCTCGCAGCGTAGGCAGCGAGGGCTGCGGCTGCGTTTCCGCTCGACGCGGTTACCACGGTGTCTGCCCTCATCTCGACCGCCTTGCTCACGCCTATGGTCATGGCTCTGTCCTTGAATGAGGAGGAGGGGTTTCTTGTCTCGTCTTTTAGGTATAGCTTCTTGGTTCTGAGCTTCTCTGCGAGTCTCTCCGCCTTGATGAGTGGTGTATTGCCTTCGCCGAGGGATACCGCGTATTCCTTGCTGACTGGTAGGAGCTCCCAGTACCGCCAGACACCGCTGGTCTCCCTCCTTCCAAGCTCGTCCCTTGTCAGTCTCTGAGAAACTGCAGAGTAGTTGTAAACGATGTCCAGTCTCCCTTTATCCTTGTTGATGCACATAAGTGGATTTGACTCTGGCGAGTATTCCCTTCCGCACTTAGAGCAGATAAGCCTCTCGAGAAATTCATTGTTCATAAATAATTACCCTCGGGTTTGTCTTAAGCGTTGAAAATGATTGCTACTCGATTATCTCCCATCTGGGCTGATGGATCTCGAGCTGTTTTCGGGTGTATTCGTCCATTGGGTGTTCGCGCTCAGGTATGCTGATCTCCTTCTCGACGCCGAAGACCGCGGTAGAGAAGTATCTATATCCATTATCATTGATCATTGCTACGATGTTTTTTAGTTCTGGATGCTTCTTTGCGAGCTTTATTGCCATGACGACGTTTGCTCCGGAGGAGATTCCGCAGAATATTCCTTCCTCTCTTATCAGCCTCTTCGTCATCTCTATTGCCTCGTCGGACCTTACCAATATTACTCCAGTGAGTATGCTTAGGTCTAGGTTTTTAGGGACGAATCCGTCTCCTATGCCCTCGATTCTATGGGAGCCCCACTTGCCATAAGCGAGCATCGGGGCCTCGGTCGGCTCGCCTGCATAAATCTTGACACCTTTTCTCATCTTTTTTAAGTATCTCCCAACACCACTTATGGTTCCCCCAGTTCCCTGGGTGGCTACGAATGCATCTACCTTTCCCTTAAGCTGTCTCCAGATTTCTGGCCCGGTGGTCCTGTAGTGAGCCGCAATGTTGTCTGGGTTGTCGTATTGATTAGGCATCCAGTATTTTCCCGGGTTCTCTTCTATGAGTTTCTTAGCCTTCTCTATGCTTAGGTCTACGTCGCTCTCTGCTCCAGGCGTGAATATTATTTCTCCGCCGAGACCCCTGATAAGCTTTTTCCTCTCCTCACTCATTCCCTCAGGCATGACTATGGTCACCTTGTAGCCGAGTAGGGTCCCGATGAATGTGCATGCTATTCCCGCGTTCCCTGTCGATACTTCGATTATCTCCATTCCCGGCTTTAGGTCGCCTCTCTTGATCGCGTTCAGTATCATCTCTCGATATGGTCTGTCCTTAAGACTCCCACTTGGGTTGAAGTACTCAAGCTTGCACCAGATGTTACTCTTGATTCCCTCACTGCTGGGTATTCTGCTGAGCCTTACCAGCGGCGTGTTTCCGATCGCGTCAAGTATCGATTTTGCAGCAGGTGGCACAACTACTCTCGGCAATTCCGAACCTCTCTACCCCATGACCATGCTCATTACGGCCTTCTGGACGTGCAGCCTATTCTCAGCCTGCTCAAAGTAAAGAGAGTAGTTAGGATTATCTATTACTTCGTCAACGACCTCTTGGCCTCTGTCAGCAGGCCCGCAATGCATGTATTTACCCTTATTCGTTAAATCCATCAATTCCTGGGTACAGATCCAGTCCTTGAATCTGTTCTGATACTCCATGGCGCCTTCCTTATCCACCTTGGAGTTGTAGGGTGGGAAGAACCTCTTCGGAGACCATGCCTTTGGATACACAAAGTCAGCATCCCTGAAAGCCTCCTTCATGTCGTTTACTACCGTGAAGCTTCCGCCATACCTGTCGGCGTTCTCTTTAGCAGCCTTTATGACATGGTCTTCTAACTCAAATCCGGGAGGATGTGCCAGCACTACGTCCATTCCAAACTGCGTCCCTATTAAGACGCAGCTCTGAGGGACAGCAAGTGGTTTAAGCCCACCTGAATAAGCATAGGATACGACGAACTTCTTTCCCTTAGGCTTTGGAGCCACCTGCATAATCGCCATCATGTCTGCTAGTGCTTGAAATGGATGGTAGATGTCATCCTCCATGTTTAATACAGGAATAGTGCTCCACTTAGCAAACTCCTGTATCACTCTATTTCCCCTGCCTATGACCCATTTAGCGGCATCGCCATAAATCCTAATAGCGATGGCGTCTCCATACCTGCTTAGGACGCGGGCCACATCTGCTATAGCTTCAGTCTGATAAGGTATCATGTCTTCTGGAAGGGTAGGAGTATATACATCCTGTGGGCTGAGGAAGTGAGCGTGTCCTCCAAGCTGATGCATCCCTGCCTCGAAAGAATTCCTAGTCCTCAGAGACCTATTGTAGAACAGCATAAATAGTGTTTTTCCTTGCAGATAGTTCGTCGGGACTCTTGACCAATACTTCTCCCTCAAATCCATGGCAGCCTTAATTATTGCATGTATCTCCTCCTGTGTAAAGTCATTTGTATTAATGAAGTCCTTACCTTTCATAGATCCGACATAAGATGGAACACTCATGAAGCCTCGGTTAAATTGATCTGATGTATAATATAAATTTTAATAAATGTAGTAAAAAACAACACTTAAACCACATCATTAGTTATAAATTTCAGCACTTTTAAGTAATACAATATGAGAAGTGGGACCGAAAAACTCGTAGTTATAGCTTTAGGAGGTAATGCTCTTCTTAGACGGGGACAAGATGGCAGCTTTGAAGAACAGTATGAAAATGTCAGGAAAACCGCAAAAATATTAGCGGACTTAGTCGAGAAGAATTACAAGATT
The DNA here is from genome assembly GCA_038845265.1 of Nitrososphaerota archaeon. GTDB lineage: Archaea > Thermoproteota > Nitrososphaeria_A > Caldarchaeales > Calditenuaceae > CALIKS01. The sequence goes on along the minus strand of JAWBQR010000002.1, from coordinate 44,448 downwards.
GTTATCACGCATGGAAACGGTCCTCAAGTAGGAGCGACTATCCTTAGACACGAAGCAGGTAAGAAGGTCTATGAGATTCCGGCCTTCCCTATGGACGTCTGTGGGTCTGAGACTCAAGGATTCATTGGATACATGATCCAACAAGCATTGGGAAATGAGTTTAGAAAGAGAGCAATAAATAAGGGCGTAGTATCCGTAGTTACAAGAGTTCTAGTAGATCGCGAAGACCCAGCATTCAAGAACCCAACGAAGCCAGTCGGCCCATTCTACGCTAAAGAAGAGATGGAGGAGATAAAAAAGGAGCATCCAGAATACGTGTTTAAGGAAGATAAGGCGAGAGGTGGATGGAGAAGAGTCGTTCCATCACCCGACCCGAAAGAGATAATTGAGGGAGACGCAATAAAGAGACTAGTAGAGACTGGATTTGTAGTAGTGGCGTGTGGAGGCGGCGGCATACCAGTCATTGAGACCGATGAAGGACTAAAGGGTGTTGATGCTGTAATAGACAAGGACCTAGCAGGCGAGAGGCTCGCCTCACTGGTTAGAGCTGACAAATTTGTTATTCTGACAGATATAGATGCAGCATACCTCAACTTCGGGAAGCAAAATCAAAAGAAGATCGAAAAAATACGCGTCGAGGAGCTTAAGCAATACATTAAAGAAGGACACTTCGCTGAAGGAAGCATGTTGCCAAAAATAATAGCGGCAGTAAGATTCATCGAGAATGGTGGAGAAGAAGCCATAATAGCGGACCTAAACCAATTAATAGATGCCATAAATGGAAAAGCAGGAACGCATGTAACACGATGATTCCGTAAATAGTAGTTTTTTCAATCAATAATTATATAAAAACTTTCAGTATATCTAAAAATGGTTTAATTACGCGCTAGTTAGTGGCATTCGGAACAATATGCTATATCGATTATTATGCCTCTCAACTTGCAGAAAGCTAAAGACATAATAAATACTCTTTGAAGACTCTATAGATTAGCTTCATTCAAAGATACAATGAGACCAGATAAAAATCGTCTGAGACATAATTAATTATGTCAGCAAGATTATATTCATCAATTTGGAATAATATTATGTCGGTGAGGAATAAGAAAAACCATAGTTATGAAAAGTCCACCCACATAAAAGACAAGGCAGAAAACCTAGCTGAATCCATAAAGAATAGAACCCAGATTGTTAAGCAATTTTGCAGAAAATCCCAGATTCTTAACACTCCTCAGAGAAGAGCCTCATTAATGTATTCACCACACCTACACCCACGCTTCTCAGGAATAGACGGAATCACCTTCGCTAAAAGCTTCTGCACTTTCTCGACATTACTTGCCATCGTCCTCACAACCTCCTCAGCAGTCACTCTCCAACCCTCCTTCCAGCAGTCATAATCCGTAACCATCGCGATAGTCAAGTAACACATCCCGGCCTCCCTCGCAAGATTCACCTCAGGCACAAGCGTCATACCAATAATGTCGCCACCCCACATCCGGAACATCTTTGACTCAGCCCTCGTCGAAAACCTCGGCCCCTGAATACAGACATAAGTCCCACCACGATGAATAGGTAATCCAAGACCCACAGCCACGTCATAAACAACATCCATCAACTCAGGACAAAATGGATCAGCCATCGAGATATGCGCCACACGGCCACCATCATAAAACGTACCAGGCCTACCCCAAGTCCGGTCAATAAACTGGTCAGGCAATACAAGCTCACCCGGCCTAAACTCGTCCCTCAGACTACCAACAGCACTAGGCGCCAAGACACGCTCGACCCCAAGCTCACGAAGAGCCCAGACATTCGCCCGATAATTAATCATATGAGGCGGAACAGAATGCCCAACACCATGCCGAGGAAGAAAAACAACACGACGACCACCAAACTCACCCACCGTCAACAAAGAGCTCGGAGCACCAAAAGGCGTAAAAACCTTCTCCTGCCGCACACCGCTCAGCATATCAACACTATAAACACCAGAACCCCCAATAACCCCCACAACAACCATAAACAAAACCAAACAAACCCCACATTTAACCCTCTAGCACCCACCTCCTAAACCACAAAAAACCCTAAAATACGCAGACCATAAAAAGAAAAATAGCAAAAAATGTACGCCCTACCACCAACATACAACCACAAACACGTAGAAACAGAAGTAGAAAAATTCTGGAAAGAAAACAAAATACCAGAACGATTCCGCCAAATGAACCCCAACGGACCAACATACGCATTCCTAGAAGGCCCACCAACAGTAAACGGCTACATGCACATAGGACACGCCCGAGGACGAATCTACAAAGACCTCGTACTCAGATACCAAACCCTCAAAGGAATGAACGTCTGGAGAAGAGCAGGATGGGACTGCCAAGGACTCCCAACAGAGATAGAAGTAGAAAAAAGACTAATGGAACAACTCGGCACCCAAAAACTCACAAAACGAGACATAGAAGAAAAAATAGGACTCGAAAAATTCGTCGAAGAAGCAAACAAACTCGTCGATTACTACATCGAGAAATGGAGAAAAGACTCAGAAAGACTCGCCCTATGGCTAGACTACGACAACGCCTACGAAACAAGAAAAGAAAGATACATGGAACACGTCTGGCACCTCCTCAAAAAAGCATACCAAGAAGGCGACCTAACCCTAAGCTACAAGGTAGTACCGGTATGCCCACGCTGCGAGACACCACTATCATCCCACGAACTCGCCCAAGGATACGAAGAAATCGAAGACTACTCCATATACGTTAAGTTCAAGCTGGCTGACCGTGATGCAAGCCTACTTGTCTGGACAACAACTCCATGGACCCTACCCGCAAATGAAGCTGTCGCCGTCCACCCAGACGAAGAATACCTTGAAGTCCTCATCGATGGAGAGCGGCTAATCGTAGCTGCAAAGCTCCTCGAAAAAGTTACTACAATAACTGGGAAGAATTACCAAATAGTTAGAAGACTTTCAGGAGATGAACTGGTCGGCCTAAGATATATTCATCCACTCGCTGAGGAGGTATCAATACATGGTACACATCTCGAGCCAGCACACACTGTTCTTCCGGCAGAATTCGTATCGATGGAAGAAGGGACTGGGCTAGTACATATAGCGCCTGGACATGGGCCCGAGGACTTCGAGCTTGGCCGGATATATGGACTTCCAGTCCTATGCCCAATAAATCAGTCAGGATACTTCACGCAAGAGGCAGGCAACCTTAAGGATCTATACCACAAAGAAGCATCAATAATCATACTCGATATCTTGAGAAGTAAAGGACTACTATTTCATGAGGATAGAATCATACATAGCTATCCCCACTGCTGGAGATGCGGCACGCCACTCATCTACCTATCCAGTAGGCAGTGGTTTCTCAAAGTTGATAGAATCAAGAAGATAATGATAGAAGAGAACTCGAAGGTGAAGTGGTATCCTCCTTGGGCCGGCGAGAGTAGATTTGGGGAGTGGCTGCAGAATGCTGAGGACTGGTGCATTTCTAGGACAAAAATTTGGGGGACACCTCTCAACGTCTGGACATGTGAGAAGTGCGGGGCCATCAAGGTTGTAGGTTCAAAAGAAGAGTTATTGCAAGCTGACGTCAAGCCACCCGTAATTAGGCTTCATAGGCCTTGGATAGATCAATTCATCTTTAGATGCAAAGAGTGCGGCGGAGAGATGAAGCGAGAGCCCTTCGTCCTAGATACTTGGCTTGACTCAGGTGTGGCACATTTCGCCAGTATTGATTATTTATCTGACAAGAAGCTCTTTGAGCGTCTCTTTCCCTATGACTTCATCACTGAGGCGATAGACCAGACCCGTGGTTGGTTTTACACTTTACTTTTTACGTCTGCATTGATGTTTGAGAAGGCACCGTATAAGGTTGTGCTTAATCAGGGACATGTTCTTGATAAGGAGGGAAAAAAGATGTCAAAGAGCAGAGGAAACGTCATATGGGCTTCAGAGGCCTTTGAGAGGTGGGGTGTAGATAATCTTAGGCTCTACATACTCTCCAAGGCTCAGCCTTGGGACTCAATTAACTTTGATCCTGAGGAAGTCAGGCAGGTAGAGTCAACACTCAACATACTCTGGAACGTTGTATCATTTGCCAAGACTTACTTCGATCTGGACAGATATGATCCGGAGAGAGAAGGACTAGAAGCGATGCTTCCTTATGCTGAGCCTGAAGATAGATGGCTTGTTTCTCGTATAAATTCACTTATAAGATACATAACAGGGGCTATCGAAAGATTTGAGTTTCATGAAGCTGCAAGGGCGATTTTGAAATTCGCATCGGAAGATCTTAGCAGAACATATGTAAGAGCTGTGAGGAGAAGATTCTGGGCCGAGGAGCGAACGTTTCAGAAGTTAGCATCATATGCTGCGCTATATTACGTTATTATACGTTACTTAATTGTACTTTCAATATTCGCTCCATACATCTCTGAATATCTTTATCAACTTCTCAGGTCAAAGAGTCTTCCTGAAAGCGTTAATTTTAACAAATGGCCTAGGCCAGACGATAGGTTAATTGACCAGGAACTGGAGGACGCGATGCAGATAGTAGAAGATATCATAACGGCATCGCTAAATGCTAGGCAGCGTGGCAAAAGAAAATTAAGGTGGCCAGTATTAAGAGTGATAATTTCTCCTAACACGTATAGGGTTAAGGAGGCTTGCGAGAAGTTCAGGAATTACCTAATGCGACAAATAAACTGCTTTTCTTTAGAAATATTAGAGCCATCTAAGATACCAGTGGAGACAGTCATTAAGGTTGAGCCTGTTCTTTCAAGACTTGGCCCTAAGGCTGGTAAACGTTTGCCACTAGTAATTGAGGCTCTAAAGAATTTAAAGCCTCGAGAAGTTTCAGACACATTTGAGTCGGGCAAGAAGTATGAGCTAGTCTTACCTGATAAGTCGGTCTTTGAATTAGAAGAAGGTGACGTAGTGTTTACTGAGAGTCTTCCTGAATATTTAGTAATGGGAGAGGGAAAGTTTGGAAAGGTATACATCGATCTAAGAGAAGATCAAAGGTTGAGAGCTGTATCAATATCCAATGAATTAATAAGACGTATACAGGTAATGAGGAAAGAGCTAAAACTCGAAATAACACAGGAGGCTCAATGCATGATTTATCTTGACTCACCAACAGTTAGTGACTATATCAGGCAGATGACAGACTACATAGAGGAAGAAACTAGGACGAGACTTACTTTCTTAAGAGAGCCCCCTAGTCCAGACATGGGATACATTAAAGAATGGAAAATTAATGATAATTATGCAATAATTTGTCTTGCAAAATAAACCAAAAAATAATAATAAATGCCTCACTTATTAATAGATTACGTTCTTGAGAGAGATTGCTAGCTTTGTCGCAGAGATGACTGATGACCACGTAATGATACTAAGGACTATAGAGGACTTTATGCGTTCAAAATATATCGTCTCCATAGAGCAAATAGCAAGAAAGACTAATAAGTCTAGGGAATATATTAGTAAGCTTATTGACGAACTACACTCTAAGCATCTTATATGGGCACCCAAAGGGAGAGAAAAGGGTTTCACGTTAAATTTTAATGGGTTAGATACGCTCGCTCTTATCGCCTTATCAAGAAGAGGAATCTTGAGCTTCATCGGCTCAAAGATAGGAATTGGGAAAGAGGCAGAGATCTACGTCGGTATGACCTCTGAGAAGAATGTAGTTGCTGTGAAGTTTTATCGAATTGGGAGTCCGAGCATGAAGAAGTATGTGCGGTTTAGGGATGAGGTAATTACTCATCCGAGTTATCTAGAAGCATCAAAAAGAACGGCTGCAAAAGAGATAGAAGCTCTCAAGATTTTATCTTTAAACAACGTTCCTTCTCCGCTGCCAATATCTAGGAATAGACACGTAATCGTTACGTCTCTGATTGAAGGTGACCCATTACCTAAGATTAAAAAATTAGAAAGGCCGATGAGAATTTTCGAGTCCATAATAAATTCGATTGAGATGGCATTAGAGGCTGGGGTAATACATTGCGATCTAAGCGCTTACAACGTCTTGCTAAAGAATAATGATGAGATAGTTATAATTGATTGGCCGCAATGGGTGAGACCTACACATAGAATGGCTGAGAGATATTTAGTGCGCGATTTATCAAATATAATTGACTTCTTCGTGAAAAGACATCACTTAATTATTAATAGAGACAAATATTTTGAAGTGCTTACTAACAAGCTTAGAGAGTACAGGAAGCGATGAATTTCTGAAGCGATTTTCAAGGCTAGATGAATTATGAAATATACTTTAATATTTACTAATACTGGAATTAAGAGGGTGAAGAAGACTGCTGGCTAAGACCACGCTTGGACTCTTAATTTCTGGATTAGGGCTAGGTATTACGTTGATCCCTACACTTATATACATGGCCGTAGCTGAGCAAGGAATAGGCCCTATTCTTAGCCAAGAAATTTTTCCAGAGATTCCTCTCTATCTACTGCTTGCCATCTGTGGTGCTCCCGTAACTATTAGTGGGCTTATGGTCTTCAGAGATGGCGTTAAGGAGATGATTAGGCAGGCAGAATTACAGACACAAATGAGAGAACTCGAAATTACTGGAGTCGACAACCATGAAGTTGAAGAAGAATTATCTAGAAGTTTAGGTGTAGAATCCGAGAGCCCAGCCAGAACGCCTCAAAATAAAAGAGAATTACAGGAGCAGGGTGTTAAGAAAGAAGCTTCTCTAATCAAGGTTAAAACCGCAGGAACGACGATTATTTGTCTTTCTTGCGGAGAGACGCTACCCCTAGGATCAACAAATTGTACTAAGTGTGGAGCCAGGCTTGAGATAGAAAGCAATCCTGAAAAAGCCTGTCCTGTATGTGGAGGCAATCTAGCTAAGGCGGCAAAGCTGGGCGATAACATATATATCTGCGGACTATGCTTCAGCGAGCTTGAAGTATCTCCAGACCTAGCCTCTAGGATCTTCAAGTAAATGCTTAAATTAGCGTTATTCAGAGCAATATCTGAATAACAAGTTGAGCAATGAATTCGGAGTAAAGCCTCTTACATTGATTAAGAAATACATCGATAAGCCCATAAAGGTCACTTTGAAGAATGAGGTGGCATATAGTGGCGTCATGCTCGAGACTGATAACTACATGAATTTAGTGCTCGAGAAGGCGACGGAATTTTACAACAATGACAGAAGAGCAAACTATCCCTATATACTCATAAGAGGAAACAACATAATGTACATACAGCTCGAGTACTCGGAGTAACACCTTTTCAGAGTGTTAAAATTTGAAATGCTCTTAAATACTGCCTTGATATGCCCACTGAAGGATAAGATATGCAGAAAACGAAGATAATATTCGAGCGAATAAGAGGGGTTCCAGTCTATAAACATGCAGTTGAGATAGTCGAGAGAAAGGGTCTCGGTCATCCAGACTACATGATCGATGCAGCCTGTGAAGCATCAAGCGTTGCACTATCAAAATACTACATCGAGAAATTTGGCAGAATTCTTCATCACAACCTCGACAAAGGACTCTTGGTGGGTGGAAAAGCTACGCCGAGATTGGGTGGAGGGACTGTTGACGAGCCAATATACATACTAATTGCCGGACGCGCGACTCTTCATGTAAATGCACATGGTGAAAAACACGAAGTCCCTATAGGAAGAATAGTTCAAGAAGCCGTGAAAAACTTCATAAGGAAAAACTTCAGGTTCTTAGACCCGGATAGGCATGTCGTCATTGATTATAAAATTAGACAAGGAAGTGAAGACTTAATTAACGTGGTAGAGGCCGAGACAGAAATACCATTATCTAATGATACCTCATTCGGCGTAGGATATGCACCATTTACTCCACTAGAGAAGCTAGTCCTAGAGACAGAACGACTAATCAACTCGCAGAGATTCAAAAGCATTATTCAAGAAAGCGGAGAAGACTGTAAAGTCATGGGCATAAGAATGAAAGACAAGATTGTACTGACTATCGCTGACGGAATAGTCTCACACCTGACACCAGACCTTGACCACTACATATCTGTAAAAGAGGAGATAGCTGATAGAGTCTCAGATTTAGCCGCTAAACTCGTTGAAAATTGCCCGGTCGATGTGTATGTTAACACTGCAGACAAGATTGTGGAAGGAGACCCAGAGAATAGTTCGATATATCTTACTGTTACTGGAACATCTGCCGAGCATGGAGACGATGGGAATACCGGCAGGGGTAATAGGGCGTCCGGACTAATAACTCCGAATAGACAAATGTCACTAGAGGCTACAGCGGGTAAAAACGCAATATCGCATGTCGGAAAGATATACAATGTTATAGCATTCAGGATAGCTGATAAAATCTATAGAGAGACCGGAGCATTTGAAGAGATCTACGTGAGGCTACTCTCACAGATTGGAAGAAGAATTGACCGACCTCTCTCAATTTCAATACAGTATATCCCATCTCGACAGATCAACTCAGCAATAAAATATGAGGTTTCTGAAATATTGCTTACTGAGTTAAAGAACATAACAAGGATAACTGACATAATATTGGAAGGGAAGGCCATGCTATTCTAATTGGTCCTTAATTTATTCATGATTTTATCATTTGCAGTTGTTGGAATTTATCCGCGATTATTCTCCTGATGCATCCTGGATCATGCATGAGGTAGTCTCCGAAATATCCATAAGCCCTTGCCCTGCAGCCTCCACATACATACTTGTATGGACAAATACTACAACCACCCTTCAAATTATTCCTATCCCTTAACTCGTTTAGAACTGGTGAGTATAACCAGATGTGCTCAAATCTATGTTTTCTGAGGCTGCCTAGCTTTATAGGCATGAATACACAGGGATATACGTCTCCCTCAGGACTTATGGCAGCATAGACACGCCCTGCACCACATCCACCTATGAATTCAGCTAAAGCAGGGGTCAATCCAGGAAGATTGGCATAATGTGATGCAGGTATAATCGGCTGAAATCCAGAAAGACCCAGACATAATTCATTTATAATTTGTCTTTGCATCTCTAATCCAACCCTAGCAAATTGGGGAGCCGTACTATAGATCTGAGTCTTCTTCTTGTTTATCATGTTAAGAATTAGTCGTCTATAAAGACTTCGAAGCAGTTCCTCACGTTCGAGGGGAGAAAGATCTGAATGTATTATTTTTTGACCCCTACCTGTGGGGATAAAATTAAAGCATATGAAGTAATCTGCATCTAACTGTTCGGCTAAGTCAATTATTCTATGCATTTCGTCGACGTTGTTTTTAGTCGCAGTAGTTGCTATTCCAACGGTAACTCCCTCGTTTATGAGGTATTTAATTCCGGTAATTGCTCTCTCCCAACTACCAGAAACGCCTCTAAAATCATCATGCACCCTAGGCGTAGCACCGTCTAAACTTATCTCGACATAGTGGACCGTTTTTGAAAGCTTTTTTGCAATATCGCTAGTTATTAAGGTTCCATTTGTAGCTACGGCTACATACATTCCGCAATCTTTTGCGTAGTTAGCAACTTTAAAGAAGTCAAGTCTTAGTAATGGTTCACCACCAGAGAAGGCTATCGATGAAACGTCTGAATTCGAGAGGTCCTTCACCACTCCTAGTGCCTCATTAGTATTTAATTCGTTTGAGAGAGAGTGACCAGCATTTTGATAGCAGTGCTTACATCTCAAATTACATTTATTTGTAAAGTTCCATACCACAAAGAGAGGGGCACCAGTAGTGATTGGTTTATTTGCACCGAAGTATGCTAGTCCCTTTATTGTCGCTACTATTCCTTTTCTCCAATATGGTATATCTAATACTCTGTGAAGAGACTCACTTGGTATATGCATAACTTTTAATGAAAAATCAATGAAAAAACGTAGAATTGAGACTACTGATTTGCATTTTATGCATTCCTTATGTTGCTTTCCTAAATACTCATCAAAAAGAATGTCTATTGGCCTGGATTTACATTTACTGCACCTCAAGAAGCCTAGCCTTAATATGAGACGCTGCCTAGGCCCTAGGACTAGTTGCTGAATCAGATTAAACCCGATTGAAGATGAGTTATGGGACAAACCCCCATCATTAGTAGATAGTTAGCTTAAATTAAGCTTTATTATCAATTTTTAAGGAATTTATCTAATCCTTTCTTTTTTGAAAGTATCTCATATGCTAGTCTGGGCGAAAAACACTTATACTCTACTCTTAAGATCATGCCTAGTGATGCTGCTTCTTTCGAAATTGAGGGAGCTACTAGAATCTTTCTGGGGGTCCTTCCTAATTCTTCTTCGAGCAGGCTAGCATAGTGTGCTATCTGTTCTATGTCTTGTTTCGTTGCTCTTCTACGTTTTATCTCAATTATAACTATTTGTCCAGCTGAGTCCACGGCTAGTACATCAATATATTCATTACCAATCCTCCTTTCAGTCTCGATAATCTTTAACCCAGGCTCAATGATGCTCGGTGACTCAATTATGGCCATCTTCATGTCTTCTTCTCTCGCGTGAATAGTAAATTCACCTTTATCAATCAATTTATAAGACTCCACGGAGTAAACTTCGGTGATTATTATCTTCAGAATTTCTGGTGGCGATTTGCGGCTGCACTCTAGTATGAGACCCTCTTCCGTTATTTGTGCATTTATTACTACTCCTGGCGGCTGCCAATTTACGGGCTCGTATCCCGTTGGTCTATGAAGTAAAATTGATTTATCGCTCTTGATTATAAGCAGCCTATCTCCTTCCGTAAGCCAACTAGTTGACCTCCCCAAATAATGAGCATACATCCTACCTACAATTATTAATGTTTTGCCGGAACTCAAACCGTTCATGATTCTCTCGAGAACTTCAGCCAGTTCCATTGATTCATCATTTTAAAATTGTTTAAGGCTTATAAAAAGGAATAAGTTAACATAATATTTGTGAAGATAACTGAGGTTGAAGTTATACCTCTCTATGCTCCTGAAGCAGAGGTCGTTAAGAGTGCATGCATAATACGTGTACATACTGACGAAGGAGTTGAAGGAATAGGGCAGGTAGAAATTCCTGCAATGATTGCCTCGGCGTTCATAAAGACAAGAGAATGGGAAATTACTGGATATTATCAAGGTGGATTAGAAAGAGTACTTCTTGGTGAAGATCCAATGAATATAGAGAGACTATGGCATAAAATGTATGCAAGCATGTGGCTATACGGGCGTAGAGGAGCGGGAATAGCTGTCATGACTGCTATCGACACAGCGCTATGGGATATTAAAGGAAAAATTTTGGGAAAACCCGTCTTCGAACTAATCTGGAGCGCTTGTAATGTTGCACGCATGGACCAAGACATTATGGGGCCTAAGCTTCGCGTAAAGCCCTATGCAACGGTTTATCCTTCAGGAAGCAGCCCCGAAGAAGTAAAGAGAAACTTATCACTCGCAATTGGTGCAGGTTTCGAAGCAGTTAAAATGGAGGAAAGTCAGGATGGATTCGGTAGAAAAGATGTAAAGCATGATGTTGAGTTGGTTCAGGCAGCGAGAGAAGCCATTGGCAGCAATCGAGACCTCATGATAGATGTTCAATATATCTGGAATGATTATACAAGGGCATTATCCAGTATAAAAGCAATCGAGCCATTTAATGTCTACTTCGTCGAGGCACCGCTTCCACCAGATTCATTAGAGGCATACGCAATGCTGGCAGACTCAGTCGAGACACGTATAGCCTGCGGGGACGGGGGCTTCACAACACGGTTTGAATTTAAAGAATTAATTGAAAAGGGAAAAGTCGATGTAGTTCAACCAAGCGCAGTTAGAACGGGTGGAATTACTGAAATGCTTAGAATTGCCTCAATGGCGTATGAGAAAGGAAAACTCTGCATACCACATTCATATGCATGGATGATTGGCGTAGCTGCTGAGATTCATCTCGCAGCCGTTGTACCAAATATGCCATACATTGAGATGCCTAGTCCCCATCCCTACTCACCACTAATATCTGAACTTATAGAACCAACACCAATGCCAAAAGACGGATACATAGAAGTGCCAAAAAAACCAGGACTAGGGTTCAAACTAAATGAAAGAACAATAGAAAAATATAGAGTCGAACCATTCTAAAATTATAGAAAATTTTAATAAATAGTTATTATACTATCCGTCTTGTCAGTAATTTATATGTTTGGAAATGCATATATATAACTCATTATTTGATAAATTTGATGTGAAAATGGCCAGTAAAGTTTTCGTTAGAGAGTCAACTGGCCTTGTAAGGGAGATAGGATTTCTCGACCATCTTATCACGAACATGAACGGCGTAGTACCATTAGCAGCGATAGTTCTGACGCCTTGGTGGGTCTTCTTTGCAGTTAAGGGCGGCGACGTAATGCTAGCCATCATCGGTGGATGGCTATTCACGATGCTCGGATCACTCGTATCTTACTCTTTTATAGCCGCAACGTTTCCGCGCTCAGCTGCTCCATACATAGCTAACAGCAGGATCATTCACCCAGCGATTGGTTGGCCGGCTGAGGTGCTGATGTGGCTTGGCTGGATAATGGCACTCGCGCTATATCCAGGATTCATGATAACTTGGGCGTTGATCCCTGGGCTATACACTATTGGAGTCTCATCAGGCATCAAGGCGTTTGTAGATGCAGCCTTCGCCTTGGCTCAGCCCGAGTGGGCAGTGCTAGCAGGCTTCCTGATGCTTGTCCCTACGAGCCTTATAGCAGCGCTAGGCACCAGAAAACTAGTCAGGACATTCCAGTTACCGATCACGATAATAATGTTCATAGCGATCATCATCATAATAGCGCTCTGGGCCACCACCTCGAGATCTCAACTTGAGGTAGTTTTACCGAAATATCTACACACAGACTTCAACAGCATTTTAGCAGAGGCAAGAGCATCCTATCCAGAGGCCATGATCCCACCAGTATACGCGTTTGTGCCGATAATGGCTGCAATAGCATTTACAGCCGGTTCATTCAATACTTACTGGAACTCATGGGCCGTAGGCGAGGTAAGAAGAGCAAGTGACATAAAGATGCAGTTGATATCAATGTGGATTCCAAGCACGTTGATTGCACTGATTGTAGGATTAACATCCGGCCTGGCACAGGCACTGCTTGGTAGAGACTTCCTAGTTGCGATGACCCAGATATTGACGAATAACCCTGCATTCTTTGAAGGAGTACCAGCGATGCCTGCATACGCAATGACATTAATACCAATGATGATTGCAGATAACCCAGTAATTCAATTCATAATCATGATAGGCACAATTTGCGGCGTCTTAGCATACTTCCCAGCTAACTGGTTAATAGTAACAAGAGAGTGGTTCGCATGGTCCTTTGACAGGTTAATACCTGAAAAAGTCTCTGAGGTAAGCGATAAATACCACACGCCAATCTGGAGCATCATCATAAATTTGATCGTCGCATGTATATTCATGGTTCTCTTCATATATTTCATCGAGTACCTAGCATTCTTTAACACAGCAGCATGGGACACAACACTCATACCGATAGCTATTCTTTGCCTTTCCGCTGCATTATTACCACTTAGGAAGGAACTCTGGTCATTGTCCCCTGCGAATAAATATAAGATAGGCCCGATACCGCTCATAGTTATTGGGGGAATACTTGGATTCATCTATAATGGAGCAGCAGTACTATTCTTCACAATTACGCCAGAGCTAGGAATGGGACTACCATCAACTCTGCTACTTATCTTCACATTCCTGATACCCTTCGTTCTCTACTGGGTAGTAAGAGCAATCAGAAAGAGACAAGGAATAGATATAGACCTAATCTTTAAGTCCATTCCACCAGAATAAAAAAATATTTTTGTTTTAATTTACTTTATCTCACATTCCTCTACTACTGAGTAATCAATCTCGATTCCTAGTCCAGGTTCACTCGGTATCTTAAGATGCCCATCCTCGTAAACTAGGGGCTTTTTAGCAAGCCTTGATATTAATGGGCTTGGTGTCCGCCTATACTCAAGTATAAATGCGCGAGGCATCGATGCCACTAGCTGTAGATTCGCTGCAACATTTACAACAGAGCTGAATCCATGCGGGACCATAAGCAAATTCCACGCTTCGCATAAATCTACTATTTTCCTAACAATGGTTAATCCGCCTGCTTTAGTAACGTCAGGCTGAATTATGTCGACCGCTCTTTTAGTAATATATTCCTTAAAGCCTTGAATATTATACTCACTCTCACCTGCAGCTATGTATACATCAACAGCATTTGAGAGGAGCTTGTAACCTATAACATCCTCTGGCGGAAGAGGCTCTTCCAGCCAAAATATATTATATTTCTCTAACCTTTTGGCTAACTTGATAGCTTGCGCCGGAGTAAGATTAACGAACCTACCAACGTCGACCATTATCTGTATTTGTGGGCCTAGGACCTCACGGATAGTCCTAATCATTTCTTCGTCCTTGTCCGGATTCATACCAAATGCGCGTTCACGCGTCTTTCCCCATCCATACTTGACGGCTTTGTATCCTTGCTTCACATACTCCTTGCCCATTCTTGCTGTGCCTTCAGGATCATCCATATCAAATAAGAGACTTGCATAGACTGGTATTTTGTCCCTAAACTTGCCTCCCAAGAGAGTGTAGATTGGCACGCCTAATGCCTTTCCACATATGTCCCATAGCGCCACGTCTATTCCACTAAGGGCATAAATGGAGACGCCGGCCCTTCCATACCATTCACAATAACTGTATAATTTATGCCAGAGCCTCTGAATATCCAGTGGATCTTCACCAACTAGTAGTGGTTTAAAGCCCACCTCTACGATTTTCTGAGCTGCTACCGCTGCTTCTCCACGCTCACTATGTATACATGTCTCACCAATACCTGTTATTCCTTCGTCTGTCTCAACCTCGATTAATGCTGCGCCAGGCCCAGCCGAGATGGATTCCTCCTTCGTCATTAATGGAATTAAACGAACATTCTTAATTTTCATAACGTCCTACATAATTTAATCCCAATATAAATATTATTTAATGCATTTATAACTCAAAATTAATGTATTAGTATTACTTTAGGGAATTGACTCATGAGAAGAATGGATAACTTAGAAAAGGCCCTAAAAATCGTTGCAGAAGGAGAAAAAAGAGGAGCCACTATCAGACTCATAGGAGGACTCGCAATCTATTATCATTCTCCATCAGCAATAAATGAAAGCTTTGCGAGAACTTACGGCGACATTGATTTCTTTGGACTAAGTTCGCAGACAAAAATCATTAAAAACGTCATGAATAATCTCGGCTATATCCCCCATGAGAGGTTCAACGCACTACATGGAGAGAGGAGACTCCTGTATTATGACGAGTCTAACGGCTCAAGAATTGATTTCCTGCTTGATTACTTCGAGATGTGTCATAAAATTGATCTAAGAGAGAGATTAAGAATAGACAATGTTACAATACCCCTTGCAGACCTGCTGCTTACCAAGCTGCAGATAGTTGAATTAACTGAAAAAGACATAAAAGATTTAGCGGTCTTATTAATAGACCATGAGCTCAGCGATAAAGATGAAGAGGATCGTATAAATGTCAAATACATCGCTAAGCTCTGCTCAAATGATTGGGGCTTAGAAAAGACGATCAAAATGACGTTTGACAAAGTTCTCGATTGGACTAAAAAAGCTCCAATCAACGAGCAGCACAGAAACACAATTGTCTCGAGGATAGAAAAAATTAGATCAGTTATTGATGCGGAGCCAAAATCGATGAAGTGGAAAATGAGAGCGAAGATTGGTGAAAAAGTTAGGTGGTATGAGATACCTGAGGAACCTTTAAGGTGATAATAATTCTATCCAATGGTAAACATATAACTTTTTACTTTTCCATCCTCTAATGTTACTATTGCTCCCTGTAGGTTTCCTGCAAGATAATCGCTGCCTGCATTTAAACAAATTGTCCTGCCAATCTTGACCATGCCTTTTGATTCATGTATGTGTCCATGTAATCCTAGGAGGGGCTGATACTTTTCTATCAACTTCCTGACAGCAATGCTTCCAACATGTGTCATAACTAGTTCGCCACTGGCTAATACGGGCTTTAGTGTATTATCGAGCAGTGGAGCGAGGTCAATAGGAGTATTATATGGTGGTGCATGTAGACTAAATATCGAGTCGCCTGGCCTCTTTAGCTGTGTGGCCAGCCCTTCTAGTATTTCTTCAAGCTTCTCATCAGGTATATCTCGCGGAGCTTTCCAAGGAGTAATATTGACATATCCAGTACTAATCATCTCATATCTACCACCAATCACTACGAGTTTTCCATCGGGATTTATGACGAATTCCGACTTGTTTAAAGCCTCATCAATCTCCGGGTAATCATCATTCCCAGGCATTATGTAGACCTCAACGCCTGAGCTCTTTAGCCGCTCCTCAGCCAGATTAACCCACTCCTCCACTCTCTTAACAATCTGATTCTTGAATATTCTGTCAAGATAGGCTGGATCATTCTTTAGCTTGTCATACTCATCCACAGTGCATATATATGGATATCCGCCTGCATCAGCTATAAGTTTTGTAATTTTTTCTACTTCGTCTTGAGATTTTAATACAAGATCACTTCCCATGTACTCCGTCTTATATGAGCCATCTCCCTGCTCTACTATTGGCACAAGCATCTTTCCCGTTATGTCTCCCCCCATTATTATGACGTCGACGCCATATACTTTGGGAACATTTAGAAATTTTCTAAAGCATTTTTCTGAGCCATGTACATCACTGGCATGAAAAATCTTTAGCTTAGACTTCATAGCCATATCTCTACAAATGCAGCATAGATTTAAACGTAATTTCTATACTGCTGGAAAATGATTGAGTGATATGTTATAGATTTTTCGCCATGTATGGACCGTGAGGATGGTATCCATGTCTTGTATAGTACTGTTTTACTCCTATCCCACTAATCACTATAATTCGTCTATAGCCATTTTCAATGGCTATTTCCTCAGCTCTCCTCAGCAACATTGAACCTATGCCTCTATGCTGCCAAGCGTCTCTCTCTTCACCAAGATGACCAACAGGCACCATCCGCCCATAAACATGGAGCTCCCTTACAAGCGCTGAATTTTCTGTTAGTTGAGTTGCCGATCTGTACGGAAGACGGAGACGGAGTAGTGCAGAGAGGACTGCTCTGTCAGGGGTTTCGTATGAGATAAAGACCTCCTGTCCCCCATCAGTTTCGTACCATGTCTCTAATATCCGCATCTTATTCATCACTTCTCTAAATCGTTTTGCCAATTTGGGATTTCCTACTTCTCTACATCTAATACACCTACATTTCATTCCCCTTCTCTCTAATTCTTGCTCCACTAATTCTCTGAGGTTCCCTGGATATTTTCCGTCAACAGCTTCACTTGCAGGTATCTCTCTCCTAATTCTCTGAATCCTTACATATGGAGGCGTTAATTCTAGCCATTTTACCAGAACTTCTGTAAGGACTTCTAGTGGATATGACGTATACTCTCTCCTTTTCCACAAATCATAAAGAGGAGTATCCGGCAATACCATCAAGGGATAAATCTTAACCATGTCAGGCCTAAAACGCGGATCACTAAAGACCTGCCTATACATTTCTATATCTTTTTCCGGCGAAGAGCCTGGCAGTCCGGGCATTAAGTGATAACAAATCTTAAAAGCTCGATCCCTAAGGATTCGCGTTGCCCGTGCTACATCATCGACAGTATGGCCTCTATTGATTATTTTGTAGATCTCATCGTCAAGTGCCTGAACTCCTAGTTCGACCCTCGTAACCCCCATTGATAATAAAGCATCAGCCTCCTTATCAGACACCCAGTCTGGCCTTGTTTCAATTGTTATTCCTGAAACATATGGACGCGTCTTCTCAGCTCTGTGTATCGCCTCTTCGAGACTACTGGATGATTGTCCATGCAGTCCATCTAGGGCCGACTTAATTATCTCTCTCTGAAATTCTATCGGAGAGGCCGTGAAGGTACCGCCAATGATTATTAACTCTACCTTATCCACCGAGTGCCCCATTGCAGTGAGCCTCTCTATACATCTTTGTACTTGTTTCTCGGCGTCATAGTCTAACTCGCGGGCAGACATTATCTGGAGTTCTTTCCCAGAATAGCTACGAGGAATACCTGTTGATCCTCCTCCGGGGCAGTATATACATCTTCCATGAGGACAGTTGAACAACGGTGCAACGACCGTAATAACGGTCACACCAGCCCTAGTTTTCACCGGTTTTTTCCTAAGTTTAGAAACTAAATGATCATCTATTCCTCTCTTTCTAAGCTCGCTGATCAGTTGTATGTTGGACGGTATAGTCTTTATCTTAAGAACCTTTGCAAGTTCAAGCTTTAGTCGTCCTAAATCATTATTTGTTTTAAGATTCTCAATAAATTCCTCTAAATATTTATTTGCCCTAATCGGATCAGTATTTTCATCGTTTCCCCTGGGCATTGTCTACTTGATGTTAAGTGGTTGACCAAACTTATTACTGTATGCAAGCTCCTCTAATGGTTTTCTACGCTTCTTCCCCAGTATTTTTTTATCCGGATAACCAAAACCGACCACTACGTCTATTGAGTATTTGTCGGGAATATTGTATCTCTTCCTCATCTCGGCCTCCTTAAAACCAGTATAAATGCAGGAAACTATTCCTCTGCTCCATGCCTCGAGCTGCATATTTGTCAGCGCTCTCCCAGCATCCAATGCGTGATACGGCCTATTCTTTTCAGTTAAAATTATAACTGCAAAGTTTGCACCGGCGATCCAGTCTCCAGTGGTGCTTAATCTTGCTAGCGTCTCAAGCTCTGATTTATCATCAATAAGTATGAATCTCCAATGCTGACTGTTAAGGCCGCTGCCAGCCATCCTTGCAGCCTCAAGTATGGCCAATTTATCTTCCCTACTGACAGGACGGTCACTGAACTCCCTCACATCCCTCTTGGTCCTAATAATATCCGATATGCTCATCATATAAAATACAGAAAAATCGTAATATTAATTTATTGATTCTTGACACACATTCTACCTCTTCACCTATTCCTTCAATATATGCCGTCTAGTAACCTTTTAGATATCTTTGCCGCGGCAGTCCAGAGATTTCCTATCCTTATCTTTCCAGTCTGTCCAAGTATTACTAAGGTATCGTGTCTATCAAGATTATATCTCTCCTCTATCCAAAGGGCAAGTTGTAAATAGGCCTCAACGATTGCATCTTTAATTTCTCTTCCACCCGAGGCTGAAACTACAGTTATTAATTCCTCGTCTGTCTCAATTCTCGGCCACTCGATTTTTCTTCCTTTATGTAACTCAAATTTTACAATTACTTCTGCAGGCATCTCTATCGCGACACCGAAGATTTCACCGTCTCCCTGTGCCGCATGTGCATCGCCAAGATATACTAGTCCACCACTGTGATAGACAGGTAGAAATACTCTGCTTCCAGGACCAATATCGGGGAGATCCATGTTTCCACCATGCGGTCCTGGATTCTTAAATGTAGAGATTGATTCAATCTCCGGGTGAGGAGCTACTGCAATCGTTCCAAGCATCGGCTTATAAGGAATTTTTATCCCATCGAGCAACTCAACAAAACCATTCCTTATATCACAGATTACCGTTTTAAAGTTTAATGAATTCTGAAAAAACTTGCTCAGCGATACTCCAGTGAGATACGATTCAAGACTGTCCAAGAAGTAGACTGCTCCCATACCTTCTAGTGGTTTAATATTTTGGATGAATATAGATACGGTGTCTCCGGGTTCAGCATTCTCAATATAGATAGGACCAACGACTGGATTGGCAAATGGAATTTTTGATTTATCTCTAACGTCTTCCTTTCTTCTTACCTGTCCACTAGATGCATCCTGAATTTCTAAGACTAGAGACTCACCAGGTACTACTCTTGCTACAGGTTCTACGTTGGGTGAAAAGGTATATCTTAGACCCACGTCCCTGAAGGATATTTTCTTCATCAATAATTCATTGCACAATAATATCAATATATTTATTCACTGAAATTATTGACTAGGCCTCCAGAGAAGGAAGATAAAGAGCACGGCCATCATTACTGCGTAGAATAACAGGAAAAATATCCTCATCTTTCTATCGCGCTTCATTTTCTGTAGGTATTTGTCCTTACATTCATCTGAGCAGAACTCTGCGTCAGGAGGCATGGAGGTGCCACATATGGGGCAGTGCTTATGCATTGGGACCCTATGCTTCTTGACAGGCTTCATTGACATACTGTTAAACCTACTCATATTCCTGATTTAAGTGTATTCTCATCCTCGGAGAGAAACGTCTTGATTCGTTCTGCTAGCTTCTCAGGCTCTTCTACTGCCTCTCCGTCCCATAAAAAGTACGGTAATGCCCAGGCATCAGTAAAGCCAATGCCCTGCAGGCCAGGCCTGGCCATGATTCTGAGGTTAACGTCGAAGTATTCTAAATGCCTGTCTAATGGGCCCGAGATCAGGATGACATTAAAGCATAACAATGATTCATGATGATAAAATTTTAGAATTTTAGATAATCCTGATGCAATTCCTTGAATTTCCTCATTTCTTAACTCTAGCAGGTTTGAACGCCCAGGTATGATTGCTTGAACCTCAGCTATACCTCTTAATGGAGCAAAAGGCACCATCCACTCGACACCATTCTCAGAAAATAAGTATCTTTCACCGCTCTTCTCGATATTAAGCAGATTAGACCAATAGCTACTACCAGATCTGAGATAATACTCCTCGCTCTTCTCTAGTAGTAGCTTGACTAAGAAAAACGGTGATTCTCTTACGAGTATCTGCATGTGTGGGTGGACTATCGACGAGCCGGCCGGAGGCAGATAATTTATTATGAATACTGGAAATCGTTCATTTGGTTCGTGCTCAAAGAGCCTCCTCAGATAAATTAGTCCGGCCGTAAATGCCTCTAGGAATATTTTTGGCGTAAATTCACTTAGCTTTAAGTGATGCTCCTTTGAGAGTATAGCTAATACGCTTCTCTCAGCATGCCCCACTAGATTTGGCACGATCATTACGTCTCCATATTCAATTCTTCCCTCGGGTACTAAATCTTGTGTAAACATTGGAGTCTTGCTCTTGATGTTTTCTGGACAGAACGGACAGTTAATCCTCGTGGACCCGACTAGGGAGTCGAGAAGAGATTCGTCTGTCTTCAAGAATCTCTTGATATATTCCAGCATTCCTTTAATCACTGTAGTATTTCTACCGGTCAATGGGTCCTGTCGATATTCGAATTCTATAATAGTCTCTGCAAAATTTTTAAGTGGACTCAATATCCGTGCATGCCTAACTGTCTTCTGAAAACTTATCATGACTGATTAAATATTAATTTGATTTATTAATTTATGCATTGCGGAGAGAGTAGAATTCATAGTGGTTTTCGTGTGTGATGCTTTCCGGAAGTATTCTTAAAACGCTCTTCGAGCCATACATTGCCCCTCTCGTGATATCCTCGAGCTTCCCAGTATCCATCCACATATTTCTCAATGAATTCAATGACGCTCAACCACTTGGCGCTTTTCCATAAATAGAGATGGGGAATAAATGGTCTTGCTGGCCATCCATTTTCAAGCTTAAGTGGGCGGCCATTTATCTTGAGCGCTATTATGGCATTATCTACCAGTGCATCCTCTATTGGAACTGGAGTTGTGTAGCCATCTAAGCAATGAAACATCACCCATTTAGCAGTAGGCTTAACTCCTGCCTTTTCTGCAAGTATTTTTATTGGAACTCCTTCCCAAGTGACATTCTTTACAGACCACTTAGTTACGCAGTGAGAGTCAGCGACTATGCTTATCTGTGGAAGCCTCAGAAGCTCGTCATAGCTATACTCAACTATCCTCTCGACGAGCCCTGTTATTCTTAGTCTATAATGCTCAATATCGATTTGGGGTATTCCTAGTTCAGCATATACTATAAAGTCTTTTACAAAGTATTGACCCGGGGGCGTATTTGCGTCCTTCACTTGCGCCATATATCCCCACATGCCCATTAATAGTTCTAAGCCATAACTTTTGTCATCCTACGTATAGTTGATATATAGATGACCTATTTTTCTTACTGATGGTTGACGAGCAAAACTATGTCTCAGTAATGCCTGAGCAGATTAGAATCAAGATAGTTGGAGCAGTAGATGTTGACCCACAGTTCACACTAAGCGATAACGAGGCAGCAACATATGGAATACTAGATGCAGTGCAGAGGGCATATGAAAAAATATGCAAATCTGAGACTCTACTAAAAAGATTCCCGATTGATTATACATTCTTGCATCCAGAGCCAGAAATACTCGTGTTGAAAAGAAATGACGTATTGTCACTAATCAAGTTCATAAAGGAAAGAACCAATATTGATCCATACAAAGAGCCAGTTTCATTCACATACAGATCAAAGACTTTCTTACTATCAATTGAACACTCATGTGGCTAAGAATCATCGATATAAAGATATTAACAAGTTTAACGCGAATAAAATATTGTGGATAAGTTTATACTTGCAGCCGATATTGGAGGATCTAAAATAAGAATAGGATTGTTTGATGAAAACTTAAACATTTTGAAATTATCAATATTTCCAACGCCGAGAGAACCTTTGCCGGAAAAAATTCCAGAAAGCATCATTGAAAACGTAAGAAAAATAATGTGTGACTACATCAACAATGTCAGAGTCTTTAGCATTGCATCGATGGGGCCGCTGGACTTTAAGCGAGGAGTAATAGCGAAGACACCTACTGTTGGTGCTAAAAATGTACCACTAATCAAGATTCTTAAAGAATGGCTTGATGCCGATTACTATTTACTTAATGACTGTAACGCTGCTGCATATGCTGAGTGGTGGTTAGCTAGGAGCGAAGGAGTGAAGTCACTTGTATACATAACGATAAGTAGTGGGATAGGGGGAGGCGCAGTTGTGGATGACCAGCTCTTGATAGGAAAAGATGGCAATGCTGCAGAAGTAGGACATATCGTGATAGACCCGACGGGATACATGGAGTGTGGATGTGGAGGACTCGGACACTGGGAGGCATACTGCTCAGCCGCCAACTTAGTAAAATACGCGGCCAAGCTAGTGCACGATGGAGTAATTAACAGTGATAATGAGCTCTCAAAGTTAGTCCTTGAGAAGAGACTTACTTCTGAAGGAGTTTATAGACTCTATGAATTAGGAGATAAGGGTGCAGTCATGCTTCTAAATAGAGTCACGGCTTTTAATGCTGCTGGAATATCATCAGTCATTACTTGCTACGACCCAGAAGTCTTAGTCTTAGGAGGAGCCGTCGTTCTGAACAATCTCAAATATTTTCAGAATAATGTCATACCATTAATTGATAATTATCTCGGTGTAAGAAAGCCCAAAATAATCACCCCTAAGCATGGCGAGTTATCTCCACTCATGGGCGCCGCATTAGTTGCAAAAAACAAGATTGATGACTTAATGATAAAGAATATTTAAGAAATGCGTAATGTTGTATTAAAATGTAACCATTCATGCATAAGTAAGGTTTAATTCGTGAATTTAATAAAACCTTTACGAGTGATAAAAGATGCAGATAGACCCAATAATTCTGACAGCATTAATCGGATTTTTTGGTGCGATATCTGCTGTGATATTCGTTGCACTAGTAAACCGAAAGCCGATAGGGCCTCCTGAATTCGAGGAGATCTGGAAAGCCATCAGGGCAGGATCAGCTGCCTATCTAAAGAGACAGTTCAAAACAATAGGAATAATCTCGGTCCTATTATTCTTATTAATACTTGGAATTTTCTCCGCATTTCCCAGCATAGGTGGATTCATGTACGGACTTGGAATAGGCGGAAGCTTCCTGCTCGGAGTAACCTTCTCGCTAATTGCTGCTTATATCGCGATGGACTCCGCGACTAGAGCAAATGTCAGAACAACATATGCCGCCAATATTAGTTCGAGCAGAGCATTACGCATAGCGACCCTAGGAGGCTCTGCACTTGGACTGGCAGTCATCGCTATGAGTCTACTTGGACTCTCTATCCTTTACGGCGTCTTTAGGGATCCAGGGATACTGGCAGGTTTTGGATTCGGCGCTAGTCTAGCCGCTCTCTTCGCTCAGTTGGGAGGAGGAATATATACTAAAAGCGCAGATATAGGTGCGGACCTAGTTGGAAAAATCGAGGCCGGTATACCTGAAGACGACCCCCGAAACCCCGCCGTTATAGCTGACCAAGTAGGCGATAACGTAGGTGACGAGGCTGGAAGAGGTGCCGACCTCTTCGAATCGGTGACCGCCGAGAACCTCGGAGGAATGATCATTGCACTCATCGTCTCAATAATTCTCTTTAAGCATGTCAATGAGCTCTATGTCGTAACTCCACTGATAATTAGGTCGCTTGGAGTTATAGCTACTTTGGGAGGAATAGCCTGGGCAGCTGGTCAAAGCAATTTCAAAGAAGCGATCGAACCTCTGAGGAATGGACTAATAGTAACTAGCATATTAGCTGCGATACTTATGTTCTTTGCAACTAACTACATATTCGGCTCTGCAGGATTACCACTCTATGCAGCGATGATAGTTGGATTAATCACTGGCATTCTAATCATGTTTTACAGCGAGATCTATACTAGCCTTAAGTCTAGCTATGTTAAATTAATAGCAAAGAACAGCGAGTCAGGCCCGGCAATAACCGTCATAAGCGGTCTCTCCAGCGGAATGATCTCTACTGCCTTACCAATAATTACAGTGATAGTAGCACTGATAATTTCATATGTGTTAGGAGTTGAGTGGGGAAAACAAGCAGGTCTGACAGATAATCTATTGAGTGGCATTTATGGCACAACAATGGCCACGATGGGGCTGCTCTCGACGGCCGGATTTGTACTGACTATGGATGGTGTAGGCCCAATTGTTGATAACGCTGGAGGCATTGCTGAGCTAGCAAATGCTCCAAGAGAAATTAGAGATAGGCTCGAGCCTTTAGATGCATTAGGCAACACGACAAAAGCTCTTACCAAATCCTACGCTATGGGGTCTGCTGCCCTAGCCGCCTTGCTACTATTCCAGGCATTCCTACTAGAAGTTGCTAGATACCAAGCAGGCATAATAGAGCTTACACATCTCACACTTGATAAGGCCGAGTCCCTACTAACACAGATATCCAACCTCAGCCAAGAGCTACAGCTAAACACGCCTGCAGTTATTTTGGGACTGTTTATCGGCGCGATGATCCCCTTCCTCTTCTCAGGACAAGCAATGAAGGCTGTCGCTCAAGGCGCATACCAGATAGTAGAGGAGGTTAGAAGACAGTTTAGAGAGATTCCTGGGCTCTTGGAAGGAAATGGAAAGCCTGATTACGCAAGATGCGTTGATATATCTACCAAGACAGCGCTAAGTCTTATGATTGCGCCGACACTCACTGTAACACTCTCACCGATACTTATAGGATATCTCTTTGGCTGGAAGTCTGTGGGCGCACTAGTCATTGGTGCAACTGTTTCAGCGATACCTCTTGCCATAGTTGGTTTCTACGGAGGAGCAGCGATGGATAATGCTAAGAAGGCCTTAGAGATTACTGGAAAGAAGGGGACAGATTCCCATAAAGCCGCCGTTGTTGGAGATACCGTGGGAGACCCGATGAAGGATACTTATGCACCGAGTCTACATATACTTATCAAGCTGCTAAACACGTTGAGCCTCGTCTTTATCCCGCTGTTCCTAGTTGGCCTGATAGCATTATAGTCAAGATTTTTATATTTTTTAAGGTCTCTCTCCAAGTGTAACAGAGACATCCATGACTGCTCCATCTCTAATCACAGTAAGGGTTATTTTATCGCCTGGGCTTGTCTTCTCTACCAGATAAGTGAGTATATCGTCTAAACCCTTGACTGGGACGCCATTAATTGCTACTATCACATCGCCACCCACGGGGATCCTCTGTCCAGAAATGGTAATTGTCCTGTTTCCTGCTCTTATACCCGCATTAGCCGCAGGACTACCTGGAGAAACACTCGTAACCAAGAATCCCTGCTTAGCATTAATGCCAATTGCCTCTGCTATGGCTGAGTTAAGCTCGATTCCAGTTATTCCTAAATAGCTATGGCGATAGCGACCCTTCTCAATAAGTACCGGCACAACTCTGGCTACAATATTTGAAGATATTGCGTAACCTATACCCGAGAATTCTCCAGTCATTGATTCTATAGCAGTCGTAACACCAACCACTTCTCCTCTTGAATTCAGTAACGGTCCACCAGAGTTACCTGGATTAATCGCGGCGTCTATCTGGATAATTCCTGGTATAAGGTATCCTCGTTCAGTCGGCAGTAATCTTCCCTTCTGACTTACTATGCCTAGAGTAACTGATCCCGCGAGCTCAAACGGGTTTCCAACTGCAATTATCATCTCACCTATTTTTAGGTTAGTTGAGTTCCCTAGCCTTAGAGGTTTTAATGAGATATCTTTAGGATCAATCTTAAGGACGGCGAGATCTGTGTCTGGATCCTGTCCGACCAGAGTGGCGCTGAGCACCGTTCCATCTAGAAATGATACTGTAAACTTGACGCCATCTGCTACTACGTGATTATTAGTCACTATGTGTCCTTTATCATCGTATATGAAGCCTGATCCTACGGCTGTTCCATATCTTGTGTCTACAGTTATCATTACTACTGAGTCCTTGACACTTTCATAGATGTTGGATACCCAGCCAGTAGAGTCACCCCCCGCAGTAATTGTGATTGTAGATGTAGATGGAGCTATTCTGCTCAGTTCCGCCCTAACGCTCGATAACTCTTTCTGAATGCTCGAGAATGATGAAAGTTGAGTCGAGAAAGAAGAGCGGAGATCTGCGAGTTGGTTTCCTACTTGTACTAAATTAACCGCGATAAACACTACAAGAACTAATGCGATCAGTGAAAAGGTAATAGAGAATTTGCTAGTCATCTAGGCATGAATTTTACGTACTTGTTTTTAAAGATATGTCATAAATCATTCATTTAGTAGTTAAAGCACCTTTTTATATAGCTTGAAGACAGGTGGAAAAATTTGATGCTCCTCGGCTTCAAAATGAATCATCATAATATTCTCTAGTTCGTCTCTGATTATGGCCGATTCTTTTCTTAATAATTGGACATTTTCCTGTAGCTCCTTTAATAGTTGATGAATCTCCCGGTGTTGTTGAAAGATGGCTATTGCCTGAGATGATTCTTCTTTACTAACTGTATTCAGAAGAAATTTTAGTATTTTTGCCTCTTCATCAATTATATGTTGGTCAATGATGAGTTTAAGTTCCTCGAGCTTATTTGCTACAGTTAAAAATTTATTCTCGAATAGTAATGTTGACAACTCTCTAAAAGATTTTTTTATCTCGTCATGTTCATTAATCAATCTTTCTAAAAGGGCTGGAAGCTCTAATTCACGGGGCTTCAAGATAAAATAAGGTGTCTTTAATTTTTATTAAGAGTATCATCTATACGCCTTTCTAAGTACCTTCTCAATTCCGCTCCCATATTGAGCGGCCTTCTTCTCATACATACATACTTCCTCAGGCAATCCAGCAGCACTGCAAACTTTTCTTAAAATTAACTTTCTTAATGGCGGGCTAATTTTGGCTGAAATTGGCAATGATTTTAAAAAACCAACTATATCTGGGTCAAGGTAAGGAAGTGTGAGTAAGCATCCGGCAAGTGCTGTAGCTGAGTAGTCTCTGACTATTCCATTTCTCCAAAGGCTCACTAAATCTTGTGTCATAACTTTTTCAACATTGATTGGCCCTGAAGATTCGTATATTCTAAGATATTTTTTATAGCCGCCGAATAGCTCATCTGCGCCCTGACCAGCAACTAATTGTCTTATACCACTACTTGCCGCCTCAAGGGCACCGTTATAGAAGAGGACTGCAATCGAAGTATCCATTAATCCATTAATTCTCAGCATATTCCTAATATGAATTGAGCTTTGCAGTATTTTTTCTTGAGATAGTTCAACTGTGAACCTATCGGCACCTATTAGTTTAGCTACCTTCTCAGATAATGCTAAGTCATGTGACTTATTTAGACCTACGGAAATAGCTAGGACTTTTCTTCCTGAGTCCATGATTAGTTTCAGTAGAAGAGTACTGTCAAGACCACCAGAAAAAAGAATAGCACACCTTTTAGAAACGCTTTTCCTAACCGAAGAATCTATTAAATTTAATAGCGATTCGGGAGAGTGGTCATGGATATAGTTCATAGATGTAAACTCTCTTATCTCGGTTAATCCATCTTTGTTGATTAATAATTCTGTAGATGGAGCGATTAGACGATATCTTTGCCCAAAACTACAGAGAAGTTGATTCCAACTAGCTGTAATTATTGGCTCGCTGAAGACTACTGAGAGTGGAAATGTTGAAAAATTATCAGTATTAGCTCTGATGACTCCTTCGCCTAGCTTGACCTTGAGGAAGAAGGGCGAGTCCATGAGTGAGGAGTCATTAAGAACAGTTGAGGGGGCGAGATTGATATCTATTTCATTCTTACCTATAGTTACAACATCACTGCCACTGTGGAACACGATAACTGCAAATTTATGGAAAGGCTGTGTTAGTTCATTAAGAGAGGCTCTTTGACCGTCTAGGAAGAAATCAATTACGGGCCATCTCCTAATCAATTCTTCCACTACACTATTAGCTAAATGAATGTAGCTAGCAAGACCTCTAGTGGCTGAGGCTATAAACACTGCCAGTTCGAGCCACCCTGAATAATATTCAGAGAGCCGAGATTTAACTTCCCAAGGAATATTTTTCTCTTTTGCTCCTCTTTTTTAGGATGCGTCTTTTAAGAGGAGCGGGAATTTTTATCTCTGGATCTGAAATAATTGCTGGATGGTATGGATCAATCATTACGACCTCGAACCAGTAATATAGACTATCATAAGTCAGCGGGTATCCGCCTAGTGGGTAAAGATTTGGATACTTCTTGACACATCTATTTATTGCTTCTTCTAGCATTGTCACGTTTACCTTATGTAGGACAACACCTATTGCCTTGGGTCTTCTGCCACTATTTGGTCTCGGCTTGCTGAAGCCTCCCCTCCTCACCCTTACCCGCAGGACTACAAATCCCTGTTTAGCTTTGTAGCCAAGCACCCTCGCTTTATCGAGCCTGATTGGCTTTTCAATCCTGACGACTGATGGTTCCCTTCTCCAGCGTATTCTACGCTGCCGCAGCAGTTCTCGTAGCTCGCTAGGCTTCTCACGCCACATCGAGTTCATCAAAGCGTAAATACCCATTTGTTCCCTCTGTATATGCTAATGATTATTAAAAAACCTAAACTGCTAATTTAATCCAAATCCTGAGCTTTTAGCAAATTTAAATAGTCAATGAGACGCTAGTTAAGACGTTGAGAAGCATAAAGGTTGTTCAGGGAATATCGGTCGGTAAGTGGGTCTGGGAGATACTTACCTGCGATGCCTGTCTACTCGAAATAGAGGAGGGGACTGATTACAATAGGTGCAGTAATTGCGGAGCGGTCTTTCACACAGACTGCTACAAAAGCCTTATAGGGACTAAGGGTGTTTGTCCAAAATGTAAGGTGGCTTTGGCTTGAGTGGAGAAAATAAGAATGAAGTAGATGAAGTGGAGATTAAGATTGATTGGGTAGATACTCCTCGCGGAAAGGTCCCGACATATGACAGCATCAGCAAGGCAATTGAAGATATAGCAGAAGTATTAATGGAGCAAGATATCAGGCTTGAATCACTCGAGAAAAAAACCGCACGACAATTCTTAAAACCCGAGAGCCTCGAAAATATTTTATCAGCAATAGAGTCGCTCCGAGCAGAAATTAAGAATCTCTATGAAAAACTTAACTATCTTGAAGAAATTTTAAATGAGATCTCCGATAAGACAGATACAATAGACTATCTAAGCGAATTGGTGGAGCGATACTTTAAGACCAAGCGAGAGCAAGATGAAGTGTAGAAATCAATACTATCCTTATCCTTTTAGTATATTGCTTCTAAGTTCTTGTTTTAATTTCTCTAGACTGTGTTTCTCTGCGATACTTTAAGACCAAGCGAGAGCAAAATGAGGAGTAGATATCAATACTATCCCTATCCTTTTAGTATATTGCTCCTAAGTTCTTGTTTTAATTTCTCTAGATTATGTTTCTCAGCCTCAAGACTACTTATCTCCTGAAGTAGCAATTCCTTCTTCTTCTCGAGCTTCTTTACCTCTTCTACTAGCTCTGTAAATTGTTTATTATACTCTTCAAGAGTTTTCTTCTCTAACTCGAGCCTTGCTATCTCCTCTCTCTTTCTCTCCTCCAATCTAGATAATCTCTCAAGTTTTATCTCTCTTATCTTGAACCGTCGATCCAGCTCTCTGAAGGCCCTTTCTAATCTATTATTTGCCTGCTCTATTAGCTCTACGTACTGCTCGTTTAGCTCCTTGATCTTTCTTTCAAGTTCTTCCTTACGTTCCTCAAGTATCCTGATATCTTGTTCATAGTTTGCAAGAGTCGCCTCTTTTTTATCCAGCTCTTGTTTCCATATCTCTATTTGGTGCTTAAGCTCTTCAAGCTTTTCCTTCTCTTCTTTTAATGCCTCACGTTCAGCAGCTATTGACCGCCTTACTTGTTCGAGCTGTTCAACCTGTGAATTTTGAAACTCGAGTATCTCTCTCAGGTTGCTTTCATGTTCCTGAAGTGCCTGGATTGTTGAGACTGAGAGCTTTAAAACCCTTATAGCGTCTCTAAACTCGGCCAATAACTCAGAGGGCTGGGTCCCCTTCATAGATTCTATGTCAGACTTTATACTTACTATTCCTGCCTCTAGTGGTTCGATAATTCTGGACGCAAGTCTTCCCTCCATGCCTTCAAGTTTATTTATAAGCTCTGTAAGGAGCTCGGTTATGCGTCCCAGCTCCTCGCCCTTCTTTCCGAATAGGCTCATTACTCCTTCACAGATAGAAAATTTTGCTTATAAACTTTCGCATTGCGGTCATCTTATGCAGACATATACGTTCTAATGGAGGTATTTCAGCCCCTTCATGGCGCTAATTTATATAGTAGGAAAACATCTTATGATTTTAACGGCATGATTACACCTGTCTCGGAGGCACTCTCAAGGTTCATGAGGGTCGGCGCCCTTATATCACTTTTAGGCGCATTCCATACCTTAACATTGCTATTGACTTGGTTTGCAGTCACATATGATACACTTCAAAGACAGACACTTTTAGGGTATTGGCTGAATGAGAGCCTAATGCTTTCCTTGGCAGCCGGTGCCCTCGCAGGATTAGCTGGAGTAGTGGCCTCACTCTCAAGGAAAATAAGCATAGTCAGGGTTGTGGTTCCTTCAGCTGCAGGTGCCTCAGCCTCACTTGCAATATTATCCCCCATTTATTCATACATGCTTAAGATGCCGCGGTTTGATGTGACTTTTAACCCAGAGATCGGGCTGTTCGCCGCTATATTTTCAGGCATTGGAATCGCAGGTGCAGCAGTCCTAGCGGGACTTGTGAGTCTTAGTGTAAGGACGCAGCAGATCGGCGGCGCGTGGCGATCACCTACGTACCAGCAATACGAGCTCGAATCTATGTCGGAGGAGACTGAACAAGTAAGTATTGAACAACCTACAGAAGGGGGAGCAGTGTCTGCTGGTCCAAATTATTCTCCTGCTCAGAACGTGCCTGAGGGCTCGCAATGCGTTATATGTTATGACCAATTAACTCCAGAGACCGCCTATGCATGTAACTCATGTGGCGCTCTCTTCCATAAGGACTGTGCAGACGCATGGTCTGAGCTGGGTGGCCAGTGCCCAAATTGTGGTGCACGACTATCTCAATAAATATTTCTAGGGTGTATTAAGTTGGTCGAGAACCTCTATGACAAATTGATGAAGCTATTCCTCAATAGAGGATTCTTCTTTCCATCTTGCGAGATATACAGCGACGCACCTGCAGGCTTCTGGGAGTACGGAAAGCTAGGTGTTCTACTCAGAAACAGGTTCATAGAGATGTGGAGAAGAGAGCTCGTAAGAAGAGACGACATGATAGAGATAGATGGTTCACAAATAATGGCTAAGCAAGTCTTCATAGCTTCAGGACATCTTGAAAGCTTCGCTGATCCAGTATCGAGATGCAAAAAATGTGGAGCACTCCATAGAGTTGACAGACTAATTGAGGAGAAGATAGGCATAAGAGTTCCGGAGAGGGTAAGGGACGAAGAAATTGATGAATTACTGAGAAAATATAATGTTAATTGTCCGATATGTAGAGGCGAGTTGGGGAAGGTTGGTAGGTTTAACATGATGTTCCAGGTTAGAGTCGGTGGTGCAGAGGACGAGGCATATCTAAGACCAGAGACTTGTCAGAGCATATTTGTTGATTTTCATCGAATCTATATGACTATGGGGCTCAAACTGCCATTTGCCATCTGCCAGTTTGGAAAGAGCTTCAGGAATGAAATCTCTCCACGTCAAAGCTTAATGCGTCTAAGAGAGTTTTATCAAGCAGAGATAGAAGTCTTCTTTAACCCAAAAAAAGCAAATGAGTATGAAAAAGTCAAGAGTATGGCGGATTATAAGCTCAGGCTGATGCCTAAAGGCAGGGATGTCGTAGAAATGACCTGCCGTGAAGCCGTCGAGACTGGAGTAATATCTAACTATTTTTCAGCTTACTACCTCGCATTAATCCAGCATTTTTACGAGAAAATAGGTCTAGATAGAAATAGGCTACGACTGAGACAGCTTGATGAGGAAGAAAAAGCATTTTACGCAATCGAGGCATGGGATCTTGAGGCAGAAACATCTCTAGGATGGGTTGAGCTAGTCGCATGTAACTATAGAGGAGATTATGATTTATCAGGCCACATGAAGGTAAGTGGTAAGGACTTGATGGTTCTAGATGATGGAGAAAAAATAGTACCTCACGTATTCGAACTTTCTATGGGGGTTGATAGAAGCCTCTATACATTGATAGAGCATAGCTATTCAGAGACTCAGAACAGGAGGATTCTTAAGCTTCCATACTTCTTAGCCCCAATTCAGGTGGCTGTTTTTCCACTTGTCTCTAGGGACGGACTGCCGGAGAAGGCATTAAAAATCTATGAAATGATAAAGCTAGACTTTGACTCCATATTTGATGAGAAAGGAGATATCGGAAGGAGGTATAGAAAGATGGATGAGATAGGAACACCTGTATGCGTAACTATTGATTATCAGACATTGAACGATGACACAGTAACCATTCGGGATAGAGACACTATGGCTCAACGTCGTATACATGTATCTGAACTCAAAAATACGCTCTCAGCCATACTTTCTATTAGCTAGTGTCCCAGAGTTTAATTATATAAGCAACTCATGACATATTATTTAATTAAGGGAGGGCTAATATGGCATTTCCTCGCCAGAGAATTGAAGATATAGAGAATACCATCATGCTTCTAACTCAGGAACAGGCCCGGAAAATTATGGATGTTATGCGTATTCTCTCACTCATGATTGAGGATGTTACTTATAGAAAGAGTGAAAGTGTCTTAGTCCAGAAATATAACGAGATTTTAAAACTTGATGAAGAATGTAAAAAGCTTAAACATTCAACAGGTGAGCAAATTATGAAGATAGGCTCGCTACTCCAAGAAAGAGAAGACTTCATTAGACTAATAAGTTGTCTAGATAAAATCTCAGATAAAGCTGAAGGCGCTGCATTTAGGCTTCTGAGCCTTCAAAAATTAGGTTTTCACGACGAGAATATTTATCAACGATTATCAGAGCTTTCTGATAATGTCTTCGTAACTGTTGAGAAGCTGAAGGAGGCTATACTTGCAATTACGCTTGACTCTTCAGTGCTTTACTCAAAGCTAATAGAGATTGAAGAGCAAGAACACAAAGTTGATGAATTGTTCAGAAAATTAGATATCATGCTCCTGCAGAGTAAGATCTCTATTCCTCATTTGTTACTGATGAGGGAGATTACTCACATGTTAGAAGATATTGCTGATAAGTCTGAAGAAATAACTAACATAATAAAGGCATTATTTCCACAAATAAAGTAATCACTAATCAAGTCGTGTCATATCATACTCCCAGTATGCATGTTTAAGAATAATGCTTAACTATTAATTTCGATAAACTACATGTTGAATAGATAGAATAAATAAAATTTAGGTGTCAAAAGTCGTGATGAGGGCCGAGTTCGTTGAAGGAAACATTGTAATCTTCAATAAAGAAGATGCTAGGCGACTATATGCATTAGGTTATTATGGTAAGCCTCTGGGAATTTCTAAACCCAAAGAATTAAACTTCGACGAGCCTTTGGTACTGGACCTCATAGAAGCATTATACCTACATGATGAGGGTGAGCTGACCGTTTATAAAAATAATAAAGCACTAAGCAGAGAAGAACTAGAAAACCTCGGAAAAGAATACTATTCAAGGTTCAGTGAGCTATACATAGTTTATAAGGATCTAAGAAAGCGTGGATTCATAGTTACGCCAGGGATAAAGTTTGGAAGCGATTTTGCAGTCTATAAACATGGACCGGGAATTGATCATGCACCATTCATAGTTCAGGTTAAGACTATTAATGATTATATTCATGCAACCGAGCTCGTCAGGGCCGGTAGGCTTGCTACCACTGTTCGGAAAAACTTCATAATTGCTATTCCTGACCTCATGGCTGAAAAGGTTCGATATCTCGTCTTTAGTTGGGTTAAGTTTTAGTCCTAAATAACTATTTTCCACTTAGTTATGCATCGTTCAAGCAGTGTGCTCAATACGTTCCAGGCTGACTGATGATTCGTCGCTATTGTAGGTATTACCGGCACCTCATCCGGCACGTCTAATGCAAGCCTGATGTCTAATGCGGACATTGCACCCGGTAGATCCTGCTTATTCGCTGCTATGACGTAGGGTACATCGCGATGCTCCTCCCTAAAGTTTTCGTGTATCCTGATGGCCTCCATGATTGACTCCTCATCGGTAGAATCAATGATAAGTATGTATCCGTGAATGCCCTTACTTAGGACTCGCCACATGAATGAGAATCTCCTCTGTCCAGGGGTCCCAAATAATCTTACCACATAGCCGTCACCTAGGTTGACTATGCCGAAGTCCATCGCGACAGTTGTCTTAGTCTTCTTAGCCCTCTCCTCTGGCCTAGTTATTTCTCTCTCAGTCGTCATGCTGATTTCTGAAAGTGTCTGCACAAGCGTTGTCTTGCCTGCATTAAAAGGCCCAAGGATAAGGATCTTGAAGCTATACACATCTTATACCTCCTTAAAATAGATATCGAGCAGTAGATCGATAAAACCAAGATTAGGATTTGGCTTAGTAATCAGTGCAACATAGTCACCTTTGTATGGTACGACGTATAAGTAGCGTTTATCCTTCAATTCGACATGTGCTCTTCTAAAGTCACCCATCTCCATGACCTCAAGCACTGAGGATATTACACCCGATACAGCAGATATTGCCGCTGCTAGATAGTCTGGATTTATATCAATCGAGTTAACATTTGCTACTGGTGTCCCATCAGGCTTTGTAATAATTATAGCGTCTATTAATCCTCGACTAACCTTAACTACTTCTTCAATATGGGCTTGAAGTTCTGGTGACTTATAATCCATCATTACAGCTCATCACTTCCTAGTCATCGATTCTAAAAGATACTTACAAGTTTCAGTCAGTCTATTGATGTCTTCTTTAGTAGTCTCCAGCGGAGCTTTAGCATAAAGGTAAATCGTCTTAGTGTCAATTTTACCAATGCTAGTGATTATTATCTGAGAGCCGTCCCATATTGTTATTCCAGAAGCAGATTCACCGCTCATTAATACTACGTTATATAGTTCAGTCATGATGGCGGCAACCTTGCCCGGCTCTACCCTGCCAGCATACTCGATTACCTGCCCTAATGAATCGAAGATCACTATACCTTCGAGTCCAAAGACGATGAGTATGTCTTCTATTTTATCAAGCCTTGGAGCTTCTAACACTGGTTGGGCCTCCCCTGTAGGGGGTGGTGGCGTTGCCACTTGCTGCTCTGGTTGGATAGGCTTCACAGGAGCCTCAATAACTTTCTGCTGCTCGCTGCGTTCCGTCTCTGGGATAGATGGTGGTTCCCTCTTAGTCCCTAGTTTAATCGGCGTTATCTGAGAAGCCAGAATGTATGTTCTTGCCTCCTTGATCAGGCGGCTTGTTAAAATTATTGCGTATATCGCGAGAATGACAGTCACTGTTGATGCGAAGATTGCGATTATCTGTATGGTCTGCATGGCATCTAGGACCGCCATCTTAATCGACGCTACTCTGTGCTAGCCACCAATAAACTCTTCCTTCTTAAGTTATTCCATCCAAGAGCTATTAAGAATATCTATATCATCTCTAAGTCTCATCTTGGTTTTATCTTAATATACCGGGTATTGCTACAGCACCGTCACACTCTTAGCGAGGTTTCTCGGCTTGTCTGGATCGTTCCCTCTCTCTAATGCTAGGTAATAAGCCAATAACTGATAAGGAATCGCATAAAGTATTGGTGATAATAACGGATTTATCGGCGGCATTGGTATATATATATCTGCAAGTCCCTGAAGCTCCTGATCCTCTTTTTCTCCGGTAATTATTGTTCTCGCACCTCTGGCCTTCATCTCCATTATATTACCAATTATGTATCTTCGTGTTTCATCCCTAGGTGCTACGAAGAATACAGGTAGTCCCTCTTCAACGATGCTGATTGGGCCGTGCTTACTCTCCCCGGCCGGATAAGCTATGCAGGGGATATAACTAAGCTCCATTACTTTTAGTCTCCCCTCAAGTGCGGTAGCGTAGCTTATCCCCCGGCCCAGGAATAGGAGCAATTTGGCACTTACTAATTGCTTGGCGATTTCCTTTACGATTGGTTCGGACTCCTTTATTACCTGGTTGACAATGTGGGGAAGGCCTGAAAGGTCTTCTTGAAGGCTATCCATATCTGCTTGGGAGACTTTCCCCCGCTTACGGGCGAGCCTCAGGGCAAGTAATGTAAGGACAGTTAACTGAGACGTGAATGTTTTTGTCGCTGCAACTCCTATTTCAGGACCACTATTCTGAAGTACATATGCTCTAGAAATTCTCGTCAAGGTGCTTCCAACCACGTTCGTTAACCCCAGTATTGTCGCCGCCCTGAGCCTAGCGTATTCCAAGGCGTTTAACACATCTATTGTCTCACCTGATTGGCTAACCGCAAGTATGACTGTATCCACACCTATTGATGAGCCATAGTTCTCTACAAATTCTGAAGCGATAACTGGATACGCTGATAGCCGGGCAAGCTTTGAAAATATGTATGACCCAGCAAGGCAGGCATGGTAAGAGGTTCCAGCACCCAGCAGGAATATTTCTCTTCCCCTGTCAAGAAGTTCTACGAGAAGGTCGGCGTAGGTAAGCTGCACTCTAAGAGCCTCTCTGACGGCCTGTCCCTGCTCATGTATCTCCTTTAATGTATAATGCGGAAAGCCGGCTTTCTGCGCCTCCTCGACAGTCCATTCGAGAATTACGTCCGCCCTATTTATCGCTCTTAAATCCTCTATCTTGTATATCTTATAGCCGTCCAGCTTAAGGACCGCTATCTCGCCATTTTCTAGGTATACGGCCTTATTTGTGTATGGCAAGAAGGCTGCAGCATCAGAAGCAGCGAACATGAAACCTTCACCAACCCCAATTATTAGTGGTGATTCGTTTCTCGCAAGGATTATTCTATCGGGTGTTCCAGAATGGATAATTGCTAGGGAGTATGAGCCCTTAATCTTTTTGAGAGCTTCAGCCGTCGCATGAAGAATGTCTAGACCTTTACTCATCATTTCCTGAATTAGGTGTGCAACGACCTCGGTATCGGTCTTGGATTTAAATGTATGTCTTAGCTCCATCAATTCACGTTTAAGCTCCATGAAGTTTTCGATTATTCCGTTATGGACAACCGCTATGGTGCCGCTTCCATCTGTATGAGGATGAGCATTAACTTGGCTGGGGGCGCCGTGAGTTGCCCATCTAGTATGCCCTATGCCAATGTTTCCTGGCAATCCCTTTAGGTCTAGCCTTGCGTCGATCTCTGAGAGCTTCCCAGCATCCTTTCTTATCAGTATCTTTCCGTCGCTAATTGTGGCTATGCCTGCTGAGTCATATCCCCTATACTCCAGTCTTTTTAGACTTTCAAATATTATTGGCGCCACATCGCCCTTTGCTACTATACATCCAACAATGCCACACATGCTGTAAAATAATGAGTAAGGATCAATAAATTCTTGAAATTAGAATCTAAGTAGAATAATTGTTCGAAAAATATGAATTCTTAAGCATTACGGCTTGGTTCTTCGCATTTATTGCCTATCAGAATTCATGTCTTAGGTTGAAGAGACGTATGTAAAGGGCCTCCGTGGATACTTAACTGAGGGGCCCGCACTTTACGATAATCCGTCCTGCATTATAATGCTTATAGTACCTTTCCAACTTCCTTGGCTATAACCCACTTATATCGGGGACACACCACATCTATTAAGCCGCAAACATGCCAGCTCCAAAGCTAATCAATTAGTTCGTTCTGTATGAGAATAGAGTGCATCTTTAATTCTACATTAGTTTTTTCCTTATAACAATCATTTTTGAGCGTAATGTTCTTATACTTACTTTTTCATAATAAATAAGTGAGGAAGAGAATCATGCCTGCAAAGAAGAAAGCAACAAAGAAAAAGAAGAAAGCAACAAAGAAACGCAGGGTTGCAAAGAAAGCCGCTAAGCCCGCACCTGCACCTGAGGAAAAGCCAGCCGAGGGTGCTGGTGCAGAAACCCCAACGGCATAGAACAGTAACAGTTTAGAATGACTAATCGTCACCCAAATTCAATATTGGTATTTTTCTAATTCAAAACAATTTATGGTTATGGGATTACGTCTCTTGGATCTACGGTTAGCTTAACGGGAATAGGAATCTCGCGACTAGTACGAATATCATTAGTGCTAGTCCTAATCCTAATGCTAGTTCTGGGCGTATCTTGATCCCTTTGCTCTCATCCTCGAAGAATCGTAGCAATCCGGCTGCGGTTGCTGGCATTGGTGCTTCTCTGCGTTTACGGCTTGACATTCCGTAGAATCTAGCTATAAGCCTGTGGATAAACCTTTTCTGATGGCAATAAGGATGAATATATTTGCTCAGAAATACTGTGATACTCTTTAGATAATTAGGCATAGATAGAGCAATATTAAGGAGTGCCTGCGATTCTAATTGGTAACCATGCGTATTAATCCCTTTAAAATTATAAGGGGTAACGGAGGCGCTAAATTGAAAAACCTAAAAACAGGCATGGAGCCGGAGGAATTTAAAGAAAAACTGAGCACGTCGCTTACTGCCTTATCGACACATGTTCATAGATTGGAGAATAAATATAGAGAGCTTGAAGCTAGGGGGAAGGAGTATTTTGAGAGATGTGTAGACGCCCTTGTAATAGGTGATGAGGCACACGCTAAGCTATACGCAGACGAGATAGCCGAGCTGCGTAGACTCGCAAAAATTATACTGAACAGTAAACTAATACTTGAGCAGGTTAAGATTAGGCTTGAGAGTCTTACTGAGCTTTCAGAAGTGATAGGACTAGCCTCATCTCTTAAAGGGATAATAGGAAGAGTAGTCGGCGAGGTGGGAAAGATAGCCCCCGAGGCGGCTTCAAGCCTAGAAGACCTCTCTAAACAAATAGACAACTTTATGGCTACTTCTAGCTCGGAAATAACGGAGTCGCCTATTGCCGTTCCTGAATTATCTGATGAAGCCTCAAAGATTTTCGAGGATGCTAAAAGAATAGTTGCGATGAAGCTTAGGGAGAGCTTTCCAGATGTGCCGATACTCACAGAGGCGGAGAGGAGGGTATACACTTACATAAGTGCAATGAGTCCAGATAAAGAATTCGATATCAAGGAATGCTCATTAGCGCTCGGGCTTACTGAAGACCAGGTAGAAGAAGCGATACAGGGACTCCAGGAAAAAGGGATGATTGAGGTGGCCCAGGCGGAAGCCAGCTAAATAGAAATCAAACCGCACCGTATCTTTGATACCATTCTTCGTATTTCCTGAGGTTCTCCTTAATTATAGAGGGTTTCCTTTTTATTAATGACGCGCGGAAGTCAGCTAAGTTTATAGGACGAGGCTCATTCAACTCATTCTCAAACATCTCTCTCACTGTGGCCATGTGGGCATCCAGGCATATGGCATATAGATCGGATGCCGAGTAGCCCTCAGTCTCGCTTGCGAGGAGAGACAAGTCTACATCCCTATCAAGCTTAAGATTCTTTGTATAATGTTCTAGAATCAGTCGTCTTGTGTTGGTGTCTGGGTGACGGACGTATATACGTTTCTGGAATCGCCTTATAAATGGCTCATCAAGAAGCCATGGCTTATTTGTGGCAGCTATAACGTATAGATAGTCCCGTCTGTTCTTTGACGCTATACCGTCCATCTCCTTTAGCAGCTGATTCCTAGCCCTAGCCTCGCCTCCAACCTCAACTTGATACATAGTAGCAAGCGAGTCAACTTCGTCTATAAAAATTATTACGGGCTTTCCCGTGGAAGCATCACGTCTAGCCTTATTGAATAGATCTGCAATATTCTTCTCACTTTCCCCAAGCCATTTTGACATGACTTGAGCTGCGTCAAGCGTATATAGAGTCGCATCAATTTCATTTGCGGTAGCACCTACAAGTAATGTCTTACCGCAGCCTGGTGGTCCGAAGAGAAGAATCCCGTTAGGCCATCCAAGCGGAAATAGGTCAGGCCTTAACCTAGGATACACAATACTCTCCCTAATTGCCTGCTTAGCGTCATCGAGTCCTATCACGTCTGACCAAGTGATTTGAGGTCTCTCAACCGTGAGGGTTTCCTTCTCATATTTCGAACTTGTTTCCCTACTCATTCCTTCTTTAGAATAATTTTCCTCGCCTAATTCGGCTAATCTATCTAAGTACTTACTCAGTTTTTCTTTGTAAACAGCTTTAATAATGGGACTATCAGTAAGGGATATTAAACGTGAAAGTATCTGTACAGCTTCGCGATACTTAGCAACCGCTTCAGCCTTAGAACCTCTTTGATCCAGCATGACGGCCTCCCTTGCTTTGGCTATTGCTATCTTTTCGAGTTCACTCATCTAGGCGGCCACCAATTCCTTGCTATCCAATAGCGGTTTATAACGCCTATCGGGTGGGAAATCCATGAGCCATATCTACGTCAATACGTAGAGATGACCTGATGATTGTCTGGATGCTTTATGGTATCTCTTTAGCAGTATGGAACACAAAACAGGTCTCGGTCTTGCTTATGTTCTTTATGCCTCTAAGATTATCGACAACGAGCCGGCCGACCTCCTCTGTTGAGCCGGCCCGTACCTTTAGAATCATGTCCCATTGACCACTTATCAAATGGACCTCATACACATTCTCCATCTTAGCTATCATAGATGCAAGTTCTCTCTGAGAAATATCCATCATGGGTGTGAATGATATGAGTACAAAAGCCGTCGCAGGTTTTCCGAGTTTAGAATAATCAGGAATTGCGGTAAAACTCTTAATGTATCCTTTCTCCAACATTCTTTTTACCTTTTCCTGAACAGTACTCCTTGGCAATCCGAGCTCTTCAGCAAGCTCAGAATAACTTTTACGCGCATCCCTCATAAGTGCCTTTAAAATCTCAAGGTCCCTCTTATCCAACCGATAGATTGACATATCGAATACATTGATTAGAACTCATTAAATATTATTTACTTTGCTTTGTCTTTAATTGGTCCCAATTTTTCATCGACAAATGTCTATGTCGTATTAGCCAAAATTTTTATAGTGCCAAAAACAATGCACGATGAGAACCTTGGTCAAAATTTCCGGAATCGCTATTCACGGTTATGGCGGCTATATCCCGAAACTAAGAATAAAGTCCGAAGAAATAGCTAGGATTTGGGGAAAAGGCGAGGGGGAGCTACCCGTAAAGGAAAAGTCCGTAAACAATATTGATGAAGACACAATA
The DNA here is from genome assembly GCA_038845265.1 of Nitrososphaerota archaeon. Classification (GTDB taxonomy): domain Archaea; phylum Thermoproteota; class Nitrososphaeria_A; order Caldarchaeales; family Calditenuaceae; genus CALIKS01. The sequence continues at coordinate 2,475 of JAWBQR010000002.1, read as the reverse complement.
ACGATGGCTTTAGAGGCCGCTAAGTACGCCATCGCTAGGGCGGAGATAGATCCAAAGAAGATAGGCGCAGTAAACGTAGGCTCAGAATCTCATCCCTACGCAGTAAAACCGTCAGGAACAGTCGTGGCAGAGGCACTGGGTATAGGACCCTCAATACTTTCAGCAGACTTCGAGTTCGCCTGCAAAGCAGGAAGCGAGGCAATGCAAATGATTATAGGCCTAGTAAGCTCTGGAATGATTGAGTACGGTCTAGCAATAGGCTCCGACACAGCTCAAGGCAGACCTGGCGATGCGTTAGAATACACAGCAGCAGCAGGAGCAGCGGCCTTCGTCATAGGGAAGTCCGGCAACAACGTAGTCGCAGAGTTCGAGGCATCCAAAAGCTATGTGACAGACACCCCTGACTTTTGGCGGAGAGACTACGAGAGATATCCTGTACACGCCTCTAGGTTTACCGGTGAACCTGCATATTTTCATCATACAATTTCTGCAGTAAAGATGCTACTCGATGAGGAGGGCTATAAGCTCTCAGATTTTGATTACTTTGTCTTCCATCAACCAAACGCTAAGTTTCCTTATGTGGCTGCTAAGATGCTTGGAATCCCAAGCCAAAAGATAGAAGCAGGAATGCTATCCAACTTTATAGGTAATACTTATTCCGCATGCTCATTACTCGGTCTAGTCAAAGTACTAGACGAGGCAAAACCAGGACAGAGAATACTTATAACTTCATATGGATCAGGCGCTGGAAGCGATTCTTTTGTACTAAAGGTATCTGAAGGCATCGAGGATAAGAGGGCCAAGGCACCGCTACTCACAAAATTCATTCAGAGAGCCACCTACATTGATTATGCGCGGTATCTTAAGCATCGCGACAAAATCAGGGTGTAGAGCTTGAATCGAGTATTTACAAAAGGGGTTGGCCTCGTCAAAGTCGAGGAACATTGGGAAAAAGGAATCGATTATTTAATGACTACTGCAGCACTGGAAGCCATCAAAAACTCAGCAATAGAAAGAATAGACGCAATATATATAGGAAACGTATGTGCTGAAATCTTACATCATCAGGTACAGCTCGGAGCCCTCGCCTCTGAAAATCTTGGATTAACAGGTATTCCAAGCATTAGGATAGAGGCTGCAGATGCGTCTGGAGCTGCAGCACTAAGAGAGGCCTACCTAGCGATTTCTTCAGGAATGATAAGAACCGCTCTCGTCATAGGTGTTGAAAAGCTCTCAGACGGTCTTCCTGAAGAAATAGTAAGCATTACATCAATGTTTGATAAATATGAATATACTGGCTACCAAGGCTTTACACAGGCATCCCTCGCAGCCCTTCTATATAGACACTACATGGAAAGATACGAAGTCTCACAAGAAAATATCGCTCAGTTTCCAGTGATAATGCATGAAAACGCATCAACCGCCCCTCACGCCCAGTATCAATTCAAGATATCCGTTGAGAGCGTCTTAAACTCGCCCGTGGTTTCCGAGCCCCTGAGAAGACTTGAATGCACCGCTATTGCGGATGGAGCGGCAGCAATAGTGCTATGCGGAGAAGATGCCCTCGAGGGAAATCGAGATGAAGCCATTGAAGTAGCCTCGGTATCCATGTCCACAGACTTTGTATCACCATTCGATAGGGAAGACCCATTAAAACTAAGCGCCGTCTCGATAGCATTTAATGACTCTCTAACAAGAGCAAAAATAGACAGAAGAGAAGTAGATATCATTGAGCTACATGACTCATACTCAATACTCGCACCACTAATTCTCGAATCTACTGGATATTCCCAAGAAGGTAGAGCTGGAATTGATGCGAAGAATGGTAAATACTCTTTAAGTGGTGAGCTCCCCATAAACACATTTGGAGGCTTGAAGGCGCGTGGCCATCCATTTGGGGCAACAGGAGTCTATCAAGTCGCAGAGCTCTACCTACAGCTCGTGGGTCAGGCTGGTAAGAATCAGGTCGATAATGCAAAAATCGGTGTAGCACTATCGCTAGGCGGGCTGGCCGCTACTGCAGTATCGACGGTCATGAGGGCTAGGTGAAACATTATGGTGGTTAGGATTAGAGTTCCTCCTAACTGGCGTGCGAAACAGTTCAGGTATAGACTAATTGTTTACAGATGCGATAATTGTGGAACTATACATCAATGGCCGGCGATTATTTGTAGAAAATGCAGGTCAACGAGGCTACGTCAATCTCAGCTTCCCCACATTGGAAAGTTACTATCCTTCACAGTTGTCAGGCAGGCACCGATTGGCTTTGAGGAGTTTACCCCATATATTGTGGGAGTTGTTGAATTTGAGGATGGCACACGGCTCTTAACACAGCTAACGGATTGTGAGCCAAACGAACTAATGGTCGGGATGGAGGTTGAGGCTGTGGTCAGAAAAATAACACATGACGGCCAGTCAGGATTAATTATTTATGGATACAAATTTAGGCCGCGAATCACGTAAAAACATTTACAT
>JAWBQR010000001.1:0-168080 GCA_038845265.1 Nitrososphaerota archaeon | reverse complement strand
TAAAATGAGTCCACAAAAATAAATGAGTTTTTAGTACTACTTTTTTAATTCAGTTAAGCATTGATTAATTGTTTCCACAACCCTTTCTATGTTTGTTCTTAATCTATTTATCAACTCTTCATATTCCTTAATTTTTACTTGGTTTTCTTGAATTTGTTTTTTTAAGGACTCGATTTCCAACTTTAGGCTTTCTATTTCCATTGTTTTATTTTCCTCCATTAAATAACTTTGTTTGATTTTAAATAGCTCCGGACTGATAGGAATTTTTACTCCCTCTTTTAAGAATCTACTGTATGTTTCACGTACTATTTGTCCCGCCCTTGTCTTACCTTGTAAATGATTTCGAATAGTTGCTTCAGTTCTCCCTAGCTCCTCAGCTATCTGAGAAACACTCATCTTTGCCTTCTCTCGTGCTACTGCAGCTGCAGCGACTGCTAAGCTATCAATCCAAGTTAATCTTTCAGTTGGGTTCTGGAGCTCGCTTAAAACTGAGGGACTAAAGATGCTTGCAATCAATAATGCTGATTCTAGTTTATGTATTTGTTCCCTCCCAATCGGTGTTAAAGAAATTTCCTCACTCATATATATCCCTCCTACACTGGAATTTCTACTACTTCCTTAGGATATACGGTTATCCCTTTTTCCGTAATCTCGAATGGATGCCTCTTCATTGAATGCGACGTGCCCCTCATCTTCCATATGATCAGACTTCTTTTAAGCTCACCTTTTACCTCATCCAAATCTAGACGTATGATTCCATCTGCAGCATGTTCTACACCAGGGCCGCCGAAACCCCTTTCAGTGACGCTTACCTGAGAAATAAGTATGGAAGTACACCCCATACCTGACAATATTTTCTTCAGCTGTAAGACCATACCTCTAGCCATGACCGGCTTAGTAATATAAAGTGTGGTAACAGAGTCTACGACGACCCTTTCCGCTTTTACCTCCTTAATTGCTGTCCTCAAAACATCTATCAATGACTGAAAATCATCAGGCGACCTAACTACGTATTTTTCCCTTTTTGCAGCCTCGCCTATCCCGGCAGTAAAGGCATCAATAATGGCGAATTCTCCTGCCTCCTCATATTTTGACACATCCCAACCAAACTGCGACATGGAAATTCTTATCTGAACTGGATGCTCTTCAAGAGCAACTAGAAGTCCATGCTCACCTCTTTTAACACCATTAAACAAGTACTGATAACCCAGAATCGATTTCCCAGTTCCAGGCCCTCCCGCAAGCAAAACAACATTACGTCTAGGAATGCCGCCATTCAAAATTTCATCAAAACCAGGAACCCCCGTAACAACTCTTTCAATCATACCTAATTATTAGGCGTGATTTCTTAAAAATATTTTATTTTTATGACTAAATGTCAGATGAGCTTCTATAATAACAACTCTCAATATTTATTATTGTGAAATACTCGACATTATTTCTTTTGTTTTACTGTAAAGTTGTTTATATAGCTCATAATATTTACAATAAATATTGTAATTAACAGGATTGGGCATGGTTACTTCCACCTCGCCTTGAAATTTTTTAATGTCTTCAAATTTTTTGAAAATATCTACACCGATTCCTGCTAAATAGGCATCACCAAACGGTGCTCCCAATTGTTTTTTAGAATACACTTGGGGCAAGCCAATTATATCTGATACTATCTGTCTCCATATCTTACTTTTAGCTCCTCCATTAACTGCGAAAATATTTACCTAAATTATTTTCGTGACCACGGTGCTAATAGTTCCCTTTTCTTAAACTTAGTAGTAGTGTTGGGAAGGTCTATATTGGTGGCTCTTTATTATCACTAGTTTGGATAGGGCTTGAAGAATCTTAGAGAACCGATAGTTGTTGTTTTGGGGCATGTTGATCATGGTAAGACTTCTCTGCTTGATAAGATGAGGGGTACTATTGTTGCTGCTAGGGAGGCAGGGGGAATTACTCAGCAGATAGGTGCTAGTCTCTTTCCTCTTGACGCAGTGGTAGAGACTTGCCGCTCCCTTCTTGGAGAGGTTAAGGTTGACCTTAAGGTTCCTGGAATATTATTCATTGATACACCTGGACACGCGGTGTTTGCTAACATGAGGAAGAGAGGGGGCTCGGTGGCCGACCTCGCTATTCTGGTGGTTGATGTGATGAAGGGAGTTCAGGAACAGACAGTGGAGAGTATTAAGCTGCTCAGGGCTAGGAAGACTCCCTTCGTAGTGGCATTGACTAAGATAGACATGATTCCCGGGTGGAGGCCATTGGAGTCTGCACCTATCTCGAAGGCATTTGCTTATCAGTCGAAGTCAGTCGTGGAAGAACTAGAAAAGAGGATATATCTACTTGCCGGTGAGCTTTCACAGCATGGTTTTCAGGCAGATCTTTATACTCGTATAACTTCTTTCGCAAAGACCTTAGCTATAGTTCCTGTGAGTGCAAAGTCGGGTGAAGGTATTCCAGACTTGTTGATGCTAGTTCTCGGCCTTGCTCAGGTCTATCTTCGTGATAGACTGGCCCTGCGGGGAGATGGGTGCGAGGGTGTTGTATTGGAGATAGTCGAGGAGGAAGGGATGGGGGTAACGATAAATGCGGTAATCAGTAATGGTGTATTGAGGGTCGGTGATAGAATAGCCCTTCTCGGAAAGGATGGGCCATTCTTAACTAGGGTTAGAGCATTAATGATGCCTAAGCCGCTTGATGAGATGAGGGATCCTAGGGATAGGTTCAAAGCAATTGAGGAGGTCGTTGCCTCGGCGGGAGTAAAGATAGTGGCTGAGGGGCTTGAACAAGCTTTTCCGGGCTCGCCTATATATGGGCTGCGTACTCAGGAAGAAGCGCAGGTGGTTTTTGATAGGTTGTCTGCCGAAGTTGGAGAGTTTAGGATTAGTACTGATAAGGTTGGAATCGTAGTGAAGGCTGATAGCCTCGGCGCTCTAGAGTCACTCGTTGCATATCTTCACGAGAGGGGATTATCCGTAAGGCTTGCTGATATTGGCGAAGTAAGCAAGAGAGATGTAATGGAGGCATCAATAGTCCGGGAGAAAGATGAATTCTTAGGAGTCATACTTGCGTATAACGTAGATGTCTCTAAGAGCATCGAAATCGAGGCGGCGAATAGAGGCGTCAAGATATTTAGAAATCCTGTTCTATTCAGGCTTATAGATGAGTACATCGAATGGGTTGATAAGACAAAGAGTGAAAGAGAAAGGGGAGAGTTTGAGAAACTGGTTAAGCCTGGAAAGATAAGAATTATTGAGGGGATGGTCTTTAGGAGAAGTAATCCAGCTATCGTTGGTGTTGAAGTTGTTGGTGGATTGATAACGCCGAGGGTTAGCCTAATGAATGAGGAGGGAAAGATTGTGGGGACTATTATGCAAATACAGGATATGGGGAAGGCAGTTCCAGTTGCTACTGCTGGAATGAAGGTCGCTATATCGATGAAGGAACCCATAGTCGGCAGACATGTAAAGGAAAATGAGTATCTCTACGTTGCTATTCCAGAAAATGATGCAAGGCTTCTCTCGACGGTCTTTATGAATAAGCTAGATGAGCAGTCGAGGAAGATTCTCGACGAGGTCCTCAACATCAATAGAAAGATAAATCCTCTGTGGGCTAGGTAGGAATAGGAGTAGAAGAGATTAAAATAGCAGTTATTCCTTTGCTCTGGCCAGGAGATGTCGAAGAAGGAGACTACGGGGCCTAGATTAGTACTGTCTGACCCATCTACAGGTAAAGCGCAGACGATTGTCTTGACTCCTCAGCTTTTTTCAATATTTAGAGGAAAGAAGATTGGTGATGAAATTGATGCCTCGGCGCTCGGGTTGGGGCAGGGTAAAGTAAGAATAACGGGTGGGACTGATAATAGTGGATTTCCAATGCGGAGCGATGTCAGTGGTTCTAGACTTGTAAGTATACTACTGACTAAGTCTACTGGATTTAAGGCGAGGAGAAAGCCCCCCTCTAAGAGGAAGAAGCGAAGGAATAGGAGAAGTGTAAGGGGGCTAAGAAAAAGAGTGACCATTAGGGGGAACGTAATTAGTGACTCAACTGCGCAGATTAATGCAGTATTAGTGAAGTGATGGGTATGACTGTTAGTAATATTACGATTGTTAAGCAAAGTGAAAATAAGCTGATAAAGAGGAAGGAATATGTTTTGAGGGTTGATTACGATGACGGTACTCCGAGTAGAAAGGAGCTGAGGGAAATAATAGCCTCTAAGTTAGGAGTCGATGAGGGAAAGCTTGTCATTCTCAGGATTGATTCAGGTTTCGGAGCACGTTCCTGCAATGTATTCGCAAGGGTCTACACCTCAGACGAGTTGTTAAAGCGTTTTGAGCCCAGGTATATATTGGTGAGGGAGGGTTTAATCCCAAAGCCTGAGAAAAAGCAGTCTTCTTAAATTTTTGTTCATGAAATTCTTAAATTTAGAGACTTGAATATTCTAACTTGAGGTAAAAGGGACGTGTCGGCGGATGATGAGGAACTTGAGGAGATTAGGCAGAGAAAGCTTGCTGAACTTCAGGCAAAAGCCGCAGAAGAAGAGGAGAGGAGGAGGCTTGAAGCAGAGAGAATGGCTGTGTTGAGGGTAATCCTTACACCTGAAGCGAGGCAGCGGCTTGCTAATCTTAAGATAGCTAGGCCAGAGGTCGCTGAAGCGGTGGAGAATTATCTATATCAGTTAGCAAAGGCAGGAAGAATCAAGAGTCAGATAACCGACGAGGTTCTAAAGGATATTCTTAGCAGAATTGCGCCCCCGAAGAGGGAGGTTAAGATTCAGCGCTTGAGCAGAGATTTTTGAGTCTTCTTCTATGAAAATCTATTTTAGAAGGAAGAATGTTCACTAATTCTGGATTAGAGTTGCCTAAGACATTGCCGATGAAGAAAAGGTTGGCCGCAGCGGCTAAGAGATCAGACCCCGTGCCAGCTTGGATAGTTGCTAGGACTGGAGGAGAAGTACGTATGAGTCACAGGGCTAGGCATTGGCGGAGAAGCGGCAGAATAAAGCCCTAATGGTGATGAGATAAATGTCGGAGAAAAGACTTGAATTGACACTTAATCTTAGAGATGCCTACAAGGCAGCTAAGTGGAGGAGAGCGAAAAGAGCGATAAATTTGTTAAGGGCAAAGATCTTGAGGATCTCTAAGGCTGAGCGTATCCGACTATCGAATAAAGTTGTGTCATATATTTGGTCAAGGGGGGCTGAGAAGCCTCCAAGAAAGGTTTCAGTAATAATTGAGCATGGCGAGGAAGGGGTTGTAGAAGTTAAGTTAAGAGGTGAGGAAGATACCGGCGAATAGGCTCTCGGAATCCAATGTGCAGCTGATGGATATATTGGGCACTCCATATATAGGCCTCTTTGCTGTTGTTAGTGAAGAATTTCTTATAGTATCAAAATTAGTTTCGAGCAGCAAGATAAGGATGATTGAGGATTTTTTGGGAGTAGAGGCGATAACGACATCGGTCTGTGGGACACATCTGCTGGGACCTATGATAGTAATGAATTCGAGTGGCATATTACTACCACCCATAGTACTGGAAGAAGAGCTAGAAGCAATTAAGAAAGTTGCAAGAGATCTTAACGTAGCTGTCCTTGAGTCTAGATTTACTGCCCTCGGCAATTTGATTGCAACTAATAATAAAGGCGCTATTGCTTCTCCCGAGTTTGGGGCAGCAGAATTGAGCAAAATTTCCGACGTGCTTGGGGTCGAAGTGCTTAAAACATCGATAGCGTCTCGAAGCTATGTTGGCTCAATATGTCTGTTGACTGACCGCGGAGGACTAATACATATAGACGCGAGTGATGAGGATTTAAAGAACGTAGAGAAGATCTGCCATGTAAGTATCGTGAGATCAACCGTGAATGATGGTGTAAAGTATGTGCGTAGCGGTGTGCTTGCAAACACTAAAGGAGTGCTTATTGGCGCTAGAACAAATGGTCCTGAGCTTATGACTATTTCTCGCGGCTTAGGGCTTTAATTCTTAGCGAGCTTAATATATTAACTGCCACATACATGGTTTTAAGTGAATTGGGAGTAAAGGTTACTCAGGAGGATGTTCAAAGGGCACTTTTAGAACTAAACATCATTGAGCAGTTATTACGTGAACTCCAGGCACAACTAATTGCTATTGATTCATCCATAGCTGACCATGAGAGGGCGGTTGAATTGATTAATGAAATGGTAAAGTCGCCTGAAGCTATGAACGTCCTTGTGCCGATTGGGGGTATAAGTATGGTGGAGGCAACAATCACTGTGAAGGACAGACTAAGAATAGGAATAGGGCAAGACATATTCATCGAGGCTCCGATTGAGAGGTGTAGGGAGATACTTGATAAAAGGCTACAGGGACTTAGAAGTACCAGAGATAGGTTGGTTGAGAATATTCAGAATTCTACTCAGAGAGCAGAGGCGCTAAGGCGATTTTTAACGGCTGTTGAAAGGGCGCTTGAGCGTCAGCGAGCGCCCAAGAGTGAGGGCTAAATGTTAGATGGCCTCAAGAAGGCGTTCACGAGCCTCGCAGAGCATTTCTCGACAACTCAGCTCTCAAGTAGCGAGATCAAGAAAATTCTAGAAGACTTCAAGTTTCAGCTTGCAGCAAATGATGTCTCGATAGAGGCTGCTGAGAGATTATCAGAGCTTATCGAGGAGAGGCTTAGGACTCTTAAAGTTCATAGATTCTCTGATCGAGATGCAGCAATTAAGCAAGTCGTGATTGACTCCTTGAGCTCAATATTAATAGAGGCAAATCCAAAATCACTTCTCAATAGTGTTATTGCAAAAAAATCTAGTAATGCTGCTCCATACATCATTTTATTTGTTGGTCCTAATGGAGGTGGAAAAACCACGACAGTAGCAAAGATGGCCCACTTTTTTAAGAAATCAGGCCTGGTGCCTGTTATTGCCTGTAGCGATACTTTTAGAGCTGCCGCCATAGAGCAGCTGAAGAAACTGGCTGACAAGATAGGTGTCAGGACCGTGAGTCAGGTGTACGGAAGCGACCCAGCAGCCGTAGCTATAGATGCAATAAACAGTGCAAGGGCAAGTGGAGCACACGTCGTATTGATAGACACTGCTGGAAGAACAGAGATTGATAGAAACTTACTGGAGGAGATGAGGAAGATAAAGCGTGTGACTATGCCTGACTCAGTTGTATATGTCGGTGACTCATTGACGGGCAATGTAGCGTTGGAGCAGGCTCGCCAGTTTCATAGCTATGTCGGGATTGATTACGTCATACTCACCAAGTTCGACAGCGATACAAGGGGCGGCTCTGCAATATCTATATGCTATGCGATCGGTAAGCCCATACTATTTATTGGTGTCGGGCAGGGACTTGATGATCTTATACCATTCACAAAGGACTTTTTGATAAGTAGACTATTTGCATAGAAATGTTTGGGATTATCCAAGAGATCTACGCATCACGGCTGCCTTTATAAGTTCAGAACGCGCCATCTCAGTGTCTTTTTCAATGATGTGGATTAGGAAGTTCTCTACTGCGTTTGCATATCTGCGATAGTAGAGTGAGTTTTCTCCGAGCTTTATGCCTAGATTCTCCTGCGCGACTGATAGATCCTCAATATATGATGGAAGGAAATTCGACAAGAAGTTTATTCCTAAGAACTTAGATAATTCTTCCTTATACTCAGACATAATTGATATTGCGTCCCACACTAGGTGTCTGCCAGCCTCTCTCAAATCTTCTTTCAATCTAACGCATGTCTCCATTAATAGGCTATAGGATTCCTCTTCTATGTTTCTTATCGCCTTTAATCCAATAAATTCGGGAGGCAAGCCGAGTGAATAGAGAGCGGCCACAAAGGGTATGGCTCTTGGAGCCGACCTGCCCGAAATGACTCTTGAGTATCCGAAAAGGCCTATATGGAGCTTCCTGCTGCGACGAGGTGGGACTAGCTCAACGACATAATCTATGGCACCCATGCATTTTTCTATCATGCCCTGATAAGTGTTTGCTAATTTAGAGATTGTTTCCTGGAGCATATTTTTCTCCCAATCCTCGAATATCCTGGCTTTATCTCTAGGCAGTAAGGCGTTGAGACGAGATATGGCTCGTCTCGCATCTTCTAGAGAATTGTCATATCTGAAGGCAGACTGGACTGTGACGGTCCATACGCCCCGATACTCCTCGAGGAAGCCATCCACATTTTGCGGAGAGTTATGTCCCCTGAATGGTAGGGAGCCGGCACCTATGATTGGATATACTGGTATTCCTGTCTCTATCGCTACTTCTTCACATTCTGAAAGTGCAAGTTTTGCAAGCATAACTGCAGATATGAATCCATAATTTAGAGCAGGGTCTGAGCGGGCGATGAAGACTCTTAGGTAGTTTGGTCTTGTAAGTTTTGCATAGCTTCTCATAATCTCGCCACAATTGTATAGTGTCTTCATGTCCTCGAAGAGTGGTATGACCTCAACATCTTCAGGCTTTACCTCTCCGATAAACTCCTTTAGCAAGTGTCTACATGACTCGATCCATTCGCCCGTAGGCTTAACGACTGCTTTTTTATAAATCTCCCTGACTCTTAGCAGATCCTCTGCACTGGTCGTGAATGGTAGAATAACCTCAAACAATGCTTTATCAAATTCTTCCCCATATACAGCCCTAGCAACATCGTTGTGTCTCGGAATCGACTCAAGCGTCTCTATGAAGACTTTCCTTTCCGCAACCTCGATAGAAGGATTCGGAAGCCTAAATGTAAGGAATACATCGGATCCAAGTTTCTTTTCAGCAAAGAAATCCCCATGATTCGAGAATAGCTTTCTAACCACATGTGGATCAATGTCTTTTCCTTCTGCATCCCACATTGATTCTTGGCAACCGAGAACTGCGTAGTCAAAGTATACCTCGTAGACCTCGTCGTCGCCGGATATGACTTCGCTCCTGCACCATTCTGGGATGCAGGCGTTGTCGGGATGCTGGGAAGCCATGGTCCTAGGAATTTGCCTAATACTCAACTCTCTCTAAACTCAATCCAGTGTAGATATAAGGCTTATATGAACGGATAAACAAGCATTCCACAGCCGGGGTACCCAAGCCAGGACCAAGGGGCAGGCCTTGAGAGCCTGTGGCCTCTTGCAGGCCGCGCGGGTTCAAATCCCGCCCCCGGCGTGTTACATTTGATAATCTAGGCAGGAATTTCTGGGAGATATCGTTTATTCAGTGCATAGTAGAATATTAAGAGGAAGACGCCCGTCAATACCATTAGGGAGCCCAATATTACATATACGATCGGCAGTGGAATATCCATGTAGACATTCATGAAGTTTATTGGTGGAAGTCCGTCCTCGCCGATGAGTACCATATAGGGATACCTTGCTCCATCATTTAAGAATTCTGAGATAATCAACATGACTACGCCCAGCGTACCGAGATGCGCTACATAGCTGGGTGTCATGTTGCTCTCTCGCTTCATACCTCTATATCCCATATGCATCATAAACAATATAACAGCGATCACGAGGACTTTCGCGATGAATATTGGTCCAGCATTAAATGTTACGCCGCCAATCCCCATCAGATTTCTAAAAAGTATAGGTGAGTACGTCATTAATGATAATAGATACCATGTGCCCGCGAAGCCTTGGAGGACAACGAAGGGAAGCCCGATCAATATTCCATATCTGCTATACTTAACATTCATGTTATTCTTAGTGGCGAAATAGGACGCTGTCATCAGTGAGCCGACAAGCATTGCTCCAGCTATTGTATGTAGAATGAGTGGCGGATAGGTTGGGTTAAGGAAAACCGCTAGACGTGCTTCTTCCTTCATACCTTCTAGAGCCATTCGGATGGCGTAGGGACTCGTAATCTCTGCGAAGATGTATCTAAAACCAATTGGGACGCCGAGCCCGGATACAGCCATAACTAATCCAATTACTGAGTGGGTCCTGGGACTTATTCTACCCCACGTGTACCAAAAAACTGCAATAGAGGGTATCCTTATGATTATCGATGTTAACGATATCAGGATTGGATAGAAGAGAACATCTGTTGCTAGAGCGAGTAATGTGGGGAATATGCCCGCTAGGATGACTGTCATGATCGTGCCCCATACACCGCTGAAAAGCTCGGTAATTACTAATATCCTGAAGACTCTTCTTGACATCAGCTCTAAATCTGCATCCATTCTTCGCCAGGACAAGTATCTACTGACCGCTGAGATCCATCCAGTACCTATAGTGATATTTACGAATACTATGTGAATCAAGACGGAGAGTCCTAAAAGGCTAAATCCAAAGAATTCTAACTCATTCATTTTTACTCAATCTCCTTAGCATTTCGTCAAGGCGCTGCGGCCTTGTCGCAATGAGATACATTGCAGAAGCACTGGCAAGCCCTATTGCTAAGAAAGTAATCGTAAACATAGTGATAATTACAGCGTCTATGGGCACCGCAGTAATAATTTCTTCTTTCCACAGATATCCGTAGATTGTCCAGGGACTTCTTCCTACCTCTCTCACGAACCATCCAATAGTCGATGCTAGGATGCTTCCCGAGAGGACCAATATGGATAGAAGCGCAACGCTTATTTTTTGACCTAGTAGACCAAGAATCTTTCTCAATATTTTAGAAAATGGGCCGAAGTTATAAAATGTTAAGAATAAGCCGACGCTTCCGGCCAGCGCTGCAATGCCGCCACCAATTTTGACGTAATAAACGGTATTCAGGAGTGGCGTATTGTTCTGCGTTCTAATGAGATCTCTTCTACACAATTCTCCAATATCAAGCTCGTATAATGTCTGGTCGAGTGACGTTTTTGATGTTGCTGGAATAATATCCTTAATCTTAAATCCACTTACTTCATCACATCTCTTTGCTAAGTCGTTGAAACCTACCAGCAATGCGTCTGGATCGTTAAATGCAAGGAATCCCAGAAGTGGGTCTTTTTTGCTCTCGTATAGTCCTTCGATAGCGGCGAATTTTGTAGGCTGATAGGAAGCAACCATTTTTCCCATAAAGTCTCCAAAAACTATTGGCTGCACGATTAGTAGGGCTACAAGTATCGGTATGAATGCACGAATAATCTTCAGCGAGTCTTCATTATTATTTCTAACATATGAGTATGCGTATCCAGCAAGAATGATCGACATACCAATTATTATCGCAGCCGTTACATTGTGAAGTACGCTTGCCAAGTTGTACTCATTAAAGATCGCTACAAATGGATCGTTAAGAAATTTCCCAATTTCCCTGACCATCGAGGGGTCTTGGATTACCTGTGAGGCAAAACCAGATGATGAGAGAAGCATGAGTCTAAGATTGATATAAGATTCTTCGGAGACTAGCAATGGTCCATATGTGGGTAGAAATGGGTAAAACGTCCTAGCGAGATCTGCAGTACCCCATGGAACATTCATCCAGCTATTCACAGAGGTTATAACTACTCCTGAAAAAACTGCGAAGACAAAGTATATCGCCATAAATGTCAAACTGGTAAAGGGCTTCAGTCGCCCGAGAGTTATGATAAAGAGTAGCAGAAGAACGATTTCGCCTACAAATGCTATGAGTTCCAGCGTAAAGGGTACAAATCCAACAGTCGATAAGACAAATATCGTTCCTGGCCATGCTTGGACAAGCCCAAACTCGACAAGAGTACCGGTGGCTGCTCCTGCTGCAAAATTTACTACCAGTATACTGGTGAGGGTCTTGATTGCCCTGAAATAGAGCTCATTTTTACTCCTATTCCATAGGTAAATTAAGGCTATGAGTACGAGAGGCGTACCCATTGAGATGGATAAGAAGGCTGCGTGAAGATAAATTCCGAGATACGTAACAGGAATTATCTTTGCGAGATTATCACTAGGCCCCATTAGCAAATCCGTTTAATTAAGTGTTTATAAAGTTTAAGTATTTACGCACGCGTCAACTTTCAAAGCATCCCGGCTTAACTAATAGAGCTTGAGTTCTTATATCATGGGGTAATCCTTTACAATACAGTGCGAGCAATAAAGTTAATAACTCACATATTGTCAATTACATTATTAGACTTTGTCTAGGGTTGGTGTTGAGTTTGAGTAAGAAGAAGGGTGTTTCCTCTAAGCAGACTAAAGAAGCAGTGGCTCCTGATGCTGTAAGGCCGAGCATACTTGAGCATGAACTAGTACCTAAACACGAAATTCTGAGCAAGGAAGAAGTTGAGGAGCTGCTTAAGAAGTACAAGGCAAGCCTTAACCAACTTCCTCAAATATTGATCAGTGACCCTGTAGTGAAAGAATTGGGCGCAAGGGTTGGCGACGTTTTAAAAATTACTAGAAATTCGCCTACAGCGGGGACGGCTGTATATTATAGAGTGGTGGTGAGTGAGGCGTGAAGGCAAAGTCTCATTTTGAGACTCAATTAACACATGAAGATCTCTGGGAAGTAGCCAAGAGCATTCTTCAGGATGAGGGTCTTGTAAGTCATCACTTTAAGTCTTATGACTATTTTGTGAAGGAGGGACTTGCCGAGCTTGTTAAGAGTCTATCTCCACAGGAGATAAAGACAAAGTATGGCAACTTATTGCTGAAGTTTGAGTCAGTTGAGATCGGCAGCCCGCGAATCGTAGAGATAGACGGTATGGTAAGGGAGAATATAACTCCGCTGGAGTGTCGGCTCAGGAACCTCAGTTATGTAGCACCGATTTATATAAGGATGTCATTGAGCGTCGATGGAAAACCAATTGTAAGTAATGAAAAAGTCTATGTTGGTGATATTCCAATTCTAGTTAAGTCACAGCTATGTCCACTTCGGAGAATGACGTCAGAAGAACTAATGTCGATAGGAGAAGACCCATTGGATCCGGGAGGCTACTTCATAATTAATGGGTCTGAAAGAGTTATTGTCGCCATAGAGGATCTTGCTCCCAACAGAATACTGATTACGATGAAGGAAGGAGATAAGGTTCCGCAATACTCAGCCGTCATTCTATCATCTTCTTATGGTAGGCAGAGTAAGGTTGAGGTCACGTATAAGCCAGGCAACCCGATACGTGTCTTCTTCTCACGTATATACAAGGGAATACCGTTGATAATTCTATTAAGAGCCTTGGGAATGACGAAGGACTCTGATATAGTAAACTTTGTCTCCAATAGGCCCGATGTACAAGAATTGCTTGCACCGTCTTTCCTCGAGGCTGAAGGTATCGAGACTCCTCAAGATGCGTTAAGATATATTGGAAACAGGGTGGCGTTTGGCTATGCAGAGGAGTATAGGGTCCAAAGAGCGGAACAGATGATTGATAATATCTTCCTACTGCACGTCGGTACAACTAGTGATTCAAGATACAAAAAAGCAATCTTTCTCTGCGATATGGTCGGAAAATTGTTGGAGACAAGTCTAGGGATCAGGAAGCCCAGTGATAAAGACCACTATGGGAACAAGAGGCTCAAGCTTGAAGCGCCATTGTTGATGGAGCTCTACCGTATGGCATTCATGAAGTTGATCAGAGACATTAAATACCAGCTCGAAAGGGTTATCGCGACTAGGCAGCCAATCTCTATCTCAACCTTCGTCAGGCCAGGAATAGTCAACGACCTCGTTTTACACGCATTCTCGACAGGAAACTGGCCCGGCGGGAGAGTGGGAGTAACTCAGCTTCTCAATAGGACAAATTACCTATCCACTATAGGTCATCTCAGGAGAGTTCAATCTCCCTTAAGCAGGAGCCAGCCACACTTTGAGGCAAGAGACCTGCATGGAACGCATTGGGGAAGAATATGTCCTGCAGAGACACCTGAAGGCAGTAACTCCGGGCTGGTTAAGAATCTTGCGCTTGGCGCTGAGATAACCGTTCCTCTCTCAGAGAATGATAAAAAGGAGCTTAGGGCAAAACTTTGGTCCCTCGGACTTATAAGCACATTGGTCGCACATGAGGAAAAAAGACGTAGTAGACGATTAATGACCGCTGCGAGAGTATATCTAGATAATGAATTGATTGGTTATCATACTGATTGGGAGAAACTTGTCAGCGAGTTAAAAGCGATGAGGAGGTCAGGCGAGATCAGCCCGATGATAAACATTGCCTATCACAAGTATGAACATGTAACTGAGGTTGAAATATTTACAGATGAGGGAAGGGTTAGGCGTCCATTAATCCTCGTGGAGAAGGGAGAAATAAAGCTTAATCCAAACACCATCGAGTCTCTTAAGTCAGGTACGCTCAAGTTTAGAGATTTGGTGAGCATAGGCTCAGTCGAATACTTAGACGCGATGGAAGAAGAGAATGCATTAGTTGCAGTGTCACCCGAAGCAGTAACTGAATCACATAACTACCTAGAGGTCTCGCCTCTGCTAATGTTGGGGGCTGTCGCCTCAATTATTCCATACAGCAATCACAACCAATCACCTAGAAATGTCTATGAAGCATCAATGGCGAAACAGGCGCTTGGCATCTCATCAATCGCGAATAATCTAAGGGTTGATTCAAGAATTCACTTAATGATAAATCCACAGAAACCACTGGTGACGACTAGGACGATCGAGCTATTAGGGCTCAATCAGCGCCCTATTGGTCAGAATTTAGTAGTAGCTATACTCACGGGTTATGGTTACAATATGGAAGATGCCGTCGTATTGAACAAATCGTCAGTCGAGCGAGGCGTAGGATTTACTATCAGCTATAGAACCTACGAGGTTGAGGCTAAGCAATACATGGGCGGTGAAAAGGACAGGCTAGCTATTCCTGACTCGAATGTAAGAGGATACAGAGGAGAGCAATACTACCGAGTACTTGATGTCGATGGATTAGCTTTTCCAGAATCTGACGTCACTGGTGGAACAGTACTAGTCGGGATGGTTAGTCCTCCAAGGTTCATGGAGGAGTATACAAGGGCTCCCGCGAGAGAGATGGTTTGGCGAGACGCCTCCGAGGCCGTAAGGCCCACCGAGGTAGGAGTAGTAGACAATATCTACATTACAAAGACTGAAGAGGGCAATAAGCTAGTTAAGGCAAAGGTTAGGAGTATCTGTTTCGCTGAAATAGGAGACAAGTTCGCCTCACGTCATGGACAGAAGGGGGTTGTCGGCATGCTCTTTCCACAGGCCGATATGCCTTTCACGGAGAGTGGAATAGTGCCAGATCTAATCATAAATCCACACGCATTCCCCTCAAGAATGACGGTAGGACAACTAATCGAGAGCCTAGCCGGAAAATTAGCTGCTGCTAAAGGAACAATAATCGACGGATCACCCTTCATCGGAAAACCATTGGACGAGTTGAGAAAAGAACTTGCAGAGCTTGGGTTTAAACCAAGTGGAACAGAAGTGCTGTACGATGGGCTGACTGGAAGGAAATATGAAGTAGAGGTCTTCATAGGCATCGTATATTATCAGAGACTACACCACTTAGTGAGGGACAAGATTCATGCTAGGTCGAGGGGGCAGGTGCAGATACTGACTCGACAGCCAACCGAAGGCAGGTCGAGAGGAGGAGGATTAAAATTTGGAGAGATGGAGAGAGACTGCCTAATAGCCTATGGCGCCTCCTACTTGTTGCTCGATAGACTACTAGAACAGAGCGATAAATATACAGTCTACTATTGTGAGAAATGCGGACTGCCAGCCTACTACGACCTAAAACAAGAGAAATTTATCTGCCCAGTGCATGGAAAAGACGTCTCTGAGAGGCCAGTCAATATGTCATATGCCTTCTACCTATTGCTCAACGAGCTGCTCTCGATGGGGATCTACCCCAAATTAATCTTTGAGGAGGTGATGTAGAATGGTAAAGGGAAGCATAGCTGCAATAAAGTTTGGAATACTCTCACCGGACTTCATCAGGAAGATGGCTGTAGCTGAGATACAGAATTCAGATACATATGACGAAGACGGTTCTCCAATCCCAACAGGGGTTATGGACCCAAGGTTAGGAACACTAGAGCCAGGGCAGAGATGCAAGACATGTGGAAATACCTACCTCAACTGTCCAGGACACTTCGGCTACATCGAGCTCGCAGTCCCCGTCATTCATATTGGTTTTGTCAAGATAATTCAAGAGCTTCTAAGATCCACCTGTAGGAGTTGCGGCAGATTACTGCTGAAAAATGAATCCATTGAGAACTTTAGAAAGGAGATCGAGATGCATAAAGCAGAGGGAAGACAGTATAGACACATCTTTTATAAGGTCAAGCAGCAGGCGATGGCTACAAATATCTGTCCACATTGTGGAGAGAAGCAATACAAGTTAGATTTAGAGAAGCCATCAACTTTCCTAGAGGTCACTCCCCAAGGAACGGTACGGCTGTCTGCAAGTGTCGTCAGGCAGAGGCTCGAGAGAATCAATGATCAAGACCTAGAGCTTCTAGACATCGACCCAGAGTATGCTAGGCCTGAATGGATGGTTCTCACAGTCTTACCGGTCCCACCCGTCTATGTCAGGCCATCTATCACTCTTGAAACTGGTTATAGATCTGAAGACGACCTTACTCATAAGCTTGTAGACATTCTAAGAGTAAACAAAAGGCTTAAGGAGAGTATAGCTGCTGGAGCACCATCACCAGTCATCGCGGAACTTGCAGACCTACTTCAGTATCACGTAACTACTTACATAAACAACGAAACAGTCGGCATATCTCCGGCACAACATAGATCAGGTAGAATCTTGAAGACTCTTGCTCAGAGACTTAAGGGAAAGGAAGGAAGGTTCAGGCTTAACTTGTCAGGGAAGAGAGTTGATTTCTCCGCGCGGACTGTAATCTCGCCGGACCCAAATATAGATATAGACGAGGTCGGTGTGCCGCTCGAGATTGCGATGCAGCTGACTGTACCAGAAGTTGTCAATGCTTGGAATAAAGAGAAGTTAAAGAGATTAATCAGGAACGGACCGGACAAGTATCCTGGCGCAAAGTACATCATTAAGCCAGATAAGAAGATGATAAGGCTCAAGTTTGTACATAATCTTGAAGAAGTCGCTGAAACGATCGAAGACGGCTGGATAGTCGAGAGACACCTGATGGACGGAGACATTGTCCTATTCAATAGACAGCCAAGCCTTCACAGAGTCTCCATAATGGCTCACAGGGTACGAGTCCTGCCCTATAAGACATTTAGGCTTAACCTCGCTGTATGTACACCATATAACGCCGACTTCGATGGCGACGAGATGAACCTCCACGTCCCTCAGAGCGAGGAGGCACAAGCAGAGGCCCGTCTCCTCCTTCAAGTTCAGAGAAACATAATCTCAGCAAGATACGGAGCTCCCATCATAGGAGCCATAAGAGATTTTCTAACCTCTCTGTACCTCTTGACTAAGGACGGCACATATCTTGACAAACAGACTGTCGGTTATCTCTTGGCATCTATGAGGTATAATGGTCCACTTCCTCCACCAGAGAAGACGGAGCCAGTCCCGTTGTGGAGTGGGAAACAGATCTTTAGTCTATTGCTACCTCGAGGGTTCAGTCACCGCGTCCAGGCATCCTTCAACCCTGACGATGAAATAGTGATTAGGGATGGTGTCCTCGTTAAGGGTTATGTTGATAAGTCTGTGGTCGGAATCGAAAAGCCTAACAGTGTTCTTCACAGAATTGCTAAAGATTATGGCTCTGAGAACGCTGCTAAGTTTCTTAACTCGCTTGTTAGGCTCGCAAATACCTATATCAACGTTAGGGGATTTACGCTTAGTATCGAGGATTTGATTGTGCCTGAGTCGGCCTATGAGCAGGCTGGGGTCATCATTAGGGAGATGGAGCAGGAGTATCAAAAATTAAAGTCTGATTATGAGAGGGGTAGGCTTGAGATTAAGCCTGGTGAGACGCCTGAGAAGGCATTCGAGTCTTCGATACTTGAGATGTTGTCTAGGGTTAGGGATAAGGTTGGTTCTCTGATTAGGACGTATGTTCCGCCCTCGAGTCCGTTAGTGATTATGGCGAAGACTGGGGCTAGGGGGAGTACTCTGAATATTGACCAGATGATTGCTATTGTTGGGCAGCAGGCGGTGCGGAGGGAGCGGCCTTCTCGGGGTTTCTTAGACCGTGTACTTACATTTTTTGAGAGGGGAGATCTTTCGCCTCCTGCGAGGGGTTTTGTCTTTAATTCGTTCGTGAAGGGGCTTACGCCTATTGAATTTTTCTTCCACATGGCTGGAGGGAGGGATGGTTTGGTGGATACGGCTGTGAGGACGCAGCAGAGTGGCTATATGCAGCGTCGGTTGATTAATGCCCTTGAGTCTCTCTATGTCGAGTACGATGGTTCTGTGAGGATGTCTGATAGTAAGAAGATTGTTCAGTTCCTCTACGGGGAGGATGGTGTGGATCCTGCGAAGAGTGATCATGGGAAGGCGTTCATTCCGAGATTGATTGTTGAGAGAGTGCTGGAGGCTCATGCTGGGGGTGGGGATCCCTCGCCCAAGGAAGTAGTTGAGGCTGAGGCAAAGAAGTATGAGGGCATTATTCCACCGCTGCTTCTGAATGAGCTGGTCACAGCTGCGTTGAAGCTTAAGGCGCCGGCTAGTGCTGTCCCGGCAATATTTAGAGAGGCGCATAGGGCGTATCTCCAGAGCCTTATAGAGGTCGGAGATCCTGTCGGCGTGATTACCGCTCAGTCGATCGGTGAGCCTGGCACGCAGCTGACGCTTAGGACTTTCCACTTCGCGGGTGTTAGGGAGCAGAGTATTCTTCTTGGGCTTCCGAGATTGATTGAGATTATAGATGCTAGGAGGACGCCTTCTACGCCTATCATGAAGATATATCTTAAGCCTCCCTACAATAGTGATCCTAAGCTCGCTAGGCAGGTTGCACGGAAGTTGCAGTTTACTTCTCTTAGCGATGTTACTGATGAGGTCAGGATTGACTTGAGGAGGAATCTTTTGATCGTAAAGCTTGACAGGGAAAGTATGCGTGAGCTGGGCGTGACGAATGCCGACTTGGTCAGGACGTTTAAGCAGTATAAGGCAAAGATCAGTGGTGAGGACGAGCTTGTATTGACGATGCCTGAGGAGGTTGAGTTGCAGATGGGACAGATTAGGGAGAGGATACTCGCGACGAGGGTTAAGGGTATTAAGAGGATCAAGAAAGCATTGGTTAGGAAGGAGGGCGATGAGTACGTGATCAATACTGAGGGGTCTAATCTGAGGGAAGTGATGGATGTTCCAGAAGTTGACTTTAGAAGGGTTAGGACAAACGATATTCATGAGGTTGCCAGCGTCTTGGGTATAGAGGCTGCCAGGCAACTCATAGTCGAGGAGGCTAGACAGGTCTTGAGGGAGCAGGGGCTCGATGTCGATGTTAGGCATCTCTTGCTCTTGGCTGATATGATGACGATTAATGGCGAGGTTAGGCAGGTCGGTCGTCACGGCGTTGTGAGGCTTAAGAGCAGCGTGCTGGCGAGGGCTGCCTTTGAGATCAGCGTCCAGACGCTTCTTGAGGCTGCTGCTAGGGGAGAGGTTGATAATCTTAGAGGTAACGTTGAGAGGATCTTGATTGGTAAGGAGGTTCCTGTCGGTACTGGTATGGTTAATTTGCTCATGCTTTATCCTGGTAGGAGGAACCGTGAAGATGTAAGTGGCTCTGCTGGGGGGTGATTTGACGTGGTGGATGTGAAGAAGGAGCTCTCGATTATTAGAAGGACTGGGAAGTTCATTCTTGGTTATAGACAGTCTTATCTCGCGGTTCTCTCGGGTAAGGCGAAATTTGTTGTCCTCTCTCGGAACTGTCCGGCTGAGATGAGGTCTGAGATGATGGTTGCTGCCAAGATGAGGGATGTAAAGGTGATTGAGGCTGATTTTGACTCGAGGGACATGGGGCTGGCTCTCGGTAAGCCCTTCGGTGCCTCTGTCGTGGCGATCATTGATCCGGGTAGTTCCTCGCTGCTTGAGGGTGGAGAGGAGAGTGGCTAGCCAGAAAGTAAAGTTTACTGAGAGAGAGCTTCGTTTTATTTCTCTCTTCCAGGAATACACAGGCGCGACGGTTAGGGACTGTGTTGAGGATGAGAATATGTTGATTTTTGTTGTTGATCGAGGTGATCTTGGGCAGGCTGTTGGGAAGAGGGGGGTAAAGGTTAGGGAGCTCTCGAATATTTTCCAGAAGCGCCTCAAGATCATTGAATATTCTGATGATGTTGCTGCGTTTATTGCGAATGCTCTTAAGCCGGCGAACGTGAAACAAGTGAGGGTACTCGAGAAGGATGGGGGAATCAAGATTGCGATTGCCGAAGTAGATCCAAGTGATAAGGGGATGACTATCGGTAAGGGCGGAAAGAACATAGACCTAATCAAGCAGATCGTCAAGAGACATCATGCAATAGAGAAAATAGTCATTCAATAATTCCCTAAATCTGTTAAGCATAGCGAATTTTATTGAAAATTGCTTAACAAATTTATCTACGTCGCTATGTTTCATTCTATTCTTGATGTATCTTACCCGTCTGACTGCCTTGCTCAATTCTGTTATAATATGTGTCTTTCTAGAATATATTATTTGTGAAATAATTAATTAAATAATTATGAGTAGTTATGTGCTGGACAGTTTATTTTGTCGCCTTCGATATAATTGATCAATATTTCCATGAATATTAAAGGATTAGGCGATATTTTCGTTGTGTAATGTGGATAAATTGCACAAGCTACAAACGCTCTTACTCAGATAATAACACTTCAATAACTCGGTCACGTATGCATGAGTTAGATTAAAGATTCTGGCACTAGTTAGAATACGTAAATTTATCTAAGGGCTTTGATTTTTGTTTAGGTGGTTGATTAGCTGTAATACTCTTATTTTTAATTCGTCTCTGATTTTTCTTGCTTCGTCTATTGACATAGATGATGGATCTGGTATATCCCATTTCAATACTTTTCTGGAATGGATAACTGGGCAGGATGAGCCGCTACAAACAATAACTGCTATCTCGGCCAGGTCCTGGAGTTCTCTATTGAGAGGCTTTGTTTTTTGCTTACTTATGTCTAGACCATCCTCCTTCATTAATTCGACCGCCATCGGATGGACATTTTCAGCTGGCCTAGTGCCTGCGCTAATTGCCTTCCAGCCCACCGGTGCATATCTGTTAAAATATGCTTCTGCTACTTGGCTTCTAAAACTATTCTCTACACAGACAAATAATACGTGTCTCATTAGCAAAGTCCCTATAGCACTATGTCCTGATACAGCGTATAAGATTTGTGATGTTTCCCAATTAGATATGGCCGGAATTGTAGGTATAAAGTACATGTTCTTGAGGTTTATGGAAGTAGTTGGTTTTTAGGGAATTAATGATAAATGTCTGGAAGTGTATAGTTTTGTATACATATAGATATAAATATGAGATTTTGTATTCATTATTGAAGTGATTAATGAATGTATGAGTTAAAGGATAAAATAGCCCTCGTAACGGGGGCCGGACAAGGCATAGGAAAAGCAATAGCCCTCACGTTGGCTAAGCATGGTGCAAGCGTTGTTTTATTCGATATTGGCGATAAGATCTTTGATGTGTTGAAAGAGATAGAAAAGCTAGGGGTTAAGGGGTTGGCTGTTAAATGCGACGTTTCTAGAGCAGAAGAGGTGGAGAAAGCTGTAAAGGAAGCCATAAGTGAATTCGGGAGGATTAATATATTAGTCAATAATGCCGGCATTTATCCATTCAAGCCCATCTTACAGATGACTGAACAGGATTGGGAAAGGGTTTTGGACATTAATTTGAAGGGAACATTCCTCGTGACAAGGGCAGTATTGCCAAAAATGATAGAGCAGAGAAGCGGTAAAATAATCAATATTGCCTCAATTGCCGGCTCCATGGTTGGCTATTCTAATCTGGCTCACTACTCAGCAAGTAAAGCAGGCGTGGTAGGCTTCACGAGGGCACTGGCCCTAGAGGTGGCCCTAGAGGTGGCCCCGTATGGAATAAACGTCAATGCTATCTCGCCTGGTCCAATTCAGTCCCCCGGGACAGAAGCTATAGGATTGGCAAAAGAATTCTACGAGCAAACAGTAAGAAGCATACCCCTTGGCAGAATGGGGCTTCCTGAGGACGTCGCAAACCTAGTCGTCTTCTTAGCGAGTGATAAATCAAGCTTCATTACTGGACAGAATATTGTAATAGATGGCGGCAACACGATATTATAGATATTCACTCGAAGATTCTATGCGTATTTTTTTTCTATAAATATGCGATAAGAGTGGTAGCGCTGTTATTAGATATGCTGAGTGGACTATTACTCTTGCCCACTCAGCGCTTATAGTATAGCCGAACATCACTGCGAGTATGGAGCCCACCGCTCCCCTGTGATGAAACGGACTATCCACTGGTATATTCAGCGTATAGGCGGACTCTCCCAGCCAACCAGTATCTAAGCCAATTGCCTCAAAGTATTCAAGAAGCTCATGCGTTCCATATCCCGCTAAACCGCCTGCAAGCAGAATCAGAAGTACGCCAGTGAAGTAGAAGAATCTCTGCAGGTTAATCTTCATGCCTACGATAAAAATGCCGTAGGCCAACATGATAGCAGTAAATATTCCAAGAGACGTTCCAACAAGACTCCCCAAGGCATCAGCGAGAAAGAAAGGAGTGAGAAAGAGAATAGTCTCAAAGCCCTCCCGAAAGACGACAACAAAACTCAATGAAAGTAATCCTAAGCTAGCACCCCGCGTGGCAGCGACTTCTGTGCGTCTCTCCATCTCTATATGTATAGTTCCGCCTTTGAGTGTCATCCAATAAATCACTGTCGATAAGACAAGAACAGCGATAAACGCAGTCAACGACTCGAATAACATCTTAATAGTTTCTGGAAGAGCGCCGTAAGCATACCATACCAGCATTCCTGTCCCCAGACTTACAGTTACTGCTGAGGCTACGCCTAGCCAAACAAATCGCGAAAAATTACGTCGTCCGCTTCTTGCTAAATAGGAGAGAATTATCGCGATTATTATTGCAGCCTCTAGTGTTTCCCTGAATGCTACTACGTATTGTCCAATCAAGATTATTCACCTAAACGTTGAGTCAGACGGGACCCATATATCCTATTTATTTGTAGAGGACCCACTTATGATTGAGTAGACAAACACTGTAGAGAGGCTAAATAAGAACGGCATGACTCGTTATACTTAGTGAACATGCATGATATTTGAAGCAGAAGTCTTCACACTTCTCGGCCCATACTCTCTCCCTGTAAACATGTCTACATGCCTCACAGACATAGAGCGTCTCATTATTCTTTAAAACTTCCTTTACCACACATAATCATACTCCTTCTAACAGATAAGCATATTTAGCCCTCGCCCTCTCGATTAAGGAAAGGAATGTTTTGAATCGCTCAAAAGGAATTATTTTTTTAGAATGCGAATATAAAAAATGAGATAATGGAGACTTGCAGATAAGCCTGAGATTAAAAGAATGCATTATGAGAAAAATATTTTAAGGGCTTTTTATACTAAAAACGTGATGAAAAAAGTATATGTTATGGGTGTCGGCTCTTTTCTTCTAATCGTTTTGTTATTCACGTCGACTTTGCTGACCTTTGTTACGCCGACTAGCTCGCTCGTGATAGATGAGTCTAAGGATTTCGCTAAGCGTCTACCCAGGATTTCTCCGTCAATAGAGGAGAAGATTAAGGAAAGGGCTGAGCCGATTCTTAAAACTATTGAGGAGATAAAGACTGGAGCTAATTATGTTAAGGGGGAGAGAATAATTGTTTTTAAGCCTACATTGACAAGGGAGAAGGCTGATGAGATCGTAAGAAAGGTTAAGCCTCTCTCCGTAAAAGATGTCGCAATCTTAGGCCGTAAAGGTGAGGAGAAGATTGTCAAGTTGTTGAAGTTTGAGGATGAAGAAAAGGCTAAACAAGCTGAGGTAGAGCTAAAGAAGAATCAAAATGTATTGTATGTTGCGAGGAACTTTAAGGTTAAGGCTCCACCAATAAGGCATGAAGCGTTTAGGGGTAAACCTGAGGTATCGCCTAAAGCTCCAACAGCAGACCCATTCAGGTCTTATCAATGGTATCTCTTCAAGACCAAGGAAGACCTTGCACCTATAGCTTCAACGGCGCCAACAGTAGCCGTGATAGATACCGGAGTCCAATACGACCATGAAGAACTCATTGGAAAAGTGATACTGGGATATGATTATGTTGATGGCGATTATGATCCATATGATGAGTATGGTCATGGTACAGCTGTGGCGGGAATAATCGCCGCCAAGGTGAATAATGCTAAGGGTATAGCTGGAATATCTCCAAGGAGCATGATATACGCAATCAGAGTACTAGATGAAAATGGTGAGGGAACATTCGATGATGTAATGAGTGGGTTGATAGAGGCCTGCAGTGTAGATTCTGTTAAGATAATAAACTTGAGCCTAGGGGGATACGTAGATTACGAATCAGATGAGTATTTGATGTTCGAGGACATCATCGATTTGTGTGTTGATCAAGGTAAGATTGTTGTCTCCGCGGCCGGCAATGAAGATAACCTAATAACGTATTATTATGATGATCCCTTTACGCCCTACTATGATCTTGTTCCAGTTCCTGCGGCTATACCGAGCAGCTTTACAGTAGCGGCAACGGATGAGACTGATGCGAGAACATATTTCAGCAACTATGGAACCAACACGCTGAATTATGTAGACATCGCCGCGCCAGGATTCAGGATACTAACTCTAGGTATCTATAATGCTTACTATGTATGGTATGGCGGGACATCTTTCTCAGCTCCGATTGTTGCTGCAGCGGCTGCGAGGGTTTGGGGTAAAAACCCGACATGGAATAACCTTCAAGTTATGGATCAACTAGTATTTACTGGAAGGTTACTAGGACCTGAGAAGGGCTTCCCGAAACCTGTGCCCAGAGTGGATATAGCTAGGGCTCTCGGAATAACCCTTACTGGTATTCAGGGCCAGATAATAGATGCGGAGAACTCAGACTGGTTCTACGATACTCTCGGAGGGGCCAAGGTTAAGGCCACGACTATAAAATACGCGTTCAGCAATAATGGTGGCTTCTACACAATCACGGGATTGGCACCCGGAACATATACCCTGACAGTAACCAAGAAAGGATACGTCACGCAGACCAGAACTGTGACAGTCACTGCTGGACAGATAACAGAGGACGTAGACTTCTACATGGCTAAGGTTAAGCCGACAACATATCTCACAGTAGTAACGACGTGGAACCAGTACAATCCAGGATGGATCGAATGGGCGGTAAGTTCCCAGTGGTGCAACTATTTTGGTGAAATCTGTGCTTTAGAGCATCCGGACTTCCCGAGAGTCGAGGACGTGGCTGGTAGAGACATGGATATTAACCTTCATGTATTGCCCGATGATGTAAGGATACACCCATTCCTTAATCTTGGAGACTTAGACAATCCTCCATACGCAAAAATCGTTGTTGACTCTTTGTATGATGTTGAGAGACCCGTCGATACGCTCGTCTATAGACCATTATCTGGAAAAACATACAATTTCGGAGTACAGATGCCTCCATCTGCACATTGGGGGAAGCTCGTCGGCTCAGGAGCAGTTACAAGAATCTTTAAGGGATCATCTGTAACTAGCACCATCAGCTCTGCAACTGCTACAGGTACAGCAGATTTCTGGTGGCACGTATACAAGCAGAGCGGCACAGGCTCGCCATCAACGGTGAATAAGAGAGTACCAATATTTGGTTTCAAACCCGCGAGTGGCGCAACAATAATTTTAGTTGACGATGATGGTAGTGGGGCGCTAGGATGGCCTGATTACTCAGAGTGGTTTACTGCGGCTTTAACGGATGCTGGATATAGCTTTGCTTATTGGGACGTCTTCGAAGCAGGTCCACCGAGCCCAGGAGACCTAGCACCATACGCGATCACAATATGGTTTACTGGAGATGACGCATCTACCACATTGACGAGATATGAGAGATCAACCTTGTCAAGCTATCTAGGAGCTGGGAAGAAACTCTTCATAACTGGGCAAGAAATAGGTTGGTATCTAAATGAATTTGTGATGTACTCATATTGGGCTCCATCATTTGATGCAATCCTCTGGTACAACAACTTCCTCAAAGCAGACTACCTATTTGATGACATAACCTCGGAACAAGATGATGATGATTATTATGGTGTTTTAGCTTTGGCCGGTGTTCCAAATGATCCTGTAAGTGATCCTGTAGGCCCGCCTGATGGTAATGAGATGATGCTCGTTATATGGGATGGTGATGGAGCAGATAATCAATATTTTGCAGATGGCATACTACCCATCGGAGGCTCAACGGCGATATTCAATTACCTAGATGAAGAAGGTGACTTATTCACTTTAGGAGGAGATCCGATTGCTGGAGGTATAAGATTCCCATCAGCCATGCCTGCGCCGTCAACACCATATAGACTAGTCTATCTAAGCTTCGGATTCGAGGCTATAAGCGACGCCGGAACAAGAGCGCAGCTAATAGACGAGATTATAACATTCCTGAATACCGGAAGCTAAAACATCCATTATTTTATCCACTCCTTATTTTTTATCTTTTAGACCTCAATTATCTTAAACTCGACTACAAACACACCACCATTTAACGTAAAAATTCTTGCATAGTATGTTCCAAGCGGGACTTGCCCGCCCCCATTATCTCTTTGCTCCCAGACCCACTTAAGCTCGCCGCCGGGACTAACCTCTCTAATAACTTGTAATGCTATCGGAGAGTAAACAACCCTGCCATCAGCGTCGGTTACCACCCACGGAGCTGAATTGGGTAGAACTAGGGCATAATTACAATTATTCTTCAAAACTATTATGACCTCCTCAGACATCTTGTAAACATCTTTGCTAGTCCTGAAGACAATACAGGATGCATTGATGCTTCTATCAGTCTTATAGAATGTTTTGGTGACCGTCATAGTTATCGTATTTATAATGGTTTTTTCACTCAAAGAAACAATAGTCGTAGGCTTAGTCAAGGTTACGACTTTCTCTACAAATGTGTAACTCGTCAAAGTCTCGGTCTCAATAGTTCCGCCGAAAACAGTCACAGTTTTAGTGGATAAACTCGCCAGTGAGCCTAAAGTAAAGCCCAAAATAAACCCTACAACGAGAAACACAGCAATAAATATCGGTAAAGGCTTCACAAATTAATATGATTCATAATGTAGGATATTAAGTTTTAAATCAGAGCAACGACTGTCGGTCTAAAATAAATCAGGATTGCCAGGAATATCGCTTAGAAAATGTTTACCGAAATTCAACGTAATTAACGGACAAATTTTGTAAAAACACTTGAGAGATAGATAACTCTTTAGTGATATTTTGATTTATTACTTTTTAACGATACTGTAGTGCTTTACGGTATCTAAACAGCGTAGGCGATTCGAAACATAAAAAAGATAATGAATGGACCGGGCGGGATTCGAACCCGCGGCCTCCCGCGTGCGAGGCGGGCGATCTACCACTGATCTACCGGCCCCACCACTTCAACAATGAGTATGAGGATAGTTATAAAAGTAAAGGCGTTGTTTAGTTTTGTGGTTTGAGGGTGGTAGCGGTCGGTGGTAGAGTCTTCGTCAACACGCTTAGACTGGCAGGTGTGGGTGGAGTGGTGGCGGAGACTGTTGAGGAGGCGACTAGGGCCGTCAATAAGCTCATCCAGAACCCGGAGATAGGCATGCTACTCGTGAGCGATGAATATGGTGAAGAATTCTCAAAGAGGCTAAACGAGCTTAGGTCCAGGCTGACGGTCCCAATCATCTATCAGATACCAGCTCCGGGCTCAGAGGTCAGGCGGGTCGACTATAGAGCAATCATGAGGCAGGTTCTAGGTATATGAATCAGCATGAAGAGATAACTGGAGAGTGAAGAAGAATTGTCGATGAGCCTCGAGGAGCTTATTAGGGAGGTCGTGAGCGAAGCATTCAGCCAATGCGAGAAATCAATTGACCAGGCGCTGGAGGAGGGGCTCAGCAGGCTTAGGCAACACAAATCAGAGACGATGGAGAGGCTGAAGAACGAGCTAACAATCATTGCTAGGGAGGCGAGGATAGAGGCCGTCAAGAGAATCGGTCAGGCAGAGCTAGATGCGAAGAGGAGATATCTCCAGGCAATCGAGGAATTGGTGGAAAGCGTCATCAAGGAATCAATCGAGAGGGTCAAAGAATTAAAGAACTCGGAGACGTATGAGAAATCCCTAGAGGTCCTGATGAGAGGAGCGGTCGAGGCGATAGGTGGTAGGAGCTTCAGGATAACCTGCAGCGAGGACGATAGGGAGCGAGTTGCGAGAGTGGCGGAGAGAATCACGAGGGAATTGAACGTAGAATTCAGCATCGAGCCAGTTTCCCTTAAGACCATCGGAGGAATAAGAATCATGAATAAGGAAGGCACTGTCCAGCTCGACAACACAATCGAGGCCCGCCTAGAAAGATTGAGAAGCGAGATACGCACAATGATCATCAAAGAATTGATGACTTAGACTAAAAACAAGGGCTGAGTAAGGTGTTATTTCTTTGTTTTAAGGGGGGATAAATATGATTGATTCTCTTCTGATTTTTGCCGGAATCTTTGTGCTCTCACTCGTTTCGGGCATGCTTGGCCTCGGCGTAGCATTCGCAGCGATCCCGTTCCTAGGCCTATTCATGACAGACCTGGTTCATCAGGTGCAGCCGCTGAGCCTGCTCCTGAACGGAGTCACGGCTCTTCTTGCTACGATTGGCTTTGCTAGAAGTGGTTTAGTGGATTGGAGGAAGGCAACGATGCTGGCAGTGGTGACGACTGTCTCGGCTCCGGTTGGTGCTCTCCTCGTCCAGTTCGTCGAGCAAAGATACGTCTGGCTGCTCTACTTCACGGCCGTCATATACCTAACATACCGGTTGTTTAGGCCTGCAAAAGAATCTCTAGAGAATGAAAACTTTGGGTTGGCGGTCGTTTTGGCCGTTCCGATATCGGTCCTGAGCGGATTCCTAGGCGTAGGTCCCGGATTCCTTCTAATGCCGACGCTTGTTATTCTTGGACATGATCCAAAGAAGGCCGCAGGAATCAACGCATTCGCAGTCACTCCTCCATCATTCTCCTCACTGATTCCTCATCTCGGCGCGGCCAAGTGGGATACCGGGCTCATGGCTCCGCTAGTGATTCTGGGTGCTATTGGGTCCTTTGCGGGCGCAAAGTTGACAAGCTCGCGTGTCTCAAGCAGTAGGCTGAGACAGATATTTGGTCTACTCATCGTAATTGTCACAACGTACAAGATCTATACACTTATAGTGTAGTCTCGGCTATGGGGTTGAAGGGTTTTTAGATGGCTAAGCATTATGAGATTGACCTATGGCGGTTAAGGGAAAGATAATCTGGATAGCGGGGCCGGCCGTCAAGGCTGATGGAATGATGGGTGCAAAGATGTATGAGATGGTATATGTCGGCAGGGAGAGGCTGATAGGCGAGGTCATACGGCTGACAGGAGACACAGCCTTCATCCAAGTATACGAGAACACTTCAGGCCTCTCTCCAGGAGAGCCCGTGATTGGTACTGGGCAGCCGCTTTCAGTCACGCTTGGTCCAGGAATGATTGGGAGCGTCTACGACGGTGTCCAGAGACCCCTTGACAGAATAGCCTTAGCGGTAGGCCCGTTCGTCAGGCGAGGAATATCGGTACCTTCACTCCCAGTCGAGAATAAGTGGAGATTCATGCCTCTGGTCAAAAGAGGAGTAAGAGTTGAGCCCGGCACAATTCTGGGCGAGGTGCAGGAGACGCCTCTGGTAAAATGCAAGATAATGGTGCCTCCGAACTATCCGCCGGGCGAGGTTAAATACATAGCCGATGAGGGCGACTACAGTGTTGAGGACGTCGTAGCAGAGATCTCAACGGACGGAAGAGTTGAGAAAGTTATGCTGCATCATAGGTGGCCGGTTAGGACTCCTAGGCCATTTAAGAGCAGGCTCGATCCAGTCATACCGCTAATTACTGGTCAGAGAGTTCTTGATACACTTTTCCCGATGGCTAAGGGAGGGACTGGATGCATACCAGGGGCCTTCGGCACTGGCAAAACCGTGACTCTTCACCAGCTTTCTAAGTGGAGCGATGCTCAAGTGATTCTACACATTGGCTGTGGGGAGAGGGGCAACGAGGAGGCCGAGGTGTTGACTGGCTTCCCCAAACTTGTTGATCCTCGCTCAGGCAGGCCGTTGATGGAGAGAACAGTCCTCATCGCGAATACTAGCAATATGCCAGTAGCGGCGAGGGAGGCCAGCATCTATACGGGGGCTTCAATAGCTGAGTTCTACAGAGACATGGGCTATGATGTACTGCTCGTTGCAGACTCAACGAGCAGGTGGGCCGAGGCGCTGAGGGAGATAAGTGGCAGGCTAGAGGAGATGCCGGCTGAGGAAGGGTACCCAAGCTACTTGGCAAGTAGGCTTGCAGAGTTCTACGAGAGGGCTGGAAGAGTCGTCGTCCTGGGAAAGCCAGAGAGAATAGGCAGTATGACTCTAGTCGGTGCTGTCTCGCCTCCGGGAGGAGACTTTACCGAGCCGGTGACGACGCATACCCTTAGATTCGTCAGGGTCTTTTGGGCCCTCGATGCAAACCTCGCTTATACGAGGCATTATCCAGCAATCAACTGGATTCAGAGCTATTCTGCATATGTCGATACGGTGAAGTCATGGTGGGTTGAGAAGGTTGCGAAGGACTGGCACATATTGAGGACAAAGCTATACCAGATACTTAGGAGGGAGGATGAGCTGCTCGAGATTGTTAGGCTTCTCGGGCCTGAGTCGCTTGCAGATGAGGAAAAACTGGTACTCGATGCGGCCCGCATGATCAGGGAGGGATATCTACAGCAGAGCGCCTATGACGAGGTCGACTCTTACTGTAGCCCAGAGAAGCAGTACGAATTGATGAGGATATTCGTGGAATTCTACGAGTTAGCAGAGGCGGCGCTGAGGAGAGGGGTGAGCATAGACCGCATAAGGGCCATGAAGATTATACCTGATATTCTTAGGGCGAGGTATGAAGTCAAGAATACAGAGGTTGAGAGGCTTAAGCAGCTGAGGGAGGCCATGGTCAAAGAATTTGAGTCACTGCCGATAGAGGCAGTCGCAGGCTAGTGCCACCTAATCTTCATTCTCATTCCTGGTTTTGCTCCGCTTCTCTTAGCGAAGCTTCCCTCCACCACTGAGACCTCGAGGAACCCTGTCCCTCCCCAGAGAGCGACGACTCTGCTCCTCTTTTCGTCTCCATATGCCTCAACGAGTCTAGCCCTATATCTCCTACGGCCAATGGATACATCAATTGTTTCTCCTACCAGTCTATCGATGAGGTGTCCAAAACTCTTCCGCGAAACATTTAGCACTGCGTTTCCGAAGTTATCGACATGAAGTATGGTCGCCTCTATCTCATTTTTATTAATGATGGGCGAGGGGAGCTGAAGCTTGACGAGGCTGTTCGGGTCTATCTCGATCAATAAGTCTAGTTCACCCATAGAGATCATTGCTGCCACTGGTGCGAAGATATCTCTTCCGTGAAATGTTTCTCCTCCATATGTTCTGAGCCTGGATTGGTCTATCATGTAGGTGGATATTATCCTATCCTCGTATGCCGCGGGATATGCAACTCCATTGTCGGGAGCGACGAACCAGTATCTATCTGTCTTCAAGGCAACTCCCCTCCTAACCGTTCCGACGCCTGGGTCTACAACCACGAGAAAGATCGTATCAACTGGAAAGTGGCGATAGGATAGATAGAGGAGAAAGGCGCCCTCAAGAATATTGAATGGACTGACAGAATGCGTAATGTCCACAATTGTGAGTTCAGGGTTCCTCGAGAGCAGTGCCGCCTTCAATTCTCCTACATATGTATCAATCACTCCATAATCAGTCAGGAGACCAACGATTCTCCGAGCCATGATTCATCCAGAAATAAATCATTAATCATAGAGTAATTAATTTTTTAGAATAATCCTGTCAATGTCTGATAAGCCTCGCTGCAATCATGATTACCCAGAATGAGATTATGAGTGATGCCGCTAACTCTGGGACCGCGAAGCCCACTCTCAACCCAACCGAGTTGAGGAGTAGATAAGCCACTGTGATTACAAACAATGACGATGATCCCTCTATTATGCTTATTATTCTGACTCTCTGGCTGACCAGCCTAGAGGGGCGCGACGCCCCGATCAAAATGATGCCGATGGGGGTGAGGATGAAGTATCCCGCGGAGAAGATGAAGTGAAGCACTCCATAGTGCTCGGTGAAGATGCCGATAAAAATCAGCGACACTCCCCCCGCGAGAAGAAAGGCCAGCCCAGACCTGTATTTCTTGTCATCGCTGACTTGTTTCAGGAGTCCGTATACGAAGCATAGGAAGAGTACGCCGGCCAGTATGAGCGAGCTGTTGAAGAGCATCGCGGCTGCTGGCTCGGCCACCCCGAGATCGCTGAGAGCATTCCTCTCCCAGCTAAATCTTCCTGAGAGTGTCGTCGCGATCAATACAAGACCGATCCCAAGCACTGGGCTGATTATGCCGCAGCACCCAGCTATCAGCTCCGACCTGTTCATGTCGAAACTCGTTTTGAATTTATCTTGAACGAGACCTGACGTATGGCTCAAGGAGCACCCAGAGCCACTCCGCGAACTCTGCCGGGTTCTTCGTCTGGATGTATACATCGCCTGGGCCTGTCACTCTCAAGACAAGCCCCTCGCCGCCAAGCAGTGTCGATTTGAGTCCCCCGAATTTCTTCACCTCGTATCTACATGTCTCTGAGAATGCCGCTACATGGAAGTTATCGACGATGAGCTCCTCTCCCGGCACTAGGGTCTTCTTCTCGATCGCTCCGAAAGTGTTGATAAATAGGTCTCCTCTCCCAGTCACCTTTATCATGAAGAGCCCCTGTCCAAATATTCCCCTCGTGAATCCCTGCCACTTAATATCTAGGTCTATTGTAGGGCTGGAAGCAACGTATGCAGACTTCTGGATAATGAAGCCTCTCCCATCCGAGACCACTAGATGCGCGATGTCTCCTAGAGGCGCAGAGACAAGCCCCACGACTCCAGATGAATATTTCGCGGCGTATTCATTGACGAAGAATGACTGGCCACCCAGGAGCTTCAGCCCCAGCGTCTCTATGAAGCTCGACTCCCGCATCACCGTTCTTACATCAATGTTCGGAGACATGTAGGTCATGGCTCCTGCCTCAGCTCTTATCGACTCATTGGGCTCAAGCTTAACCTCAAGCAATGCATATGATGGCCTATGCTTAATGTCAAAATTCATTAATAATCCAACATGCATGCCACCTAAAAAGATTATACAGATGGAAAGACATTTATTGAGAGTGCCTATTATAATCACTGGGTGGGATAGGCGACGGAGTGGGATCTAAGAGACTTCAAGAAGCTTTTCCCAAGACTCTACCGAGAAATATTGAGGCAGGACATGTCGGTTAGGATAGACTCAGTCAGGCTTGATGTTGAAGAGGCTGAGCGAGAGGCTCAGACCATTCCAGAAAGCTATACCCCGGGACCAATCGACTATCTCAGAAGATGCAGCAACGACGAGGAAGCGCTGGAGGTCATTAAATACCTAGAAGAGAGGGGAGAGATAGATGGTAAGCTATCCCAGGAGCTGAGAGACCAGGTTAAGAACCTGGGCGTGAGAAGCTTCGGCCCAATGAAGGAGGAAGGATACTACTTAAGAAAATATAGCAGCAGACATTTACGAAGATAAATCCCTAATCATTCATCCACTATTCTCTGTGGTCTCAGCTATCTCTGTCTTAGGCATCTCTTTTAGGACATCTTGCGGAAGCGATAATACCTTTGATTTTACGATTCCTACGTGTCTTGGAAGCAGTATCTTCTTGACAGAGTTATAGATGTCTGATGCTGTCTTTCCAAGCACGAGCTCCTGGGCAAACTGGTCAAGCGTCAGCTTAGAGGAGGAAGCCTCGAGTACCTCCTTCATTATGCGTCTAATTATGCGTTTTTTCCCCGATGTCTCTCTCTTAACTGTGAAGACTGTTCCCTGAACCCTCATCGCTACGTTGTCCAGAGTCTTAAGGTTGTAGTAACCATCGATCCGTGACGTTCCCCTTCTGACTAGGCTTCTAAGAAATTCTCTTCCATATTCGTGTCCATAGAAGACTGTGTGGGCCTCGCTTCCATCAACCCTAATTATCTTAAACCTGATAATCATGTACTGCTTGCTGAAGTCGTCGGTGAGGTTGTAGAGGCTGACCTTTACCGTGCGTCCAATGAGCTTTGCTGGGTCGTCGCATAGGGTCGTGCCTATCTCCTTGTTGCCGAAATAGCTCGGCGCCCTAATCAAGTAGAGAGACTTCGGCGCCCTGCTCCGCTCTGCCTTTTTCGACATATCCTTATCAAGAATCTCCGTCTTAGGGATGCTTTATACCTTAGCGATCCTCCTGCAGATGGTCTTCTCAGCGAGCTGAATGGCCGCCAATAGGTCATCGACCGTGGAGAGGAGAGACTCAGGCCCTCTCTCACAGATAATCTCGAAGGAAATTGTTGATCCCTCCTGCCTAGTCTCTATCCTTAGTCCAGGCGGAAGTGGCGAGTTGTCCGGCTCAACCGCTTTGAGCACAGATGCTGCCTCACTCTCATCGCAGAACTTAATCATTATTGTAGCAGAGATCTTCATGCCTCGTCGAGGGTTGACTGCGCTGGAAGCCCGGCATCCCTCATATGCATGCCCACGAGCTTATCTACCTCCAGTAAAAATAGCGTCAGCCTATCCGCCGCTATCTCTGCTCCTGCGGCCACTCTATGTCCTCCACCCTTGCCTCCATACATCTCTGCGGCCCTCCTCATTATTTCTCCGAGGTCTAGTCCAATGTCTACGAGCTTGCTGCTCGCCCTTGCAGAGACCTTTACCAATCCTCCCTCCTGCGCAATCGCAATCAATGGCTTATCTTGGGGCAGAAGCTGCGAGGAGGAGAGAATCGATGCGATCGAGCTTATCTGTCTAGGATCGACCTCTGTTCCACCCCTTAGTATGACTATGTGGTGCATCTGCTCGAGTGCGCCAGGAGTAGTGACGTAGTTAATCGCCCTGGCTATGGATTTTCTATACTCCTCGAGCAACCTATTCGCCTCCTCTAATACCCATCCCCTAACTCCCATGGCCAGTGCGATCCCGACCCATGCCTTATTGGTCTTTCCCGTGGAGTTCAATAGAGTAGCGAACTCCCGCGCATCTCTCGTATATGTCCATGCCTCTTCTCCATTAATTTCGTATACTGTCCCAATGAGTTCTGAGGCGATTGACGATGGATAGCCATGCGTCGCTAGGTGCCCAATGATTCCGTTGTAGAGCCTCTTCTTCTCGTCTTCGGATAGGTCCGCGAGTGTTCTCCACTGGTCTCCCTTCCTAATCTCTATGCCGCATGAGATTACTAGGCTGAGGCAAGCAGCCTCATCTCCAGAGAGCCCAGGTATGAATGGGCTGTAAGTACTCGCCAATGCGTGATGGACTCCACGGAAGCTCCGGCCATATAGAATTAAGTCCTCACTCATGCTTATAACTCCGGCCTCCTTTGCCTCGTTGACGATAAACTCGTTTATTCCCCTCAGCCTTCTCTCACCATTTTTGTCCTGCAGGTCCCCGAGTGCTCCGACTATTGCCATCGCTGAGTACTTTACAGCCTCTGGGTGAAGATGCCTAGATACTAGGTATGATAGCCCCGAGGCGCTGATCTCAGTCATTCCATCTATTCCGAACAAGTGCGGATTGACATGAAACCAATTACTCGGAATATCGAGTTCAGAAGGTCTATGATGGTCAATAATTATTACGTCGCCCCTCGAGATCTTGGACTTCAGGTCGGACAAGTAACCACTGCCCAAGTCTACAAAGACTATCAAGTCGTAATTCTCTATGTTTGACTCTACAAACTCATCTATTCTTGCGACGCTCCTCGCAGTCACATATGCATCAAGTAGACTGAGGGAGCCACATACTATTCCGATTGAGGAGAGGGCGTCGGCATCATTATGCCCAACGACCAATATGTTGGCACCCTCCAGTACATGCTTCTTAATAATTTCTGATGCTCTTTGAGCCGCTGAAAATAACTGAGAAGCACCAATGTCCATTTACGAATTAATCATTTGAGCTGGTGTATTTGAGTGTTTATCTTAGGTTTAGTATTTATCGAGGCGTTCCGCGGCATAGTGTGGGTATGAAGTTTGCAGGGTGCCACTTGGCTGGGCTCTATCCTAGGTCAGACCAATTATTCACGACGATGAGGAAGCATAGCAGGGGGGAGATAACTAAGCAGGAACTATTATCGGCAGCTCAGAAGGAATGTAGGGAGATCGCCGAGATTCAGAAGAAGGCAGGTATGACCCTACTCATCGAGGGTCAACTTCTCTGGCACGATCATTTCCGGCCATTCTCCGAGACGATACAGGGAATGGAGCCAGGACCATTGACTAGGTGGTTTGATAATAACATGTTTTATAAAAAACCCATCATTGTCAACGAATTAGTCTGGGAGAACCCTGTCCTCATTAATTACTTGTTTTTAGATGTGGTGAGGAATGAACAATGGAAAATAATACTTCCAGAACCATTTACTTTTGCCTCCATGTGCGACAACAGGTACTATGTTAGTTTCAAAGAACTGGTCTTGGATATTGCTGAGATTATAGCAAGAGAATTATCTATAATTCGGAGTAATAGTCAACTATCCATAGCTCAGCTAAGCGCGCCAATTCTCGCCCAGAGAAAAATGGATGAAGACTCAGTTGAGATTGTGAGGCAAGGCATCGAACTAATCAAGAAATCCTTCGATGGGGAAATATTGCTCCACACTTTTTTCAATGATTTCTCCAATGCTGCTCCATGGATACTCGATTCTGGCGCAGACATTCTCGGCATGGACCTTACAGCGACAGATATTGAGAGATTGGCTGAGCATGACTTTGATAGACCGATATTTGCCGGAATAGTTGATTCACGAAACAGCTATGTAGAGCCTATCGAATTCTCGGCATGGACCTTACAGCAACAGATATTGAGAGATTGGCTGAGCATGACTTTGATAGACCGATATTTGTGGGAATAGTTGATTCACGAAACAGCTATGTAGAGCCTATCGAGGAACTGGTAAGCACGGCCGAGGCGTTGCTGGAGGCGCTAGAGCCTCCCGCCATACATATCGGCCCCTCGGCCGACCTAGACTTCCTACCGAGACAAATAGCTGATAAGAAAGTGATGAATCTCGGAATTGCTTATAGAAAATTGGTGAGTACGTAGTATGAAGAAGCTTTTCCCAACACAGGAGGTTGGAAGTCTCCTACGCGCGCCATTCCTCAAGAAGACAATCTCTGAGAGGGAGATAAGCGAGACAGAGTATTGGGGTAGACTGCTCTGCGTCCCTGAGTATGAGAAACTGGTTGAGATTCTCAAGACTGGCAAGTATGTTAGGGATGAGCTATATGAATGGGCCTCAATCTATGGGTTGAGATTCTTCGAGAGCGCAGGCCTCGACGTCGTCTGGGACGGTGAGCAGAGAAGAGTAGAGATGTATGAGTATCCACTGAGGAACATTGAGGGAGCTGTCTTTTATGGAAAGGTCAAGGTATGGGACGTTGAGACTTACAACAAGGCCGCAATAGTCTCTGAGCCAAGACTACTCAACCCAATATACCTCAATGAATTTTTATTCGCAAAAAGGTTCGCTTCCAGGGAGCTGAAGATACCTGTTACAGGTCCATATACACTTGCCGACTGGAGCTTCCCTGAGCATCACTACGCAATGCATAAGAATGTGAAGAACATCATGGAGAGGAAGAGGCTTGCTCGGAGAGACTTGGTCCTCGACATGGCCGAGAAGGTTCTGCGTCCAGTCATAAAGAAGCTGAGCGACGCCGGGGCTAAACGTATACAGATAGATGAACCCGCTGCGACGACGAATCCTGAAGAGATGCAACTATTCGTCGAGGCCTTCAACAAGGTTGTCACAGGCATAGATGCAATATTCACCCTCCACATCTGTTATAGCGATTATAGGAGACTCTTCCCACACGTGTTAGAGATGAAGATCGACGAGCTCTCGATAGAATGTGCGAACCGTGATACACCATACAAGGGACAGGACGATGAGAAGAGGAGGGGATACTTGATTCTGAAAATTTTCAGGGAGTACGGTGTAAAATTCAAGGTTGCTCCGGGCGTAATCGATGTTCATACAGACTTCATCGAGAGTCCGGACCTCGTCAGCGATAGGCTGCTCTACTCAGCAAAGTTACTGGGAGACCCGTCCCTAGTGATTGCCTGTAATGACTGTGGCCTAAGAACTAGAAGATGGGAGGTCGCGTACAAGAAAGAGCTTAGCCTAGTAGAAGGAGCAAGCCTGGCTAGGAGTATCTGGGAAAAGCAATAATCTACTTCTTAGACTCGCCTGAGCCGCCTGCCTCTGCAACCGCTCTCCTCGCGACTCCGACTGGTCCTCCTTTCCTGCCCGTAGTTCTAGTTCTCTGCCCTCTAACCTTTAGTCCGAGAGAGTGTCGGACTCCTCTCCAAGACTTTATTCTCATCTCTCGCTGAATATTCTCCTTTATATTGAGCTCTAGGTCTGGGCCCACTAGGTGTATATCGCGTCCCGTTACTGGATCTTTTCTATCGTTGTACAGCCATGCAGGTATTCTATACTTTGATGGATTTCTTATCCCGTCCTCCAGAAGTGATATCTGATGCTCGGTTAGCTGCCCGAGCTTGAGGGAAGGGTCTATTCCTACTGCACGAGCTACGGCATAGCCAAAATTGACTCCGACGCCGAAGATCTTCGCAAGTGCATATGGAACTTGCTTAGTGCCGTCAAGATCAGTGCCTAGCATCCTGACGATTATCCTGACATCGCGTGTCTGAGTCTCCATTCTTATCATTGGTATATAGTACTCGACTTATTAATCTTTAATCATCGGTGTTGTCTCAGAAGAACACTTAAAACATGCCATGCACATTTTTTATTGGGACTCGAGATGAGTACTCAGTTTCCATTCCCAGGCGCGACCACGCTTGGAATCAGGGGAAAAGACAGCGTGGTACTGGCCTCGGAGAAGAGGCTTTCCTATGGCTACTTCGTAGTCTCCAAGAACGTGAGAAAGGTCTTCAAGATAACCCCGACGATCGGTGCTGCCTGCGCGGGGCTTGTCTCGGACATGCAGAACCTCCTCAAAGAAATAACGGCGGCCGTAAATCTATACCAGATAGAGAATCAGCGAACAGCCTCGGTAAACTCAGTCGCAAAGATCCTCTCGAATTACTTATTTGGAAGCAGATACTTTCCATACATTACTGAGACTATAGTTGGAGGATTTGACTCTACTGGGGCTCATGTCTTCGTCTTAGACCCTCTCGGGTCACTCATCGAGGATGACTTCGCCGTTGTTGGGTCGGGAGCAGAGATAGCGGTGGGCGTATTAGAGAGTAGTTATCGGCCTGACCTATCAGGACCAGAAATATACGATCTCGCTGTGAGGTCTATGAAGGCCGCCATTGCTAGGGACGCTGGCAGCGGGAACGGAATAGATATCTTACTAATTGGGCCAAAGGGAGTCGTGAAGGACGACTCAATAACCATAAGCTGATAATTTACTCATCCGTTTGTCTTATGCCTCATTTTTGGGTAGGTTAAGGTAAAATAGGAGTATAACACTGTAATATTTGATGAATTTAAATAAGATGCATCTAAAAACATTGTTATTATTAGCTGAAAACGAAGCATATGTAAAAAGTGTTAAATTCACGACTCCCACACTCGCCCAGATGCTGGGAACTTCGCAACAGTCCGCCTCTAGAATCCTCATAAAAATGGAGAATGAGGGATTAATAGAGAGAAGAATAGTGGGGCGTCTAAGCTACATCAAGCTTACCGAGAAAGGAATAAACGAGCTCAAAAATCTATACATGGAGCTTAAATCAATTATTGAAAGACCCATGGAAGTAACACTTGATGGTAGAATATTCACAGGGCTCGGAGAAGGAGCATACTACTTATCACAGGACTACTACCGGAGACAGATAAGAGAAAAGTTTGGCTTTGACCCTTATCCAGGAACACTGAACATAAATCTCCTCTCAAAGGACGCGATAGAGAATAGGGAGCTAGTCAAGAGGTACGCAGACGTAGAGATTGAAGGCTTTAGGAATGGTGTAAGGACATATGGCCAGGTCAGGGGAATACTCGGAACATTCAATGAGAAGGACATCTGCGCCATACTATTCATAGAGAGGACACACTATGGCGAAAACGTCATCGAGGTAATATCCCCAATTTATCTAAGAGGAAAATATGGGCTAAAAGATGGCGACAAGGTCAAAGTAACTGTAAGTCTACCGCCCGCAGCAATCAGAACAGTAGACACTACAATAAGGGTGGGCGCAGAGAAGTAAAGACTAAAATTAGCCTGATAAAATTATTCTGCTCGAGTTGACTGGGGCATTCGAAAAGGCATTAGAGTGGATTAAAGGAGAGGTAGATAATGGTAAACCATTATCAACAATAATGCTAACGATGCCAACATTCAGGGACAACGAATTAGTCATCAATAAGATCTATTCTTTCAATCCATTAATCATTGGGTATTCAGGCCCAGAACTTAACATAGAGCTAGACTCAAAAATGATACTTAAGGTCAATTGGATAGCAAAAAATTTTGGAATGAATGTGGTTTTCTCTCCGCCGGATATCCACATATTAAGAGAGAATGAGCCCGTAGGAGTGGTCAAGAGAGACGGATTCGGCGCATCTGACCCCATCTTATTGTCAGAACTCAATCGTCATATAGGACGATTAAGTAATCAACATGGAGTAAAGATAGAGGTAAAGGATAGCTGGATAAAGTCCGCCAAGATATTATCAATGCATAGGCAATCTAGGAGGATTCTCTTGGTTGCATTGTTCATCATCATCCTGCCGACATCACTAGTATTGTCTATCTCCCTGACCTATCCATACATTCTTGGCGGCGGCCTAATTGCATTATCGATACCGATCATTGTTTTTCTCGTTACGTCCATTGCTGCATATCTATACTTTAGGAGAGAGACGAGCATTAGTAGGATAAAAATACAAGATTAACCTATAATGAAACGTCTGGCGGACGTGTGTAGGGCGTGTAGTCATCCCTCTTTGGCATAAAGATATCAAGCGCCACGGCCTCCCTATCCGTAGTGTTGTAGACTTCATGGTTCTCATTGGGCTCAATATAGTAGGACCAGCCCTCTGAAATCTCCATCTCTCCGCGATCAGTCCGGAATAATAGCTTGCCCTTGATCACTACTCCAGTCTGTAGATTGCTATGACTATGTTTCGGAACACATGCACCTGGATGGATTTTAACAATCATAAGCATTATGTTCTCGTCAAACGAAAGCATCTGTCTATAAACGCCCGGCCTCAACACATCCCAATCATTCCTCAGCTTCCAGACCCTCATGATGAAACCTTGTTCAGATTCTTTGATTAAGTTTTCGATTGCTTGGGAACAGTTAATTAACAAGGTAGAACATGTTTTCTGGGGATGTCCTCAGCTCCTCAAGGCATTGGCTTCAGAATTAGAACAGGCAACTTTAGGATCTCCACCTTACAATCGGAAAAAATTGTTGATCTGTTTGAAGAGTCAGTCATTCCTGAGGAGGAAAAAAGAGAAGCAATTAAGCTATACGGGCTAGGAAGGGTAAATAGGGTTGAGGGAAGAAATGGTCCGAACTTCATAATTCAGTGGATTAGAAGAAGATCCCTTATAAGATACTTAGTGAATTGGGGCCGGCTTTCTTCCTTATTTCCTGTTCATCTAACGACTGCATGCTGCTCAGTGGAGTTTGCGGGTAGCGTCAGTCCAAGGTATGATCCTGAAAGATTTGGATTCCTGAATGCTGTCGGCTCGCTTAGGCAGTCGGATGTAATAGTAATTGAAGGCACGGTTACGACAAAGATGGCTCAGCGTGTAAGAATAATCTATGACCAGATGCCTGACCCGAAGTGGGTTGTAGCTATGGGTGCATGTGCAATATCTGGAGGGCTATACGCTAAGGACTCCTACAACGTTATTCAGGGAGTAGACGACATCGTGCCGGTGGATGTATACGTACCT
Source organism: Nitrososphaerota archaeon (assembly GCA_038845265.1). Lineage (GTDB taxonomy): Archaea > Thermoproteota > Nitrososphaeria_A > Caldarchaeales > Calditenuaceae > CALIKS01. Next base: position 126,089 of record JAWBQR010000001.1, on the reverse strand, counting down.
GGTTGTCCACCTAGGCCAGAGGCCCTAATCCAAGGACTACTACTGCTAAGGGACAAAATACTTGGCGAATTTCTCTAACAATCCTTACCGAAAATATCTCTATATCTAAGCTCAGTAATGAGTAATTGAAGTTGAGCGAATTAATCATTACAGAAATAATTAACTCGGTGAAGCAGAATTTAGGCGGCTCGATAAAGGAGGAGAAGTTCGATAAAAAGATCATTAAGATAACTGTTGAGAAGGATGCACTGATTAGAGCCGCGAAACTTCTGAGGGAAAGGGGATTTGACCACGTCAAGGGTGTGACTGGCGTTGACCTATCAGCATTAAAGCCGCCTGAGAACGCCTTCGAGGTCATGTATCACCTGGGCTCATATACTGTTCCCGAATTAGGATCCATCGTCCTAACACTCTCTACCAAGATTCCTAGGGATAATCCCGAGCTCTCCTCGCTTACCTCGATTTGGCCGAGCTGCGAGTATCATGAGCGTGAGACATATGAGATGTTTGGAATAATCTTCACTGGTCATCCTAACCTTAGGAGATTGCTCTTGCCAGAATGGTGGTCAGATATCCCGCCTCTAAGGAAGGATTATAAGCCTCCGGGCAGGTAGGAATCACAATCATGAGCCCCCGGTCATTGATGATATTGATAATCATTCTGGTTACTTTTGTAAGCGCATTCAGCATCTTTACGTGGGGATTACTCACTGGTATAAGGGCAGTCCTTGGAATATTTCTCCGCCTAGGACTATTGATATTCATCATATTACTGTTGCTTGGATTAGTGGTATTTAGGATGCAGAGAACGGGTAAGTAGACGAAAAATACTATATTAAAGGCGCGGCAATGAGTTTTATCGGTAAGTCATGGATTGTCCAGATGAGGTCAAGGAGGTATCCATTTACGATACTGGCGAGGGGATGGCGTTCTCATATGGGCCCCAGCATCCAGGAACAGGTCATTGCAGATTTATAGTCAGAGTCATAGGCGATACGGTTCTCTCACTCGAGCCAGATATAGGCTTCGTCCACAGGGGTGAGGAGAAACTCTGCGAGTACAAGACATGGATAACAAATATACCTCACCTTGAGAGGCCGGCGATCCTCGACGCGGCTGGTCTTCTCTATCCCTACTGCCTAGCCGTTGAGAAATTGATGGGAGTAGATCCGCCGCTGAGGGCTAAGTATATCAGGCCTATAGTCGCCGAGCTAAACAGGATTGGAAGCCACTTCTACTACTTCGCGCTTTATGGCGTATTCCTCGGATTGACGACGACATTTATGTGGGCATTCGGCGACCGTGAATTCATAGTTGACCTAGTCCAGTTCATGGGCGGACAGAGAATAACTCATTCATACTTTGTTCCCGGTGGAGTGAGGAATGATGTGCCAAAGAAGGTGCCAAGCGGATTAGTAAAGCAGTTCAGGGCCTGGTACAGAGACGCTACCGGCAAGTCACCAAACGAGGACGAATTGACTGACGACTTTCAGAAATATGTCCTGAGAGTGATGGAGTTCCTCGATGCGAGGCTTGACCATTACTGGGACCTGATACTGGACAATGCACTCTTTATGGACAGGACAGTAAATGTCGGGAAGCTCACAGCTCAGGAAGCGGTTAAACTGGGCGCAGTGGGAGTGACGCTTAGGGCCTGTGGAATCAAGAGGGACGTCAGGATAGATGAGCCGTACGACGCCTATAAGGAATTCAAGTTCGAGGTCCCGATAAGAAGTGAAGGAGATTCATATGCAAGAGCAGTTGTGGCATTCGAAGAGATGCGGCAGAGCATCAGAATAATCACTCAGGCGGTCGAGGCGCTTCCAGAAGGGCCAGTGAAGAATAAGCAGCACCCAGTGAATATCAGGGTCCCTGCAGGAGAGGCAATCGGGAGAGCTGAGGCGGCACACGGAGAGAACGTCTACTATGTCAGGTCGGACGGCACAGATAGGCCTTACAGGGTCAGGATGCTCACACCATCATTCCGGAACCTAATCGTAATTCCATACCTGGCCAGAGGCGCTAAGATAGCCGAGATACCCGCTATATACTGGAGCCAAAACGTATGGCCAGTCGAGTGGGATAGATGAACATCAGAGCACTTCACAATTGATTAGGCATATGTATAAAGCGTCTTTACCTTAAAGTCTTTAGGTATTCTTCCGATCCTCGTGTAGTACTTGACGAGCCTATGGATCTTAGCCTCGACCAGCTGGAGCCGCTTCTTGTTGTATCTATCAGACCTGTGAGTTGATAGATGTAGCTGCATCCGTCTAGCCCGCTCGATCAAGTTAGCCAGGTCCTCCGGTATCTCTGGCAAAAGATTATTCTCCTGAAGTATCTGGGTAATTGATTTTCCAGTTACTTGGGTTATGAGCGGTATCCCATAAATATCTCTTAGAATTACTCCAATCTTACTTGGAGGCGTCCCCTCCTTAGCCAGCCTGACTACGAGGGCCTCGGCCTCCTCCGGCGTGACCTTTACCCACTCTGGAGAATCTTTGCTTAAGGGCCTATTGGACCTCGACTTACCCCTCTTTCTCGCATGCATCCGCGCCATTTCTTAATATCAGCATCTAACTATTCCAGAGAGCGATTTAAAGATATCATCAGTAGAGTCATGCTAGGCCACTCATAGCTATTCTCTCCAGTATCAGCAACTCGCCAGGCTTCACCTCGCGGGAAGGCGCAAGAACTTCTAACTCATTAATGGAGATGCCATAAAGCTCTAGGACATTTTTAAGGGTCCCCCTCTCTATCTCCTCGGAGATCGTTCCGCCGAGATGCTCTGCAATCTTCTGAACCACCTCTCCAATCTTACTCTCATCCTTCATGAATACACAGACGCAGACACTCCTATCTCCCTTCCTATAACCAACTGCCTCGATCGCCTCATTGATCTGGGTTTTTCCAGAGAACCTCAGCAGAAACTCGACCTCAAATTTCTTTGCTCGCTGCCCATTTACTCGATAGGCATCTACTGCACCCATAAATCCCACGATTAACTGTCGATAAGTATAGATGCTCCGAGGATCAATAAACTGGACTGAGAATTCATCCGTAGGTATGAATTTCTCGACGACCTCAAATGGGTCATTCACTATATTGTCAACAATAACGACGGCCATGCAGTATTCCCTGTACCTAGAGACTAACAAGACAAAACTCCTCCATGAATCAAAGGTATAATGGTGACTTTGTCCTCATCCCTTACCTGTATGTTAAATCCATAGACACTACGAGCATCCACGTCATTTACAAGAATCAACATCCCGGACCTGACATTTCCCTCCTCATCTATAATTAATCCTCTGATGGGCTCTGGAAGAAGCTTCAAAGCCTCTCTAAGAAAGAGTGGCTCATTAATCTTAACAGTAAGTGACTTTAGTCCAGCATATGACCTGGCTGGGCCAAAAAATTCGAAGATCATTCAGGCTCACCGACCACTATTCAGCGAGGAGACATGCTCTTCAAAGAGCCGATGGCTCTCAGTGCAGGTCGGTATCATCACCAAGAATAATTAGTCATCGGGGATTAAATATATCTTGCTTCTCAAGAGACCATTTCATCGATTAAAGCTAGAGAGATGAGTTGGTAAATAGTATAACTTCTGTCTCGCATCTCTGAGCAATGGCTTCTTAGCAACGAGCCTGCGCGAGACTAATACATTCAATGCGTGACGTATAGTTCTCTCAGGCAACATTGTTCTCTTAACGAGGTCTCTATAGGTTAGGGGCCCCTCATATTCTAATATCTTAATGATTAGCTTAGCTGATGGTGGTATTCGGAGGAGCTCCTCAGCCAAATGAATCTTCTTCTCGATCTTGCTCAAGATAGACGATGGCCCGTCCACATGTATAAATCTGCAAGGCACCTCATTCTTAGTAATCGCTATTCTCTCCTTGACTGGTAGTCTCGCGAGGCCGTCAATTACGACTTCGACTCCGTGCCTTGAAGATACACCATCGATCGTGATGACGGAATTATTAGGAACGATTAATGGTCTCCTAGTAATGTCTATAGAGTTGACGGGCACTATCTCAAATACTGGTGCGTCATGATGAATTAATGAGCCTCCAGCTGAGAGCGAATATGCACTGGACCCTAGCGGTGTAGCTATTATTACTCCATCTGCATAATCTCGCCAAATCATCTCATCATTAATCGATAATGTATACTCCATCAAGGTAGCGCTAATGTGGGGGAATATAGCTGCCTCATTAACTGCTGGAACCACCTTGTCATCATCAACCCTGACTTCGAGTCTAGTATTTTCCTCAACGGAATACATTCCCTTCTGAATATTATTGATTGCATATCTCAGCTCATTTATGGTACATTGAGATAAGAAGCCCCTCGTAGGGTCCTCACTGACACCAAGCACTGGAACCCCCCTATTCCCCAACTCAAATATTGACCTAAGGATTGTCTTATCATCTCCAACCACGATTACGATGTCTGAATCTTCGATGCTGTATCCGACTAGAGTAGTTACGACCGGTGAATCGAGCTTCAGGTCATTGAGTAGTTTATAGACCTCCTTTGTCGCCGGCCCAGTACCAGAAGCTACTCTAAAGACCAGTCTCATCCCTTATGAATAATGCCTAGACATTGAGGCTATAAACATAGCTAACTGAAAAATCATTAAATAGATAAAATGTGGCAATCTATTACCAATCAATAGAAACTTCTGTCAATTATTGCCAATAAATCCATGTATAATAAATCCTGACTACGTATCTTCCGTCTTGAAGTAGAAGAGGGATGTGTAGAAGTGAGCGTAGTAAAGATTCTTGAAGACCTTAAGTTGAGTAGATTTCATTACGTCCTCCTAACTATAGCCTCGCTGGCATATGGATTGACTGCCATGAATGTAATGTTGATAGGTCTTCTCCTACCGGCGATTAGAGCCGAATGGGGGCTAAGCTTGACAGAGGCTGGATACCTGCTAAGCTTCGGATATGTTGGGATGTTCCTCGGAGCAATATTTAGCGGATTGATAGCTGATAGGATAGGCAGAAAATATACCATGATCGTCATGATCTTGGTCGGCTCGGTCTTTACAGGTCTGTGCGGAGTTACATGGGATTTCTGGTCCATGTCAATCTTCAGAATACTTGCAGGAATAGGATTGGGAGGAACTCTTCCACTCCCTGGAGTATACATGTCGGAGTATCCTCCTGCAAAGTATCGTGGAAGATTTGTAGGAATAGTCGAGACTGCGTGGGTTTGGGGCGTGCTCCTAGGCATAATATTGGCTCGAATAATCATGCCTCAGATAGGGTGGAGAGCCGTCTTCACAATATCCTACATCCCCCTGCTATTGATACCTGCAATCGCATACTATGCTCCTGAATCTCTTAGATTCCTGGAGAAGAAAGAGAAGCTGAACGATATCAAGAACATACTTGTAAAATATAATTTAGTTAAAGATGTTGAGAGAATCAGTATTGATGTGGCGAAAGAAGAAAAAGTACCAATAACTACACTTTTCTCCGACATGTATCTTAAGAGGACGATCATGCTCTGGATACTCTGGGCAGTTTTAGTATACACTTATCATGGAATCTTTACATGGCTTCCAGACATCTATGCGCGTCTCTTCAGATACGAAGTAGTTAAGAGCCTGGAGTGGGTATTGATAATAACTTTCGTTCAAGTTCCTGGGTATTATAGTGCTGCTCTGATTCTAGATAAGGTAGGTAGAAAGGGCGTTCTCGTATCGTATTTAGTAGTTGCTGGACTTGGATGCCTATTGCTAGCCTCTACAAATCAACTAGAGCTAATACTACTGTATAGTGCCCTGATATCTTTCTTCAACCTAGGCGCATGGGCCGGACTATACACATATACTCCAGAGCTCTATCCCACAAAACTCAGGGGTACAGGTTCAGGAACTGCAGCAAGTATAGGCAGACTTGCAGGCATCCTCGCGCCCTCTATCACTGGGTACCTCTTCGAAGTTAGTGGTGGGGCACTCCTCTTAGCATTCGTGGTATTTGCCCTGGCCCATCTATTGGCCGGTATAATTACTGCGATAATAGGAGAAGAGACTAAAGGTAAAACACTAGAAGAAATCTCGAGGTAAGATTCTAACAATCTTTTTTAATTCTGGATACTCTCACTCCTTACCACATAAAAAATAAAGGTCTGATTCACATACTTATGCAACATATTTGTGCATCTTGGGAGATAGAATAGATTGCCTTTCTGCATCAAAGAATCAATTGCAATCTATATGGACAATGTAGCCCCCTGCTCAGCGGATTTCATGGCCATGATCGCGATCTCCAGTGCTCTTCTCGCGTCTTCGATTGGAATAACCTCTGGTTGTCGTCCTTCTCTTACACATCTAGCAAAGTATTCTAGCTCGTCTTTAAGCGCCCCCTCGGCATGCCCATTCATCTTCGGCCAGTAAGTCACGTCAGGCTTGTCGACACCCTCAGTACTGTAAATCGAAAAGTACTCGCCAGGAGTCAATATATGTATGGTCCCTTTTTCAGCAATGACTTCTAGCTGAGAATCAATGAAGTGTGGATAATTGTCACTAAGCATAAATCCATTCTCAACGATTCCTAGAGTTCCGTCGTCAAACCTCATGACGGTCCAGAATATGTCAGGATACTTATAATTCATTCTTCTGGCAGCGAAGCCTGAGACCTGAACCACCTCTCTTCCTGTTATCCATCTAATAATATCGATATCATGTACTCCTGTCTGGACTGGAGCCGAGACCCTGTTAAGAAAGATGCCTGCAGCCTTCTGCCTCCCTATTCTGCGGGCATACATCGAGCCGATCCTTCCAAGCCGTCCCTCCCTAACCATCTTCCAGACAGTTCTATAGCGCTTATCAAATCTCAATATGTGTCCAACCATGAAGATTATTTTGCTCTTCTTAACTGCGCTGATTATCTTGTCAGCGTCTTCAAGAGTTGTCGCCATAGGCTTCTCAAGGAGAGCCGGCTTACCGGCCTCAGCTGCGAGAATTGTCGGCTCGACATGATCATCGTCAGCAGTCGCAATCGTGACTGCATCCACCTCATCATCCCTCACGAGCTTCTCCCTATCCGTATACCACTTCTTCACGCCATATCTCCTCGCTACCTCTTCTGCACGGCTCCGGGTACGTGAACAAACGGCCACAACCTCAACCCCAGCGATACTCTTCAGTGCTTGAACATGTCTCTCCCCAAAATCGCCTAGACCAATAACGCCAAACCTAATCAAATCAACCACATCTGAGTAATCAGATTATTATTATAAAAGTTTTTATAGAAGAAAATTCATGCGTAATTACGCCATGTCAGAAATTGAGAAGAGGTTATCACGTAGGGCTATGCTTGGGACAATCGGCGGACTCATAGGTGGATTAGCAGTAGGTACAGCGATAGGGTGGGTCGCAAAGCCAGAGGCGGCAGTCAGAACAGTAACTCAGACAGTCGGAGAGCCAGGCAGGACAGTGACGACTACTGTGACTCAGGCAGCTGCAACAGTTGAGAGAACGATAACTCAGTATGTAACAGCTCCGCCCAGAGAGAAGGTCAAGATAAACGTCATAGCCTTTGCTCAAGGATTCGCCTGGCCGGAGCTTTTCGGCTCAGACGGAACTACTGAGACGGATGTATTGAAGAGATTCGAGAATGCTGAGAATGTTGATGTTACTATTGAATGGGGTGATGAATGGGCCGTAAGGGAGAAGGTGGCAGCGGATGTCATGGCTCAGGTAGGTAAATACGATATTATTCTAGTGGGAAGCGACGGTGCAGTGCAGGCATACGGATATGCAGGATACCTAGATCCATTAGATGAATACTTTAACAAATATCCACAGGATTACTTTGACCCTAACGATGTATATCCATCATTCCTGGACGCCAATAGAATAGAGGGGACACTATACGCGTTGCCTTACTACTCTTTCGGACCAGGAGTAATCTATAGACGTGACTTATTCGAGAAGTATGGAGCAGATCTCCCCAAGGAGAACTGGACTACGGATGACCTCGAGATAGCCATGGAGAAAATCCTCGAAGGATTGAGAAAGGATGGGATAACGGATGTGTATCCACTGACAATGAGAGCGGGCCCAGGGGAGGAGCCTACCCTAGACTTGGCAGGCTTCATATATGCATATGCAGGATATCCCGCTTGGTTTGAAGGAGGCGCGATCTGGCCGGGAGAAATAAAGAACAAGAAGGCCAAGCCAATCTTCGACTCATCAGACTTTGAGGCTGGGTTTAGAGCATTCACAGACTGGGCGAAGAGGTTCTGTCCACCAGGTGCATCGACTCATACATGGGTCGATATGATGAATACATATGCAGTGGGTAAGGCAGCAATCCTAATGCCTTCAGCCATTAATGGCTATGCCGCACTTGGCATAACAGAGGATGAAAATGTAAAGAAGTATACAAAGTTCATGTTAACTCCATTCGGTCCGGGTAAAAAGAGGATAAACAGTTATTGGACGTTCTCTCTAGGGATTAACAAGTTCTCAAAGAATAAAGAAGCCGCATGGAGAGTGCTTACCTACTTGACTGGTCGTAAATCGATGGAGGCATTTGCAGAGAGGACAGGATGGCCCAACGTAACTATGAGGTCTGTCTTGTATTCATATCCACTGATAAAGAAGTATGGGATTGAAGAGATAGAACTCAACGAGCGGTCAGTGCTGGAGAATCCTGCAATATACTTCCCATACATCCCTGAGCTCGACCTATTCATGGACAAGATAGGCACAACGGCTTCTGAAGTAGTCGCTGGAGCCAAGACTGTGGAAGTAGCATTGTCAGAGCTTCAAAAATGGGCCACAGACCTAATGACAAGCAGAGGATACTACAAATAAAAATCACAAAAATACATTAATTAATTATTTATTATTTTTTAGATGGTGTAGAGATAAATTGCGAGATGAATACAAATTATTGTTACCTGCTGTAAGTGTACTGGCATTTCTAGTTGCTGCACCTACGTTTTACCTATTTTACACAAGTTTTCTCAGATGGTTTCTTAGAGACCCGACCGGACCATCCTTTGCGGGGCTTGAGAATTACATCAAGCTCTTACAATCCTCTGACTTTGTTACTTCCTTATTCGTGACGCTGGTATTCAGTGCTGCCTCAGTAGTCTTTTCACTCCTCTTAGGGCTAGGACTAGCATTGTTATTTAGTGAGAATTTGAAAGGAAAAAGAATTATGAGGACGATAATCGTCTTGCCTATAGTTTTACCGCCAGTTGTTGTTGGCTTCACTTGGAAATTCTTGCTCAGCAGTGAGGTTGGTGTGATAGGGGCATACTTTATGAGGCTGATCGGGCTCGGAGACTTGAGCCTACTCGGAGATCCCACTCTTGCATTAGTCTCAGTAATCCTCGCAGATATATGGGGAAAAACACCGCTACCATTCCTCATATTTATTGCAGGTCTTGCAGGAATACCTCCAGTCTATTATGAGTCTGCCAAGATAGACGGTGCAGGGAGTTGGCAGATCTTCAAGTCGATAACTTTACCAAACATGAAGAAGCCGATAACCGTGGCGGCGATTCTGAGGACAATAGATGCGTTTAATAGTTTTGACGTGATATTCGTGATGACAAAGGGAGGCCCGGGAATGGCGACACATACTCTGCCAATGCTCGGCTGGAAGATCGGCTTCTACTACTTTGACGTAGGTACAGCATCTGCGATCGGTGTACTGTTGCTATTAATAGTGATGTTCCTGAGTATGCCCTTGATAAGGTCAATCAGCAGGTGATCCAGGGATGCATCAAAACAACCTAAAACTTGCAATATTATATGCATTGGCAATAATGGCTTGTTTATTGGTCGTGTTCCCGATTGCTTGGCTAGTGATTGCGTCGTTTAAGACGATGTACCAGATATTCTTAATTCCTCCTCCATTAATCTTTGAGCCAACTCTCGACAACTATAGAAGACTATTCTTTGGTGGCCAACTCATGGGGGCATTCATGAACAGTTTAGTAATATCTGCAATAACTGTCTCTGTCTCATTAATCTTAGCAATTCCTGCTGCATATTCATTATCAAGACTGAATAATCCTGTTGGAAAAAACCTCGGCTTCTGGATAATATCCGTCAGGATGGCTCCGGCATTCGCTGTGATCGTACCATACTTCATAATTATGTATTATCTAAAACTTATTGATACGATCTGGGCGGTAGCCATCACATACTTAGTCTTTGCAATTCCATTTACTACCTGGCTTCTCAAGATCACTTTTGAGGAGCTTCCAAAAGAGCTCGAAGAATCAGCACTTATTGATGGTGCGACGAAAACAACTGCTCTCTTCAGGATAATTTTACCGAATTCTGTACCAATGATAGCGTCGGCGAGCATATTGACATTTGTCTTGGCTTGGAATGAATTCCTCATGGCCTTCATACTGACATCGAGGGACGCAAGAACAGTCCCAGTACTAATAACTGCACTTTCAGGTACACATAAACTAGACTGGCCCATAATGGCTGCAATAACGACAATCTCGATGATACCTGCATTCATATTCATAACCTTTGTACAACGATACCTAATCAAGGGATTAACCATGGGCGCAGTGAAATCATAAGCCCATAAATATTTTGAAGCTATGAGTCTGGTTGGATATTTTATGACTTAAATGAGCCAACTTCTTTGATGTATTCTTCATACCATTTTGTGCCGGGCTCGTAGTATCTGGGATGCCATGCTTTCCTAGTAACAGCGTCTTTTTCTGAAATAATCCAGCTAGTAATTTTCTTAGGGACAATCTTGATTATCCATCTTGGTTGATCAATAGTTCCTTCAAGATACTTTTGGCTCATTTCTTTTCCCATATATTTTTCTAGCATTTTCTTCCCCATCTCAACCCAGTCGGTTCCTACTATCATCGCTTCACCTTGGATGAGTACTCTTGAATTTGGTGGATTGGGGTCGTCTACTAATACAGCAACTCTAGGATCCCTTCTGATGTTTTCAATCCAAGATGCACGTTTTCTACCAATCAGGTATAGGTTCATGCCATCCCAACTATATATGACAGGTACAACATGCGGTGATCCATCGGCATTTATGGTAGCGATCTTGGCAATAAGTGGACGACTTAGGAAATCATTAATTTTTCGTCTCAAATTCTCGCTTAATGATTCCACACACAAAATTTCTGATTGATCCTCAATTAAACTTTTCATTATTCATCAAGAATAAGTAATGTAGAATTCATCAACCACTAAAAACCATCACTCGATACTGGATTTTGAGCATATTCTCAAAATGATTTAGGATTATGAGTTTATAAAGACACTTCATGAAATTTTACATGGTGATTCAGAAAATCAGTGCGGGGGGTGGGATTCGAACCCACGAACCCCTACGGGAACGGGTGCCTTATCAACGAGATCTTAAGCCCGTCGCCTTTGGCCAGACTTGGCTACCCCCGCGGCAGATATTATATTCGTTAAACTTTTTATTAGTGTTTTTGCATAGAATTTCTGGCCCGGGTGGCCGAGCGGCTAGGCGGCGGCCTGCAGAGCCGCTTTACAGGGGTTCGAATCCCCTCCCGGGCTACTCTAATAACCGAGCAATAACTTTCACCTGCCCGTATTAAATTTTCTCGCATTTATTCGTTATAGTTTTATCCTGTCCATTACTCCTTCTAATGGATGCATTACGACTGACTTTGTATGATGCCTAATCTGTAGTCTACATGTTTCGCTTTGAGAAAAGACGGGCCGCCTGACTTCATCTATCTTTGAAAAGAGCTTTGAACCTATCTCTATAGATTCTTTATAGTGCTTCTTGCTGAGTCCCCATACTCCCGCGACTCCGCAGCATTCATCAAGCTCCAATAACCTATAACCGGCTAATTCTAGGAGTCTCTTAACATGGTTAGTCAAATGTGATGCCTTAGTGAAGCAGCTATGATGATAGACCGCTTCACTATCTCTATCAGTAAAGTCAATAGAACCCGCATCGTACTCATTTAGAAGTAGCTCAACAATGTCTAACGTATTCTCAGCCACTACTCTAGATTTTTCATCACATAGGAGTTCAGGATAGTCTATTTTTAAAGCAACATAAGCGGCAGGAGAAGTCGTTATTATCTTCGCTCCACGATTTACAGATTCATAAAAACTATCGACGTTAAATCTAGCAATTTTAATGGCATTCTCTAATGCGCCACACTCTAATGCAAGTGTCCCAGCCTCCCTCTGTCTTGGTGCCTCTACTGAATATCCAAGCCTCTCTAACGTCTGGACTGCCTTTTTTCCCAACTCAACCTCGTGATAATTTGTATAGACATCAATGAAGTATGCAAGTCTACCTCGGCTCCCAGACTTTACCCCTCGTTCCCTAATGTATCTCTCGAGTGTATCGTCCTGAAAGCTTGGAAATGGTGCCTCCTGCTTTATCCCAGCCATAGCCTCGAGAAGCGACCTACCCATCTTGCTCTTGATCAACGTGTTTGAGAGAGACGGAAATGTAGATCCAAGCTTCTCAAATAAGCCATAGTTTGCGAATATTATTTTACTGAGTTTGAAACTTCCGGCACTCTTTGCTCGCCATATTACTTGGGGAATTCTAACTCCTGCCGGACAGACCTCCAAACATCTTCTACAACCGAAACAGAGATCCATGAGCTCTTGAAATTCTTCGCTACCGATTGTCATGCCAAGAACATTATAGTGCTTAGCCTGCAGGAGTACTATTCTGCCCCGTGACGTCTTTGAATCCTTGTATGAGAACGAAGTATTGGATGTCGGACAGACGCTGTTACAGAATCCACACCTGACACACTTCAATACATCATTTAAGTAATCGCCTAACAATTCATCTAATGCATCCATATTCTTCATCTCCTAACCACTCGATGATAATAGATCCTCTAATTCGAAGATTATCCCAGGTGAGAGAATAAAGTTTGGATCCAATAATCTCTTAATTTTAATCATCATATTATATGATTCGCCGTGCTGGAGTTTCATGTATGCTTTCTTCTCGGTCCCTATACCGTGTTCGCCGGACACGGCTCCTCCGATTGAGATTACCCATCGATTCAGCTCGTCGTTTGCCCTGTGGAGGTCCTCGATGCTTTTATCTGTTCCCCAGTTGACATGAAGGTTCCCATCACCGAAGTGCCCTATACATGATGTCTTCAGTCCATACTTATTGCCTATATCATACGCTTTCTGAACAGCCTCCACTAGTCTTGAGAGTGGAATGATGACGTCGCTGATCAACGTGTATCGTCCGAGCTTCAGAACAGATGGATAGGCGCCTTTACGCGCCGCCCAGAGCCTTTCCCTTTCTTCCTTACTAGTCGCATGCCATATCTCAAACCCCCCATTCTGTTTAACAATATTGATGCATCTCCCCAATTCTTCTGATACAGTCTTCTCGCATCCATGAGTCTCTATCAATAGCATTGCCTCGGCGTCTGGAAAATTAATTTTCTTAAACTCAGAAACGGCATTCATAGTCGATTTATCCATGAATTCGAGCGCTGCGACATCTAATCCACGCCTGACAATGTTATAGATAGTCCTATTTGCCTCGGCTATGGATTTAAAGAATGCGGCAACTGTAGCCATGCTTTCGGGCAGAGGTCTGAGCCTTAAGGTGACCTCGGTAAAAATAGCTAATGTGCCCTGCGATCCCACAAGCATCTTAACAATGTCAAAACCTAGTGAATACTTGAACGTCTTTGTACCTAGCCTCAAGAGTCCATTCTTGGGAAAAGCGGCTTCAAATCCTAGGACGTATTCTCTCGTCGTTCCATATTTCACGGCCTTCAGCCCAGAGGCATTGGATGCCACCATTCCACCAACTGTGCATGAAGCTCCACTCGATGGGTCAGGAGGGAAAAATAGTCCATAGCGCTCCAACTCTCTGTTCAGGTTGTCGTAAACTATTCCTGGCTGCACCCTAGTCTGCATGTTATCCTCGTCGACTTCAATTATCTTATTCATCTTTTTCATATTGACGACAATACCGCGATAGATCGGGACCGTGCCCGTAAGTCCTGTCCCCCCTCCCCTGGGGTAGACGGGGATTTTCTTCTCATCAGCGTATTTCAATATCTTTGAGATTTGCTCCGAATTTTCTGGCCATACAACTACTTCAGGCCTATGGAATCCGCCTAGCTGTGCATCAATTGCATTCGTCACTAAATCTTCTTCGGCAATGCTTACGTTGTTTGAACCGCAAAGCTTTTCCAAGTACTCTACATCATTGCTTGATACCTTGCTAAAGTATGAGGCCATCCTGGAGAAAAACTAATGATTACACTATAAAAATGTTGGCTTTAGACGCTGTAGTTAGGTAATGTTGTGCATCCTTCTTAGATCATCTTCAAATGGCTTTAGCTCTTTAGGTATCTCGATTTTTATTGGGTCTCTAAGTGAGAGGTTTTGAAGTTTTTTAATTCTCCATACATTACTGTTGAATTCCTTAATCTTATCGGTATAAACTATCAACTTGCTGACCCTTCGTTTAGTTGGCAACCTCTGCAGGTGTATGCTCTTCTTTGAATAAAGTGTCCTCCATATATACTCAGTGATGAAGGGAGCTATAGGTGCCAGCAGTATTAGGCACGTCTTTAAGCAGGTATGTAAAGTATACCAAGCAGCCCTCGCAGACGATTTTTTTTCTCCACGCATCAATGCTCTGCCTTTAACCATCTCTATGTAATGATCAGCAAATGTATTCCAGAGAAAGTCTCTTATACGAGTCGCAGGGATGAAGAAGTTAAATGAATTATATCCATCGATGCATTCATTAACTAGCTTATTGAGCTCTGCCAGTATCCACCTATCAGTTGGCGACAATTTTGCTCTTCGTGGATATGGAAACTGAGATACGAACCTAGCTATATTCCAGAGCTTGGTTAAGAATCTTCCAGCTGATGCAATTCTCTGTTCGGAGATTCTAAAGTCATAGCCTAGGCTTGCCTCTTGAGCTGACCAGTACCTAAAAACGTCTGCACCATATTTCTCAAGTATTGGGCCTGGATCAATAACGTTTCCTCTACTCTTACTCATCTTTTCTCCTTTTTCATCCAATCCTAATCCACCGATCC
Organism: Nitrososphaerota archaeon; assembly: GCA_038845265.1. Lineage (GTDB taxonomy): Archaea > Thermoproteota > Nitrososphaeria_A > Caldarchaeales > Calditenuaceae > CALIKS01. The sequence continues at coordinate 111,017 of JAWBQR010000001.1, read as the reverse complement.
ATACGTGTTTGAATGGTGGTTTTCCGGTAAGCTGGTAGCACCTAAGTATCGTGTAATATAGCCAAGTCCTAACGATATCTTTTCCCTGCGGTCTTATCCCTGTTGGGTATGCTCTCCTGAATAAGTCCATATCTCTTCTATAGCCACTTACAAATAGTGGCGTGATGCTAGAATCCATCCACGTATCGAACGTTCTCTCCTCTCCAATGAATTCACTCGAACCACATTTCAGACATTTCTCAAATGGTGCATTCTCGACCCAAGGTCTATAATATCTGTCTGGCTCCGGTGTATGGGGCTCCCCACATACTCTACAATACCAGATTGGAATTTCTGTAGCATAATACCGCCGCCTTGAGATGGGCCAGTCAATAGTCAAGGACTTAATCCAATCAATCAGCAATTGGCGATGAAATGGTGGATGAAATTTCATTTTTTCAATAATTCTTAATAATTCTTCTTTGAATTCAAGCTGCCTGAGATAGTACTCGTTCATGGGGATTATCTCAATCGGGGTTCCTGATCTTTCGCAGATTGGTTCGCTATGAGTTATACTTTCAATCTTTTCTATGTCTCCGGATGCCTGTAGAAGATCGACTATTTTCAACCTAGCTTCTTTTACTGGCAGTCCCTTGAGTGGTCCAGCCGCCTCAGTCATCTTGCCGCTTGTATCTATCGCTATAACCTCCCTTAAGCCAAGCTCTCTGAAGAGCTGTACGTCTGTCTGGTCACCATAACTACACACCATTACAAGGCCGCTTCCGAATTCAGGTCTAGCTGCCTTGTGAGGAAATATGGGGACCTCATGGCCGTAAAGAGGCACTATTGCCGTCTTTCCTGATAAATTGAGATATCGACTATCTTCTGGATTATATATGACTGCCCTGCATGCACATAAAAGTTCCGGACGTGTTGAAGCAACTATTATTTTTTCATTTGTTTCTTTTACTGTGAACCTCATGTAGATTAACTGTGTAGTTGTTTCTCTATAATCCACCTCGGCGTCCGCAACAGTTGTGCCGCACTCCCAGCAATAATTGTTCGGCCTAGATGAAGTGTATATCAATCCTTTTTTGAAAAGCTCTATGAAGGTAGCTTGGGTAATGGCTCTGTACTCCTCTGAATCAGTCCGATAATGATTAGTGAGTTCTCCGGAGAGACCCATTCTCCTCATTATATTTATCATCTCGTCCTCAAGTTTATCCAACGCTTCTGAGCATAACCTCAAGAACTCTTCCCGAGGGACATCGGTTAATCTTACGCCTAGCTCGCGTTCAACATATTTTTCTACTGGTATTCCATTCCTATCGATCCCTATTGGGAATCTCACTTCGTAGCCCATCATTCGGGCAGTTCTTGCAATCATATCAATCTGGGCGTACTGCGCGGCTGCTCCTATATGCCACGGCCTACCTGAGGGGTATGGTGGAGGAGTGTCTATAACGAATATTTTCTTTCTAGTTTTCTTATTAAAATGGTAAATTTTCGATTTCTCCCACTCATTCATGATTAAAATCTCAATCGATGGGTTCCAGACTTTTTCACCAATTTTTGGCATCAATTCTATCTCAGACATATTCATTCCCTTTATTTGACACATTAAACAATTGATAAATTGTTCTTAACCCCTTCTTATACCTGTTCGTCATCCTTAATTTCTTTCTTGGGAGCTCATCAAAATTGACAATGTTTGAGTATTTATTCTTCAATTTTCTTAACGTTGATTCTCCTTCCCTATCTAGGTCTAGCATGGCAATGACTCTAAAAGCCTTGCCATGTTGTTCCGAGTCCATCCACTTGTAAAAGTCAAAAAGTGTAAAGATCTTAGCGTTGATGCCTGCTTCTTGTAGAGCCCTGAGGTCCGTCACGCCTTCAACTAGAATCAATGTATTATTATCAATACTGCTATTTATGAGCTCGATCACTTCACGTATCTCGTCTTCCTCCTCGTTGCGCATTTTTAGGATAGAATATCTCGATTCCAATATATAGAATTATCATAAAATGCAACAGAATACGCGGTCTTAGCGTGGAGCGTCATATTATGCGTTAATCGATGTATTACCAATCTTTTTCCCTAATTCACATTCTAGCTACCCTCAGGGTGATTAGAATGAGAGTAGTGACGGTTCACTTACCTGAAGCATACTTAGAAGCTATAGACGAACTTGTTAGAAGGCGTCTTTATCCAAATCGTGCGGAAGCTATCAGGATGGCTGTGAGGGACTTTATAAAGGAGGAGGCAAGGACAAGTGAGTGAGCCCTTACTGCAGACGTACACGGATGATGTTGATGGGGTTAGACTAAAGCTAATTGGAGTAGGAGGCGCTGGATGTAACACTGTAAATAGGCTCGTCACTGGCGGGCTGTATGGCGCAGTGACAATAGCAGCAAATACTGATAAACAACATTTAGACACGATAAGGGCCCATCAAAAAATTCTTTTGGGCCCGTCCGTAACCAAGTTTCATGGAGCTGGTGGTAATCCAGAAATTGGAAGAGTGGCTGCGGAGGAATCAATTGAAGAAATTCGCGGAGCATTACAAGACTCTGACTTAGTATTCATAGCGGCAGGGCTTGGTGGAGGCACAGGGACAGGTGCAGCTCCCCTAGTTGCGAAGGTTGCGAAAGAACTGGGCGCTATCGTTGTAGGCGTTGTCACGATGCCTTTCAGGTTTGAGGGAAATGTTAGGCGAAGAATAGCGATAAAAGGCCTTGAAGAACTACAAAAGTATACTAATACTGTAGTGGTCATCGATAATAACAGGCTACTCGAGTTGTATCCACAATATAACCTTAAGACGGCCTTTTCACTAGCTGATGAAGTAATCAACAACATGATTCTTAGCATTACAGAATCTATTGTAAAGCCTAGTTTGATCAATATTGACTTTGAAGACTTTAAAGCAGTTGTTAGTCAGGGAAAGCTAGCATCTCTTGGAATTGGAAGGAGCAGTTCGCCTAACAGGGCAGAAGAAGCTACCTTTAACGCGCTTCAATCGCCACTGCTTGAGGGTACCTTTGATGGAATAACCGCGGCTATCGTCCATGTAACTGGAGGGGAAGACATGAAGCTTAAGGAAGCCTCTAGACCGCCAGAAATAATATCGGAACTCATGGGTGATGAAGGACTAGTCGTTTGGGGAGCAAGAATCGATAACTATTATGCCTCGACGATGCAGGTCGCCCTGATACTGACAGGAATATCAAGCGTATCAGTTACCTCGATCGGCGAATCAGAACCAGTAGTAAACCTGAATGCCGATGAATCACACAAAATAGAGTCAAAAACTCATCAAGTGCCAGATGAGTCGATACATGAGAGGGAGGAGGACGAACTAGAGAAACTGATAGCGGAGCTAGGCATAAAAAGGCTCAGAAGCTGAAAAAGGGGCAATACTCATCCTTAAACAATTAATTATTTACTGAAATGTTAACCTTTAGTTTTGTTTTTTAATTCCGCGATTTTACTGTCTGGTATCTTTTCAAATAAGGGTTTAGGCCTATTTATCTTATGTCCGGGCCTAAGAGGTGTTTCACCAGCACTGAACCACGCGTCTCGTTCCTGAATTTTCAAGTCAAGCATATCCCTTATCTTTGCAGCTGATTCAGGAATGAAGGGTTCTAGAAGAATCGAGAGACTTTTAACCACTTGAGACGCGACATATAATGTTGTCTCCGCTTTCTCGGGCTCTTTTTTTATTGAGTGCCAGGGCTCCTTCCTGGTCAGGTATACATTTCCTTGGCTAGACAGCTCAGTTATCACTTCAAGTGCCTGCCTCATCTTTAGTTCGTCTAGGTATCTGCCAGACTCTATAGGTGTGGCTTTAATGTGTGATAACAGGTCATTGTCGGATTCATCGAAGGCGTGAGGTTTAGGAATCTCACCACCATAGTGGTTATAGATGAAGGTTAAGACCCTATGTACGAAGTTACCAATATTATCATTAAGGTCATTGTTGATTGTCTTTTGAAAATCGTCCCAGCTAAAGTTTGTATCGCTCTTTTCAGGCCTTATCTTGATAAGGTAATATCGCCAATAGTCAGCGGGGAAGTAGCTAAGGGCTTGGTCAAGCCATATACCTACGCCTCGACTTTTGGAGAACTTCTGTCCTTCAAACATTAGGTATTCAGTGGACGATACATTCCAGGGAAGGACGAATCTCTCATCATAAGCCATGAGGAGAGCAGGCAGAATGATTGTGTGAAACGGTATATTGTCTTTACCGATAAAGTATACACTCTTCGTCTCAGGGTCTAACCAGTATTTTTTCCATAATTCTTGATTGCCGCGCATTAATGACCATTCAATTGTTGCTGTGACATAGCCTATGACGGCCTCAAACCAGACATAAATCGTCTTCCCCTCAGCTCCTGGAAATGGGGCAGGTATGCCCCATTGATTATCCCTAGTTACCGCCCTCGGCCTTAACCCTTCATTAATCCAGCTAAGAGAGAAATTCTTCGCATTTTCTGGCAGCCTATCATTATTTAAAATCATCGTCCGCAACTTCTCTGAGAAACGAGGAAGGTCAAAGTACCAATGCTTCGTTTTCTTTATCACCGGAATCGAGCCACAAATACTACACCTATAGTCCACTAGTTCAAGAGGCTCAAGTACAATTCCGCAATTCTCGCACTGGTCTCCCCTAGCCGATGGGTATCCACACTTAGGGCAAGTGCCAATTACAAACCTGTCTGGCAGAAATCTTTTGCAAGTCTCGCAGAAGAGCTGATCCACATCTCTCGCATAGATAAAACCTTTCTCATAGATTCGTAAAAATAACTCCCTACAAAAATTGATATGAATATCGTTATGAGTACGAGTATAATTATCAAATGATATTGAAAATCTCTTGAATAAGTCTGTGACCAACGAGTGTACTTCGTCTGTAAGTGTCTTTGGATGGACTCTCCTCTTTATTGCTTCAATTTCGATGGGTGTGCCGTGCTCATCTGAGCCACTAACGAATAAGACTTCTTCACCCCTAAGTCTCAGGTATCGTGCGAAGACATCAGCAGAGAGGACGGAACCTATAAGTGTGCCTAGGTGAGGCAAATTGTTTATGTATGGCCAGGCCGCGCATACTAGCCACTTGCCGAGACTTACTCACCCAAAATATAACTTCAATCCCAGCTACTTTATAAACACTAATTAAATATTCGCTCTCAACATCCAGACACCATTTAATTGTAGGGTCATAACTAGAGTTTCTTTAAAAGAATAAAAACAACTATGATTATATATTGAAAAGACTCGTCTTGCCAGCTACAGATGAGACAATAACTAGGTCTTTTAGATTTTCTGAACAGGCCTTTAGGGTAATTCAAGAGGATGCTGAAAAGCAGCGTATAAGTGTTAATACACTGATGAATCATCTCATTGATTCATATGTAAACTTTGAGAGGTACTCAAAGACGATGCACACTATAAAGATACCGGGGCAGCTACTTAGATATTTATTGGAAGCAATTCATGAGAGTATGATTATAAAAGTTGGACAAATTTCAGGGGAGAACATAGCCGAATCAATAATATTAGTAAAGTATGGGGCACTAACTCTCGACAATATTATTAGTCATCTACGTGACTTGTCAAGATATGGAAATCTATTTGAGTATAATGAGGTTGATACACATGAAAAATTAACAATATCGCTTGTGCATCAATTTGGCCTTAAGGGGTCACTTTTAATAGCTCATTATGTACAATCCATCTTCAATAGAATAAATATTCATCCATTCTTCCATATAGCAGAAAATGCGGTAACAATAGAGATCATCAAAGAAAAAGTTTAGCTACAATAAACTACAAGATGCTACATAAAATACACGTACTTTATTATTAAGAGTGCGGTTTAGATAGTTAGGGAAGTAAAATTGAATAAGTTAACCATACTATCGATAATTACCATTCTTGTCATAGTAGGTGTATCGACGGTATATCTTGCCATCATCGCCTATGGGTGGAGTGGAAATAACTATCAATACTCGGGCTCTGCTGCAGGAGCATCTTGGTATGCTTGTCCCATGAATAGAGGTAGGTGGTCCACAACCATTACGGCTAATAGACTCGACATAACAGAAGTTACGAAACGTCTAGAGTCTTATGTTGAATCACTTGGGAATAACTATGCAGTATTAGAGATTATGGAGTTCAGTAATAATTTCTATGCTGTTATAATAGAGAAAGATACTAGTGTTGGTGCTTTCGAGTTACTTGTTGATCCCTATACTGGAGCAATAATGCCGGAGCCGGGGCCTAACATGATGTGGAACACTAAATATGGAATGCACTTCAGAATGATGTATCGGTATTATCCTACTCCTGATGAAATGATAATAGACGAGGATGAAGCCAAGCAAATAGCGTTAAGATACTTAACACAGAGGTTTCAAGGAAGCATTGGATTAGAAGAGCCGATAAAATTCTATGGTTATTACACTATAGACTACACTATTAATAACAGGATTCACGGTATGCTCAGCGTAAATGCATTCTCAGGCGACGTCTGGTACCACTCTTGGCATGGAGAGTTCATTCAGGAAATCGAGGTAGAGGAAAATGAGTAATGATAGAAGCTTATCGGCAGTCGTTGCTCTCACAATCACTGGCGGATCATTGATCCTACTCAACAGTGTCATTTATATGATATTATCACTATTAGCACCATCGATCGCTTGGTTTCCGACATGGGGCTGCCCAATGTGTGGTATGATGTGGAGATGGGGAGGACCAATGATGGCATGGCCCTTTACAGGCATGATGGCATTTGTTTCTATCCTAGGAATAGTGGCAGGGGCTCTCCTCATTCTGGGCGGCCTAATGATTCGTGTAAATCCAAAAGATACTCAATTGTGGGGAATAATCATACTAATCTTCTCCATAATAGGTTTTCTGAGTGGCGGCGGCTTTCTAATAGGCTCAATCATCGGACTAATAGGAGGAATAATTGCAATAACTAAAACCTAATAAATCAAAATACAACATAGAGCTATTGGTACTCAAGAAATACATGGAATGGGATTAAAAGTATTACCATTTTTAAATTTACGAGAAATCTATAGTTGTCATAGTGGCTTCTGTGGATTTAGATAGGAAAAGTAGAGTTTAAGGATGTCGGGATCGCTGCCTCCAAGTTTTTCTAGCGTTCTGGCTTCTATCTCGTTTACAAACTCATTCGTAAATCTTGATGGAATTGATATCAAATTATCGACTAAGTCAAGAACAAGTGGCAATCCAGTTCCTTCATTGAAAAAGTTAGGCTGAGCAAGCCAACGCTCCAAATTCTCTTTACTGATGTGCCTCGGATATTCTATTTCACATGTAGGAACACCGTCAAATGCTCTTACCTGCGCTCTGGCTAAGATATTAAGAGCGTCTTCCGGCAGTTCAAAACGCCTGAAAGGCGACATAATGTTTTCATGTGCCTTTTCGATAACTGTATCCATCGAGTCATATCTCCTAATCATGGATGCAATTGAGTTGTAAAAAATAATGTGTCTTTCAGTCCCTAGAAGGTCGTCATAATAAAAGATGGTCTTTCTAGGCATTACGAATGATAGTATGAATTTGTCTAGGAGGGTGGTGTAGGGATTGTCTCGCTTATTAATAAAGGCGAAATATCCACCGATTGCTCTTGAAGGGCTTCTCTTAACAATAGCTATTACTTTTCCGCTATTGATTAATTCCTCTGATAATTTGAACGTCTCTTGAACTATCTTCTTCAGTGCTTCCGATTCCTCTGGTGTTTTAGTTCTCAATGCATGAAATAGAAATCCATAGAAACTGCCATCGATTAGGACTAAGTCGCTCTTTTTCAAGGCTTCTAATGCTAGTTTTCTTTCATGATATGTGACTAGGACTTCAAAGAAGTGTCTGCTTAGGTCTTGCGAAAATGCTTGTTTCCTCTTGAATACTCCGGCCTTGAGTATTTCCTCCTTGCTTTCTAGTCCCTTAATTATTTTTATACCTACTGAAAATACTCCATACCTGACGCCTAATCTCTCACTTAGCTGAGGCGATCTTGAACCATCAACAGCAGAGACGACATAAAGTTCTTCGTTGTCACTCAAGTTTTTTACGAATGGTTTAAGTAGATGAGTAGCGTCTCTTAGGACTTTCGAGATATCCTCAATCCTACTTGCTAGGTTTATAGATTCCTTCTCCGCCTCTTCGAAAAAACCTATTTGTAAATCATGCGGAAGCATTAGCCACTCGACGTACTCCTCCATAATCTCACCTTGGATTGAATGTTAATAAGAGTGGCACAGGTGATGGATTCATTATTCCCGCAAAATAGAATCTGCCCGGTTTAAGCTGTAATAACTGCTCAGGTCTTATTCCATATGGACTCAGCCATTCAGAAGCCCCGCCTTCACCTGATGCATCTAGCGGATGTATTCTTCCTATAAAGTATGTATTCAAGTTTCTCCTGACGGCTGCGTTTATTCCTATCTCGCCTTTAATTCCCTGAGATATCAGAGTCAAGTTAAAACGTCTCTTTCGTCCTAGAGCTGCTAGGTTTTTAATCATCTCGGATGTCTGTAGCTGTATTCCCTTAGCGTCCCATGGAGCGTATTGTGGGGCCTCATCTATAATCATTGCAATGTTTACATTTTTTCCCGTATCCATTTCTCTATAAATCTCTGCTCCAAGTGAGAGGAAAAACCCTAGCTTACTCTCAACCATCGCTCCGCTCATATCAATCACTAACAAATGATCTCTCCGTAGTCGCTTTAGCAGTTCAGCGATAGATATGGTTCCCATTAGTGGGATAAGATCTTCTGGCTTTATTTTTCTAAATACTCTTCTACATGCACGTCTTGCATTGTCCTTCCAGTCTTTTCTCTCTATGTTCTCAACCATTAGTTCTACCCTTCTCTTAAGCATTTCGTAAAGTCTCTCGTGACTGCCTCCAGATTCTTGTATTTTTTTGGGCCACTCCTCAATAAACTCGTCAAAAGCGTCTCTGACGTTTGTATTATCGCCGAACCTGTAGGTGAGGTCTTGTAAATATGCAAAGATAGACTCTTCATCTAATGCTATATCAGTTATCGATATGACATTTCCCTCAAAGTAGGGGACATAGTCGGTGCCACTCCAGTCAAGGATCAAGACATCATAACCACATCTCTTATAGAACTCAACTAATACGTATCTCGCGAGCCATGACTTTCCACTGCCAGTGCTGCCGAAAATTCCAACGTGATAGGGAATGTATTCCTTAAGGACTGGTATCCGCCACTTTTCATGACCCTCCAGAAATGCTTCTAGATATTCAGGCTCCTTGATGCTGACTGTTAATAAGTCTAGAGGATTATCATCGTCCTCGAATAGATATACAGGTGAGCGTGGCGCGATGATGAGCTTATTTGGCTCGAATCCGTTCTCACCCTTAACACCGATTGGCATTACTCTAAATGAGTAAACCTCTCTCGCACCTGATGGTTGCCCACCGTACTTTAGGTATGCTACGTCTGGACGATAAGCACTATGACTCAGAAATTCATTCTTTCCTAGGCCCTCTCTCAGCACTCCTATTATTTCATTTACAGGATTTTCCTCTCCTCCATTCTTAATTAGTACTATTTCCTCGGCCTTAATCTCTCTTTCAATATCTTTCAATAGTATGACTCGGGCATATGTCTCCGTTGAGCCATCTCCAATTCTGCCAATAATCTTCAATTCCCTTTATTGAGATTATTACGGAAGGATATAAGAATGTAACATGAATCTACTCATATATCCCAACGTTCCTTGATCTTAAATCAATTAACCTCTTGACCCATTCTCCGAATTCCTCAGGCTTAATTCCCGAATATGTCTTACCAGTAGCGTCCCTAACAGATATAACGCCCTCCTTTTCTTCATTATCCCCAATTATTACAATAAATGATACCCTATCGCTGTGTGCTTGGAGTATCTTTTTGCTTACGGTTCCCTCTGTGAGGCTTAAGGAACACCTAATACCTTTGGACAATAGGATATCTCGTACCTTCTCTGCATAGCTGGCAACCCTGTCCGAAACAGTTATGATTCTGACCTGCTCAGGCGAAAGCCAGACTGGAAGCCTACCGTTATAATGCTCGAGGAGTAAAGCAATATATCGATCTAAGCTACCTAGGAGAGCGCGATGAATAATCACTGGCCTCTTCTTCGTCCCATCCGCGTCTACGTATTCTAAACCTAAATTCTCAGGAATGAAGAAGTCCAGCTGAATGGTCGTACACTGCCACTTCCTGCCAAGAGAATCTTCAACATCAATGTCAATCTTAGGCCCATAAAATGCTCCCTCTCCCTCTTTAAGTACATAGTTGATTTGAAGTTCTTCTAATGAATTCTTCAACATTTCCGTCGCGTAGTCCCAGAGCTCTACTGAGCCAATGAATTTTTCCGGCCTCGTCGAAAGATTGACTACTACATTTCCTCCGATTAGATTTTGATGAATTGTAAGTGCAGCTTTCATAATTTTTGTAACTTGATCTTTAATTTGGTCTACTCTACAAAAAACGTGCCCATCATCCTGAGTTAACGCTCTAACCCGCAGTAAGCCCGTCAGCTCGCCGGATTGCTCATTCCGATAAACTGTGGCAAATTCTGAATATGCAATTGGCAAATCCCTGTAGCTCCTAGGCCTGCTCATGTATATCAATGCGTGTCCGGGACAGTTCATTGGCTTCACGACGTATTCCTCATCTTCAACATCTAACACGAACATTCTTTCTCGATAAGCCTCATAATGACCTGTTTTGTACCATAGTTCAGACCTAAATAGATGCGGAGTCCAGACCTCTTGAAATCCTAAACTCTGATTTATCTCCCTTATTAATTTGATTAGCTCTTCTCTAATTATTGCTCCCCTTGGATGATATAGTGGGAGCCCAGAGCCAGCTGTTGGGTTTATAGAGAAGATGTCTAACTCTCTTCCTAAGAATACATGCGTCGGCTCCTTAGCCTCAATTCTTGTCGTTACTTCAGCAGGCTTTTGCAATACTTGTTTTTGGACCGACTTTTTTTCCAACTGTACATCGCTTCTGAACTGTTCAGCAAGGGGATGCCCCTTTATCGATATTGTAAACCTTTTATTCCAGCCGAAAGGAGAACGATGGACGTCGAGCCCCATTTTTTTTGCTACATCCTCCATATGTTTAATTATTTTGAGAGCCTTTTCTGGACGCGCCAGTTTATTGCTTAGGTGCGCATATGGATAGATAAGAATCTTATTTATTCCCAGATTGTTAGTAAACTCTTTAATCTCATCAATCATCTTTGAAGCTATCGCTTCTGTATCAGTTTCCTCTATAGTGGTGAAAAGGACTAGTATGTCTTTGAGAAGAATCTTCTTTTTTTCAGCTTCTTCGGCGATGGGGCCCTCTCTCGATACTGGCTCATATTCAATGTAGTCGGCATGCAGTTGAAGGATTTTCATGCGTAACTCCCTTCTTAAAAGCAAGATATTAGTCTTACTAAATTTTGACTAAATATACAGAAGGAAGTGCATCAAAGCAAGGTTTTATACAAAATGCATAAAGAATTATAAGGAATAAAAATGAACTACAAGAGAACCATCGAAAAAAATCTCTTGAAGAAAATTAGCACCAATATTATTAAACTTCTAGTTGAACGTAACGTGAATCCATTTACGCTTACATATATGGCATTGGTTTTTTCTATCCTTTCTGGCTGTCTCTACTCATTAGCAAACTTATCAGAGACGTTCGTAGCAATAGGCGGGGTTGTTCTACTCCTGTCTGGCTTTTTAGATGCCTTGGACGGGGAATTAGCAAGAGCGACTAACAGGACTACTCAGAAAGGATCTTTCTTAGACTCTGTGTTTGATAAGCTGGGAGAGGTATCGGTCTCACTCGGAATAGCCATCTCCGGTAGGGTCTCATCAATCATAGTGACTCTCTTCATTTCTTGTTCGCTCCTCGTGAGCTATATTAGAGCCAAAGCAGACCAACATAACATAAACATTGCTGGAGCAGGGATTGCAGAAAGGGCAGAGAGAATTATCATAATTGCGCTTGCCTCGCTACTCTATCCCTTTTTTAGCCAATCACTCCAGTACGGATTATTACTTACTACGTTTCTCTCCATAATTACTATTGGCCAGAGAATAGTCTATGTCTATAATAGATTGAAATGAGATAGGTGTGCGAAGACAGTGTTCGGACTTAGATTTATATTATTCCAGTATATTGATGTTTTTAAATGAAAATCTTCAATGCTTGGGATACTGAAGGCATAGTAATCAATGATGTGGGGCTACGATCATACATAAATCTCAAACCAGTAGTTATGCCACACTCCGGCGGTAGACATGAGCATAGACGTTTCGGCAAATCTCAGGTAAACATAGTTGAACGATTGGCTAATATGTTTATGCGTCCTGGAAAGAACGGGGGGAAGAAGACAAAGGCCCTACAGATAGTAAGGAACGCATTACAAATTATTCATTTGAGGACTGGTGAAAATCCTATACAGGTTCTCATTAGGGCCATTGAGAACTGTGCACCTAGGGAGGATGTAACGAGAGTAACTTATGGCGGTATCACCTACTTCAAGGCAGTAGACATATCTCCACAGAGGAGGCTTGATCTTGCCCTTAGATGGCTCAGCGAGGCAGCTCGTGAAAATTCTTTCAGAGCACCAATCACGGTTGACGAGGCATTGGCAAACGAAATAATTTTGGCGGCTTCAGGTGACGTGAGAAGCTACGCATTGAAAAAGAAGATAGAGCAGGAGCGCATAGCGCTAGCCTCTCGGTAGTTTTTTGGGCACTCTTTCTCTATGGATTAATATATTTATATAGGACCAGGCGATTTTAAAATTGAGTTTGAAATGTCTCAGAAGCCGCATCTAAACCTCGTCGTAATAGGACACGTCGATCATGGCAAGTCAACTACTATGGGACACTTCTTAGTCCTAAATGGCTCGGTCGATGAGCGTCAGCTGAAGGAGCTCGAAGCTGAGGCAAAGAGGCTAGGTAAAGATACATTTATCTATGCCTTCATAATGGACTCGATTAAGGAGGAGAGAGAAAGAGGATTAACCATTCAGCTCAGCTTCCAGAAATTCGAGACCAAGAAATACTATTTCACTATTATTGACGCGCCGGGACATAGAGACTTCGTCAAGAACATGATTACTGGGGCATCGCAGGCTGATGCCGCTATACTTGTCGTATCTGCAAAGAAGGGTGAGTATGAGGTAGGAATATCTGCAGGTGGTCAGACAAGGGAACACTTATTCCTGGCATTTATGCTCGGTATAAGACAAATAATTGTACTTATCAATAAGATGGACGACCCAACGGTCAATTGGTCTAAAGAGAGGTTTGAAGAGGTCAAGCAAGGAGTTTCAGCACTTATGAAACAAATAGGCATCGACGTCTCAAAGATTCCATTCATCCCCATATCTGGCTGGACAGGCGACAACTTGGTGAGTAGAAGCGAAAAAATGCCCTGGTACACAGGTCCGACATTGTTAGAGGCTCTTGACACGTTCCAAGAACCTCCCAAACCAATCGACAAACCGCTCCGTATACCTATCCAAGCTGTCTACAGCATTAAGGGTGTAGGTACTGTTCCTGTTGGACGTGTCGAGACAGGAGTGCTTAAGCCTGGAGATCAGGTAGTAATAATGCCAGGAAACATTAGGGCTGAAGTTAAGAGTATAGAGATGCATCACGCTCCGCTGCCTCAGGCTGTTCCAGGGGACAACATAGGATTTAACTTGAAAGGCATAGAGAAAACGGCACTTCAAAGAGGAATGGTTGTCTCGCATCCCGATAGTCCCTGCAAGGTAGCTGAAGAGTTCAGGGCACAGATCATCGTCATAAATCATCCAACTGCGATAGCGGTCGGATATACACCTGTAATGCATATCCACACGGCACAAACAGCAGTTAAGTTTGTCGAGCTTGAGGCTAAGCTCGATCCTAGGACTGGACAGCCAGTAGAGAAAAATCCACAGTTCCTCAAGACGGGAGATGCTGCAATAGTCAGGCTTCAACCATTAAGGCCTGTTGCCTTAGAGGCCTACAGCGACTTTCCACAGCTAGGACGATTCGCGATAAGAGATATGGGAATGACTGTAGCAGCCGGTGTTGTAAAAGAGATAACTAAAATAGCTAAGTAGTTTAGCTGCTTACACGCATCTCTACAGATACTTCCTCTGGAATTTGTATCCTCATAATTTCCCTCATCACTCTAGGATCATTTATTGTTAAATCAATGATGCGACGGTGAATTCTTAGCTCCCACTTTCTCCACGTCTTCGTTCCTTCGCCGCATGGGCTTTTTCTGACAGGCAGTACTAACCTTCTTAATGGAAGTGGAACTGGGCCAGAGATTTTAACACCCGTCCTCTGCGCTATCGATTTTATCTCGTTACAAGTATTCTCTAACTTTTCGAGATCAGTAGACGTCAGCTTTATCCTTACGACTTGTGGCAAGACTCCTACCCCTTGACTAAAAATCGTATGGGAAGAACCATTATATTAATTATTCCATTCAGAGCCCCATTACAACTATATACTGAATAATAATTGATAGATAAATCACTGAGAAGGAGATAAGCGCAGCGACATGCCATCTAAGCCTTCGTATGTATGCCAATGATGTAGTTAAGAGGATAAAGGCTCCTAACTGTGCAATGACTAACGTGACATTAGCAGCTAATGTTGATGGCACGATGCCTCTGCTCGTAAATTGGCCCCAACCCATGATTTTATCTATAAATGCAATCGCTGGGTAAATCGAGAGTGGAAGCATGCTGAACATTATTGATGACAGTATTTTTACCCATTGTAAATTTCCTCCAAAAAATAGCGAGATGATCCTTCGAAATGTTTGTTTTTCCTCCTCGACTCCTCGATGCGTCAGTACGTCATGAATAAATGATGTTGCAGAGACATACAGGTATATCGTCACTATGGAGATCGAGAGATACAAAATATAGTTATTGATGGAGAAGTTTGGAAAGTGGTAAATATGAAGGATAATTAGTTCTGCTTTAGAATTTAGGAGTAATGCAGAGAGAAAAGTTAATGATAATAGTCCTATTAAAACAGAGAGTCTCGCCTTTTCTAATAGCGGTGCGACCATCCATACGGGAAAGAAGATATTTGAGAGTATTACCTCAAATTTGCTTTGAGGCGCTTTTATCGACTCTAAATTGATATCTCCCTGTTCCTTTAGTAGGCGATAAATTGCGACCCCCTCCTCAGTAAGCACATAGTTCCTTTTACTGTCCTGCGTCACCAGTTTCTCAAGCTGCTTTAGATTATAATAGAGACTGCCAGTGCTTATTCCTAGTTTGTCTCTAAGCGTTGTAGCACTTATCCTACCCTCATCTCCTATCGTCATTATGATTCTTCTTCTAACGCGATGTCGGAGAAGCCATATTGCCTCCTCCATTTCCTTATCTTCAGACATGTCGGGCTACCAGTTTATCTTTAATCAACACTATGATTACGCCGATTTAAACTTAACATATCATCATGAGTGGCTCAGTCAAATGCCTTTTCATTCATTATTTTCAGAATAACTCTGAGACATCATAGCCATTTACTAGGTATTTGTGGATAAATATAGGTTTTGATCGGTTGAGTTGTTATCTACTACGAAAAAATTTATTGATAGATATAAAGTACATAACAATGATAAGCTGTTGACGGTGTTTCATGAAAATGAGTATGTGGTATTGATTACTGAAAAAGGAAATAGATACTTCTTAACACTTAGAAATAAACGTAGGTACCACACTAATGAGGGTAGCTTTAGTGCTGATGACATTATAGGGAAGGAGGAGGGAGTTGAGCTCACTAGTAATATTGGGCAGAGGGCAGTGGTTTTTAGACCAACAATAATAGAATATCTTCTATCATTGCCCAGGAGGACCCAGATTACCTATCCAAAGGACATAGGATTCTTAGTGGCAACTACCGGCTTGGGTCCGGGTTCAAAAGTAGTTGAAGGAGGAACAGGGAGTGGAGTCCTAGCTCTGTTTTTAGCTTGGCACGTAAAGCCAAATGCTATCATTGCCCAGGAGGACCCAGATTACCTATCCAAAGGACATAGGATTCTTAGTGGCAACTACCGGCTTGGGTCCGGGTTCAAAAGTAGTTGAAGGAGGAACAGGAAGTGGAGTCCTAGCTCTGTTTTTAGCTTGGCACGTAAAGCCAAATGGAAAAGTATATAGCTATGACCTTGATGATGAATATTTCCCAGCAATCAGAAGACATGCCGATGCTTTAGGGCTCTCAAACGTCATAGAGTTAAAGAAGGGTGATTTGTCGCTTAACGTTGAGGAGAAGGATGTCGATGTCTTTATAGCTGATGTGCCAGAGCCGTGGAGATCAGTTGAATCCGCCTACAAATCACTTAAGACTGGAGGCATTTATGCAGCCATAGTGCCTACAGTTGAGCAACTAATTAAAACTTCTACAGCTCTTAAACTAAAAGGCTTTTTTGAGTATTTTTCAGGAGAAGTTTTCTTTAGGCCGTGGAGGGTTAAGGAGGGGATGACGCGGCCTCAACACACGATGCGTGCCCATACAGTTTTCATAATTATTGCAAGAAAAACAAGCATTATAGATACTTCGTCATGGGCATTTAAGCTGCCTGATGGTTATAAGTGATCTTATCGGTTATACATTGTTTCTAAAAGCTCGATATGCTTCTTTATCATCTCAGCAGCGTCATGGACATGTTGGTATGGATATGCTTCTGGGTACCTAAACGAAAACCTGCAGAAATAACATGAAGCAGCATTCGAGGCCGCTACCGCATAGTTAAGCGCTATCATTTGATGCTCCTCTATTTCTTCATAGCTTTCTGTCCCTCTTGTCCTCACACCGGCTGCTTCGTCCTTAGCCCGTCTGGCAGCAATGTCTTCAGGCCTATATTCTAGAAAGATTATACTCTGAGGCTTCATCTTCGTTACGACTGAAAAAGGTAATCCCGGATAGTATCCATAAGGTGTTTTGATCGCAGCATGCGTGTCAACGATAAGTGTACCTTCCTCTCTAGATATGCTCTCTGCTGCTAAATCCTGCAGTTCTCGATAGGAATCAAATGGAATCTTGCTCCTCATCTCGTCTCTAGACTTTATTCCAAACCGGCTTGAAGCCTCCTTAAACATTAAGTCTCCAAAATTAAGTATCTTAACATTGGGCTTAAGCTCTGATAATTTCTTGAATATAGTCGTCTTTCCTGCTCCTGGGACCGCGAGTACAATCACCCTGACCATTTTTTCTCGGATATGCTTATCAAAGGTATGTCAAAAATCTATCTTGAGTCTTCATAAGCTGGACTTGATAATTATTTTATAGGCCCGCTGGACATCCTCTCTTTTCACAGTCCGACGGCCGGCATGTTGTGCAAGTATAACTGCCTGCTCCGATATTTTTAGGCCTATTTCCTCAAGAACGATCCTGAGTTCCTCTGCCGCGTCTTCGCTGACTCTTGCTGCGCCAGCCTTTTTTAAAAGCCTATGCATTGGAGCAGTAGACAGCTCGCTCATACAGCGAATTATACCTCAAAGGTCATTAAAAACCAATCTAATGCATTGACTTGGATATTCTCTTGAATAGCGTCTAAGAATTACCTTGATACAGGTTTTGAGACCACGCCTTAAAGGTTTATAGGGAATTAAATTTACATAAATACTGAAAGTGAGAATAATTGGCGCTCCTGGGTAGGGTAGTCTGTCCATACTGCAAAAGGCTGACCCTAAAAGGGAAATATTGCATGAATTGTGGGAAGGAACTTCCGCCAGAGCTTCAGGAGATTACACCGGCCGCAGCTCCTGCACAGGCACCGCGAGCGGCAGAGGCTAGGCCTCAACCCCCAACACAGCCATCAGTTGAGGCTGCCGTCCAGCCTGCTCAGCCTCCACCCGCTCCAACAACTGTGGAGGGAATGGTACCTGAAGAGGTGGCTGAGGAGCGAAAGTTAATTGAACAGTTATCCAAGCTCCACTCTTGGTCCTTGAGACTCATAGATCTTTTACTCGATGGTGAGGCTACGGTCGATGTCTTTACTGAGATCTATGACGAGTATAGCTCTAGGATTGCCACTCTGGATGATAAGAGACGCGAAATGATAGCAAGATATGAAGACCGGTTAAAGGAACTAAATGAACGCTCCGAGAATCTCAAGATTAGGCATGAAATAGGAGAAATAGGTGATAGAGACTATATAAGGCAGAAGATAGAAATCGATAAAGAGATCTCAAAAATAAGACCCAAACTAGCGATTCTACAGAATCCAATCGAGATAAGACTAGCCGACATACCGTCCTTTACGCAGAGTGTCGAGAAAAAGATTAAGGACATAAATGAGAAAGGCGCACAACTAGGATTATCTAGTCAACAAGTTTCTAAGATAACTTCAGACCTACAGTCACTCCTCGATGCGAGTCGGACTCTAATAGAGCAACATAACAAAATAAAACACGAAATCCAAAAGATAGAGATAAGATATAAAATTGGGGAGTTAAAGCAAGACGAATATTTAGCCCAGAAACAAAGACTGGAAAGACAGTTAGAACTAACCTTCTAACTATTAACCCAATAGGTAATGTAATGCTCCGGCCGGGATTTGAACCCGGGTCACTGGCTCGAAAGGCCAGTATACTTGTCCGGGCTATACTACCGGAGCTACTAAATAACCATCACTCATCAAAATATGAATGTTTTTATAGATGTAAAAAAATGGAATATTTTAAAAATGCTCTAGTCTAGTTCAGGAGTTTCTCCTCCTGGACTAGGCTTCTTTTCTTCTTTCTTCTTTGATGCTGCTATGACATCGTCAATTCTAAGTATCATGGCTGTCGCTTCGAAGCTTGATTTTAATGCCTGGGCCTTGACTCTGATGGGCTCAATTACTCCAAGCGAGTACATGTCTTCGACCTTGCCGGTGAATATGTTTATTCCAAATGTCATACCATCTTCGGCATGCTTATTTCTTAGCGACGACATGATGTCAACTGGGTCTAGGCCCGAATTTTCGGCTAGAGTCTTAGGAACAATCTCCAAAGCTTCGGCATAAGCAAGCATTGCTAGCTGCTCCTTTCCTGGATACTTGGAGGCCTCAGCCCTAATTATTTTGGCAAGCTCGGCCTCTATTGCTCCACCGCCCGGTACAACTTTGCTCTCCTCGACGATGTTTATCATGTTCATTATGGCGTCGTTAAGGGCTCTCTCGGCCTCGTCGAGTTGTCTCTCAAGCCCTGCTCTAATGAGTATGGCCACTGCCTTCGGATTCTTGCAATCCTCAACAAACACCATCCTGTCCTCTCCTATCTTTCTTTCCTCGACCAGACCGGCTTGCCCTAAATCTTTTTCGCTTAGATCCTCGAAATTAGTAACTATTCTGCCACCCGTAGCCTTCTCAAGTTTCTCCATATCGCTTCTCTTTACTCTCCTCACGGCTAATATTCCGGCCTTCGCTAAGAAGAACTGCGCGGCATCATCTATGCCCTTTTGGCAGAACACTACATTAGCGCCCACCTTCACAACTTTGTCGACCATTTCTTTAAGAATCCTCGTCTCCTCATCAAGGAACTCCTTAATCTTTAGCGGGTCCCGGATCCTAATCTCTGCAGAGAATTCTGTCTTCTCGATTTCAAAGGGTGCATCAAGAAGTGCTATTTTCGCGTTGACGACCCTCTTAGGCATCGCCGCATGCACAACTTCTTTATCAACAATCACTCCTTTGACGAGCTGTGATTCGAGAAGGCTTTTACCTATCTTCTTAACAATCTGGATATCGTCTTTATCTGCTTTCTTTTTACCATTGACCTCCCTTACAACCGCGCTGACAGCATCTATCGCAAGCTGTGCTAGATAATCAGTCGCAAACCCTAGTGATTTGCTTCCAAGGCATGTCCTAACCATCTTCTTAAGAGTCTCAACATCGTTAAGGCTGACGTTCTTGGCGAGACTGTTTAACTTATTCACTGCCAACTCCATTGCTTTTTTGTATCCTGAGATTATTGTACTTGGATGTATCTTCTGCTCTACTAGTTCTTCTGCACGTCTTAATAGTTCACCTGCAATAATTACTGCAGTAGTCGTCCCATCGCCCACAGTCTTATCCTGCGTCTTAGCTACCTCTATTATCATTTTAGCCGCTGGGTGTTCGACATCCATCTTCTCAAGTATTGTTGCGCCGTCATTTGTCACTATTACGTCTCCGATAGAATCCACGAGAAGCTTATCCATCCCCTTTGGTCCCAAGGTGGTCTTGACCATATCGGCGATTATCTTTGCAGCAGCGATATTATTTCGCTGTGCAGTTCTTCCTCTGCTCCTGCTTGTTCCCTCCTTGAGTATTATCACTGGCTGACCAGCTAACGCCATTATATGCTCACCGATGACTATATCGCATTAGCCTCAATATAAAAATATCTTTACCTAGTAAATATTAAAACAACATAAGACTTAAACAGATGCTCTTATTAATTAATTAATGATTTGCTGCTAGGTGCTCATGTATCTATTTCTGGCTCAATAGATCTTTCAGTCGATAGGGCTCTTCAGTTGTCCTGCACCACTTTCCAGATATTTACCCGCAACCCACGTGGATGGAAAGCAGCAAAGTTAAAAAAAGAGGAGATCGAGAAGTTTAAAGATAAGAGAAGAAAGGCAAGTTTTGATGTCGTAGTAGCTCACATGCCATATTTACCAAATATCGCCTCTCCAAACAAGTCTTCATGGCAGTTATCATTAAGGTCATTAATTGAGGAGTTAAAAAGATGCGATCAGTTAGAGATAGATTACCTAGTGAGTCACATAGGAAGTCATCTCGGTAAAGGAATAGATGTGGGAATTATGCAGGTTGCTAGAGCAGTTGATACATCTATTGAGAAAGCTAATCCAAGATGCATGCTTCTACTAGAAAACATGGCTGGTCAAAAAAATAGCGTCGGGTCGAGGTTTGAAGACATAAGGCGGATTCTCGATAAAATTTCTCATATAGATAGAGTGGGAATTTGTCTAGATACTTGTCATCTATTTGCCGCTGGATACGACGTTAAGACTGAAGAAGGAATATCGAATACCCTCAATGACTTTGACTCCATCATAGGTCTAAAGATGTTAAAGGTAGTTCATCTAAACGATTCGGCAGGTGGATTAGGCAGCCATCTTGATAGACATGAGCATATAGGAATGGGGCATATAGGAGAGAAAGGATTCAAGAACATTATCAATCAAAAATTCATTAAAAATCTACCAATGATCATTGAAACACCAGAAGATGAAAGGGGAGACTATTCAAGAGATCTGTCTGTACTTAGGAGTTTATATAATCCAGATAAATAATTTCGAGAAGAGAATCCATGAATACAAATAGAATAAAAAACCTCATCATATTTATAATTAAATCTGGGTTATCACTCACATCTATTCAATTTGTAGTAGTAGGAATTTCATGTCTGAGAAGAGAATCCATGAATACAAATAGAATAAAAAACCTCATCATATTTATAATTAAATCTGGGTTATCACTCACATCTATTCAATTTGTAGTAGTAGGAATTTCATGTCTGGTCTTTGCTGAAGCTGTATTATATATACTAATAGATTTTCTGCGCTCCAATGAGATAGTCGCTGTAGTAGTAGCCACAGAATTGTCAGTATTATTAAATTTCTACATCAATGATAATTGGACCTTTAGAAAATCAAAAAATTTGGGAGGAAGTTTCATGAGTAGACTAGTCAAGTTTCACGTTTCTAGGATTGCGAGCATATTAGTTAATATTGGATTATTCGCTTTATTTACAGAGGTATTTTTGATGCACTATCTAATCTCATATTTTTTTGCTGCATTAGTAGCATTTGCAATAAACTTCATAACTAGTATTTTATGGGTTTGGCGAACGTATATTCAGGCGAAAGATCTAGGCTAGCGTTTAGCCGCCTCATTGATAATGTTCATGATTACTTTATCGCCATATCCGACTTGTCTAAGCCCTTTTGTCATAAGAGAAAGATACTGCTTAGTTGGGGGTACATGTCCTCTCGGGTTTGATGATACATGTGTATATGCGTTATGCTCTCCATAATCGCTTTTAACAGTAACTTTTATCCTCATTCGCAGATTGGCTAGTCCCTCGAATTTATCAATAACATACAATTGTTGCTCATCTATCACATATACAACTCCATAAACAGTTGTTCCTTCATCTTCTTTCAACCCGGCCACTCCTCCTCTCCACGAAACTGAATAAGAATCAAATACGAGTCTATAATTCGGCAGCCATGCCGGAAAACATTTATGCCAACTCTTTATAACTAGGCGCATCTGGTCCGGATTAAGAAGGACGTCATACGCAAAGTAATTAATTCTTTTAGTAGTTGACTCACCCATTTTCTATTCAATTCATGTAGTTATCGAGATATATAATTAGTTGGCCCATTATTTATTAATAAATAAGGTAATGATGTTGTTGAAGGGCATGCGTGTAGAGATTACTGCTCCCTCTAGGCTCCACCTGGGTCTTCTGACAGATGGCAATAATCAGAGACCTTGGCAGGGAATCGGCCTAGCTATTAAGGAGCCTAGAACCATATTATTTGCAGAGACCATTGAGGCATCTGGTCTTCGTATAGCAGGTAATTTTGAAAACGAATTAGAGTTAGTAGTGAGAAAATTTTACTCTGATCTGAATGTAAGCGTTGGAGTTAACCTAGAATTCATCGAATACCCTCCTAGACATGTGGGACTAGGATCGGGTACACAGATCATTCTCTCAGCGGCAACGGCAATCTCGATTTTGGCCGAAATTAGAATGAGCATTGAGGAGATAGCAGCTCGAACAAATAGAGGTAAGTACTCATGGATCGGTATAGAGGCATTTAGGAATGGAGGATTCATAATTAGTCTCGGTCAACGTAAGAATAGCTATCTGCAGCCGATAATGAGACTTAATTTTCCTGAAGACTGGCTTATCATACTATCGATTCCAGATAAAAGGAGGGGACTTTCTGGACTTTTAGAGGATGATATTCTCTCAAAGATAAAATATTCTGAAGAGACAGTAAAGAATATTCACTCTTGCGTTATGAGTAAAGTCCTTCCTGGCATAATTGAACATAATATAGAGCTTTTTGGAAAAGGTGTTGAATCAGTTCAGAGACTTGTAGGTAGCGAGTTTGAAAGTATTCAGGGAGGAATCTTCAACCCTGATTCAGCTGAGCTTGCAGAATTGATGCTTGATGCCGGATTATACGGTGTGGGGCAGTCCAGTTGGGGGCCTACTATTTATGGATTTACTGATAAGCCTGATGATGCTCGGAGTTTTCTGCGGCTCGTGAAAGATCTGATGCCTAATTTAGAGGTATATATTACGACTGCTGAGAACAAAGGTGCAAGGGTAATCTTTAGCCAATCTAACAGTAGTGTCTTTTCATGAATGTTAGGGATTAGCTTAAAGGTTAGCAAGTACTAATCATAGGTAGGGGAGAATGGATTTCTCAAAGCTTGTGGAATATTACGAACAGTTAGAGTCAACTACTAAGAGACTTGAGATGCGTGATATTCTGATACAACTATTCAACGAAGCCGACGAGAAGGAAGTTGATAAAATTGCATATTTAACACTGGGTATTCTATATCCAGCATACGTAGGCATCGAGCTTGGAGTGGCTGAGAAGCTCGCGATAAGGGCAATAAAAGCCGTCACGGGGGTAGAAGAAACAAAGATCGAGAACCTCCTCAATAAAGTTGGGGACTTAGGACAAGTTGCCGAGGAGTTACTCTCTCATAAAAAATCCCAGTTAGTTTTGTTTAATCAGCCCTTAACTGTATTGGAAGTTTATAATAAGTTGGATAAAGTAGCTAGGATCAGTGGTGAGGGAGCAGTTGAAAACAAAATAAAGATTCTTTCTGGGCTGCTTGCCCAGGCTCAGCCGAAGGAGGCAAAATATATTATTAGACTATTGACTGGAAAGATGCGGCTCGGCGTCGCTGATATGACTATTATTGACGCCGTCTCGGCACTATTCGGGGGGTCAAAAGAAACAAGAGAAATCTTTGAGAGGGCTTATAACATTTCTTCAGACATAGGAATAGTTGTACGGGAGGCCAAGAGGGCTGGACTAGTAGGTGTCCGAACAATTAGGCTAGCGATAGGAAGGCCTGCTCGCCCAATGCTGGCAGAGAGATTGTCCAGCAGCAAGGAGATTTTAGAAAAATTGGGTGGAAGAGGTCTAGCTGAGTATAAGTATGATGGAGAGAGAATGCAGATCCATAAAAATAATGGTGAAATATTAATCTTTTCTAGGAGACAGGAAAACATTACGTATCAGTTTCCAGATGTAATTGAGAGGTGCAGGTCTCGGATAAGGGCCAGACAAGCGATCGTTGAGTGTGAGGCGGTCGCTGTTGATCCTGATACTGGTGATATGCTTCCCTTCCAAGAATTGATGCACAGAAGAAGAAAATATGAAATTGAGAAGGCGGCAGAACTCTATCCTGTATCGCTCTTCTTTTTTGATGCGTTATTAATCGATGGAGATGAACTCATTGATAGACCATTATTAGAGAGACGATCTATGCTCGGCGAGATTATTGATCAGAGCGAAGATATGTCCTTGACGAGAGCAATCGAGGTGAGTGATTGCGAAACGCTTGATAAATACATGCTTAAAGCTGTCGAGGACGGCTGCGAAGGGGTCATCGTCAAAGATATTTCTCCGAGATCAGTTTACATGGCTGGCGCTAGGGGTTGGCTATGGATAAAGTATAAGCGAAGCTATGTCTCTAAGCTCACCGATACGCTCGACCTAGTCGTGATTGGGGCATTTTATGGTAAAGGTAAGAGGAGTGGAAAATTCGGAACAGTTTTAGTAGCGGCTTATGATAAAGACGCAGACGTCTTCAGGTCGATTTGTAAGGTCGGGACTGGATTTAAAGATGAGGATCTTGATAAGCTTACAGAGATGCTAAAACAGATGATTATCCCACACAAGCCTCCGAGAGTAGACTCAGTTATGGAGCCAGACGTGTGGGTTACGCCTAGGCTCGTATTAGAAATAGTGGGCGATGAGATCACGTTGAGTCCTGTACATACCGCTGCATTTGGAAAAATAAATAAAGACGCTGGGCTTGCAATTAGATTTCCAAGATTCACTGGTAGGTACAGGTTTGATAAGTCGCCTGAAGATGCTACCACAGTTGACGAAGTCATTGAGATGTATAAGTCTCAGCTCAAGACTATTCAGCCCAGAGAGGAGGTAGAACCAACGTGAGTGAGGAGGAATTACCAGAGGAAGAGACAAAAGCGTTAGCGGAGGTCAAGGCATGGCTAGAGCGAAAAATCGCAGAACTTAATCAGGAAATTGAGATGATTAGGAAAATAACCTCCTACATTGATGAGTTGTTGGCCGGTGCGAGTTTTAAGAGAGCCGACTCTCTGGTCTCGAGGAAGCCTGAACAAGCACCTCAGGCCAAGCCGATTTTAGAGAAGCCCTCGATTAAAGTAATTAGAAGCCGTAATGGTGCTGTCCTAGCCACGCTTACCTACACCAAAGACGAGGCTAGATTCCAGATTAGCCCGGACTTGGAGCTGAGAAGAGACGACAAGCCATTTTCTTCTTTTCTATTGCGTAAGGTGCTCGAAGCGATGACTAGGGATGACGAAGAGAGAGTTAGGTCAGGCGAGCTAGATAGAGAAAAAATGGTTAAATATGAAGTGGTATTTGATGGTGATAGAGTATCAGAAATCTTGGTAAAAAATTATAGAGATGATGCACGGCTTAGAGACCTCATAAACTCAGTAAGATGGACGCTAGAAACAGTAAGCGGCCGCTGAAAAACATCGCTATTCCTATTTAAGATGAATAGAAATGCTCATAGTACCCAATTTCTATTGAATGATAATGCTTAAAGCCTCCTGATTATGTTTTTTCTATAAATGAAAATAACCTCAGCAACAATGCTAATCACCTCCTTCTTTCTACTAGTTATTATTTTTCAATTCACTTCAATACCTGTTCTCGCGGACACAACTTTCCAAATAACGGTCCAGAATTATCATGGCTCGCCACTGAAAGGAGTGAAGGTTCAGCTTATAAATAAAACTAATAATGAGGTAGAAGCTGAAGGTACGTCTGACTCTAGTGGTAAAGTATCTTTAACAGCGTTGAAAAATGAGTCATACATCTTGAAGGCGTTATATCTGAATAGAGAGGTTGGTTATATAGATGATTGGAATTACTCCTCTCCTAGTTCTCCTAAGACAATCCGTGTGGGAGTATTTAATTTGAAAATTAGAGTAATGTCTTCGGAGAAGCTTGATCCAGTGCCAAACGCAAAGGTAAACATAACTTCAACCGAGACAGACCCAGATGTAGATAAGAGAAAGGTTACGGATAGCAATGGATATGTTGTTTTTGAGAATCTTCCAAACGGAACTACATACCACCTGACAATTAAGTATGAAGATAAAGTCGCTGTGACTAGCAGTCAAGACATAACACTTACAGATGAATATGAATATGTAGTAACGCTAAATCTCTACAGGCTTACACTTCGATTACGAGACAGCTCGCTGCAACCAGTTAAGGGAGCGACGGTTAAACTATGGAGAGGAGAAGTGACTGGGACTCCTTTTGCGACACTTATATCAGGTACTGATGGGAATGCTACTTTCAAGTTGCTTCCGCAGGGAACATACATATATACGGTTGAGTATAAGTCAGAAGAGATCTACAAATCTGATTCCTTTACATTGAACAGAAATAGAGTAATTGATGTAAGTCTTCAATTGAAAACCTTAATCGTAAACATCAAGAGTAAGTCTGGAAACACGGCGGCAGGATTTACTTATACAGGCAGACTGATTTATGATGGCCGCACCTATGCTGAGGCAACTACAAATGATGGCATATTAAACTTCGGAATAGTTTATGAAAATCGCGACTACGTACTTAAAGTCTTTTTTGAAGGCTCCGAGATATACAGCGGGGTTATTAAGGAGAGCGATATAGGCGCAATCTCTATTATTGCCTCAATTGGAGATTTCAGCATTAAAGTATCAACTGCAGACCTATTCGGCAAGCTCAAAGATATGAAAGAAGATATCTCTCTGAGAATTAAGTTTGGTAAATATCAAGTAGAGAAGAAAATCTCTGAAGGAGCAGCAATTTATCGCGATCACCCTTTAGTTAAGTATGAATATGAATTGGTAATTAATTCTGATGTTGTCGGTGCTGGAAGTATAGATGCTCCACAACACCAATCAATAATAACAATAGCCCCAGATGCAAAACAGGTAAAAATTACTGCACTTTCATTAGATAATAGGACTCTAAGTGGAAAACTAATCTTGATGCTTCAGGATGGTGAAAAGATTGGCGAGGTCGATATTAAGGAAGACTCGACCATCGTAAAGGGACTATTACGTATAAAGTATAGTTATCAATTCTTCTATATGGGAGAATTAGTAGCCGAAGGAAACATAGAAAAAAGGTCAATTGACGAATCAAAATTAGACATTATTGCATCTGTATCAAACGTTAAAATTATTGCTTTAGATTATTCAGGCGATAATAAACTTGTTGGTGCAAGTATTTTATTATCGATTGGTCAATATAAAAGTACTAAAATAACTAATGATAACGGAGAGGCTGAGTTTGAAAATGTACCCCTCTCGCGGGTCTTTACAACTATTTATTACAAGGGAATAAAAGTTTATTCAGGTCCAAATGATTTATCACCGACAAGAACCACTCTAACCATATCTGGGACAGGCGTATACCAAATTATTATTAAGGTTGTGGACGGCGAAAAGGAGCCACTAGCAAACGCTGAGCTTGAGGGAATCGCTGGTGATTATCAATTGGTCGGCAAGCTTAATGAAAAAGGAATAATCGAGGCTATGCTGGTGCCGAATGGAACAATGAATATTAAGGTGAAGTATTTGGGTTTAAATGTTTATGAGGATGCTCATAAAATCGATAGAAATGGACAAACGATTGAAATAGTTTCGAAGGTATACCCGATGCTGGTGAATTCTTATAAAGTTACTGAGAGGGGTGATGAACCACTTGAAAGAGCCCTTATACATTTTGAAAAAGACGGACTGGAAGTATTTGTAGGAGATATTAAGGATGGGGTCTTTCAATACAAGTTGCCATCCTCAAACTACAATGTCTGGATAGAGTATCAGGGAGTCAAGGTTGCCGAGAAGTTGGTTCAGCATAATGGACCTACAAAGTTAAGCATGCCTACCGATGTTTATGAATTCTCACTTTACATAATCGACTTGGCTGAGAATCCAATGTCAGGAATAAACGTTGAGTTTAGACGAGACAATAAATTGATAACATCTGGAGAGACAGACATGGATGGGAAAATCTTAGTCTCGCTTGCAAAGGGTGATTATATCGTAGAATATAGTGTTGATGATGCAAGGCATTCATATGTGATATCTGTTGATAACGTAGAGCCTAAGGTTCTGGTAACGAGCAGATCTAGTCCTTTTGGATTAATGCTTTCTCTGATGGCCTCGGCATCATTAGGCGCTGTTTCCATCTTTAGCGTCATCAGGTCCTTCAAGGTTAAACCTACTAGGAGAAGTCCAGTTCTTGGAGGTCGGAGTGTAGATTGGAAGAAACGTCATCCGAAACCGGTCAAGAAAAACGTATGAGTATCTATAAAGGAATATTTAAGAACTTATTATTGCTGGGAACGACTATCTTTCTCGCACTGATGTTGTTCTTGCTGATAAGTATGCTCTTAGGCACTCCTTCACCATTAGTGGTTGTAAAATCGGGAAGCATGAGGCCCACCATAGAGGTCGGCGATATCCTTGTAATAACGGGCGTCGACTATGACTCAATAGTTGCATCTCCGGACAATGGAGACGTAATCGTCTATAAGTTATGGGGATACGAGGCGCCGATAATTCACAGAGCTATAGCTAAGACCCCAGCCGGGATAATCACAAAGGGAGACGCAAACAGAGATCCCGATCCTTGGTCACCAATACCTCCAGAACAGATAATTGGTAAGTGGACAGGCATAAAAATCCCTTACTGGACTGGTCTCGGGTACTTAGCGCTCATTTTAAAAGATGAGCGCTACTATCCAATAAGCTACTTGCTAATATTATCAGTACTCTTGATAGATATTCTATTCATCTTGAGAGATAGTGTCGTTAAATCTAAAAATACCTCTTCTTGATTTCATTTACTATCAATTCATATCTCGATTTAGACGCTACTTTTTCAACAACTTTTAAATTCATATTTATCAGGTCTTGTAGTTCGGAGACCTTATGCAAATCTCCAAGTTCTTTGTATGCTCTGATTTTTGATGCATGAATTATAGCCTCTAGCAGAGCATAAACTGCCCTCGTATAGGGCTTTGGCTTCACCTCAAAATAATCAACATTTAGCGGTAAACATATAAACTCAATTATCTCGTTTTTCTTAGAGATATTTATGACCTTGAACTCTATCCAAGCAGCAGCATTGCTTATTCGAGGTACACCGATGCAGGATGACTTGACGTACACAATTTCTGGAGGCATGTCTAACGCTACCCTAATAAGTAATTCAGGATCAGTGATGTTCACGACTCCGAGGCCGTTAATTAAAAGATTCTGCCCCGTCTTTGATGACGGATAAGCCCTTATTTTAATCAGTACAGAATCTTCATTTTCTTCAAGTATTATTCCCATCGCAGCAGAATGAGGGTTGCAATTACGATCTACCGATGTGATTATTGTTTCATATATTATTCCAGGCTCCATTCCCAACTCGTTTAATTTCCTGATGATAGGAGAATCGCTTTTTTGACTCAATGCCCTCGGCCAAAAATATTTTTTTGTTCCCAGAGAATAAATTTTACTCATTGAATGTGTTAATATAGTAGTCTTATTATACATTAAGATGGATACCAATGGAGAACCAACAAATTTACTTGATCGCAGGAGAAAAATTAGAAACGATAAGACAGGCATTGATGAGTGATGAGGTAGCCTCAAAGGCAAATCTAGTATTCAAAGACGCCAAACTGTTAACGGGTAAAGATGGCTACTATATAAGAGTTATAGGCACTGAGGAACAACTCAAACGCATAAAAGAGATCATTGGCGAAGCCGGCAAAGAGATTGAAGAGCAGGAAAAAGGGGAGGTATTAAAAAAGCTCAAAGAAGAGGATGAAAATGCTCTTGCAGGCTTCGGTAGCTTATTTGGATAGTGAATTAAGGTTTTACTTAAATAATCCTTATGCATGGTATTAATGTAATGCTGATCGAACGAGTCTCTACAGGTATACCGATGCTTGACAGAATACTAGGAGGCGGCTTTATACGTGGCAAGACATACCTAATTACAGGCGAGACAGGAGTAGGCAAAACAATAATGAGCTTGCAATTTTTGATGGATGGTCTTCAAAAGGGTGAAGACGTAGCTTATGTCTCATTAGACGAGAGAATATCCGCAGTGCTTGATGGGGCCTTAACGCTTGGGTGGGATTTTTGGAGCTATTACAAGGCAGGACACTTCTACCCATTTGAGATAAGAATATACTCTGAAGATTTAGGAAAATACAGGAAAGATAGCAAAGCATACATCGACACAATCGTCAAAATGACAAGAGGGGGAAAGGTCTCTAGAATTGTGTTAGACCCGATCTCGGCGATGGCATTTGGCGCAGGGGATGAATTCGCTGTTCGCGAATATATTCGCGAGATAATTTTATTCTTAGAGGAAAGAATAGGCGCTACCACAGTGATCACATGCGATATACCGACAGGCTCAAATAAGCTCAGCAGATTTGGATACGAAGAATATCTCTCATCAGGAGTAATCGTCATTGGTCTCGTCAGAGTTGGAGGACGCCTAATAAGAACTCTATATGTAAGAAAGATGCGATGGTCACCCGCCGACTCTACGATCTATACCTTTGAAATTATAAGGAATAAAGGAATAAGCATTGGGCCGCCCTTGAGGGTATTAGAGCTCCGCAACCTAGGTGCTCAAGCTTCGATACTAAGTGGATATAGATATAGTCCTGAGACAGAACGTACAGTAAAAGACACACAGGAGTTTGGCGACTTCTCAGTAAAAAATGTAAAGGATTCTACTGATGTTAACCTTCCCTAATAAGCTCTATATTTGATGCATCATCCACAATTAATTCTATATAACCGAACTTGGTCTTTCTTACCCTGGCCCATTTAAGTCGAATTAAAGATTTCTCTGGTGTATAATTAATTATGGATGCGCTTTTACCAAAGGCCCTACAATAAATATTTGTAACACCATCTGTTAGCCAAAAATTAAGAGTCTCTAATTCTTCTCCGTTTTTTAATTGTTTGGAGGCTAGAGGTGTCTTCGACTCGACTCGTCCTTCGACGCAAACATATGTTAAATCATCTGAATGACTGCTTAATGAATAAATAGGCTGGACGCCCCCTGCTGAGTTTTTCTGTATTTCAATCAGTTCTTGCGGAATTAACAACCATCTTTTATTACTGTAGATTAGTTCGTATTTCTTTACGATGTAGCTCCGTCCTAATTGAATGTCGGGGTGTTTAACAAAAAGGATATAATTAGAACAAGCGGCAATGTAAATATAGTCTTCGTCCTTCAAATTTAATTTATCAAGGATAATTATCTCTAGTGGAGGTATGGCATCTTCGGGTGTGTCAGTAATGAACTTTATACACGTTTTAGAAGTCATAATTAATTTTTTATTTTGGTACTTAGCAGCTGCAATTAATGCCGTTTGTCCCGGTGATGCATCTTTGAAGAGTTCAACTTGACCCCTCCATGCTGTCGTGCTGATTAATCTATCGGTAACCAATAGTAAAGCTTCCCTCAAGGGTATTTTTTCCCCTCGATAATAAATCGAGAGTTCGTCGGAGAGGCCCAATATTTTTGCCTTGACGTCTACTTCAAACTCTTTTTCGTTTGAAGGCAATTCTTCTTTGAAAAAGGCTTCTAATGATTGAATATCTGAGTCTTCGTCCTTCTTAATGACTGTGGTCTTATTTAAGTGAAGCTCTGTCTTTCCATTTATGCTTTCCCTCGTATAAGCATCTTTGATAATTACTACATCTCCTACATCAACATTCATTTCTTTTATCTTTTTTAGTGCTTCATTCCAAGCTATTGCTGAGATTACACCAGAGTTATCCCCAAGTCTCAAGTATGCATACTCAGTCTTATCTGTCTTGAATGGGCCTCTCTTTCCTATTACTCTGCAGCGAACATTAACGTTGTTTAGTCCCCCAACAAGCTTAGCGATCGGCACAGTATATTCTACAGAATCAACCTGTTCAAATATTCCGAGCTCTTCGCCGATTAGGTAGAGAGCACCGAGCCTTGACAGTCTTGGATTTTCATTAATAAGTTGATTAATCCTCTTCTCTAACTCCCCTCTTTTTTCGTATCCAACTTTATGAAGAATTTTATGTAAGATTTCACCTTCTTTATTCAAGAACGCTACCTTGGTATTTTTAGGCTTATAAATGGTCCAAGCTTTATCCTGGCTTCCCTGTACTCATCTTTTATTTTCACTTTAATTACATGATCTTTCTCAGCAACTTTGCTGGTAACATATCCTAGGGCTATCCCTTTTTTCAGTGTTGGTGATAAGTTTCCACTAGTTATGTATCCGACTTTTTTTGTGTCATCAAATACTTCCATGCCTCTCCTTGGTACTCCGGGTTCTTCAAGTTCTATGCCTACTAAGAATCTCATGGGAGATGTTCGAAGTATTTCTTCAAACGCCTTTTTACCTACGAATTCATGTCCCTCAAGCTGTATTGCCCACTCTAGTCGTGCCTCAACTGGCGTGGTAGAGTCATCAAAATCGACTTGTGATAGTGGATAACTCGCCTCCAGTCTCAGAATATCTCGGGCAGCT
Organism: Nitrososphaerota archaeon; assembly: GCA_038845265.1. Lineage (GTDB taxonomy): Archaea > Thermoproteota > Nitrososphaeria_A > Caldarchaeales > Calditenuaceae > CALIKS01. The sequence goes on along the minus strand of JAWBQR010000001.1, from coordinate 78,116 downwards.
AGACCGCATGGAACAGCGCCGAGAGATATTATGTTATTCCATATTTTTCCAGCCTCTTGATAATTACCAGACTTTATCAGTAGCTCGAACCCGTCTTCACCTGTATATCCACTTCTCGTAACTATGATATCGATTCCTACGTGTTTTAAGAATGTTCCAGTAAACCACTTAAGTCCACTAACATCGTAGTTAAGCAACTTAGGTACTAATTCTATGGCTCTTGGACCCTGTATAGCTAGCAGTACCGTGCTATCTGTAACGTCCTCAATATTCACCGTTGACGGCGCAAAACTCCTAATCCAATTATGAACCTTTAAATCAGTAGCAGCATTAGTAGTCAGAAGATATTCATCATCACCTGTCCTTAAAACCGTGCCGTCATCAATGATGCCGGCCTTCTCATTTAATAATAAGCAATACTTCATTTTTCCTATTTTAAGTCGGGATGCATCAACAGTTAAGATTTCAGAGAGGTACTTTGCTGCTCCTGCTCCACGAATTAAAGATCGCTTCATGTGACTTACGTCAAAGACACCTACATGGTTTCTAACAGCATAGTGTTCATCTTTTAATGATCTGTAAAAGAGAGGCGTGCGCCATCCTTCAAATTCGCTTATCTCTTTAGCCGATTTTTCATGAATTGGAAATAATACAGGTTCTCTCAAGGTCATAGCTAGGCATCTCCATTATTACTGACGCCTATCTTCTTAGTATAGATTTTCCAGCTAAGTATAAGTGTGCGGGGATGATTTGCCTTTACCTCGTCTACTCTTTTGACAGAAGTGTTTTGAGGTGCATTCTTTACATTTTCTGCAGAAGTATATGCCTCATTTATAATTTTTCTCAAAGTGTCCGCATATCTGTCGAGTTCTCTCTTGGGTTCTGTCTCGGTTGGCTCAATCATGAAGGCCTCTTCGACTATTAATGGAAAATAGATCGTAGGTGCGTGGAAACCATAATCTAATAATCTTTTAGCAACATCCTTGGCGGAGACGCTCGTTTCCTTCAGCAATTTTTTAAGACTAATCACAAATTCATGCTTCCTCGGAACGGATGAGTCATAGGGCAATGTTACTTTCTCAATGGTTTTTATCTTTGAGAGAAGGTAATTGGAGGTTAGTACAGCTATTTCGGATGCCTCCTTAAGACCCCTCCATCCAAGTCTTAGCAAATAAGCGTATGCCTTTACGCATACTAGGAAGTTTCCGTGAAATGCTCTGATTCGGCCTATTGATTCCTTGCCTTCTGGCTCAAAGTAGTAACCTCTTTCGGGAGAATATGATATTAAGGGCGGAGGTAAATACTTTATTAATCTGTCTTTTACGCCGACTGGTCCTGACCCAGGGCCTCCGCCGCCGTGAGGCGTTGAAAATGTTTTATGGAGATTTAGGTGAACGATATCAAATCCCATGTCTCCAGGCCTGGCTATCCCTGCTATTGCATTAAGATTTGCTCCATCATAGTAGAGTAGCCCGTCATAGGAACGGACAATCTCAACTATCTCCTTAATCCTTCTTTCAAATAGTCCCAGTGTATTTGGATTTGTTAACATTAATCCAGCTACGTCCTCGCCCATCATCTCTTTCAGCCTCTCAACATTGACCAATCCATGCTCATCGGACTCTACTTCTTCAACCTCAAATCCAGCCATTGAGGCTGAAGCTGGATTTGTGCCGTGCGCAGAGTCTGGAACAATGACTACGCTACGTTTTTCTCCCTTATCAAGATGATATTTTCTCATTATGAGGCATCCTGCAAATTCACCGTGTGCGCCAGCTGCAGGAGCAAATGAAAATCTATCCATCCCAGTTACTGAGCAGAGCATTTTCTCCAACCTATAGAGTATTTCAAGGCATCCCTGAACAGTTGATGGATCCTGTAATGGATGAGCATTCATTAATTCATTAATCGTAACAGCCTCTTCATTTCCCACTGGATTATACTTCATCGTACAGCTTCCAAGCGGATAAAAACCAGTTGAGACACTGTAATTCATTTGACTGAGTCTGGTGAAATGACGAATTACTTCCACCTCAGAGACCTCAGGAAGGTTAAATGTGCCCCTCAATAGGTTTTTAGGAAGATTGCTGATTGCCCTATTTTTAGAACTAATTAGAATGTCGTTCCAACTCACCGTGCTATAATTCCCTGCATTTTTCCTAGTAATCTCAAACAGTAGTGGTTCAGCCCATCTTGCCTGTCTAAACTCATTATTCATTTTGGCAACACCTCACTAAGCGCGGCGACGTAGTTCTCCACAGATTTATTATCATGAACTTCTGTGAAACAAGTAACTATGGCCTCTCGGAATTCTGGATAAATCTCACTAATATTAAATCCACCAACTATCCCCTTTTTCAGCAGTTTACTAAGTACTTCATGGGCCGCTAATCCTCTAACTGTGTAGGCAAATTCTTGGTAATGTGGGAGACCAGCGAGAGGAACCTTAACAAAATCAAGCTCAGAGAATCTTTTAATCGCGTAATCAGTCAATGCAAAGATATACTCGGCTAGCTCTCTCAATCCTTTTTTTCCTAATAATGCCAAATAAGCAGCTACTCCAATGGCCATTAATGCTTGATTGGTGCAGATATTCGATGTAGCTTTTTCTCTCTTGATATGTTGCTCTCTAGTCTGGAGAACCATCGTGAAACATCTCCTTGTTCCTTGGACATCTTCAGTCATCCCTATTAATCTTCCAGGCATATTCCTAAGCATTTTCGGATCGTCCCTACATGCGAAGATTCCGAGCGACGGTCCTCCAAATGATAATGGAAGTCCGAGCGACTGTCCCTCGCCTACTGCAATATCTGCTCCAAGCTCTCCAGGTGATTTAATAATTCCTAAAACTGTTGGTTCAACACCTGTAATTAAATATGCACCTTTACGATGTACAATATCTGCCAACTCATCAAGATTTTGTGTTATGAATCCCAAACTATTAGGATACTCAACATACAGTGCTGCGGTGTCGTTCAAATTTTGTTCTAGCTCGTCAATGTTGAGCCTCCCATCCGGAGTATATCCTATTTCTCTAACAACGCCACTTATAGGCTCAATATAAGTAGAGAGTGTCTCTAACCTCTGCTTGAAAGTATATCTTCCGACTAAAATCTTCTTTTTCCCGGTTAATCTAATGGTCATCCTGCAAGCCTCGCCCAGTGCAGTGGACCAATCATACATCGAAGAGTTAACAATCTCCAGTCCGAGCAGCTCAGCCATCAGGCTTTGATATTCAAAAAGAGCTGTAAGGATGCCTTGTGATGCTTCAGGTTGATACGGTGTATAAGAAGTTAGGAATTCACTTCTTCGCAATACTTCTTTGACCGCTGCTGGGACGTACCTAAGATATGCGCCTTGGCCAATGTGTAGTTGCAGCTTTGGAAAAGTCAAATTTTTGGAAGCTATTCTAAAGATTTGATTTATCATCTCCTTCTCAGACAATGGTCCTTCAAACTCTGGTTCTTCAGTAATAATGTATTCCCTGGGAATATCGCTAAAAAGCTCTTCTAACGACTTAATTCCTATGGTCTGCATCATTTCAGCAATTTCCTCTTCATTATGAGGTATGAATGGATTAACTAATGTTCGTTGATTCATAATCACTCTGATAACTATTTTCTACCATATTAAAATGTTTCTACTCTACTGTATAATGTGAGACGAAGAAGTTATTTTAAAGAGAATTATTATTTATGAATCGTGATAGCGGTTATGAAACTCAAGACACCGTTAATCATACTAAATTTTAAGAGTCACAAGGAAACGACTGGTCAGCAAGCTGAAAACTTGGCATTAATAGCCGAGCAAGTGAGCAGAGATACTGGTGTAACGATTGCAGTTGCGGCTCAGCCAACAGACATATATAGAATATCAAGAAAGACAAAGATTCCAGTTTTGGCTCAGCATGTCGATGCTGAAGATCCGGGGAATTATACGGGGCATATTACTGCATACGCCGTTAAAGAGGCAGGTGGCGTTGGTAGTTTACTAAATCACTCAGAAAAGAAACTATTGCTAACGGATGCTGCAAAGATTATAGGAGATCTTAGAGCAATGGAAATGGTCTCTATTCTTTGCACCGACACACCTTCCTCCTCAGTCGCTGGAGCAGTTCTTAGGCCAGATTTTTTAGCAATCGAATCACCAGAGTTAATAGGAACAGGTATCAGCGTATCAAAGGCGAAACCCGAAATCATTACAAAGACTATTGAAATGGTAAAGGAATTGTCTATAAATCTTCCTGTACTATGTGGTGCCGGAATATCTGATGAAACTGATGTTTCAAAAGCTTTTGATTTAGGTGTAGATGGGGTCTTGCTTACTTCTGCATTTATAAAATCGAAGGATCGGTATGGACTTTTGTTCTCTATGTGTAAAGCAGCTATTGAGCATTATGATAAATAATGATCGTCAAGATTTTGTGACACTTATTATTTCTAGCGGAATGTAGCTCGACTGAGGATCAATATATGAAATGGCTCCATTAAGTTTAACTACAATCTCGTAAGGTCTATTAGGAGTTATTCTATCTGTAAAATATCCAAGCCCGTTAGGGCCGGCTGTCACCATAATTACTGTGCCATTATTTCTAATGAGTGTTAATACTGGATCGGAGATATATGCTCGATATCTCTCTTTTATATTCATGGTTAATCTCACTATGGTGAAGTTTTCATTTGATTCAACCGAGAATTTATTTGGATATAGCTTAGTTATTAAGAAAGTGACGACAATTTTGCTATTTTTAGTAATAATTAATTTATCTGTATATGGTGCTAATTTTATATCAGCGAGCTTTACATAACTACTATATGAGCCGGGACTAATCATTATTGACGTCCTGCCTGACTCACCAGTTATATTGTGTTTTGAACCTACAACTACTAAAGCATCTTTTACCGGTTCAATTTTATCGTTATTATTAATTAAAAATACTTCAAATTCTATTCTCACTAAATTGTTCATTAAGAGATTACTCCCAGTTAATCCTGATCCGTGGCCCCAGATGCTGAAGAGCAGAAAGAATAACATTAATAGAATACATATAGCTATTTGTGGCGTTTTTGTATAAATCTTCACGATGATTCAGGCTAGTTTAAAAATTTATACTCTAGTATTTCTCTTAACAACAAATATATGCTGTAAAGGGTTTAAAAAATTTTAAAATAGTAGTAAATATTGTATTGATATAACTCATATTTTTGTTTTATTTTTCGAACAATACATGGTAAAGTTATATAGTCCTTCCTCCGGCTCATTCGCTAGTAGTGATTAGATGAAAGACGATCCATATAAAATTAAAGAAATAGTAGAGTCATTTGGTGCAAAATTTATCGATCTCCAGTTCACAGATATTCTAGGTAAGCTTCAGCACGTAACTGTTATGCTAGATGAAATGGACGGAGAATACTTTGAGAGTGGTTTTCCCAAGCTCGATGGCTCGTCCATTAGGGGATTCGTCGGCATCCAAGAGTCAGATATGGTCTTAATGCCTGATTGCTCAACTATCGCTCTTGATCCATTCAGCGGGTTTAAAACAATCAGGATTCTATGCGACCTATACTTCTCATATGGAAAAGGTAGATTCACAAAAGATCCTAGATGGATCGCACAAAAAGCCGAGAAATACATTGAGGAGCAGGGCTTTGATAAGTCGTATTGGGGACCAGAAATTGAGTTCTTTGTTTTCAATAAGGCTAATTGGGATGTGTCGATGCCTTACAGGGGAATGTCGTATGAAATAAGTTCTGTTGAGGCAGCTTGGAGCTCAGATTCTTATCCAATCAGATTTAAGGAGGGATATTATCCAACAAGGCCGCAGGATACATTGATGGATTTCAGGAATGAATGCGCCCTTATCCTCAAGGATTATTATGGGATAAGGGTGGATTCCCATCACCATGAAGTAGCCACTGCAGGACAGTGTGAGATCGACATGACGTATAGCACTCTCACAAAGATGGCTGATAATACTCAGACATGCAAATATGTCGTTAAAAATGTAGCAAAAAAACATGGATTAATAGCCACGTTTATGCCTAAGCCTGTTTACTTAGATAATGCATCTGGAATGCATGTTCACTCTAGTCTTTGGTCAGGAGGAGAAAACTTATTTTATGACCCAGAGGACAAGTATGCCGAGCTAAGTCAGATCGGGAGATACTATGTAGGAGGGTTGATTGAACACAGTCGTGCACTAACAGCGATAGTTTGTCCAACGACAAATTCTTACAAAAGACTTATACCAGGATTTGAGGCCCCAGTATACATCGCATGGAGTAGGTCTAATAGATCAGCAATCATAAGAATACCTGTTTATCACATCGGCAAGCCAAGCTCCAAGAGAGTAGAATTTAGAGCTCCTGATTCTTCATGCAATCCATACTTGGCCTTTGCTGCTATACTCATGGCGGGAATGGATGGTATCAAAAAGAAAATAGATCCAGGCGACCCAGTTGACGCAGACATCTATCACCTTACACCTGAAGTTAGACGTGAATACGGAATTAAGCAGCTCCCAATCAGTTTAATGGAGGCAGTTGAAGAATTAGAGTCAGACAATGAGTTTTTAAAACCGGTATTTACGTCTGAGTTAATAGAGACGATAATCGACATTGAGAAAAACATGCATCTCCAAGTTTACAGTATGCCTCATCCGTATGAATTTTATCTATACTTCGATGTGTAAGGAACTCCATAATTGATTTAATGAATTAATGCTTCTCCTAAAAATCCAGTAACTATTAGATTAATTGCCTCTTCTTCTGTTAACCCTCTGCTACGCAGATAATTTATTTCCGTTTCCGAGATTTTTCCTATTGACGCTTCATGAGTTAGAGTTGCTCCCTTATTCTTTGTAAATATTTCTGGAACTGAGCTGATAATCGAATCATTAGATAATAATAGTCCCATACAATCAATATGTCCTCTACCGGCACCATTAGCTATTATCTTGCTTCGAGACATTATTCTTGCATTGCTGTCAGATATCATTCTTAATTTTATTATTCCATTTGAGTTGTCACCCTCAAGAATCATAGTTTCATCTATGTTTGCTTCTTCATTTTTAGCCATTATTGAGACCTCAAAATTTGCTGATGCCCTAGAATTTAGCACAGCTAAGCTTCCTACTTCCAATTTTTTCAATGGACTGATGCACTTATATGAACTGTGCAATGTTGCTCCATTTTCTAGGATAAACTCGGATGTAGTTATTACTTCATCTCCAATACCCCACTTATGAAAATGCCTCAGTTTAAGTGACGCATTTTCTTTAAGTATTATCTTAGTATAACCTTCATGAACACCACATAAAACAGGTTTTACGGCATTGCAGATACTATACATTTCAGCCTCAATGCCACTTTCAACGATAACTATGTTATTGAGTCGTTGATGGATTTTTGGTGAAGAAATTGCTATACATGTATTTATAGGATGCTTTATCTGCTTCTTTATCCAAATCATATAACCCTCTTCTGGTTTTTGATCCAGATATCTTCGAATATCTTCAAATTCTTCATAGGCCTCCGGACTCGGTCTAAGAATCACCCCTTCTTCAGATAGTAATTTCTTAATTATGTGATCAATCTGTAAGTAATTCGCGCTCTTTGCATTCTTCACATTTTTCATAGCCACACCTCACAATTGTTTCCCATGGTTTTCTCCAATCTCTAGCTGAGCATACTATTTCGCCATTTAGCATGACATGCGTTAAGTCTGGATTTAAGAATTGAAGGATATCTCCCCTATGTGTAATTGCAAGTATCGAGACACCATTATCGATTAACCTCTCTTGGATTATCTTCATTAATTTATTGAGATTAATGATGTCGAGTCCAGAGTCTATTTCGTCAAGGATAACAAATTGAGGTTTTAAGCACAAAATCTGCAACAATTCTGAAATTTTTTTCTCCCCACCAGAAAAACCAACATTTATCTCTCTCTCAAGAAAACTAGAAGTCACTGATAGTTCCTTCAGAAAAGATGGTAGTGTCGCTGGTTTTTCCTTCGAAATTCTTTTAAGAAGTAGTGAGAGCTTAACATTTTTTATGGCCGGTGGGTTCTGAAAGGCCAACGCAATTCCTAGCTTTACTCTTTCTTCTATTGGTAAATGGGTAATATTTGTTCCTTTAAACAGTATTTCGCCATGTGTTATTTCATAGTCAGTTAATCCCATTATAGCATAAGCTAGGGATGATTTTCCTGAAGCATTTGGACCTAGTAGCGCGTGTATCTCTCCCTCTTTGATCTTTAAATTAATGTTTTTCAGAATAAGTTTTCCGTTTACCTTAACTGATAAACTCCTTATATCAAGCATTTCTGACATCTGTTATTTGCATGACTTTATTAATAAATGTTATAATAGTTTTAGTGTTTATTCCTCTTCCTCGCTTACCGCTTGCGTTGTAAATTGTTCAATAGTTATTTTTTCAAGTAGTTCAGGCGTCGCTAATCCTTTCTCAATAAGTACTCTCCTTGCAAGATACCAGAAGGCAAAAGGTAAGGATGTTCTTCCTCTATTATTCATAGGTATTATCAGATCTATATTGCTACATGTATTGTCAGTGCTGCACATTGCTATTACTGGCTTTCTAGCTATGCTTGCTTCAATGACTGCTTGCATATCATATCGCGGATCAGAAACGACTACAAGCGCTGGCTCAAGATAGTACTTCAATGTTCTGTTAGTAAAAATTCCAGCTGGAATTTTCCCTGCAATAGGAATTGCACCAGTTATTTCACAAAATTTTTGCACTGCCTTAATTCCATATACATGTGTTGACACAACTACAACCTTATTTAAATCATTCATTGCTATCATTTTAGCAGCGATGTTAAGCCTTTCAAGTATTTTCTTTACGTCGAATAGATATACACCATCCGCTCTTAATCTATAGATGAATCTCTCCATGTGTTTTACTTTTATTTTTGCTCCTAAATGGACGCCGCTTTTTACTAATAATTCTTGCAACTCGACTTCAGGACTTATGTATGTACTATCACTCAACTGCTCATCAGCCTCTGTACCGTCTTCAAGTGTTCTCCCATCCTTATTAATTCATTAGCCTTCGCTACTCTCTCTCCACCCATTATTCCTGCCTTAATAACCTTGCATCCAAAGCCTACGGCAATATGGGGTAAATAATGATCAGTTGTCTCGCCGGACCTATGTGATGCAACTAAAAGTAGATTAAAATCTTTACCAGTCTTAACAGCATCCCAAGTAAGTGATAGTGTACCCACTTGGTTTGGCTTAATTATCGCTGCCCTAATGGCCTTGAGTGAAGCAGCTTTACTAATTAGTTCCGCTCTCGTAACTACTAAATCATCGCCACAGATGTATGTTTTAGGCAGGGCTTTTGAGAGGTTTTGAAAAGATTCCAGATCCTCTTCATTAAATGGGTCCTCGATATATATTATTTCGTATTTATCAGACAACTCGGCCAAGTATTGAAGAAAATCTTCTTTGTCGAGATACAAGCCGACACTAGTAAGCACATACATTTTTTTACTGGGATTATAAATATTAGTTCCAGCTACATCCATTCCAATTGATATTTTGACCCCCAACTCATCTTCGACTTTCTTAGCAGCATCATATACTACTTCTAGGGCTCTCTCAACGCTTATAGGTGGTGCATATGCACCCTCGTCCCCCTTGCCTAGCGGATAGTTAGTGATTTTCTGTTCTAATAATTTGCCGACTGTCTTATGTACCTTAATATTTGCAAATACAGCATCATTGATTGTGTTTGGGTTTCTCGGAATTACTAGAATTTCCTGAATCTCTGGCGCCCCAGGACCAGCATGCTTACCACCGCCTATTACGTTTCCTAATGGTAGTGGTAATGCTGGCTCAGTATTGGTTAATGAGGCGAGGTAAGCATAAAGAGACACTCCCTTCAACTTAGAAATCGCTATCGCCGTAGCAATTGATATCGCCAATGCAACATTTCCGCCAATCTTAGAAAAATTCCAATTACCATCAAGATTAATAAGCACTTCATCAACTGTCCTATGATCCTTAATTCCTAATCCTAATAATTTTGGTGCTATATTGCTTCTCAGTATGGAAAGTGCTTCCTCCGGGCCGCCGGGCGGGAATGGTTCTGCTTCTTTTGCGCCTCTACTTTTACCTGAAGGTGCTGCAGCCTGACCAATAAATCCGTCAACATTAACCTCAACTTCTATTGTCTTGTCGCCTCTGCTGTCATAAATAATTCTTCCTGTAATGTTTTTTATCGTCATGCTCATATCTTATCGACTCTTACCGAACCATGATTCAAACTGGACTATTTCATCAAAGTATTCAACATGTGAGAGGAACATTCTTCTACAGCAGTATCTAGTTATTCCGAGGCTATCTAAAGCCTTTCCCGCCTCCTCTCCAGACTCAATGGCTTCCACAAATTTTTCCCACTTATCAGCTATCGGTGCGCCGCATGAAAAGCATCTAATCGGAAACATCATACCTGTCGAAGATAGTAATTAAGAAATTTAAATACCCTTTCTTTAATCAATATTCAGCAATTCATCCCTATAATCTTTACCTGTAGCTCTTCTGTTTGAAACGTCTCGCCGACCTTCTATTTGGTTTTTTAGGCTCCGTCCTCCTAGGATCACCAGCAATAAGATATCGATTAAACTGAAGAATCTTCGCTTTTAAGCTCTCTGAATGCGCAGCTAACGCCCTTGCAATAGCCATCGCACATGCGTCAGCTTGACCGATTATGCCACCTCCTTCTACTTTTATCCTAAAGTCATGGGTCTTCACAAATTTATCATCCAACCTAAGTGGTGTAAGGATCTTTTCACGTACTATTTCATTTCCATATATCTCAACCGGTATTCCATTTATGTATACCCTCCCCTGCCCAGGCGTCACCCTAAGTCTCGCCTTAGCCTCTTTCCTAGCTCCGACGAAGAGTTGAATTGTTCTCACCAAGTTATCTCTAAATTTAGTGGACAAAACCTAGCTTATATATGCATCCCTGATGAATATTAAAATTGGATAGATGTCAAAATGAGTGAGGGGTTAATTGATAAAGAAGCAGTAACTGATGCTTTGTTAGTTGAGTATATTAAAAAACTTGGAGCTAGTATGCCTGCTAAAAGGCTATCCATTCGTCAATTATTATTAATGGATGAACCATCAGTCAATCAAGTAAACGGAGAAAAACATTTTTTCAATAAAAATGAACTCATCAAGGCGGCAGAATTATTGAGGGGATGTTGCCTAGAATGTGAGGTTTTCCCGATAGTGTTTGTCCCCAGAAAAGATCTTGGAAAGGATGTATATTTAATAAAGGGCCATGGGGCAGAAGAAGTTTTCAGAATACTTATGGGGTTATCGTCAGTTAATAAGACTCCGGATGGACAGGCCTATACCTATAAGGCTTTAGTAATTGAATTCATAAAAAAATTTCCTTCATTAGGGATCATATCGGTAGCGAGTGTCTAGTCCTCTCGTTCAGTCATTAATTTGACTTTCAAGCTATATTAATACGAATGTCAGACACGCAAAAGTGAGATGAGTCCTATTATGGATAAATTAAAGTATTTTTAAATAATGCCAAGTGGTAATAACAGTTAGAATGGCTACCAAGATACCTCTTCAGAAAATCTCAAACAATGTATGGTTGATTCCGAAGGAATACCGTAGTGATATGAAGACTCCTGTTTATGTCTATGCATCTGAACAATTGTTACAAAAGATGTTGGTGGATAGAACACTTGTGCAGGCTGTAAATGTATCTACGCTTCCGGGCGTCGTGAAACATGTAGCTGTCCTTCCAGACGCACATGAAGGTTATGGATTTCCAATAGGCGGAGTTGCAGCAATGGATGCAACCGAAGGAGTAGTCTCTCCAGGAGGCGTCGGATATGACATAAACTGCGGCGTTAGACTAATAGTGACAGATCTCCATGTAAAGGACGTATTACCAAAAATAAGAGAGCTTATAAATACAATATTTTTAAACGTTCCAGCCGGATTAGGTTCACGCCGTAGCGATTTTAGAGTCACTCATAGCGACCTTGATAGAATCGCGATGGAGGGTGCCAGATACGTGATAGAGAAGTATGGACTTGGATGGAGCGATGATTATAAACATATTGAGGAGGAGGGAAGATATCCTCGCGATAAGATAGGAGATATTCCTGACCCTGACCCATCAGTTGTTTCTCGAGAAGCGAAGAGCAGGGGTGAAGCCCAAATAGGAACATTAGGTAGCGGAAATCATTTCTTGGAGATACAGAGAGTAGAGAAGATATTTGATCCAGATATAGCGAAGGTGATGGGAATATATGAAGAAGGACAAGTTACTGTTCTTATACATACTGGGAGCAGAGGGTATGGACATCAAATCTGCAGTGATTTTCTTAGAGTTATGGAACGTGCAGTGCATAAATACAATTTGAGGCTCCCAGACCGGGAATTGGCATGCGCGCCTGCAAGCAGTCAAGAAGCGGAACAGTACCTCAAGGCGTTTGGTTGTGCAGTCAACTTTGCCTTTGCAAATAGGCAAGCGATTAGTCACTGGGTCAGACAGAGTTTTGAACATGTCTTTAAGCAGCGGGCAGAAAATATATCGATGAATATAGTTTACGATGTTGCTCACAATATTGTTAAACTTGAGAAACACAAGGTAGACGGAGAGCTAAGAGCCGTATTTGTCCACAGAAAAGGGGCTACCAGAAGTTTTCCAGGTAAATACGAATATTACAGCGACATGATACCGGCGACTTATCGAAACTATGGTCAGCCAGTATTCTTACCGGGAAGCATGGGCACCGCTAGTTGGGTTCTCGTGGGCTCGCCTAGCTCATTAGAGCTTAGCTTCGGGAGCACTGCACATGGCGCGGGTCGTCAAATGAGCAGGGCAAGTGCAAAACGACAATATAGAAGCGATACTGTCATTCGATCACTAGAAAGTAAGGGCATATACGTGAAGGGTGACACAATGGACACAATTGTGGAAGAAGTGCCGGAAGCCTACAAAGATCCCGACGAAGTAGTCGAAGTTGCTCATCAAGTTGGACTTAGCAAGAAAGTGGCACGTCTAGTGCCGATAGGCGTCGTAAAGGGCTAAAAACATATAAAGGACTTATGTGAATTCACTCTCCAAAATAAAACTCAATAGATAAGTATTTTTCAGCTCGTCAACTGTCACTTTTTCTATTATTGGTGCCAGTCTGTCCAAAACAATTTTCCTCCAATTAGGATTAGAAATATCAAGAGAAATTCTTGCAGCTTCTGCGGCGATATCAATAGGTCTTGAATCTCTTTTTAACCCGACCAAATTCTCAGCCTCATTAAGAGGTAAATTTTTACCTAATTTTTCTAAAAATTTTTTCTTCACGTCTACAAGTCTTTTTATAAGTTCTATTCCTAGAAGTTTTACCTCAAGTGATTTTAAGCCTAGGCTCGAAAACATGGTTTTTAGCAAGGATAAGTCATATGTATAAATGGTAAAGTTTTCATCAATTCTCTTAGAAAGAATTGCTGAGACCTCTAGATAAGCTTCATCTATTCCTTCTGGAGTCTTGAATCCAACCGGAACATAAAATCTTTCTCCATCATAGATCCCGATACAGTACAACGTAACGACTCCATGAGGGTCAATCACATATTTATTTGCGGTTAATACAACTCTTTTATGAGATTTGCTTGGTAGTGGAATGACAATCTCTCTTTGACCTAATGATAGCTTCAATGTCTTCCTCAACAAAATTTGATCAATTATTTTTATGGAGTAATGTTTAGCCACGTTCCAGTCCATTCCTCTAGAAATCCATGAAGAGAAAGCCGTTTCATTGATCTCTTCCAGTAAAAACTCGTCTAATTCGTCTGGTTGATATTCCTCGAGCTTTTTCTTAAAGTCTAGCCATTCTAAAATTTCTAAAAGTCCAGCAGACTCAGTCTCATGGATTCCAACAAATTTCCTATCACCTACAACCGTGACATCGTACTCGATTGTGTCAAAAGGAATGGATAATATTCTCCGCATAACTAGCTCTATGAATGCTAACCCAAGTCTTAGTAGGTTAGGGTCGTCTGATGGATCCATCTCAAATAACATTCCATATGTATAATCATAGTATACTCCGTTTGTTAAAGCAGGAACAATTATGCTTCTTGCTTCATGACTAAGTATTGTATTCTCCCCAATCACGTAATATCTATAATGCTTGCTTCTGACTCTCCATTGAACATGATTAGGAATCTTAACGTATTTGTCAAATCCATCGGGCGCCTTGACTACGCATTGAACATCTGAGTGTAATCTGCCTGAATAATAATCTGATTTAATGGATGGTGTCTCGCTCCATCTCCTCTTAACAGCATAGTATTCTTCTAATGGATAGGACAATTCTTCATACTTCATTAACGTGGGCTCACTTAGGTCTTCAATTACGACTGCGGTGACAGCTCTACTGCTTTCTCGAGATCTAACATGCCTAGTGACTATTCCGTCAGAGGTATAGTCAATACATCCTATTTGAAATTTTTCTACCAAGTCGACATGTGATATATCTTCGAGCTGGTCATAATGCTCGTTTACTTTCTTAAGTCTTTTAATTCCTAAAGGTGGTGCGAACTCGTAAAAATTCATTCTCAACCAAGCTCTTTTCCCAGCCTGAGTTAATTGCAAATCCTTTTTAAGCCTAAGCGAATCAAGCAATTTTAGCTCATCTTCTGTTAGTTCTGTGAATAGGGATGGTCTACTCATCTTGAAGAGTCCAGTGAACAATGTGATGTATTTGTTATTCTGATTCAAGATGATTTTCTCTCTCGAGAGGCTGAGCCATTTTATAAGTGCCATTGTTCCTCTTCTCAGTAAATTATAGTCCCATGAATATTGTGGAATAATTATGCTTTCAGTTCTTGAAATTGCTTCTCTTCTACCCTTTCTGCCCTCCTTTTGCAGAAACTCTCGAAGAGTTTCTGGAAGCCCAATATGTACGGTCCTTATAACTTGACCAATGTCTATGCCCTGTGAAAGGGTTCTCGGAGAGACAAGAATCTTTATCTCTCCATTTCTTGCCATTTCTTCAATTTTTTCTCTAGTATTTTTGTCAATCAAGTGGTGATGAGCGTACACTTTTCCGTTACCTAATCGATCTGATAATAGTCTCGCAATTTCTTCTGATTTAGAAATGCTTCTGGTAAAGACAATTGTGAGGCCCGAATCTTCGGCATATGAAGATAGAATGTCTAAATAACTGGGAGATGATTCTTCTTCTATTCTAACTCCTGCAATTCTAGCTATTTCCAAGACTTTATAAAAATTCTTCTTAAAAACATCATAATCATTTAATGATTCTTCAATGTCTTTACCTACTCCTAACTTTTCGATTTTATCTCTTTCTTTACATATATCCTCCCAAATTTTTTTCAGGTTTTTCCCAAGGATAACATATATTTTATTTTCTGGATGGTATGCTTTACCCTCTATTATCTCATATTCACGTCCATTTATCGATTTAAGTGCGTTGCCTATTTCAATTGGGTTTTCAAGCATTGCCGTTAAAATAGCAATTTGTGGATTCCGCGTGACCGTGAGTCCAATTATTCTAAGCATTCCCAGCAATATGGCAATGCTTCTAGGAGAGTAGAAATCAAAATCGTCAATGACTAAAAAAGAGAGATTATATAAAAATTCTCTTAGAAATGGTGGCTTGTTCGTTCCTAGTTTCTTTATATCACTCAATAGGAAAGCTGGATTTGTTAATATTATATCTGCATCTGCTATTTCGCGTTTTGCATTCTTATATCCCTTTTCTGCAACAATTCGTGACTTACTAGGAGCATCAATTATCATGATTTTTAACCCTACTGCCTCTCCATAGTTCCTGAGCCTCACGATTTGATCATTTGAGAGGGCCAGCGTAGGATATAATACCAATGTCTTGCATTTTTTCTTTGCGGCGTATAGAAACCATGATTCCGTCTTTCCAGAACCAGTACCAGATTTTAGGATTAAGTTCCTACCATTTAGAAGAGCTTGATATGACTTTAACTGATGTTCAAATAGTTTATAAGAAGCTATTTCTAAGTTTTTTCTCTCTAATTCAGGTAGTATGTCGGAAAAAGTGAGGGCGACACGGTTAGGTACTACCTTCTCTTCCCACAATTCATAGTATTCGTATCCCAATTTTTTTAGAAGTTCTCCTGTGTCAATCATTGTTAATCCCAGTTCTAAACAATTAGGAATTTATGGAAATAATTAAACATGCCTAGTATAAATGATCATTAAGCCGTCTTCTCAGCAATAATGATTATTATGCCGCCATAAAATAATTGTTTGACTATTCGAATCTTGAAATAGCTTTTTAGTTTATTAGCTAATTTATTATTTGTTAACAACCGTCTATATGTAGGATAAATCATATAAATTAGTCTCCATGCAGAGGGTGCGCCGAACAAAGTGAGCAAGGGAGCAACTATACTCCAATATAGAGAGAACACTATCTGTAGAGATTTATGTTCAGGTTTGCCGATATCTATCACTGTCAAAGTAGCTTTATTTTTCATGAGGAATAATAAATTTCTGAC
Source organism: Nitrososphaerota archaeon (assembly GCA_038845265.1). Taxonomy (GTDB): domain Archaea; phylum Thermoproteota; class Nitrososphaeria_A; order Caldarchaeales; family Calditenuaceae; genus CALIKS01. The sequence continues at coordinate 61,552 of JAWBQR010000001.1, read as the reverse complement.
AGCCTCGTCTAGGTTATACATGTCGCGTAGAGAAAAAGCCATGTATACCTTATTAAATGAAGTGTCACGGAAAGGCGATTTTTCAAGCAACCCCACTACATAATCTATCCGATAATCATTTATTTTTTCTTTAGCAATCTTTAACATATTTAATAATGGATCTAGTAAAATCATGTTCAAATTGCTATTTGATATCTTTAGTATCTCGATTGATAATGAACCGTCACCTGCTCCTGCGTCCAGAACTTTTCCAGCTGGATGACCTGAAAGATATACCCCCTTTTTCCGAACTTTAGTATCCATTCCTAGGGAGATTATTCTATTAATTAATCGATATTTTCTCTCTAGTTTTGAGATGCTGGTGATGACATGGGCCCAATCATTAGCTAATCCCATCTTAATGTCCCATCACATGTAAATTATTGATCTTTTGACCTAATTATTCGTTCGGCCCTTTTTGCCTCTTCTACACTTGTTACTCTGAGCAACAGGTTAAGTTTATCATCAAATATTTTTAGGGCATTTACATTTATAAATAATACATTCCGCATCTTCGAAACAATTTCATCCATTTCTGGACTTGATGCTTTATAATATGCACTTAAAAACTCTTCCGATCTATAGGATGAGAATAAGTAGTATCTTTTGTCATCCGAAGTTCTTGGGATTGCTGCTGAAAATTTCCTACACACATCAAATAAAAAACTATTATATTCAATTTTTAAAAGTGGGGCATCGCATGGCAATACTAAGTAAGTGTCTTGCGCCTGAGATTCTTCCATGATGCTTGCAAGTTGGGTCCCGATCATCTTATTACCTGCCAAATATATTCGTGCTAAAAATTTATCAGCCAAGAAGCCATATGCTTCTGCTTCTTTTTCACCTCTGACAGATATCATGATCTCTTCGACTTCATCAGGAATTGACTCTAGGACGTATTCCATAACTGGTCTGTTGTTAATTGGGTATAATCCTCTCTCTTTACCTGCAATTTCTTTAAAATCTGTCATAATTATTGCTAATTTTCCCATTACTAACCCTCTCTTCCCCTTTTAGAGAATTTTTCAGTCTCGATTTATAAATGTAAAAATCTCTATTAAGGGGATCTATAAGAGATTTCATCGTTTTGGCATAAGCCCATGGTATTCATAGGGAAATTCTCGGAAGTCCAAGTCGATAAAAATTAAATACGTGGGCGTCAGGACTGGGAACTGAAAGTGATAAAGTTGAGAAATCCATTCAGCAAAGGGGGCACAGGAGGAACAGCATTTTCTTCCGATGGTAGATACTTAGAGATAATTACTGCGCTTAAGATTCAGTCTGAGAAGCTGAACAGGACCAGCCAGCGATTAATAGGGCGGGGCAAAGAGCTTTTTGAGCAATGCGTAAGGGCGCAGCAGGAGGGTGATGTGGGACGAGCAACCATCTATGCGAACGAAATTGCACAGCTGAGAAAGATGTCAAGGATAGTGGTCAGGAGTCAGCTATCACTCGAAAAAGTCATACTTAGACTTGAAACGGTTAAAGAGTTTGGAGATGTAATGCATGTGCTAGGTCCAGCAACTACAATTATTAAACAAGTTCAGTCGGATCTATCTGGGATAGTGCCTGAAGTTGCTCAGAACCTTAAGCATGTCGATGAGATACTTGAGGGATTAATAATTGAAGCTGGGACGGTGTCTGGCGCAGTAGTAAATGTCTCGGTTTCAGATAGTGAGGCACAGAAAATACTTCAAGAGGCTTCAGAAATTGCTGCTCAACGCATGAAATCAACATTCCCAGAGATTCCAGAAGGCATAAAAACGATGGAGACCGACTCAGTTTCTAAGTCTCAGTAAAAATAGTAGCCATTTAAGTAAAAGACTTTTTTATTTATTATAGACTTGCTGCCCAAAAAGATAATTATAGGTGTTGGTGTATTAATAAAAAGCGATGATAAAGTTTTACTGGTCAAGCGTTTACGTGATCCTGGAAAAGGTAAATGGTCGATACCAGGTGGAAGACTGAGATTTGGCGAGAAAGTAAGAGATGCAGCAATAAGGGAAATAGAAGAAGAAACAGGATTAAAAATTGAGATAACAAGATTGCTTGACGTAGTTGATATATTTGTAAAGGACTATAAAGGAAAAGTTAAGGAACATTATGTAGTAATTGACTTTGAAGGAAAAGTAATTGGTGGAGAGCTTAGGGCATCATCAGACGCTTTAGAAGTAAAGTGGGTTGATATATCAAAAATCCATGAATATGAACTAACAGACTCCACAGCTAAATTTTTAAGAGAATATTTATGATTCGTTATTTTACGAAGATAGGTGAATTGTCTTCTATTATTCTACCAGTCGAACTTATGAGACATTCATATTTCTCTGCTATGCATTTTAATGAAAAATGCATATCGGCTGCATAAAATTTTAGATCGGAGACACCATTAACCCTAAGTCGCTCCTTTATAGTATCTGGAGCTATTTCAAGTATATTTTTATTTGATGCAAATAAGAAACCCCATATACTTGAATATGATTTAATGAATGCGTGTAAGGGGATTACGTATTTAAAAATAGATGCTAATGTCTTCTTAATGGAGTCATATACGAATTCATTATGAACTGGAGATGTTGCCTGGGTGGCTAAAACCCCATCGTCTTTTAATTTTTGTGAGGCTAATTGATAGAATTCTCGGGTAAATAAGAGATAAGATGGGCCCCCCTCAAGTGGGTCCGTAACATCAATAATCAATACATCAATTGATTTATTCGGCTGTTCTGATAACCATTTTCTTCCTTCTTCGATGACCAGGCGCAGCCTAGGATCATCCAATACTCCATGTCCTAACTCGCCTAAATATTTTGAAGTAATTTCTATAACTTCTTTGTCCAGCTCGACCATTATTATTTCATCAACGGAACTCCATTTTGCTACTTCTCTGATCGTCGCACATTCTCCTCCTCCAACCACCACGACTCGCTTTGGGTTACCATGCATGCTAAGCGCCGGATGTACAAGTGTTTCATGATAGATATACTCGTCTTTTAAAGACGATTGCATCTTATCATCCAACAACAGACATTTGCCATACGGGAGGGTTTCAATGACAGTTATTTTTTGATATTTTGTTTTTCCTAAGTATATTATCTTAGAAACTCTATAGAACTCGAGTATGTCTTTGCTTATCCATTCGGACTGCCATAGTCCCATAGCTTCATCTGTGTTATTATTTTTCGTCATCTGCTACTGAGGTATCTGTTCTTTCAAATAAGCTTTTTGATTTATCATTAGTCCTCTCTTGACTTCCATTATTGTCGCTGTTTCTGGCTGCAATTCTTCCTTAATTAGTTCTAAAGCTATCCATGGATCGATAGATTTACCACATGTATATATGTCAATTGCAGCGTAGCCATGTTCTGGCCATGTATGTATTGATAAGTGGCTCTCCTTTATTATGAGTATGGCGCTTACTCCTCCTGGTCCATCAAATTTTTTGCTGTATTCGCCTACGACTTCTACTCTAGCTGCCTTTGCAGCTTCTTTTAATATTTTAATTAAATAAGAATTGTTTGATAATTTATCTTGGGGGCAGCCATAAAAATCTGCCACTAAGTGTCTTCCAAGGCCCTCAAACTTTGATGAATTTGTGTTAACGTGATTCCCAACCCCCATATCTAGCATTAAATTTTTTGTATAGCCAATAGTTAAACCTTATTCTATTATCATTGAATTTTCTCTATATGATGTGATAGTTAAGGGATATATAGCCCTAGCGCATCTTGATATGTAGAGAGGTGGAATTTAATTGAATTCTGATTCTTCGAAAAAAGTAGTCCAGCTAAGAGTTGCTGAGGCTAAACAGAGAGATATCGGTAGAAGAATTGCTAGAATTGATACATCGGCTTACAGGGAGCTTGACCTAAATCCTGGTGACGCGGTAGAGTTGATCGGAAAGAGGACAACAGTTGCTATAATTTGGCCGCCATATAAAGAAGATGACGGACAGATGTTAATTAGAATTGACAGTGAAATTAGGAGAAATGCTGGTGTCAGTGTTGGCGATTACATAAAAGTTGCTAAGGCAAACATTAAACCTGCTGATAGAGTCGTTTTAGCGCCTTTTGAAAATTTACCCTTTGTAGGTGACTTTTCGAGGGTTGTTCGTTCGCAATTAATGAATATGCCAGTGGCTAAGGGCGATGTCGTTGTAGTGCCGGTACTAGGGATGGGAATAGAGTTAAAGGTGGTCTCAACATCTCCCTCTCCATTAGTATTCATAAATGATGAAACAGTGGTGGAGGTTAGTTTTACTCCAGTCAAAAGAGTCGAGGAAATTTCAGGGATTACGTATGAAGATATTGGTGGGCTTTCAGAGGAACTTCAAAAGATTAGGGAAATGATCGAGCTACCAATGAAGCATCCTGAACTCTTTAGACATTTAGGTATAGAGCCTCCTAAAGGTGTAATATTGTATGGACCTCCAGGGACTGGTAAGACACTGATTGCTAAGGCAATTGCGAATGAAACTGGCGCCTCGTTCTTAACAATCAATGGGCCAGAAATAATGAGTAAGTTTTATGGCGAGAGCGAGGCTAGATTAAGGGAGGTCTTTCAAGAAGCTGAGCAAAGAGCACCAAGTATAATTTTCATAGACGAACTTGACGCCATTGCTCCTAAACGCAGCGAGGTGACTGGAGAAGTGGAGAGGAGGGTAGTCTCACAGCTTCTCACACTGATGGACGGACTGAAAGGTAGGGGACAAGTTGTAGTAATAGGTGCAACCAATAGAATTGAGGCTGTCGACCCAGCCTTAAGAAGGCCAGGGAGATTTGATAGAGAGATAAGAATTGGGGTGCCTGACCGAAATGGGAGGAAGGAGATACTCCAAATACATACAAGGAGGATGCCACTAGCCCCAGATGTAAACCTCGACGAATTGGCGGACATAACTCATGGCTTTACAGGAGCAGACATAGCTGCTCTTTGCAGAGAAGCCGCCATGAACGCACTTAGAAGATTTTTACCAAAGATAGACCTCGAAAAAGATGTTATACCTGCCGAAGTATTAGAGCAGCTCAAAGTGAATAGGGAGGATTTTGCAGAAGCATTAAAAATAATACAGCCCTCAGCTCTGAGAGAAGTGATATTAGAAATTCCCAACGTCACTTGGGACATGATCGGGGGACTCGAGGACGTTAAACAGCAGTTAAAGGAAGCAGTAGAGTGGCCACTGAGATACCCTGATGTCTTTAAGAGACTGGGTATCAGGCCGCCGAGAGGAATACTTCTCTATGGGCCGCCGGGTGTCGGAAAAACTCTACTTGCCAAGGCAGTCGCGACAGAAAGTGAGGCCAACTTTATCAGCGTGAAGGGCCCGGAGGTTTTAAGTAAGTGGGTGGGAGAATCAGAAAAAGCCGTCAGGGAGATATTTAGAAAGGCTAGAGAAACGGCTCCATGCATTATCTTTTTTGATGAGCTTGACTCAATAGCTCCAAGAAGAGGAATACATACTGACGCTGGAGTTACTGATAGAATAGTGAATCAATTACTAACTGAAATGGATGGGATGCAGACGTTAAAGGGAGTTGTAGTTATAGGTGCAACAAATAGGCCTGACATTCTTGATCCTGCTCTACTCAGGCCTGGAAGATTTGATAGGGTCATATATGTACCGCCTCCAGATCATCAGTCCAGGCTCCAGATCTTGAAAATCCACACTAGGGATATGCCCTTGACTCCTGACGTGAATCTTGAAGAACTGGCCAAACTTACTGATGGTTATACAGGCGCTGATATAGAAGCTCTTTGCAGGGAAGCAGCATTAACAGCTGCGAGAGAGAACATCCAGGCCTCAAACGTTAGTATGAAGCACTTTAGAGCGGCATTAGAGAAAGTCAAGCCAAGCATTACTGAAGACCTTAAGATGGAGTATGAGAGAATATTGAAGGACTTTAAGAAATCAATAGCATACATCTCTTAAAATTTAATCGTCATTTAATTTTTAAAATACTGGAATCTTAATATCATTCTCATGATTGTTAGACTTAAGGAAGTGGAGAAATGATTATAGGGATAGTTGGAGGGACGGCAGGACTTGGATTTTCTATCGCATTACGGTTAGCAATGGCTGGATATGAAGTTGCGATAGGTTCTAGAAGTGAAGAGAAAGCAAGAGCAGCAGTAGGTGAGGCGTTAAAGATGGTTGGCCCGCTTAAGATTTCAGGGGGATTAAACGAAGAGATCTGCAAAAAATCAGATATGATATTCTTCACTGTTCCTTTTAGTGGACTCTACACTACCGCTAAATCTCTCAGAGACAAAATAAATAAGGAAGCCATCGTTGTATCAACGATAGTGCCTCTTGAAGCTGACCTAGGTGGCGGATGGAAATTTATAGAACCTGCCGCTGGCTCAGCAGCAGAAACCTTAAATAAATTACTTGGCAAGGATGCAAGAGTTGTATCCGCATTAAACTATCTCCCAGCTATGGCATTATTGGATTTGTATTCACCGGTAGAATGTGACGTGATTGTATGTGGTGAGAGAGAATATGCATACTCCGTCATTGATGTCATTGAACATATACCGAATATAAGAGGATTATATGGCGGAGGACTCGAGAATTCACGAATAACGGAGAGGATAACACCCCTATTGATATTTTTGAATAGGGAGTATTCATCAAATAAAGCTGGAATAAGAGTAACATATATTGAAAAGCATGAAAAATAACAATGTAGAATGGTCGACATTCCAGACTCCATATTTAAGGCATACGATATTAGAGGTATTTATCCAGAAGAGCTAAACGAAGAGATAGCGTATAGAATAGGACATGCATACTCCCAGTTAACAGGCGGAGGACGAATACTGTTAGGTAGAGATGTAAGACTTAGCAGCCCGGCCTTAGCTAAGAGCATAGCTAAAGGATTAATTGACGCTGGCGCCGAGGTTTACGACTCAGGCATCGTTCCAACCCCGGTTCTATACCTTGGAGTAGTGGAAAACCGATTTGACGGAGGCATTCAGGTCACCGCCAGTCATAACCCGCCTGAATGGAACGGCTTCAAACTAGTTTTAGCCGATGGGGAGACAATATCCTTTGGCTCGGGAATGGAGAAGCTTAAGGAATTGGTAATGCGCATAAAAGTTAAAAAACAATCCAACTCTATAGATTATATCAAAAAGATTGATATTATATCCCCGTACATAGATAAAATAAAACGTTTAGTAAGTCTTAAGAGGAGAGTTAGGGTCGCCGTTGATTTTTCTAATGGTGCTTCATGCATAGTTGGAAAGACTCTGCTAAAAGAAATAGGGTGTGAAGTTATTAGTATTAATGACAATCCTGACGGAACTTTTCCAGGACACGTGCCAGAACCTAATGTAGAGACCTTAAAAGATCTCTCAAGGCTCGTATCGGAGAATAATTTTGAACTCGGTGCTGGAATAGACGGCGATGGTGATAGAGCCGTCATCTTAGATGATAGGGGAAGAATTCTTGATGGAGACATAGCCCTGGCTATTTTAGTGCTGAAATCTGAAATAAAAGGTAGGGTGGTATTCGATATAGGCAGTAGCTCATTGGTTGAAAAAATAATACTTGAAAGGGGGTGTGAACCTGTAATTTCGAGGGTCGGTAGGGCTTATATGTTAAAGAGAGTTCGTGAGGTAAATGCAGTTATAGGCGCGGAGAAAAGCAATCATATTTATTTCTCAGAGCTTTACGGCTTCGATGATGGATTGTATGCAGTTGCTAAATTTGCCGAACTATTATCAAGGTCTGAGGAACCTCTTTCAAAAATACTTGATAGTATTCCTCGATACTATTCATCACCTATTCTTACTATTGATGTCCCTGAAAGTTTTAAAGCAAAAGTTATGGAGGGGGTATCACAAACCATGAAGAAAATGGCTGAAAGAATTATTAATATTGACGGAATCAAGGCATATCTGAGTGATGGCTGGCTACTTATTCGTCCTTCAAATACCATGCCTCAGATCAAATATTCAGCGGAAGCTAAGGATAGTCTTACTCTTAAGAGATACTTAGATCTGGCAGAATCATTAATTAGGCAGGTACTTAATGATATATTGAAAGAGGAGGCAAAGTAGATTAACTAGTTTAACGAGGTTATATAGATAAATGATCCATGAGATTAGTAAGCTGATTTATGACCTAGCATTAAATTATGGTTATTTAGGAATCTTCTTGATATCGATAATCGGAAGCTTAATCCCTTTCATCCCATTCCCCTACCTGTTTATTGTCGTCATACTAAGTAGAACTCTTAATCCTTTGCTGCTCGGAGTATTCGCTGGAATAGGAGGGGCGATTGGTAAGATCACTTCTTATCTAGTTGGTAGGACAAGTTACAGATTGTTAAGCAATAGTACGAAGAAGCAGATGGAAGCAATGAAAAAGCTGATAGGCAGATATGGATATATCGGGGTATTTATTTTTGCTGTCACTCCCCTTCCTGACGATATTTATTATATTCCCATGGGCATGGCTCGCCTCGATTTTTGGAAGTTCCTAATCGCTAGCGTGGCTGGAAAGATTGTTTTGGGAATACTTACCGCCTACCTTGGGAGGGCATACTTCTGGTTATTCAGCCACTTTACTGGAGAGTCATTAATCGGCACTATTCCTGCAATAATCACACTAATTATCATTACGGTAGTCATGCTTAGGGTCGATTGGGAATATGTCCTAAAAATTTATCAGGAATCAGGAATTAAGGGTGTGCTAACCAACCTAGGCCCAGTCTTGTCATTAAACAGGAATAGGAAAGGATTAAAGTAGATTTCATTAAGATCTTCTTACTTAATAGTAATGATGATTAAGACGCTTAAATCTTCAGAGATATCGATCATAGATGAAAATTCTTCTTACTTAGGAGTTGACAGGAAATTGTTGATGGAAAATGCCGGTGCAGAAGTCGCTAGATTCATAATTCAGAATGAAGGGGACTTAAGTTCCAAGTCCGTTATCGTATTTGCAGGGCCCGGAAATAACGGAGGCGACGCATTCGTAGCAGCTAGGCACCTTGCACCGCGGGCAAGAAAAATTATAGTGGCATTGATTGGTGACGAAGATAAAATTAAGACACTTGAAGCTAGGACAAATTGGCAGATAATAAAAAATATGAAAATTTCTATTGAATTCGTTATCATAAGAGAAGCTAAGGATTTACAAAAATTGTCTAGTAGGTTATCGCGATCTGATATAATTGTTGATGGCATTTTTGGAACAGGAATTAGGGGCGACATTAGAGAGCCCTATAGATCGGTGATCGAGTGGATAAACAAATCGGGTGCGATTGTTTATTCCATTGATGTCCCATCCGGAATTGATCCTGACAGTGGTGCAGGCACATTATTTGTGAGGCCCTCATTCACCATTACCCTCCATTCTAGAAAACCATTTATCGATATTCGTCGACCTGAAGAGATCGGTGAGATCATAATTCGTCCAATAGGAGCTCCGGTGGAGAGCGAATATCTTGCAGGACCTGGGGATATGACAGAGGTTTTAAAACTTAGCCCTTCAATAAATGAAGTAAGCCTTGTAGGCGGCAGCCAGATATTCAGAAAAGCAATAAAAGACATAGCGACTAAGCTAAACATATCTGTGGTTGAACAAGGCACCGAAGATTCCCAGTATGAATTAATTGCAAACAAAGTACTAATAACGAATAACAGAGAAAAACTCTCTAAAGAAAAATTATCGGTTTATGTATATTACATAGGTGAAAAAGAAAATCAAGTTAACCTCGAATATGCTAATTTACTTAAAAAACTATCTAGTAGTATTGGATATCCCATGTATGAATGTGGGGGACCAGATTATATAACAGATGGTGAAAGATTAAAGACGAATTGGATCGAGCCGCCAATTCCCTGCGAGTACTACTTCGGCGCTGTGGCACTATTTTCGGCAATTTTCCTTCAGTCAAAAATAGATGTAATTTACTCGTTGGCAGGTGCTTCATTCATCGTTAGAAAATCAATAAGTGAACTCAAGTCGCCTAATGAATTCGATGAATTTGTAAATAAGGTAGCCTCAATGCTTAAAATCTCTCTTTGAATTATAAGAGAAATTGAGATGCTAATGCTAGTAATAGGCCTAGGATAATCGGTATTGTGAGTCCAGGTGCTGTTCCTGAGCGCTTTAAATACAGGAGGGTTAGATTGAAGCCGATCAATATCCCTAAATTTGATAATACTGCTGGCCAGAATCCATATTGAAAATACATGTTTGACACAAGAATCGAATAAAATACTAAGTCACCAAGACCTATCGTTAAATTATCATAATTAACTATCATTCCCTTAATCAACATAATTTTTTCTCTTAAACCTTCTTTATTTAGGACAGATAGGTATCCTTTCTTTACCATTAATAAATCAAATATTGACATTGCCGAGAGGAGCAAAATCGCCGTTACTGGAGGCAGCATCATGCCCATTAGGACACCTCCGGCGGCGGCAGTAATAGATGCAGAAATGATTGGCAATACTCCTCTTCCCCTTCTGATGAGCCAAGTCAAAAGAACAGCTAGGCCTAGGCATAGAGTAATAAAGCTGGACTCCATTTGCATTCCTACTCTATATGACAGGAGTAATGTGTATAGTGTTAGTGACAGAAAAGTTACTAATCCAAAAATTATCATTGAGATATATGACGCAATCCTAGGCGCATATATTAAGATTGAAACAAAGATGGCTCCGCCTACAGCTATTATTATTAAGACTACAAGAGTGTTAATATATGGAGATGGAGAAGTTGCTGCATCTATCGTTGGCTCTTCTATAATTACGAGAGGAGGAGAATGAGGTAGCTGGACATTTATGAAGGACATTAAAAGAACAAATGTCCAGATTGCTACAGTCAAGACACCTAACGCTCTTATGGCATTTCCATGCAACACTTCATATAGATTTTTGCCATTTGTTAAGGTTTTCTTTCCGAACAGATTAATAAGCAGGATATCACCAAGATTTGATACAGGCTTGAAGTATCGATTGATGGATATCCTAGCTTGTCCCATGTGTAGGAATTTTCCATTATCTTTAAAAATATTCCATGTCGATAAAAGATACTTAGTGAAAGGCACAATAAAATGCGAAATTTACTGCTCCTATCATGGAGATTACATTAATAATCTGACAGTAACAAAATGTAATGATTGCTATACATATGAGATTAGCGACGGGCTTCTTTTTTGTGATAAATGTGAAAGGTGGTATCCAATCATAGATGATATACCTATAATGTTGCCGGATGGTCTAAGAGATAAAAAACGTGAGGCAATGTTTTTAGAAAAATGGAGAGAAAAACTGCCTAAAGAAATTATTGAGCGTGAGAAGGAAGGACAGGAAAGAAATGAAAAAAGAAGTTGATGTAATAATTATCGGTGCCGACGTGTGTTCTCTTATAACAGCAAATTTGTTGTCAAAAAAGGGTTACCGAGTAGCTATTGTAGATAATGCTATAGGGCTCGGTGGAAATCAGTTGTATATTCCAGTCTCGTTAAAATTAGTTCACTCCCTAGGATTGAATTTAAACAATCCCTTAATAATTAGGAGGACAATAGATAAACTAACTATGTATTTTAATTTTGGAAAAAGCTCTATACACTCGTATCTACATTTCAGAATCGCTATTTTGGATGTCTTGAATTTATGCGAATTTTTTGCTGAATATATGGAAGGATTGTTTTACCTATGGTCGGATGCTCAGATTATAAAGCAAACCGTTGATAATGTGCATGTTATTGTTAAGTTTCCCTTCGGCATAGAGGAAATATCTAGTAGGTTATTGATTAAGAATTCTCCTCCTTCTGGGGATTACACTTTATTAATATCGACAGGATGCGTCAAGAATTCAGAAATATCAGATTCATTAATAATAGATTATTCTGGAATTAATTTATATCTCAATTTAGGAAGATTTGTAACCGGAATCTTAACATCACCTAAAAATACTTTTAGTAACCTCATATCAACAATCAAGATACCTTGGGGACCGAGTAAATTTTTGAGTAAAAGTCCAGTGATGAGATTCGGCCTATCGGCTGGACATGCTGTCCCCCCATGGATAGGTGATTACTTAATGAATTCGGCAATCCTAGCATATAAGATTGCGTCTTCTCGCTTGGAAGATAAAGATGATGAATCTGTTTTAAGAGAATACCTAAATTTTCTGAGCCTAATAGACATGTGTGAGACTCTATATCATCATGCCCTTAATGGCAAAATAGACGAGCTCCCCGCATCATTTGTTAGTGAGGCTCTCAGACCTCCCAGAGAAGTTGTGATATAGATTTTGTTTAATTATATACCTTGAAGCCCATTAGTGGGGCAACTTCATTTATGCATCTTCTACATAGGTAAAGTCTATATTTTCTAATTACCCCTACACTGGTTCCGCATCTCTTGCATTTTGCAACTCCTTTTCCGAATTTCCGCATTTTTGGTGGCCTATTCTTACCCATCTGGTCTTTTTTACATATGTCCTAACTTAAAAATATTTGTCTGTATTGAAAATGTAAAATTTGTCTTAAAAACTACTCGCAAAAGATGATAGAAGTAATATATTTATGAGGCTGGTTATCCCATTTAATATGAAGCCAATATTTGGATTGGTGCTTCCAACAGGCTTTAGATTAGATTTGCCAGAGGTCACGTATGACAAACAATATGAACTGATTGAGAATACTTTAGTCAGAGCGGAGAGGCTTGGTTATCATTCGGCATGGGTTTATGATCATTTCTATACTTATCCTACAATAAAAAAGGAATCTGTCTTCGAGGCATGGGTTACTCTCACTGCCTTAGCAAAAGCATCACGCACTATTCGGCTTGGAACAATGGTTACGTGTAATAGCTATAGGATGCCCTCATTACTAGCAAAAATGAGCAGCAGTTTCGACGTGATATCAGGTGGCAGGATGGAGCTTGGAATAGGTGCTGGGTGGTATGAAAAGGAATATATTGATTATGGATACGATTTCCCATCTAATGCCAGAAGAATAGCCATGCTAGAGGAGGCAGCCATCATAATAAAGGGCATGTGGACTCAAGAAGAGTTCTCATTTAATGGAAAATATTACAGAATAAGTAATGCAATTAACTATCCAAAGCCTCTGCAAAAGCCCAGACCGAGACTACTTATTGGGGGAGGAGGTGAAAAACTGACCTTGAGAGTAGTAGCTAAACATGCAGATAGATGGAATGGCGGTGGAGATCCTGAATCATATAGAAGAAAAATTGAGATACTGCAAAAATATCTAGACGGTGTTCCCAGAAAGAAAGATGAAGTAGAACTAACTTATCATGGGATCGTACTATTGGAAAAAACAGATGAGATGGTTATATCTAGGCTAAAACGTCTCGGCGAAGCTTGGGGATTATCATCTACTGAAAATATAGTAAAGAATAATCCTATCGGAAGTCCCGAAAAAATAACAGATTTTCTAGGAAGAATACGCGAGGCTGGAGCTCAATATTTCATGTTTTATTTAGTAGACTCTCACATTGATGACAAATTAGAGCTCTTTAGGGATTTAGTCCTTAATAATATCTAAAGTCCCGCTAGTTCAAATGGCCAATTACAATCCATTTTCACAACTATAGCCGTCACTTTTCTCGTCCTCTCTTTATATCTATGCATTTTCGGAAAACTCTCTTGACTTATCATTAAGTAATTAAAATTGTATTCAGGAATGGGTAGATCATCACTAACGTATCGTCAACGTCTTGAGTCTGAGATTGCTAAATGGGCTAACTTTAGAAGAGCATTATTGAAGGATGAACGTGAAGTATTTGAGAGAATGATTGATGGTGCATTTAGATACATTCATGCCGGTACAATGACTCCTGAACAAGAAGTGTTTAGAATCTTCATAATGTCTATCCTCATGAATCATGAGCATAGAATTATGCTTCTTGAAAAGAAAGTAAAAAATAGCTTGATGATGGTTAGCAGATCCAGTAATCATAAAGATACTTTCGAGTGATAATTATTATGATCAAAGGCTGGCTCCTAGACCTGCATCCTGAAGGGCCGAATTCTGTGGCCCTCTGGATTAAGAGAGGCCCAAAGGATGTCTATAAGCACGTCGTAGAATGGCTTCCTAAGATCTGCTTAATTGGACCAGTTCCTAAATTAATCGAACTTTATCAACACTTAAGCAGTAGCTATCGAGTTAATATTGTTGAAAAATTTATCGAACCTGGAAGAAAAAATAGAAAGGCACTAGAGATATCGGTCCCGATTGGTTTTAAAAAGTTATTGGCGAGAAAACTCTTAGAAATGGGAAATTATGTTGAGTTTAAGCTTTTTAACGTTGATCTACCATCTATGCAGAGTTTTCTCTATGAACATGACTTATTTCCAACTGCCCTCATCGCGGTAAAAGGTGACCAAATAACTAGCCTCGAATCACAACTCAGAGTTAATTATAATATAGATTGGATGCAAGTTGCCAAATTAATAATTATTCCAAGAAAGAGCAGGAAGATTCCCCAATTCAATGATAGGATAGAAAGGATTGTGCTTATCGGTAGTGAAAGAGTAGAGCTGGATGGTGACGAGGAAGCAATAATACGTGGGCTGGGAAATGTTCTTGAAGAATTTGACATAGACGTGATTCTTACAGCTGGCGGCGATTCATTTCAACTGCCATATCTGCAATATAGAGCTTCAGTGCTTGGATTAGAGCTCAGACTAAATAGATGTAGCGGATCAATTCCCATACGTACAAAGTCTTATTCGTATATGAGTTATGGGAGGATCTACAGGTCTCACACTCCTGTATTTCTGAAGGGTAGGATTCATGTGGATTTGGAAAACTCGATGCTTGCATCCACTACGGGTCTGAATGGATTAGTAGAGGTCTCTAGAGTTGCACGCATACCTCTACAGCTTGCTGCTCGTTACACAATAGGGATGTGTATGAGCTCTCTTCAATATTACCATGCTTATAAACTTGGCATATTAATTCCTTGGACCCCAAACACAACCTCGTATATTGATGCCCAAAAACTTAGGAGGGCCGACCGTGGAGGATTAATACTCGATGCTGCGGCTGGAATCTATTGGAATGTTGGTGAGATAGATTTTCAGAGTCTTTATCCTCAACTAATGGTTAGGCATAACATAAGTGGAGAGACTATAAACTGTGAATGTTGCAGAGGCGAGGGCGAAATCGTCCCGGAGTTAGGCTTTCATATATGCAAAAAATGGCGAGGAATTGTGCCGCGAGCAATAGAAAGTATCATCACAAGGAGACTCATCTATAAAATGCTCTATAGATCTGAAGACAACAGTGTCTCAAAAGAGATTTATAAGGCCAGGTCTGATGCGCTTAAATGGATCTTAGTCACGTCATTCGGCTATCTAGGATTCAGAAAAGCAAAATTCGGTAGAAGAGAAGCACATATGGCTGTGTGTAGCTATGCTAGGGAGGTTCTTTTAAGGTCGATAAAAATAGCCGAGAGGAGGAGATTTAAGGTCATTCATGGAATAGTGGACTCGCTCTGGATATGGAAAAAGAATGCAAGCGATGATGAATACTTAGAGCTAGCTGAAGAAATAGAGAATAAAACAGGACTGCCAGTAAGTTATGAAGGTAGATATAAATGGATAGTTTTTCTAAAATCTAAGACACACTCCTCACGGCCCGTCAATAATAGATACTTCGGAGTGCTTAGAAATAATACACTAAAGTATAGAGGAATAGAGGCAAGAAGACGCGACACGCCGCCGATAGTTAAGAAAATGCAGATTGAGATGCTCAATAATTTAAGCAGAGCGAACTCTCATCAACAGCTAGTTAAGGAAGCCGAAAAATGTAAACAATTACTAAATCAATATATTAGGAGAATCGTGGTGGGAAATGTGGATCCAGAAGATTTAGTGATCTCTAGGTCGCTTTGCGCCCCAATTGAAATATACTCTAACAATACATATACATTAAGTGCAGCTAAGATTCTTAGGAGAGAAGGCATAGATGCCGGGCCAGGGGTTATGCTTAATTATGTGCTATGTAGAGATGAGGGTAGTTTTAAGGCAGTGCCTATTGATGTATCAACAACATACAGCTATGACTCAAGAAAGTATATTGAGATGCTTAAAAGAGCAGCAAGCACCATCCTTGAACCAATAATAGGAAAAATCTAAAAATAATACTTTACTCCCTAATTATCTCTACGTTAAACTCTTTTTGAATGAATTCTATTGATTCTTCTTTTGTTATCCTATGATTTCTACCAATTTTGCTTCTTTTTATTCTCCTTAGTTCTACTCTACGTCCAGGTCTATCAACATTAACTATCACATCCATACCAATAATTCCAACTTCTGGATTGTATTTAGTTCCGGGAATATCCAAGTGCTCTTTAATTCCGAAGGCAAAATTTCCATACTCATCGAAGCTGCTTTCTTTTAACTTATTTCCAACTGCAGCTAGTGCATTCTTTAAAAATTCAATTGCTTTCTCCCCCCTCAAAGTTACCATCACTGCAATTGGTTCTCCCTTATGAATTCCAAACCCTCTTATTGTTTTTTTGGCTCTTCTAAGAGATGGTTTTTGTCCTGTAAGTTCTTCTAGTATCTTCGATGCTTTTTCAAGCCTAGCAGCTGCTGCGCCTAGGCTTGAATTAATTATAACCTTTGATATCCTGATTCGTCTATTGATATTTTCTAACTTAGTTTCAGCCATGGTTTTTCATCCCCTACTACCATTACGTACTTCAGGATAGTAGATATTGTTCCTATATTAGACTCAAGCTGGATTAACGGTTTAGCAGGATATTTTGGCGTCTTATCAATCTTGATTATTTTTCCATGGAGTCCAGACCTCGAACCAGCGATAATCAACCCATAGTTACCTTCTGCCAATTCGAGGTGTGTAAGTAATTCTTGGTCTGGGAGACTTATCTTAAATGTATCTCCTACTGGAATTAACTTTACATCCGAGGAGGGATTTTTGAAAAGTAGGTTCCTCCCGTCATGTAGTGTAAACTGAATAGCGCCATCCTTAACCATCGTCTTTCGAATTATCATGCCTAATTTAAAACTAGCCTCATCCTCATCAATTTTAATTAATGTTAATCCTCTCTTATAGATCGGTATTACTCTATAATGCTCATTGACGTCTGGCAACGATATGACATCCATTAATCCCACAGGATATCTAGGTTCAGTGACATATCGATTATCAATCATTACTTTTTTCATTTTTATTATTTTCTCAGCCTCCAGCCCGGTTGAAGCATACTTCAAGTAGTCCCTAATGATGAGGAGAAGTGGGATGGAAGAATTCTTCGGATGTGGGCCCGCTACTGGGTGAGGAGCAAACTTCTTTCCCTTTCTTGGAATTATGAAGGATTTTGGTGCAGCTAATCTTTTTAGTCTCATATATTCATCACCTTGCCTTCCACTCAGCTAAGGCTCTTCTTCCTCCTTCTAGCAAGGTTTTCCTATACTCGTCATCTAAGTTTAACTGAGTTATCATTACTTTAGTGACATGGATGGGTACATTCACTGTAGACCCGTCTGCCTTCTTTCTTGTAACATTCTCAACATATATCCTCATCCTTCTCCTATCTACATTTATTACTTTGCCCTGAATCCCTTTAAACTCCCCTCTAAGTACCTTCACTGTATCCCCCTTTCTTATAGGAACAGCTCTTCTTTTATATCTCTCCGCAAGCTCACTAGATAGATGTGCCTTCATCATTTCCTTTAATAAGTGATAAGGTGCTCTAAACAATTTTTTACGTTGTTTACTCGGATCCTTGGGCTTCATAATCTCTACCCCCTCTCAAATAATTATTGATGCAGCATTAGCAATTTTTGCCCACCTTTCAGCGGCTTCCTTTGCTACTGGGCCCTTTATCTCCGTCCCCTTTAAGTCTCCTTCAGGAGTGACTAAAACTCCAGCATTATCCTCAAATGCTATCCATGTACCATCGGGTCTCCTATAAGGCTTCTTCTGCCTAATTATAATAGCATACATGATCTTCTTCCTTAATTCTATGTTTCCCTTTTTGACAGTAACCGTCACTAGGTCGCCGACCCCTGCTGCTGGTTGTCTCCTTAATCGACCCTTTAAACCTACCACTTGAATGACCTTAAGAATTTGAGCCCCTGAGTTGTCAGCACAGTTGATTAATGCTCCATGAGTAATTGTCCTAGGTATATTTGGGCGTCTAAGAAGTATTCCCACCTCAGAGACTGCTCTTGACCTCTTAGCCATCTCTAACCACCCTTTCTTGAGAGATTCTCTATTACTACAAAACTAATGGTCTTGGAGAGTGGTCTACATTCAGCTGCCCTAACGACATCGCCAACATCAGCATCAATGCATGGCGGCAAGTGGACAGAAATTCTCTTACGTCTCCTCTCATACCTCTTATATTTCTTTACATAATACACAGTATTTCTCTCGATAACGGCAGCGTTCTTCATGTATTTCTTAATAACCTTGCCAGTAATTATGATGCCCCTAACTGATACAGACCCGTGATATGGACATTTCTCATCATCACATGTTTTTGTAGGAGGCGTCACGTCAAGTCCAATATTCCTAGTCGGCTTCATTATCGACCACTCTACTGCTGGTCTGATGAAAAACGGTGAGTGTAGGTATTAACGTTTATCTAATGTTTTTGCCCACTTACGACGAATACGCTTAACCCTTTCGCTTGGAGTGCCAATGATTTGTTTGCCATCTTTTAAGTAAAGGTGCTTATCATAGTCACATATATAAAGTGAAATAGCGTTTTTAGGAAATCTTTTTATGGTGCCCTGAGTAGCCCTAATCGTTATCATATTTTTCGTCTCATCAATAATCATTCCATCAATCACGTAATCGCTAAACTTTGGTTTTATTTTGACCTGATACCCAACCATAGATATTATCTTACGCTTAGTTTTACTCTTCTCCAAGTTTCTTGCCTAATCCTCTTTTTCTCTCATTAAGTATTGTAAGGATCCTCGCGATCGTCCTCTTAATATTCCGTAATTGTCCAGAGTTCTCAACTGCTCCTCCTGATCTTATCTTTGTTCGTAGATTTCTTAGTTCTGTCCTTAGTTCTTGGAGTTCCTCGATTAATTCTTCATCAGACTTACTTCTTAACTCCTTGAGCGCCCTCACTACTCATCACCTTTAGTCCCTCTTTTAATTCTTCAATTTTAACTTCCTCAGCTAAGGGAGCATCTGGCGGATAAATTTTCACCTTTATTCCATATATGCCGGTTGCTAGCTGTACATGAGCGACGCCTGTCTTAACGTATCGCTTAGCGAACTCGCCTGATTTAGGCATTATTCCAGCGAAAAATTTCTCAGACCTAGCCCTCGCTGACGTCAATTTTCCACTTATAGTAATCTCTGCGCCCCGTGCACCGGCGTCCATTATTCGTCTTAATGCCCAGAAGGCAACTCTTCGCCATCTAACTCCGCTCGAAATTGCCTGTGCAATTCTCTGGGCCATAACATATGGATTAAGCTCGGGGACTTCTATCTCTGAAACAGAGATCTGAAGATTCTCAAGCCCAAACTTCTCTTCCAGCTCTTTTTGCAATGCTTTAATGACTTTACCTCTAGTGCCGATGACTAATCCTGGCCGCATTGAGTAAATAGTTATGTTGGTACCTATTGGTGAAGAAGTTATGCTTACTCCTCCGAAAAAAGCATCTTTTAGCCTCTCTCTAATATATTCCTCTATCTCCATTCGTATTATATTCTTGCTGAGGATCTTCATCACTGTAGTTGGCAACTCTGTCTTTAATCCTTGTAGACTCTATATAAACGTGAATTTTATCCTATCTCTGTGGCTATAACTTCAATATGGACAAGTGTCTTATTATGGGGAGAAGCTCTGCCAAAGGCTCTTGGGAAGAATTTTTTAATGACGCGTCCTTTATGAGCGACGGCATGCGTGATGTATAGCTTATCTAGGTCGAGCCCCTTAAACTCGGCGTTTGCCTCCAGTGAATCAAGCAATTTTAATACTCTTCTGGCGACCTTAACTGGATATCCACCTGGTCCCTTTGTTTCAGAATGATGTGCACGTAGCTTTCTATATCTCCTATAAGGAATCATTCTTTTCTTAGCTATTACTTCTTCTAATAATTTCTTTGCTTTATCTATCCTTAATCCTTTTATTGCTTGACATACCTCTCTGCTCCATTTCGGAGAAACATCAATCTCCCTTAGGCTCGCCTTGACAGTTTTTGCAGGCTCCGTTATCTGTACTGAATATTTCCAATTAGGCATCTTAATTTACCCAATGGTTATCTTAAACAGAACAATATAAACTCTCCAATACGCAAAAATAAGAAATAAAATCCGGTATATATTTTTGTAAAAGAAAAACATAAAAGAATGTCTAGTAAATATATTCAGGAGCAGCAAATTTTAAAATTTGCGATGGATGAATTTGCAGATTATGTCATATACAAAGAGTTATCGAAAAGAGAAAAGAATGAAAACTATAAAATGACACTGGAAAAACTAGCCGAGATCGAAAAGACTCATTTCGAATTTTGGAAATCTCTATCGCATAATAATTTTGTTGTTAGGATAAGCAGTATCAAAGTTTTTATTCTGTATGTCTTTAGAATTATTTTCGGATTAACGTTTACTCTTAAACTATTTGAAAGACACGAAAAAGAAACAATAAAGGCATACGAATACATTCTTCCAAAACTCAAGGAAGAAGATAAACAGGTTCTTCTTAAAATAATTAAGGACGAGAAGGAACATGAAAGCTACTTTATGTCTCAAATAAATGAATCAGTTGTAAAATATATGAGCTTTGTCGTGCTTGGATTAGCGGACGCAATTATCGAGATTACTGGTGTTCACGCTGGCTTCTTAGGTGTTACTAGTTCAACATTAATAGCTGGTATCGCTGGATTAGTCGTTGGTTTTGCTGCTTCAATATCTATGGCATCAGCAGCATATCTCCAAGCAAAGCATGGTGCCAGCTTTAAGCCCTTAACCTCCGCGACAATTACTGGAACTTCATATCTTGGAGCTGTAAGCTTCCTCGCCTTGCCGTATTTTTTCATTACAGAAATGCTTATGGCATTTTTATCCTCATTAAGTTTTGCGATAATTATGATTGCGATTTTCACAACTTATGGAGCTGTCTTAAGGGAGGAATCAATAACTAAAGAATTCGTGACTGGGTTTTCATTGACGATAGGAACTGCCTTCGCTGCATTTTTATTCGGAGAGGCTCTTGGAAGACTCTTCGGCATACATCCATACATGTCCTGACTTAATGAAGAAGAGGTGTTAAGACTTATGAGCAATAAATGACAAGTTTTACTTATGAATAATACGTATAGGAGGAAACTCCAGATTGCGGGAGGGAGATCATTTGCGGTCACGCTTCCTAAAGGATGGATAGCTGACAATAAACTTTCGCCAGGCGACCATCTTCTCTTGCAGATAAAAGAGGACGGTAGTTTGGTAATTGCACCTGAGAAGACAGCAGTGCAGCCGACATCTTCGTCACTTCTAATAAAGGAATCACGTCGATTAGTAAGAGACTTGATATGGGGGTATCTGTTAGGTTATGATCACATTATAGTAACGTCTGATAAGGGATTTCCCGCGAAGCTCTTGTCTGAAGCCAAGAAGACAATAAGGGGACTAGCTGGGGCAGAAATAATTGAAGAGGCTCCAAACAAAATTGAGGTCCAGATTTTACTCGACCCAGAGGCAGTAGAGCCCACGAAAGTGTTACACAGGCAGAACGCACTTGTGACGAGCATGATAAACGACGCGGTCCAAGCCTTTGTAAATTGGGACCTTGATAGGGCTGAAAGTACCGAAAACAGGGATGAAGAAGTAGATAGGCATTATTTTACTCTTGTAAGGGTAGTTAGAGCCGCGATTCGAGACCTGAGTCTGGCCAGAAAACTCAATATTACTCCTTTAAGGTTAATGGATATACGATTAGTTGCAAAACTACTAGAAGAGATAGGAGACAAGGCGGCGTCATTGGCATCAATTGTAAAAACAAGCCATGATTATCGTCCAAGCTCTCAGATCTTAATAAAAATAAAAGACATTGGCGAACATCTATCTAAAAATCAATCGGAAGCGTTTGACGCTTTTTTAAAATGCGATCCGGAGCTGGCTATTAATGTGATAAACAAAAAGGGTGAAATCGATAAATTAATCGGTACAATCCTTTCATTAGCAAATAACCTAGGAGAGAATTTGCCTATCATTTTACGAGCATGTTTTTATTTAGAGGATATCAGCAATGATCAGATTGATATCGCAGATATAGCTGCACCGTTGTTTAAAGGAAATGCAAAATAAAAAATTATTTAGTTCCATAAGTGTCTATCTCAATATTTTTCCTATTTATTCCTCCTAATTCTAGTTTTTGCATCATTCCTAATTCATCTCTTTCTTTATCTCCAATGATGAATCGCGCTCCGCCACATATAGCGTAATAAGCATCATCCCATCCTATTACAGTTTTCTTTATATCCTCAAACTCCAATCTTCGTCCAAATAAAAATGAAACTCTGTCTCGATAATTTTCATAATTTGATAGTATTTGTGCAGCTATCTCATTTTCCATAACTTGATGCTCACGAGTCAGGTTAAATATCAAATTAAGTTTTCTATAACTTGATAGAAGTACAGGAATTAATCTTCTATAAATAACGTCGTCTCTAGTTCTATTAACATAGAATAAGTAAATTTCAATGTCAAGATTTGCGTCTATTGCGTATTCAATAAAGCATCTAAAAGGCACTATGCCACTTGAGGACGCAAGAAATACTAATATGTTAACAAGCCCCTTCTCAATCATTTCTAATGGTTTTGAGAGAAAGCGTCCAAATGGTCCCTCAACTATACAGATGTCTCCGACATTTGCTTGACTAAGAAAATATGGAGCAAATCTTCCCCCCTCACTTTTTATTGTAAGCTCGAAATACTCATATCTAAGTGGAGATGACGCTATGGAATAGAGTCTAAAATCATTCTTTTTAAGAGGAGTATCATAATACAACTTTGCTGCTTGTCCCGGATTGTATTTGAACAGGGGCTTATCATCTATATTAACGAACCTGAATGTTTTAGCGCCTTCTATTTCATCAAATATTTCGATGACCTTCATTTTTAATTGATAAGGAGTTTGACGATCAGGCATCAGAGTTTCCCCATACATAATCGAGATACCTGGTTTAGTTTAATTTGATATCTCGCCTATTTTAATATATTTCCCATACATGTTGTACCTTGTCAATCCTTTTTAGAAAGTTCTTTAAGATAATTGTTTATGTAAATAGCAGCATTCTTTCCATCAGCAATTGCCTCTACGAGCGTTGCAGGTCCTCTTACAGCGTCACCACCGGCGAATACTCCTATAATTGATGTCTCCATCTTTTCGTTTACCTTTATTCGCCCATCGTCTCTCAATTCTATGCCCTCCTTCTTCAGGAATTCAGTATTTGGTGACTGCCCTATCGCTATTATGGCCATCTCTGACTCGATTATATATTCGCTTCCAGGTACAGGAATTGGTCTTCTTCTACCTGAACTATCTGGAGGGCCCAATTCCATCTTAATGCACTCAATGCTTGTGAGTTTTCTATTTATGCCTATGAACCTCTTAGGAGCTGTCAGGTACAAAATCTTAACACCCTCTTCTAGAGCCTCGGCTACATGTTCCTTCATAGCCGGCATCTCAGCCTCAGATCGTCTATATAATATCTTCACATCATTAGCACCAAGTCTTATAGCTGTCCTAGCGGCATCTATCGCCACGTCTCCTCCACCAATAACTGAGACGGTAGCTGGTACTTCTACGCTAAATCCCAAGCTTACCCTTTTTAAGAACGAAAGTGCAGGAACAACTCCCACCAAATCTTCTCCGGGAATTCCTGCAAACTGAGATTGCATTGCACCTATACTTATGAAGATAGCGTGAAAACCTTGATTAAATAATTCACTAATGCTGAAATCTACGCCTAATTTTTTGCCATTAACAAACATGACTCCCATTTCTTTTAGTATATTTATTTCATCATTTACTACATTACGCGGCAGTCTAAATTTCGGTATTCCTAGCATCATCATCCCTCCTATAACTGATGACTCATCAAAGACGGTTACCTCATGACCTTCTAGTCTGAGGTGATATGCAGCGGTTAATCCAGCAGGCCCTGCTCCTATGACGGCTATCTTAAACCCTGTAGCAGGCTTTGGTGCAGGAACAAATTTGGGGGCGTATTCGTAAATCGCACGTTTAACATGCGATATGGCGAGCCCTTCTCCGCCTATTAATGAGTGAAGGCAGTTAGACTCGCATGGATGGAAACAAGCGTATCCACATACGCCAACAAATGGACTAGTGCTCATTATGATTCGTTTGGCCACATCAAATTTATTATTTGCAACTGCCTGCATAAATGCAGGTATGCTTAACCTTAAAGGACAGCCAGCTATACATGTAGCTTCTTTACATGCAAAACATCTTGCCGCCTCTTTAATTGCCTCTTCAACCGTATATCCAATTACGAAAGGCTGAAAAGATTTCCTCCTGACTTCAGGATCCAGTTTGTTAATCTTAACCCTATTAGTCAATTTAATGGCAGCTGGACTGCCTATAAATTCTAGCATTGATTTAACCAGCTTTATTCGTAGATTTAATTCATTCTTGTTATCACATTTTTCAACTATTTTTCTTAAGATTCGCTCAGTTGCTCGTATGTCTAACCTGCTTAAATCATCACTAATCTTTAAGCCAGCATAACTTATCAATTCCTCTATTATGCTCGCTATTTCTATACCGCCTTCCAATTCACCATATTTTTCACGAAAGAACTTAACGAAGTCATTAACTGAAGTCATTTTGCTCCATCTCAATTAAAAAATGGTTATACTAAGACAAAAACCGTTGTTTGATAAGAATAATTTTGACGAAGTGAAACTATATATAATAGTCTTCAAAACAGGTCTAATCTCTTTGTGAGGCATTATGAACATTGATGCTAATACATTTCTCAATAGATATGGAAAACTTTTTTATTGATAGTGAGGAAATGCTTCATATGAGTCAAGTCGATGTATCAGAGAAAAGTATCGTGAGAAGAGAGGCCATAGCGGAGGGATATATCAAGCTAAAAGAATCAACTATTGAACTGATAAAAAACGGCAAAATTGCCAAGGGTGATCCAATAATTGTTGCCAAGATTGGAGGTATAATTGGTGCAAAAAATGTCCCCTTACTTCTTCCGTTGTGTCACCAATTACTGTTAGACAACGTTAATGTTGAAGTCTTTATCGACGAGGTTAATTCTAGCATAAAAGTAGTTTCTCGTGTTATTTCTTATGCAAAGACGGGCGTCGAGATGGAGGCACTCGCAGCAGTCATGAATAGCCTACTGAATATCTGGGACATGATTAAACAGTATGAAAAGAATGAAAAAGGAGAATATCCCTCGACAGAAATTTATGGAATAAAGGTAGTAAAAAAGTCGAAAGAGATATAACGAAATGATAAAAGTCGTGGTTCTTGGTTCAGGGTCAATAGTGCCTACCCAAAATCGATTTGCGACATCCATATACATAGACGCAGGAGTGGATAAGTTTCTTCTGGATTGTGGACCAGGAACAATCGAAAGAATGCGACGTGCAAAAATAAATGCCTGGAAGATAGGACAAATATTATTGAGCCATTTCCATATTGATCATACTGCTGACTTGTTACCATTTATAAAGCTCAGGGCATATAACGAAGAAGGTAAGATTGCAATCAACCCACCAACCTTGAAGATTTATGGGCCAATAGGACTTATGAGTTTTATAGAACATGCAATTAATCAAAACAAGTATCTCAGATACCTGAGCGACATAATAGGATACCTACGATATGTCGAGCTTTACGAAATGGATGAAAATCTTATTAAAGAACAAGGTGACTTAAAAATTAGTTGTAAAAAAGTTAAACACGAATCAGGCATAATGTATAGATTGGATATTAAAGATAAGGTAATAGTATACTCTGGAGATACAGCATTTAATCCCGAGATAGCAGTCTTTGCCAATAATGCCGACTTGCTTATTCATGAATGTTCTTGCCCCAAGCAATCAATGATCGGTGAACACACATCAGAAGTAGACTTGTCGGAGATAATCTCATTAGCAAAACCAAAAAGAGTTATAATTACACATCTATATCCAGTTTGGAATGGTTTAGAAGAAGAATTAGTAAGGAAAATATCTGATAAACATAAATGTCGAATCTATGTAGCACACGATATGCTGGAAATAAATTTATAATTTTTACTTAAAGATAGGCAGCTTCACTCCTCGCTGCTTTTGATACTTTCCAGAATATGGTCTTTCTACCGGTGAAGTAAGCTTAGCAAATACCACGTGGAT
Source organism: Nitrososphaerota archaeon (assembly GCA_038845265.1). Taxonomy (GTDB): domain Archaea; phylum Thermoproteota; class Nitrososphaeria_A; order Caldarchaeales; family Calditenuaceae; genus CALIKS01. The sequence goes on along the minus strand of JAWBQR010000001.1, from coordinate 35,132 downwards.
AAATCTCTCCCCTGAATAAAGTCTAACAGGAAATTCTCCACCTATCATCTCTATCGTCAATTGTCCTTCAAAATTTGCGTCAATAATTGTTGGAGGAAGTGTCAACCCAATTCTTGCATAACTGCTTCGCAGATTAACGAAGGCCATTATATCTCTAGGTAAAGAAACATACTCAATTGTATGTAGAAGGACGTGCTCGTGGGGATATACGATAAAGCTATCACCTGCCTCCAAAGTGAAAAATTCTTCTACGCTGCCATTTTTTGGATCAAAAATCCTATCAGTCTTTTTTAATCTGCCTATTGTTGGTCCTATCCTCAAATCTAGTCCATTCTCTCTCACTATGTCTGGCTCAAGTGGTTCGATCCTAAGTCTCCCGCTTCTAATGTAGTTCCAAAGGTCAAAATCCGAAAGTATCAAATGACGACACCCTTAGATTTGAGATGAAGACTTATGATTAATTAACTTATCTCATAGAAAGACTCTCGTTAATATTGTATAGCTGATCTATCTGCAAAATGTTTCACTACCTTTTTAGGTGCTAATACCCTACATATATGTTCGAATGATTCATCTGGATCGCTTTTCTCACCGCATGTAAAGACATCTACAGCAGCGTATTCATAGTTGGGCCATGTATGAATAGCGATGTGACTCTCGACAACTAATGCTATGACTGAGACTCCCCCTTTCTCTCCACCAAACTTCCACGACTTAACTTCAATTAAGGTCATCTTAGCTATCTCGGCTGCTTCAACTATCAATTTTTTCAATAATTCAACGTTGGACAACATCTTCTTATCGCATCCATAAAGATTCCCATATACATGCTTGCCGATTATAGTGTCCGTTTTAATTACCTCTAAACTTTCTTGATTTACCTTTTTATTCACTCCTATTCTCTTCAGCCCCAGAATTTTAATTAATGATTTATAAGCATATCTCATACCAAAAAACCATCATCAGGAAGACTTTCATTTTTCGATTTAATCAGTATCTCAGATACTTTTTTCGTCAAAATTAGCCACAATTCAGTTAACTATCTGATGATTAAAAAATCGTTGAAGGTTTTGGCCATTCAGATAATTAAAAGAATGTTAAAACGTATAATGTTTACCATTTAATTTTAACCATTTTAAGACTTAAACAATACGGCTAAGGAATATAATTTTTCACTTAAAATTGAAATAATAATACAACACAGTTCTTTAAATATGTTAAACCGACATTTTATTCAGTTTAAATCGAGATACCGATCAATAACTTATCAAATGTCTGGCATTGAGGGAATAAATATATAACTTTTAAACATATGTCGTTACGAATCGGTTAAATAATTAAGTCTGGATCCCTTTTTCATTTGTTTCTGAACTGATTAAAATATTGTAAATCTTATAAGATATACCTTTTAACTAGATTTTTCATATAGTTAACATGAGTGAGAAGCGGAAGGATAAATCTAAAAAAAGCGTGGTGAGAGAGAGGGAGAAACCGAGTGAGAGGACAGCAATCATAATAGATAAGAAGGCGATGGCGCTATCATTGGACCAAGGTAGGAGGCAACCGAGGGTTGCTTTTTATTCACCATTTAGTTCAGTCCTCTTGAATTATCTTAAGAATACAAGGCCCAGATTTAGTATAAGTGAAGAGGTAGCGTCAATAATCGAAGCTGAATTGAATAGAAGATATCCAATATTAGCATCATATATAAAAAGAGCACTAGCTAAAAGGAAGACTTAGGGAGAACTATTGAGAGACTCAAAAGAAATAATAATGACTGCCCTGAATAAAGCTAGAAATGCTTATCTTGGACTTGTGAAAGAAGGTAAAGCAGGTATAGAAAAATGCATAGGAGCCTTTGGAGACACTTCAACGATGGGCGACTTGGTCACTGAAGAAGTGATTATTAATTCTATTAGTTCAGAGTTACGGGACGTGTCTTTTGTGACTGAGGAGAGAGGCATTATTGGGGACATTAAAAATACTAGATACAGAGTCCTAATCGATCCGATCGATGGGAGTACAAATATGAAAAGGGGAATAAGATTTTTCTCTTCTGGTATCGCTCTTTTTGAAGGAATAAACTATAGCGACATAGTTGCAGCAGGAGTAATTGATATTCCAAATGGGCAGATATACTTTGCCAATAGAACAAATATACACATTGATAATGATGTATCTTCTCCGAGTGATGTTAACAGATTGGAAAAGGCGATAGTGTCTTTAGATTTCAGACCATTAAAAAAAGAAAAAGAATTTATCGAACCTTTTTTAAAACTTTGTCAAAAAATTAGGTATGTGAGAAATTTTGGGTCTTCTCTACTTGATATTTGTCAAATCGTGACAGGCAAAATTGATGCATTCGTCTGCTTAACTCCTGAACTAAGATTATTTGACCTAGTCCCGGCTTTATTCATACTTGAACGTGTAGGCGGATGTTGGGTGATAGATAAACCAGGATTTATTCTAACAGAACCGATGATAAAAGAAAGATATGCAGTAATAGCCGCTTCAAATAATCAATTGCTCGAGGAAATAATTAATTTTACGTCAATAAATTGGAATAACAAATCAGATTAATGAAATAGATGTGTCGTTAAAGACATGCTTAATGTAAACTCCGATTCGTCTCTTTATTTATTTCTTTGTTCTAAAAATGCATTGATTCTCTCTTTTGAGTCTCTAGAAGCAATTAATAGTTCAAAGACGAAGGATTCTAATATTTGTCCAGAAAAATATGGAGGCTCACTTTCGGCAAGGATGGACAATTTTATTGCTTTCAAGGCAAGTTGAGGTAATTCCGCAATTTTTAATGCAAATTTTTTAACTTCTTCTACAAAATTATCATTACTCAATATTTTAGTTATCAAACCGACTCGTTTTGCTTCATTACAATCAATTAATTCTCCGAGCATTGCTATTTCTTTAGCACGTGCTATTCCAACATTCTTTATCAATCTCTGCATCCCTCCGCCAGCAGGTAGAAGCCCCAAGTTAATTTCTGGAAGACCAATAATCGAGTTTTCTGATGCGAGTCTGAAATCACAGGCAAGGGCTAACTCTAAGCCTCCTCCTAATGCATACCCTCTGATTGCAGCTATTATCGGTTTTGGATACTTCTCAATTAACATAAGGACTTCTGACAATCTTGTTGTTAGATTATGCCTTATAGATGCATCGTCAGCTTCCTTCAATAATGCTATATCTGCGCCCGCTGAAAATGCTTTTTCACCACTTCCCATGAAAATAATTACCTTAACGTCGCTATTATCTCGCAATTTATTTAAAGCATCCTCAATTTCCATGATCATTCTTGGAGTTATGGCATTAAGCTTCTGAGGTCTGTTTAAAATAATCCAAGCAAGGGGTGACTCAATCTTTAAATCAATATCTGAATATTCTTTTAAGTTATTTTGTTCGTTTATGTCTTTCATTTATCTCATCCCCCTACAATGCCTCATAGCTAGAATGTCTTTTTATTAGTTTCTTTTTTACACTCCCCGCATGATCTTAATTTATGAAATAACTAATTCCTCGATTGGGCCATCATAAATCATTCTTTCATACTCCGAAATTCCTTTACTGAAATTTAGTCCTAATTTGACCGCCATGTCTATGGATTCCATATTCGTGACGCCCATGTTTATCAATTCCTTTGCAGCGTTTATTCCCGCAAAAATTATTCTGGCTATGTATTGCTCTTTATCAATGCTTGGAACATAATGAGCCTCATATCTGTTGTTTCTTGGATATTCGTAAAATCCTCGCTGAGATTTAATTCCGAGAAAACCTTTACTTACCATCATTTCTATTGTCAAAGAAGGCCGGAATTTCTTATCAAACATGTTTAATATCTTTAATGAGCTATGAACTATGTCCAATCCAATGAAATCAGCCAGTTCGAATACTCCCATAGGTATTCCGTAACGCTTCTTAAGAATATAATCAATTTCTATTGGAGTTGCTTCACCTGCTTCAACGATACTTATAGCTGTTAAAAACATTTCTAGAAGTATCCTATTTACAACATATCCCGGTATCTCCATGTTCAATATAAGAGGTACCTTATTCAGGCTTTTTACAAAATTAATACATCTGTCTATTGTATCTATTGATGTATATCTCCCAGCCATTATTTCAACTAATTTCATAACTTGGGGAGGATTGAAAAAATGAGCACCTATTACTCTGGATGGATTGTCTAATCTTTTTTGGAGTTCTGTTATTGGTATGGCACTAGTAGTTGTAGAAATAACTGCATCGTCTTGTACAATCTTTTCAATTGATAAATATATGCTTTGCTTAATTAACAGGTCTTCAACTACGGCCTCGACAATAATTGATGCTTCTGAAATCTTTTCATCTAAAGAAGTGGTAGGCAATATTCTATCAAGAGTTTTTTCTACATCTTTTTCGCTAATAACGCCTTTTTTGAGTAGTTTTTGAAGGCTTGATTTGATCTTGAAAATTGCATTTTCTATAGATTCTGAACTTCTTCCATACAAAATGACATTGTAGCCCGACATTGCTGCTATTTGAGCTATACCGTGTCCCATTGTACCACTACCGATAATAGCCACTATTTTCATAGCTAATAGAATCAGAGATAAACCTAGTATTTATTATTGTAACCCCGAGATAGATGTATAAACTCTAAACTTACACTTTATAAATTATCAAGTAATTGAAAAATGAGGAAATGTCATTTATGGTAAGTGAAAGATTGATAAAGGCTTTTCACGGATTGGGGCTTACAGATTATGAAATGAGGGCTTATCTCGCATTAATAGAGATAGGCGAATCCGTTGCTTTAGAAATCAGCAAAAAAAGTGAGATACCACTATCAAAGATATATGATACGCTAAACTCATTAGCCGAGAAAGGCTGGATAATTATCGAAAGAGGGCGTCCGACAAGATATAGGCCGCAGTCACCGAAAATTGCATCAGAGATTACAAAAAACAGAATAGAGCTAGAACTTGCTGAGCATATGAATGTAATTGTTCAAGAATTAAACCCAATTTATGAGCGGAGAAATGAAAAGGAAAAACCTGAAATATGGATAATTAGAGGTGAAGAAAATTTATGGAAAAGTATAAGAGACGTTATCGGAAGGGCTACGTATCAGCTATCGATAGCGTTGCCTTATATGCCCAAAGATCTTCAGCAAATTATTCTGCCTATTGCGTCGTTAATTAAAGAAAAGGGAGGAACAATTCAGATACTATTAAGCGAAGATGTTGAATATCATTCTATAAAAAAACTATGTGAAGAACATGAAGTTAGAACAAGGGATATAAGCTTTGGTGGCGGAGTAATTAGTGATTCATCAGAAGTTGTGTTGATTTTGATGGGAGCCAGGGAAAAAAGACCAACGTTGGGTATTTATTCTGCTCATCTTGGATTAACAAGCTTGGCGAGGGCATACTTTGATATGCTTTGGGCTACTTCAAATCCTATTAGGCCTAAGTGAATAGTTTTATTAATCTTTTTGAATCTTCATACATACTGATATTATTGAATAAGATATAGACTTTTTCCGTTTTTAGATTTGTTATTAATTCCTTTAGTTTCATTAGGTCTTCATCAGTATACTTGTACGTGTACATTCTTTTCCCAGGTGGACTTCCATGAAGTCTAAGATATGTTGTTCTGCCTTCTAAAGTATAAAGTGGAAGAAGTTGAAATGGATCCGTAACATGAATCAAATCAAATTTTTTGCATATTTTTATAATATTTTCTTTTTGCCATCCTCTCGGCTCAAACCCGATCATTATTTTTCCTCTATTAATAGTGGTGAAAAACGTCTCTATATTTTTAAGATTCTCAGATGTGTCCTTGAAGGTGGGCGGTGTCTGAATAATAGTTATTGGCGCTAACAGTATTTCACAGATTTGCTTAGTGATTTCCCAGCTTTCATAAACTTCATCTGTTGGCTTAAACTCACCGTGATTAGGGTTAGGTTTTATATTTGATCTCTTCCATGTTGGGCTCTTCATTGAATGTGTTATTCCTTGGAATGCTTTAACTGTAAATATAAAATCTCTCGGACATTTTTCTCTCCATCTCTTGACTGTTGACAAACGCGGAATTCTGTAGAATGTGGATTGTAGCTCAACAATGTTAAACTCCTCCACGTACTTATTTTGAGGTATCGGGAATCCGCAGCATCCGATATAGACTTTCAACTCTATTCTCCCGCCCTTCTTAGGTTGCTTACAATTTTATCTATCTCAGGACACTTAGATAGAATTAGTGGAACACCGATCGACTCTGCTAGTTCAATTGCAAGTAGATCAACTTCTTTTTCATCCTTTGGGCCATGTAGGGCTATGGCAGTTGGTTTTATTGGAAAAACCTTGGCCGCTATCATGGGCGATCTTCCTGTGGATACACCTGTAAAGACTAGGAGTCTCATTGAGTTCGCACCAAATATGTAGATAAATTCATGCGACTCCATATAGCGAATAGCTGCTAGGCTGTCTATTACCGTATATCCGTAAACCTCCGCGTCTGACTTTATGTTTCCCCATAGAAATGTCCCCTCTATGGCTGATAAGAGATCACCCAGTCTTCGTGGTACTCTATACTCACTAATATCGATTATTGCTTTATGAATGGTCGAAGCGTGTCCAGAAAATTTGTAAATATTGTGCCCGCCTCTCTCCTCATCCAATTCAATTATACTTTTGATAAAGCGTCTGATAAATCCGATACCTGGAGACCTACGTTTTCCCTTTTCATAGTCGCTTAAGACAGAAGGCGAAATAGACATTTTTCTTGCAACATCACTCTGCTTAAGCTCGAATAATACTCTCCATTTCTTCATAGTAACTCCACTATTACTTGATAAGGTTATTTCTGCAGCTATTTTATTCATTAAAGATTCTTTCAGAGCGTCAAATATTTGTCTTTCATTTTTATCGTATCTTTTGGGTTCTTGTGTCAATCTTGCCTAAAGATTAGAAAATTGAAAGTTATAAAAAGACTTTGCTATTCATTTATGGCTTTATTAAGCCTTTCAATTCCCTCGACTATTTGGTCTAGCCTAATTCCTACAGATATTCTAAAATAGTTCGGATAGTTACCGAATACTGATCCAGGAGCTATCGATACTCCATATTTTTCTAATAGCTTTAAGGCAAGTTCGGAGGAATCTCTCTTCATGAATTTAAATCGAGGAAAAACATACATTCCACCTGTTGGCTTGACGTATTCAGCATTCATGCTATCTAATTTTTGACATACTACTTCAATTCTTTTTTTAATTTCTTCACAATATTTTTTAGGAGTCTCTCTGTCTTTTAGTGCTTCAAGGGCAGCCATCTGAATAAATTCAGGCACGCAGGTCATGAGTAGAGCTTGTATCTTTGCTGCTCTCTCTATTATTTCTCTTTTTGCAACCATATAGCCGATTCTGTAGCCGGTCATGCCATAATTTTTTGAAAATGACATTAGCATTATTGCATTTTCGTATCCTATTTCAAGAATTGACGTGAAGTCAACGAATGAATAATCCATATATACTTCATCGCTGACGACGTAGAGATTCCTCCTTCTAGCGAAATCTAATATCTCTTCAAGTCTTTTCCTATCAATGGTTACGCCGGTAGGATTATTTGGATAGTTAATGAATAATAATTTTGTTGCATGGCTAGCAGCTCTTTCAAGCTCTTCAATATTAGGAATCCATCCATCCTCGAGGCGAGTCTCAACAATAACAGGTCTGCTCTGTAAAAATTCCGTTACCTGTTTATACATAGGCCATGATGGGTCAATTATTATAGCTTCATCTCCGGGAGATAGAGTTGTGGCAGCTGCAAGAAAGACTGCAAATCGTCCACCTGGTGTTATTAGTATTTCATCCTTTTTTAGTGAGATGCTGAATCTTTTTTCTAAACATTCTGCAATTGCAAATCTTAGTTCTGTTCTTCCTAAAGGTTCTCCATAAAATGCATATCCCTTCTTTGCTGCTTCTGATAGTTTTTCAGAAACTTCTCTTGGTGCTCCAAAATATGGCTCGCCTACTTCTAGGTGAATAATTTTCTTTCCTTCTGCCTCTAATTCTTTTGCTTTTCTAAAAATATCCATATGAGTTATTTGCGTTTTATTAGTAAACTTAGTTAGGCTCATTTGTTGCTTTATAGATTCTTTGAAGATCAGCGTCATTAATTGCTGGGTAAAATTTGTATCGAGGCCTAGTTGAAGAGACTTTTTATTGATAAGTTCTCTTAATTCTTTTTCAACCTCATGATCTATATATGAAATTCCTATTTCATTTTTTAGTTTACCAATCTCCTCTGCCTTTTTGAGCCTATATGCAATTAGCTCCAGAATTTTAGATGTAACTTCTTTTATTTCTTCTCTCAACTTTCTTATATCTTCTGAAGACATCTTACTCATCTCTCTTTAATTACTGGAGCTATCAGTCCTGCTCTGATTGCGTGGTCAGCAAGTACTATCGCCGTCATTGACTCAACAATAGGCACAGCTCGCGGAACTACCGATGGGTCATGTCTACCGGTAATTATAAGATCTTCATCTCTCAAAGTCTGAATATTCAGGGTTTTCTGAGGCTTTGATATAGATGCAGGTGGCTTAAATGCTACGCGAAATATTATCTCGCTTCCAGTTGATAAACCTCCAACGATTCCCCCTGCATTGTTCGTTTTTGGAATCACTCTTCCATTAATATAGGTAAGCGGATCATTATGTTGAGACCCAGTCATTCTACTAGCAGAAAATCCTTTTCCGAACTCTATTCCCTTTACAGCCGGGATAGAAAATATTGCCTTAGCAATCTCTGAGTCGAGAGAATCAAAGACTGGTTCTCCAAGCCCTATTGGTACATTTAAAGCGATGCATTCAATTATCCCACCTATGCTATCTCCCTCACTTTTAAGTTTGATTAATAGATCCTTCATTTTCTTAGCCGCCCCTAAGTCTGGGCATCTTACCTCATTTAAGTATCTGTACTTTCTTATCTCTTCAACAGTTAGTTCGCGTGAATTTATATCTCCTATACTCTTAGTATATGCTAGTACATCTATTCCTAGAACGTATTTGATCAATTTTAGTGCCACGGCGCCAGCCATAACGAATCCTACAGTTATTCTGCCTGAGAATCTTCCACCGCCTCTCCAATCATTGTATCCCCCATATTTAAAAAAAGCAAAATAATCCGCATGACTAGGCCTAGGAATTTGTCTGAAGATATCATATGCACGTGAATCTACATCCTTGTTCCAAACCACCATTGCTATTGGCGCACCGGTAGTGTGTCCGTCAAATATGCCGCTGAGTATCTCTACTTTGTCCTCTTCTTTTCTTTGTGTTGTTACTAATGACTGGCCTGGTCTTCTCAGATCTACGAAAGATTGAATTTCATCTTCCGATATTGGCAGACCGGCTGGACATCCATCAATCACTACGCCTATGCATTTGCCATGACTCTCACCGAAACTTATCACTATAAATCTTTTTCCAATTATGTTACCAGTCATTCTATTATTTCCACCCTACAACCTATGGTTTTAAGATCATTTAAGAACTGTGGATATGAGACTGCTACACATTCTGGATCTTTTACTAATACTTTCCCACCAGAATATATTGACAATAGTGAAAAAGCCATGAACAGTCTATGGTCACCATGTGGGTCAAGCACTGCGGGTTTAAGTTCACCCGGCAATATTCTTAACCCCTCAGGTAGCTCTTCAGTCTTAATGCCTGCTTTTCTAAATTCTGTTGCTATCACCGATATCCTATCACTTTCTTTAAACCTAGCATGACCCACATCAGTAATGACAGTTTCATTTTTCGCTTTTACTGCTAATGCCGATATAACAGGTAACAAATCGGGCGAGTCTCTGAGTGATACCTTTATTCCTTCTAAGGGAGTGTCTCTCACTAATACTTCGTCTCGGCCTTGTTTTATTTCTCCACCCATGTTCCTAAGGATATTGATAATTACAGCCTCCGGTTGTGGCAATTCATCATTAAGTCCCCTTAAAGTTATTTCTCCCCCAATCATAAACGGTACAGCTAATAAGAATGCTGAGAGTCCGTAATCTCCAGGCACCTTGAATTCAGTAGATTTGTAGCCGGTTGACTCAGTAATTATTTGGCTATCTTGCACAATAGATTTTGCACCGAACAATTCTTGAGTCTTCATGGTAGCGTGTATATAGGGCAAGGAAACTATTTTCCCAGATATTTTTACTAAGATGCCAAGCTCTGTCTTGGCCCCCGCGATCATCAATCCAGATATGAATTGACTGCTTATCTCTCCTGTAATGATGCATTCTCGATATTTGTATCCCCCACCCTTTACTATTATTGGGGCCTTTCCATTGAGCCTAGTTGACCAAGCCTCCACTCCAAGTTGATGAAGAGCTTCTAGGAGCGGTTGCATGGGTCTTTTCCTCAAGCTATCGTCACCAGTAAGCACTACATATCCACTTTTTACTAGACCAGCAACTGCAGTTAGTATTCTCAAAGTGGTACCCGAATTTTTAGCATCTATAACATCGGGAGGCGTCAGGGGATTACTGACTCCTTCTATAATCAGTTTATTAGTTTCTTGTGTGATCTTTGCTCCCATGAGTGTTACTCCAGTTATTGAGGCAACTGTATCCATAGAGATCAGGGGATTATGAATATATGAGGTTCCATCTGCTAGGGACGCGATGATCACGCTACGATGTGTATAGCTTTTACTGGGCGGTGCCTTAATGACTCCCTCTGCTATTTTACCTGTAATCCTAACTAATCTCACTTCTCCTCCACCTTCTCAGCAGTTCGGTTCTCACTACTTTCTCCATAAATGAAGTTTCAGGAGTAATGCCTGTCCATATCCTAAACGAAGCTGCACCCTGCTCTACGAGATGCACTACTCCGTCAATGATTTTACAGCCTCTATTCATAGCCGCTCGTATTAGTGGAGTGGGTCTAGGCGAATAGACAAGATCATAGACTATTTGATCAATTGTTAAGCATTCAGGATTAATTAATAATTTATCGTCCATCAACCCAACTGGTGTTGCGTTAATTACAACATCTACTCTAGATACATGATTATTAACATCATCTAGTGATATTATTTCTAGATTGCTGCTAATTTTTGGATCCATTAATTCACGTAGTTTTATTGCTCTTTCAGGCGTTCTGTTAGCAATTATAATTTTTCTTGCACCCATTTTGTCCAATGCGTAGGTTGCAGCTTTTGCAGAACCACCAGCACCTAGTATTAAACAAGTATCGATCATTCTTACATTTAATCTGGAAAAACTAGAAATGAAACCTTCAACATCCGTGTTAAAGCCCGCCCAGCCATCGCTTTTTCTGATTGTGGTATTTACCGCGCCTGTTGAGGCGGCCTCCTCTGAGAGTTCTATAGCGATTTTCGCTACTTGCTCCTTATGAGGTATAGTTATATTGAAGCCTATAAATTCTAATTTCCATAATGAATTTATTACATTTCTAAGATTCTCTGGTAATATATCTATTGCAAGATACCTATGAGGTAATCTATACATCCATAATGTAGAGTTATGCATTAAAGGAGATAATGAATGACCAACGGGGTGACCAATTACTGCGAGAAATGCCATTTTTCACCCAACCATGATAGTTTTTCTAATTCATTTTTCACCTCTATGAATGAAAGTTGTCCTGACGCCACGGGAGAATTGCCATTATGTGCATATGTAAAAGGTGCTCCCAAGAAAATACTGAGAAGACGCGTGAAGGCCCATTGTTCCCCCATACAAAAGGCGATTAACCGTCCCTTAGTCCAGTCATATTTGTATAGAGATAACAGATTATTTGCATCAAACAGATTTTTAGGAGAGGTAATTATTTTGTATAAATCTCCATAGTCTTTCATTCTCTCCAAAATCATAATCAGCGTCTGATGATTTGGATTATATTCAAAAAAATGTTTTGAAAGTAAGATCTTCGAGCCTCGATCCTTCAGCTTTTCTATGAACTGCTCATCGGAGAGATACGTATCGTATTCGACATCGACATAAGTGGCTATTGAAGCGCTCTCCAAAAGAATTTTTTTACGTTGTTCTTCGCTCTTATCAAATACTCCGCCATCTGTCCTGCATCTAACCGTTGATACTATTTTAAAACCGTAATTTGAAGCGGCTTTCAAAACTTCCAGATATTTATTATCAATAAGAAAATCTAATCTCATCTCTACTAATTTGGCTCCAGCCTCATTTAATACTTCTAACTGGTTAGTTACTTCGTAGAAATTTTTTCCTGCTATTGAAACGCATATTTTTTCTTCTGGCTTAAACTTCATTTATGCTTTCCTCTACTTTCATCCCCATGTGTCTGCCTGATATTCCTGAGAGATGTACTAGTACTTCATCACCAGCACCTATCCTTGTCACTTCAATAGGTTCACCATTGCGGTCGACTAATCTAATCGTCTCAGCATTTTGAACAATCACGGAGCCATTAGTATTATCAATCTCGGCTGAGATCATCATCAATGGTCGCCTCTCAATCTTTACCCTCCCAATTGTTGCCACTCTAGTGGAGCCGTCTTTAGATACTATTAGCACTCTTTTTCCAGCTTTTAACTCGGATAAGTAATAAGTATTTGCCAATGGTCCTAAAGTGTATAGATGTATAGCTCCGGCGTTTATTCTGAATGGACGAGGTTCAGTGAAACTTGAACCAATAACTTCGCTGTGAACTAGGAATAGCATTCGGGACATGCTTCCTACAAGAAGTCCCTCCCCAATCCTTAACATCGTTGTCGTATCAATGCAGGCTCTCTCACCAATACCTGCATTTATTACCTCTTTGACTCTTGCAGGAACAAGTTCGACCTTTTTCACATAATTTAGAAAATCTCTTAAAAGCGAAACTTCTTCAATACTTGATGGGCTATAGACGATGCCGTCTACTCCTTTTTCTAATACTCCGAAGAGGGTCTCAATATCCTCAATTTTATCAACTCTGACCAGAACCTCAGTATTCATTCCTTGAAGCTTTGCCAAAACATTTTCCAACGGTATGATTCTTATGTCTGATGTCTCTACTAAAATTGCAGATGCCCCTGCCATAGCTGCTCTATGAATCAACTCGACGTCCGAGGGAGTTTTTATCGAAATTATCGAGGTGCCCGTCTCCTCGTTGTAAATCTTCACTTTATCTCTTAATTCAGGAGGAATAATGTTGTATGGAGCAAAAAGTGCACTAGCGCCCTTCGCTACCGCTTCTACCGCTTCCTTGGTTGTCTTAACTTCAACGATAATTTCTTTTGGTTTATTCTGATTTTGTCTCAATAATGGATAGCGCCTCCTTGACATTCATACCCTCTATCACTACTCCTCTTAAAGCCCTGACGATGAGTTCAGGTTTTTCATGCATAAACACGTTTCTACCAATAGTAACTCCCATTGCGCCCGCATCTATTGCAGCTTTAGCCATAGCTAGTACAGCCTCGTCACTATCTACCTTCGGGCCTCCGGCCATAACTATGGGTGCGGGACATGCCTCAACTATTTTACTAAAACTTTCTGCATCTCCACTAAATGGTACCTTAACAATGTCTGCTCCTAGCTCGGCGCCAACCCTAGCGACATGTGCCAATATTTTCGGATCATTTGGGTCCTTTACTCCTTCTCCTCTTGGATACATCATTGCAATGATTGGTAGGCCGAGTGAATCACATTCATCAACGAGTAGGCCAAGCTTTTTGAGCATGAGTGGCTCCATTTTACTTCCAATATTTATGTGGACTGATAATCCGTCAGCACCTAGCCTTATCGCCGCCAATGCTGTTCCTACTCTTACTTTCCAGTTCGGATCTGGGCATATCGAAGTACTAGCGGAGACATGGACAATAAAGCCAATTCTTGGTACTCTCTTCATATGTTTAATTATTCCTTTCTGTACAAGGAAAGCTGTCGCCCCTCCTTCTTCAATTTTTTCAATCGTCTGGTAGATTGTGTCTAAACCCTTCATTGGTCCGGCAGTAATGCCATGATCCATCGGAATACATAGCATTCTTCCCCTCTCAGTAAGTCGATTTATATGAACCTGCTTACCTGAGACCATCAATAGTTCAACCTCCTAGTCGCAATTAAAAGTTCTGCTGTAAGTATAGCTGTCCCCGCTGCTCCTCTAATCAAATTATGGCTCAATGATACAAACGAGTAATGCCGAGGCCTGCTTGATTTCCTAAGTCTACCAATAGTAATTGTCATTCCCTTCACGTCTCCGAAATCAACATCAAGTCTAGGTTGAGGCCTATCTGGTTCTTCGAATACATAAATAGGTCTTCTTGGGGCAGAGGGAAGCTCTAACATCTGTGGTAATCCAGAGTATGTGCTTAATGTCTCTTTAACTTCATCAATTTCCGCATCTTCATTGAGTTCGACCTGTATAACTTCTAAATGCCCAAAAATTGTGGGTGATCGAGTACAGGTAGCATCAATTGCTATTTCAGCTGGGATTATCTTACCATCATTTAATTTTCCAAGGATCTTTCTGGGCTCCTCTATGACTTTAGGTTCTTCGCCTTCTATGTAGGGAATTATGTTTCCGAGGATTGCCATGGATGGCACTCCGTTATATCCAGCACCTGATATTGCCTGCATAGAAACTAAGCTAGCATACTTTAAACCAAACTGGTCCATCAATGCTTTCAAAGGCATTACAAATCCAACTGTCGTGCAGTTGGGCGTCGTCACAATGAATCCGTCCCACTTCCTATTTTTCCTCTGCACATCAATCAGATCTAGATGTTCTGGATTAATCTCCGGCACAATGAGAGGCACATCGGGCCACGTCCTATGAGCAGACGCATCGCTTATGACAGGAAATCCAGCCTCGGCGAATCTCGGCTCGACTTCTCGCGCAGCACTTGTTGGCAGGCAGCTAAAGACTATATCTGCGTCTATCCTGCCAGGATCTGAGGGTAACACTTCAAGGTCTTTGTATATTTCAGGTGTGTTTCCTCTTCCTCTGTAGGCTTCAGCGAGTGTTTTCCCAACGTTTGACTTGCCTGTAACGGCTGATATTTCGAACCATGGATTCTTAGCCAATAACTCGACATACAGTTGTCCAACCATTCCAGTAGCGCCTAGAACCGCGGCCTTTACTCTTTTCATGAATCACACCTCCGTCTAAAACACCACACATTAACTATAGACATTACCAACCACCTCAAGAGCAGGGGGCAGGGAGGGAGAAACCTAACTAATCCAGGCATAGAAATAGGCGTAGGTCGCAAATCCTATTAATTTGAAGTTTTTGCTCCCCACGCCTATTCCCCCTGCTCTTGCATTTTGCGTAGGAAAGGTCTAATTTAAAGGTTACTTTTTATTGACTCTAGCCAGAATGAGGAGTCAAGGGAGAGGGTGGGCAAGGGCGTATGGCGCCGTGACGATAATCAATGCCATATCTATTTGGAGAGGAGCAGCAATCGGAGTGGATTTCGAGACAGATGCAGAAGTAGAGCTGACAGATGATGGAAAAGTTACTCTTGTCAACAAAGAAGAGATAGGCGATGATCTTTTGGCAAAAGCTATAGTAGATGTACTTGTCGAAAGACTGAATCTCGAGTCCTTCGGATGCAGAATAACGACTAGGTCAAACATCCCAATAGCCGTCGGGCTTAAGAGCTCTAGTTCAGCAGCAGTTGCTATAACGCTAGCAATCCTAGACGCACTTGACGTAAAGCTTAGTGTTAGAGAATTTCTAACAATAGTAGCTGAGGCGTCACGTCGATCAGGGACATCGATTACTGGAGCAATTGACGATGCATCAAGTTGTGCACTTGGTGGTATAGTAATAACCAATAATAAAAAAGATGTCTTGATAAGACGCATAGATGCTCCGACTTACTTGCGGGCCGTCATACTCGTGCCTCCAGAAAAACAATTTACTAAGGATTTCAGAAGTAATTTACTAGAACCCATTAAGGGATTAGTAGAAGAGGCATTTAGGCTAGCGGTAGAGGGAAATTATTTTAGAGCCATGACTATTAATGGACTTATACATGCATCGGCCCTTTCCCTACCTACAGAGATAATCATTGACGCCCTGAGAGCCGGTGCATTGGCCTGCAGCGTATCAGGCACAGGGCCCTCATTTGCTTCCCTAACGACAGACAACAAACTCGAAGAAGTATGTAGAGCGATGAGTCGATATGAAGGAAAAATCATTGTCAAATCTGTAAACAATACTCCTGCTACGGGATCAAAAATTAAATTAACTAATGCCACATAGGATACTTCATGAGGGCGTTTTTAAATGTCTGGCTTTAGGTATAAACAAGTAATTGTTGTCAGGGCGGACGTAAAGATGAGTATTGGAAAGCTAGCTGTCCAAGTAGCCCACGCAGCTGTATCTTCATTTTTGATCGCTTATGATAAAAGAAGGGAATGGGCTGAAAATTGGATAGACGAGGGGCAGAAGAAGGTAGTATTAAAGGTCGAAAACGTTGATGAATTGCTTACTTTAAGGGGACATGCTGAAAAGCTTGAACTGCCTTGCGCACTTATATCTGATGCTGGATTGACAGAGCTTGAGCCAGGCACCATTACAGCGCTTGGCATTGGTCCAGCTCCGAGCGAGATGGTCGATCAAGTAACTGGGTCGCTGAAGTTATTATAAGATTTTTTAATTTACCTTGATATTAGTTCAATCATGTTAAAATTTCGGTGAGTCTTTCTGTATCTTTTGCAATTCTTATTTCTTTAGCTATCCTTCTACCTACACTCATTTCAGTCCCCCAGTAAAGTTTGAGATAAGGGCTCCCATTCATGTAGATATTGGTTCCTGCAACAATTCTTCCAGAAAATTCGAAGACTATTGGTTCTAGGTCTTCATTTATGACGCATTCTAGGCAGAATGGGCCAATAATTCCAGGAGGTATCAATCGTTTAGTAGTTTTAACAAATCTTTCACCATATTCAATAAATGTTTCAAGTAGCTTTTCACGCGGATAAACAGGTATGTTGCCACATACTATAAAGGACGGTTGGATGTTCTCGGTGAGTGCTGGTGGCAATCTTTTCATACCATCTACATTTGTCTCATAGCGAATATCGAATCCCGTTATCTCGAGTCTATCAAAGATTGGACTGTAAAAATAATGAGCATACATTGTCGTTCCTACCACATATTCCTGAATACATACATCTTTAAACGATTTAATTTTCCCATTTTCCTTTAACTTTTCTAAATTAACCTCTATTTCTCTTGGTGTCTTGGAAATAAAGAAGTCTTTTCCACCCTTCGCTCCTGGGAGCTTTACAATTACTATTGTATCCACTTGGGAGGGGTCCTTAAAGGTCTTAGGAATGGGAATGCCTGCTTCGTTGAGCAATTTTAGCTTTAAGTCCCATTCTGACTCCCACTTGATGAGCTCTTTCAGCCCAAAGTAGGGTATGCCAGACTTTACTATTGCGTCATATCCGACATACTCAACAATGCTCCCGCTCGGAATTAACACGTGTCCCTCGTCTTTTAGAATGCTAAGACAATCGACTCCAGAATATTCTAATGCTTTATTTACCAAGCCAGGAAATCGACTGTATAGTCTCAGCGACTCAGGTGGTCCAAAAATAGTTGTTAAAAGGCCCTCTTCTCGTGCTCCCAATAGGATCTGGATTGCCGAATGGCTTGCGTAAACCGCCAAGCTTAATCTGTCCAAGCCCTCACCTTATAGATTCGTAGAATTCAATAACTATTAAAGTGATGTTCTGAGAGAATAAGTAAATATATAAAATATGGAGAGAGTTGTTAATTATAAAGGGAAAGGAGTGGCAAGGTTTTTAGAAAGTATAGGAATAGCATTTGATGATGTACTCCTAGTTCCTAGATATTCTGAGATCGTCTCAAGGCGAGAAACGAGCGTTGAGACTTGGTTGACTAGGAAAATCAAGCTGAATATCCCACTGATATCTGCCGCAATGGATACGGTGACGGAGAGCAATATGGCTATAGCCATGGCGAGGGAAGGAGGAATCGGAGTTATTCATAGATTTATGCCTATTGAACAACAAGTGGCTGAGGTACATAAAGTAAAGAGAGCAGAAAGCATCATTATCGAGGACCCCTATACAATAATGCAAGGAACAAAAGTAGGAGTAGCCAGGATCGAGATGAAGAGGCTTGGAGTTTCAGGGCTTCTCGTAGTAGATAAAGAACATCGCTTGAAGGGAATCGTAACAAGTAGGGATATTGCGTTTGAGCCTGACGATGCTGTAATTGATGAAGTCATGACTCCAAGGTCAAGATTAGTTACCGCTAAGCCAGGAGTTACGATAGAGGAAGCGATAAGTCTCATCAGGACTCATAAGGTTGAAAAGATACCAGTGATCGATGATAATGACAGAGTTGTTGGATTAATAACCGCAAAGGACATAAAGGCTCGCGGCCTTTACCCACACTCATCAAGAGATTCTAAAGGTAGAATGATGGTTGGAGCTGCGATAGGTGTTAGGGGAGATTATATTGAGAGAGCAAAGGCACTTCAGGAGGCAGAGACTGACGTAATAGTAGTAGACGTTGCTCATGGACATACAAAAAGTATGTTAAAGTGCTTGAAGGAACTCAGAAGGGAGCTAGGAGACGGTATACAGATAATAGCAGGCAACGTAGCTACCCCAGAAGGTTTTGAAGACCTAGCGGCCGAAGCTGACTGCGTAAAGGTCGGGATAGGCCCAGGGGCAGTATGCACGACAAGAATAGTTGCAGGAGTAGGTGTACCGCAGCTCTCAGCAATAATCTCATGCAGCGAGGTAGCGGAGAAGTTAGGAATACCATTGATGGCTGATGGTGGTATAAGAAGCTCAGCAGATCTAGTAAAGGCACTGGCTGCAGGGGCTTCGACAGTTATGATAGGCATGTTGTTCGCCGGTACTGATGAAAGTCCAGGCGCAATTGTGACCCGTAATGGAAGGAAATATAAAATCTATAGGGGAATGGCATCCTTCTACGCAATGCTCAGCAGAGAGTTAAAGGAGAAAGGTGATGTACAGTTTGATGATGCCTCAGAGTTCTCGTACATTGCCGAGGGGATAGAAGCTTACGTCGACTACAAAGGATCTGTCTATGACGTCATTAAACAGCTGATAAGTGGGTTGAGGTCTGGGATGAGCTACGTCGGTGCTAGGAATCTCGAAGAACTCAGAAAGAACGCGATATTCATAAGAATTACAGAAGCAGGCTATAAAGAAGGCTTACCACATGATGTTGACAGAGTAACCTGAGATATGCCAGGAAAGGTTATAATTGGGCTTCAATGGGGAGACGAAGGCAAGGGAAAGATATCAGCATATCTTTGCCGTAACGCTAGACTAGTTGTTAGATTTAATGGGGGCGCGAATGCAGGACATACGGTACCTTTAGGTAATACTGAACTTCGACTACATTTATTGCCGGCCGGGGTCGTCTCTTGCAGAAAAGCTGCAATAGGGCCAGGTGTCTACTTAGACATACGCACTCTCATCGATGAAATAAAAATCGTCCAAGAAATAATTGGTGAAATCGAATTAACAATTAGTCCCAGAGCACATATTGTTCTTGGAATACATAGGGAACTTGATGGTTATTTAGAGGATATTAGGGGTGGAAAAGGAATAGGCACGACGAGGAGGGGAATAGGTCCTGCTGCCATGTTTAAGTATGGAAGGATCGGTTTAAGAATAATTGATATCATAGAAAACAACATTAGTAATGATAACTTAAGATTCATTTCATCTCTCATGGGGTGGAAATACTCAGAGTACAAATATGTTGAAGAAGTGAGAGAACTAAGATCCGAAATAGACAAAATAAGAAGATATGTAGGTAATGTTTCTAATGTCATTAGAAGTGAACTTCAGAATGGACAAACAGTGATTTTTGAGGGAGCTCAAGGTACGATGCTTGATCTCGATCATGGAACATATCCCTATGTGACTTCTAGTACTACTTTAGCATCGGCTGCAGCACACGGAGTAGGGATAAGCTTAAAGGAATTGAGCGAAGTAATAGGTATCATTAAAGCGTACACTACGCGTGTCGGTGAAGGCCCACTACCGACTGAAATCTCTGGAAAACTCGCAGAAGAGATCAGAATTAAAGGAAAAGAATTTGGCGCTACTACTGGTCGTCCGAGAAGAATAGGGTGGCTCGACCTTTTCCAATTAAATTATGCGGCTAGACTCAACGGTGTCGACAAGCTCATAATTACGCACTTAGATACATTGTCCGGACTTACTAAGCTAAAGGTATGTGTTGGATATGAGCTTGATGGTGAAAAAGTCCAAGAGTTTCCAGAGACAGTCAATAGATTATCGAGGGTCTCGCCAATTTATGCAGAGCTTGAAGGATGGGATGCACTTACTCGAGAACAAGTTGACAAAATAGTAAAGGAGGGATATGGAGCCCTGCCAAGACCAATGAGAAAATATATTGAATTCGTAGAGGATTCATTAAAAATACCTGTAAAATTGATAAGTATAGGACCCCGAATTCAAGATGTGATAGAAAGATGACTGATGAGCTATTAGCTATATCACCTATAGATGGAAGATACTCTGACGTCGTAGATGAACTAAGGAGATATTTTTCAGAATATGCATTAATGATGTATAGATTAAGAATCGAACTAGAATACTTAAAACTATTAACAAATGTACTGAGACCTATACAGGAAGATAAAATCTCAATTATTACTGATAAAATATTTAAGGAGTTTTCAATCGATGAGGCAAGGCGTATTAAACAAATAGAAAAAGAGACCAGGCATGATGTTGAGGCCTTAGTTAGATATGTTAAGGAAAGATTAAGCGAATATGGCCTAAGTGATCAAGCAAATCTTGTCCATCTTGGACTCACATCTGAGGATGTATCAAACCTTGCTTATTCATTGATACTTAAAGATTTTAACGCGGAAGTCTTACTTCCCCTTATTAAGGAATTTGTAACCGAGTTGGCAAAAGTTGCTATGAATGAAAAAAATACAATAATGTTAGGTAGAACACATGGGCTTCCAGCTTTGCCGACAACGCTTGGAAAAGAACTAATAGTTCATGTCTATAGAATTATGAAACAGTATGAATTCTTGGAAACATATCTATTCCCAGGAAAGATATCAGGTGCAGTAGGGACGTATGCTGCATTAATGGAGGTTTTTGGTAAAGACACGATTAATATACTTGAAAAGTTTATTAGAAAACTTGGATTAGAACCTTGGATAGCGACCAAACAGGTTTTACCTCATGATGTTATTTCAAGATACCTGCATTCCTTATCCCTACTTGCAGGGTGCCTCATAGATCTCTGTAGAGATTTATGGCTTTTAACTATGATGGGATACGTCCTAATTAAGAGAGTTGGTGTAGGTTCTTCAACTATGCCTCAAAAGGTCAACCCTATAGAAATAGAGAATGCTGAAGGAAACTTAGAATATTCTTCAAACTTACTTAACTTTTTGTCTAATCGCCTACTTGTCTCAAGGCTCCAAAGAGATCTCTCAGACTCTACCCTTAAGAGGAATTATGGTGTAGCAATGGCTCACCTGATTATTGGAATAAAGAATTTGCGTAGCTTTCTGATGCGGATCGAGTTTAATAGAGAGTTGATGAAGCGGGATCTCGAGGAGCATCCGGAGATTTTGAGCGAAGCCATACAAATAAGGATGCGCTTATTAGGGAAAAATTTGGTCAACGAATTAAGGAGACTTGAACCTCTCAGTCCTGATAAGTATTTAGAAGATGTTAAAGGAATAATTGAAAGCACGGGAATAAATCCTGACGAAATTATTCCAAAGACATATCATGAATACATTGGTGCAGCATCATTAATTGTAGAGTCAATATATAGGTTATGCATGAATAAATTTAGTAGGAATGAAAAAGCTATCTCTTGAAACATTAAAAAGTTTAAGATGTGTCGATATTGAGGAATTTATTGGAATAAATGGATACGTTTCTCAAACTCCTGGCATTAGGGGTATTATTAAAAAATTGCCGGAAGATTTTCAGGTTTGGGAAATAATCGAGGGTGGGTTAGACGCTCGGGATATTTGGATGAAAAATGCATCTTTACCGGTTATTGGAATGAAAAATATGCTACTTCTAATGAGAAAATTCAATAGAGAAACAATAAAGGCAATCTCCGACCTATCTTCTTTTCTTAAGATTATTCCTTCACATGTTTCTGTATGTGGGATAAAAGATAGGAGAGCAGTTACTTGGCAATTCCTATCTGTACCTTATAACCCGCAGATAGTCGAGGAGGTCGTGCTTCATAATGCATGGGTAAGACCCATCGGCAGCATCGACTCCCTTTCTTCAAAATCATTAATTAGAAATAATTTTGAAATAAAAATTAGGGAAACAGAACATCCATCGACCGAAATGATTAATGAGAGTCTAGAGATGCTAAAAATAAATGGTGTGCCAAATTTTTTTGGTCATCAGAGATTCGGAATTATACGTCCAGTAACACATATTATTGGGTCATTAATTGTTAAGAATGATCTAGGCTCAGCGTTAAAGGTCTTCATAGGTGCTTCGAGCAACTTAGAGAAACCGAGTATTCGAGAAATGAGACAATATTTCATGGATACTATTGATTATAAATACGTGATAGATAATTTTCCGCTTCAGTTGAGATATGAAAGAACTTTGGCTAGGCATTTGTTGGAAAATAAAGATGATTTCGTAGGCGCATTTAGAAAAATTCCGCTTCGATTAAGAAGACTCATCGTTGAGGCATACTCATCATATATATTTAATAAGGCACTCTCGATTTCCATTAAAGATTCTTCTAATCTTTATGAACCATATATAGGAGACCTTGTAGTAAGGCTTGACATGTATGGATATCCGACAGGAAAAATTTACGAGGTAAATAATTGGAATATTGAGGATATTGAGAAACGAGTAAAAAGCGGCGAGGTAGCAATTGTAATTCCTCAGCCAGGCTATTCATCAAAATTGCCGCGAGGGCCTAGAGGAGATGCGCTTAAATCTGTCCTAGATGAAGAATCAATAGAATTGTGGAATTTTTATGTTAAGAAGCTCCCCGAAGCAGGAACAATAGGTAGCGTTAGATGTATTTCCATCCAACGTTATTTAATAAAATTAGTTCAGGTACTTGATGACACTGTAGATCTAATGTTATCACTTCCAAGAGGCTCATATGCTACAGCATTATTAAGAGAAATCATGAAAAATGAATGCGCCTTAGCCTATATAGGCATCAACCATAAACATAGCTAGATAATTAACATAAATTATTCAACGATAAGACCATTAATTTTAAGCAGTAACTTGAATAAGAAGTTGACGTAATTTTATAAACCACAACTTTAAAACATCATAATATACGCATTCAAAATTTTCTCTAAGTATAATGCTATAGGTCTCGATTTTTAGATAAAGGAATATACGTCTAATTATCCAATTTAATCTTTGAGGAAATTAAGGTAACAAAGTCGAGCCCAAAAAGCTTATTATGTCATTTATTTTTAGTATCGGCGTGTCTGAGCTATCTCAAGCTAGGATATTGGGTGGGGTTGGATCGATTTTGATGCTGCTTTCATTTGTACCGTCGGTAGGAGGCATATTAGGAATCATCGGTGTTATACTTGTAATCATTGCGGTTAAGTATGTAGCAGACGCTGTTGGCGATAGGAGAATTTTCAATAACATGCTTATCTCAGTCTTAATTGGAATTATAGGAGTAGTAGCAGGAATAATTGTTGGTGCAGTTAGTGTCCTCACCATATTTACAAAATCCTTCGGGATGCCGCCTAACTTCTATGAGTGGTTTAATCTCCAAGCACTAAATTTAGAAAGCTTAACAAGAATATTAGTCGGAATATTTATTGCCTTAATCATTATTTGGGTCTTCTGCATTCTTTCAGCAATTTTTATACGGAGGAGCTTTACAACAATATCACTTAGGCTTAACATAAGGCTTTTCAGCACCGCTGCATTACTTTACTTGATAGGTGCAGCACTTTTAATAATCCTAGTAGGGGCAGTATTGATATTAGTTGCTGTAGTACTTCAGACAATTGCGTTTTTCTCTATGCCTGAAAGTGTGCCAGAACAGGCACGAATTATACAGCCAATGTAAGATTTATTCAATCGTTTATTTATGGTATAGCATGTAGAGGATATGGGTGTTCTTTCTCTATATACGTGATATGGTATAGTTCGCCTCCGATCTTAACCATGTGTTTAGTAGACTTTGGAGGAAACTTTTTGCCGGTAAGTGCGGCCTCTATCACCATCTCTTTTGTTATCGTTTCAGTATTGTTCCATGAACAAACTTCTATTTCTGGCCTACTATAATCTATTAAGTAAGCAGGTATGTATCTCTTCCCCAATTTTTTAATACATAGAAACCTATGATGACCATCTAAAATTATCATTGTTCTTGAATCAACGATTATAGGGCGCTTGAGTTCTCCGTCTTTTACAATTTTTTCTAGTAGTTCTTCCAAGTAATCTGGATCGCATTCTTCATGTTCTTTTAGGCAATCTATATGGATCAAGACAGGCCTAAGGTCCAAGAGCGAGTTATCTTCCTCCTCCATTTACTTATTCCTCACATTTTTCCCTCAATGTAAAGTTATCGATCTTTCCCGCCTCTTTCACGTTCTCTAAGAATTCTTCAACCTTTTTCAAGCCATAATTTAGGTCTGATAGGTTTTGCTCTATTATTTTTATCAAGGCACTCCCTATAATTACTCCATCACTTCCAGCCTCCGCAAGTAGTTTCACTTGGAGAGGACTCGATATCCCAAAACCGACAGCTATCGGCGGTCTTCGAGGAATTTTTCGGACACGCTGAATTAGCATAAAAGCATCTTCGCTGATTCTCTCTCTAGGTCCGGTTACTCCTTTAACTGATATTAGATACGTGAAGCCAGTAGAGTATTTAATTATCTTTTCTAACCTCTCATCGCTAGTTGTAGGCGATGCTAGGAAGATCGTTGAGATGTCATGTAATCTGGCCAGCTGGATATATTCACCAGCTTCCTCCACAGGAAGGTCTGGTACGATTACTCCGTTAATCCCTACTTTCGATGCATTCTCGAAAAAATTATTAAGACCCATTTTGTAAAGTGGATTAAAGTATGAAAGCAGCACTATTGGTAGATTATATTCTTTTTTACAATATCCGGCTATTTTTAAAACTTCTTTTAGCGTAACCCCAGCTTTTAGCGCTCTTTCAGAGGAGGACTGAATAGTTACTCCGTCAGCTATTGGGTCAGAGAAGGGAACACCCAGCTCAATTATATCAGCTCCTATATTATTGAGTTTCTCCACGATTTTCAGCGTCCAAGAAGGATTTGGGTCACCAGCAGTTATGAACGGGATTATTGCCATTCTTTTCTCAGATTTACATTTCTGGAAAGCATGTTCTATTTCATTCATAGATATCCCTCCTGTCTCATTACTATGTCGAGGTCCTTGTCGCCCCTTCCAGAGAGTGTAACTACTATTGCTTCATCCCTCCTCATAGATTCCGCTAAGTCAATAGCATATGCTAATGCGTGCGCAGGTTCGAGCGCTGGAATAATGCCCTCTATTCTTGTGAGTTTTTTAAAGGCATCAAGAGCTTCACTATCATTGACAGCTACGTATTTTACGCGTCCGATTTCCTTAAGGTAAGCATGTTCAGGACCTACTGCCGGATAATCGAGGCCAGCAGATATTGAATGGGTACTCTTTATCAGCCCATCAGTAGTCTGTAGGAGATATGTATGCATCCCATGGAATATTCCTAAACTTCCAGCAGTTAGGCTCGCGGCGTGCTCCCCTGATTCAAGCCCAAGTCCACCTGCCTCTACGCCTATTAATCTTACATCCTTATCGTTGAGGAATGGATAGAAGGTTCCAATAGCATTACTCCCTCCACCAACACATGCAACCAATACATCGGGCAATCTCTTCTCTTTCATGAGAAATTGCTCCTTAATTTCCCGGCCAATTACTGACTGAAGATCCCTAACAATCATCGGATATGGATGTGGCCCGACGGCCGATCCGATTAGATAATGTGTATCGTGAAGATTTGTAACCCAATCCCGCATCGCTTCATTTATTGCATCTTTGAGGGTTCTTGAGCCGCTATCAACAGGTACAACCTCAGCTCCGAGAAGTTTCATTCTGTAGACATTCATCCTCTGACGCTCGACGTCTTCTCTTCCCATATAGATTACGCATTTGAAGCCGAACTTTGCTGCTACCGTCGCTACAGCAACGCCATGCTGTCCGGCACCAGTCTCTGCTATGAGTCTTGATTTTCCCATTTTCTTAGCAATAAGCGCCTGTCCTAAGGCATTGTTGATCTTATGAGCACCAGTGAATGCCAGATCTTCGCGCTTCAGGTAAATCTTTGCGCCCCCAATTGTTTTAGTTAGACGTTCTG
The DNA here is from genome assembly GCA_038845265.1 of Nitrososphaerota archaeon. Lineage (GTDB taxonomy): Archaea > Thermoproteota > Nitrososphaeria_A > Caldarchaeales > Calditenuaceae > CALIKS01. The sequence goes on along the minus strand of JAWBQR010000001.1, from coordinate 8,717 downwards.
CATAGTAAAGTGGCGTTGGCCTACCGGCGTAGTCTCTAAGATAGAATTCAAGTTCCCTCCAAAACGTTGAGTCATTCTTCAATTTTAGATAAGTGTTTTCAAGCTCCTCTAGTGCTGCCATAAGTGTCTCAGGAACATACTTGCCTCCGAATACTCCGAATTTTCCATTTGGATCCGGTAGACTAAATTCTTCATAATCCACTATCCATCACCGCCTTTGCCCTCTCGACAAATATGCGGATCTTTTCATGATCCTTGATGCCAGGCGATAACTCAACGCCGCTCGATACATCGACTGCATACGGTCTCACCTTCATTATGGCTTCAGAAACGTTATCAGGCGTAAGTCCGCCAGAAAGTATGATTGGTAATCCTATCCTGTCTCTAATCATTCTACTTAAATCCCAATTATGGGTCTTACCTGTACCCCCAGGCAGTTCATGGCTACAGGAGTCTAAAAGTAGCGCATCGATACCGTCAAAATTATTCATTAACTTGGCCTCCTCAGGATTTGACGGGATTATGAGAAAAGGCTCGGGGAGATCTTTCTTGACTCTCAAAGGAGAGTCACAATAATAAAGCTGTAATGCATCTGGCCTCAACTCGTTGTATAACATCTTTAGATTTTCTATATTTATGAATCTAGTTACAAGTACTGATGTGACAAATGGAGGAACGTGATCAATTAATCTTTTTGCTAGTTTTATGGAGATATTTCTCGGAGAGTTTGGAAATCCAACTATAAATCCTACAGCATCGGCTCCAGCATCTATCGATGCTTCTAAATCGCTCAGCCTTGTTATCCCACAAATCTTAACTTTCACTCTCATTATGGATCACCTACAAAACTTTTTACTGCTTGCTCAACATCGTTGGACTTCATTATGGCCGTACCTATCAGGAACGCTTTATATCCTAATTTTTTTAGCATTGAGATTTGCTCTGGACTGTTAATCCCACTCTCTGCCACTAAGACCCTATTGTTAACATCTATATTGGCAATTGAATGAATAAAATTATCTGTCTCTACATACATCGTTTCTAGATTCCTTGAATTAACACCAATGAGGTCTACGTCAAGAGCTGATGCTTCTAACAGTTCCTCACGAGTATGGACTTCTAATAAGACTTCCATGCCAAGTGAGTGTATTTTTCGGATTGCTTCTTCGATGCTGAGTTCGGAATATCTCTTCTTAAAAATTTTTAGTATGAGCAAGATTGCATCTGCTCCTGATCTCCATCCCGCCTCTATCTGGTTACTTGATACTATGAAGTCCTTCATTAATAGTGGTAGTTTAGTTATAGTACTTGCCTCGGACAAAAATTTTAAGTCGCCATGAAAATATCTAGGCATTGTGAGAATGGATATTCCGGCCGCTCCTCCTCGCTCGATTGACGCGATAATTGACTTTATGTCTAAATCTTTTCTTAACCATCCTGAGCTTGGTGAAGCACGCTTTATCTCAGCTATTATTGCTTTATTGTCCCGACTAAGTATGCTTGAACGTAAGCTCCGTACAGCCCTTTTTCTGTCAAAATCTACGTTATAGTATCCAGCCCTGACTAGTCGTTTAGCCTCTATGCTTAGTTCACTTAGAATATCTCTCGATGACTTCTTCAAATCTATCACGATCACCTCTACTCGTCTTAACAAGTTGTTTTAATCGCTCTAGTGCCGTTCCACTTTCTAGTGATTCCTTAGCAAGCTCAAATGCATCGTCAAACTTATCGGAAAGTCCGGCCACTATAAGTCCTGCAGCAGCATTTACAAGCGAAAATAATTTCCTAGGGTCTTTGTCTTCATAGCAGTTGCATAACACTTTAACCGCGATTTCTAGACTCTTCTCAACGCTATCAGAGATTATTAACTCTGGCTTAACTGGATCTATCCCAAATCTTGAGGGATGTAGTTCGAGTAATGAAATCCCCCCATCCCTAATCCATGCAACCTTTGTTTTTCCCGCAGCTGAGATTTCGTCTGTACCTTCTTGCCCATGCACGACCATCGCGTGCTTAACTCCTAGCCTTGGCAAAACTCTAGCTACTTTAATTATCAAGCTCTCATCAGGCACGCCTATTAGTTGAGAAGAAACTCCTGCAGGATTAGTTATCGGTCCGAGTACATTAAATATAGTCCGAATGCCTATCTCCCTTCTCGGCTCCATGACTCTCTTCATTGCAGGGTGATAATCAGGAGCAAACATGAATCCTATATATGAGGTGTTTATGCATTGCTTTACAGTCTCTGGGTCAGCACGTATATTGACACCGAGTGCCTCAAGTAAATCTGCACTTCCGCATCGTCCTGTGATTGCTCTGTTACCGTGCTTCGCCACTCGTCCTCCTGCTCCTGCAACGATTAAAGCTGCTATTGTACTTATGTTGAATGTCTTAACTCTATCACCACCAGTGCCGACAATATCTATCAAGTGCTCCTTAGAGGGTAGTTCTACCTTAATGCACATTTCTTTCATTACACGGGCCATCCCTACCATCTCTTCTACGGTCTCGCCTTTCATTCTGAGAGCAGTCAAAAATGCACCTATCTGAGCATTAGTCGCATCGTTTTTCAGAATCGCTCTTAGTGCATCGGCTGCAGCTTCCTCGGTTAAGTCTATATTATCGACTAAGCTTTGAATAATCTCCTTAATCATAGGCACCACCTGAGAAGCATCTGGGGGCAGTGAAAGCATCAATCTCTTTATCGAATAAACAAGTTTGGATTACTTCAGAAGAGTAGCCAAACTAAATCCCCCAATTCTACACCACGGATGCAGTAATGTCTATGGCTTATATTTAAACATTAATTCTCCTCGACTCGAAAAAATTTACTTCTTACTTGAGAGCCACCATTCTAAATATTCCTCCTTTTTTCTTTTTTCTCTTTCAACTCTTTCTTTCTCAGATCTCAGTTTTTCTTGATACTCGATTATTTGTTGCATATTCATTGAAATGCCGCAGGAACTACAAGTATAGAGTTTGGAATTACGGTCATAAACCATCACACCACCACACTCGGGGCAGTACCGCAAATCCGCTGTGACCATTAATAATTATCCATTTTGAGCTATTTTAGGATAATTATTCTACTGGTTCTGTCTGTCTATGCATCAATCTCACTATTATGAATATGATAACTGCGACGAATATGGCCAAGAGTAATAACGTAACGATTGTCGAGATGAATTCTTGTCCCTCACCGGTGATTATTATCGGAAGTGGGCCAATCAAAATTATTCCGCCACCTTCTATTTTTTGAATAGGTAAGCTTCCAAGAAATGCCACTATAAGTCCAATGAACAATAAAATAAATCCAGCAATCATCAAAATAGTGGCTGTTACAAGAGAATCTACATGATGCTCACTCAAGTCTAAATCACCCCTCCAACACTCATGAAAATGATCAATACAAGAAACAATAATATAACAAAAGAAATTATTGCGATCTTTATCCCTCCTTTCAATAAAATTGGGAAAGGACCAATCAGAAAAACTGCGTAACTCTTCTGATCCTGTTCATCGACTTCGCTCTTTCTACTAAGAATTATGAACCCAAGCAAAATTAGTACTATGCCAATGAAAACCATTACTAATCCCATAATAGTCAGCGACAGCATGTCTCTCCAATATATTCACGTCAAAATGAACTTAAAAAGATAACAACATGAGCTATGCCCAATATTATTAATAGTGTGCCTAAATTATGTGTAGAAGAATTAAAGCGACATAGTGAACGATTTATGGACAAAAGGTTCTTATCCTTTAGCTTAAAATTTCATGTGTATTCCAATCAATCTTTGGTTAAGCTTCATTTTTTGCAAGTAATGTTGCTGGACAATACAAATCTGTATCGCATAGTTGTTTCTAATGAAAGACTATCATCGATGTCTGTTGGCAGAGCCTCAATGGTAACTTCATTATATGACGAGATTACGTCTAAGGGTGGTCTTAGGTAAACCGAGACGCCAGCTATTTCTCCGTGGTAGACATATTCTCCGCGTGGCTCGATTGCAGAGAGGTGAACATTGCTGTACCCGCAACATCCTGTATCACTTATTATCATGTATAATTTTTTATGTATATTTCTGAGATTCTCTATAATTTCCAAAGCCTTGGGTGAAAAGACTATCTTAACCAAATCTACTATCGATATCTAAATGTCTTAGTAATAAACCGTTGTTAAGTAATCATTTCTTAAAAGAGGATTCAAAAATTTTACTGGGAAATGTTAGGTTTTATTTTTTATGGGCGAGTCCTGTTAGAAATATTCCAAGAGATAATAATTCCATGGCAACAGCATATATGGCCAGTAGCTGGAATGAATATTCATAAAGCAAACCCATGATGAATCCGCCCATCATCAGGGACATACCATAAGTAGCATTCAGAAGACCATAAGTAAAGCCAATAGAAGAGGGAGCAGAGAATTCCGGGACTGCAGCTCTAAGAACTGTCTCTTGCATACCTATCACTATTCCCCAGAAGACTACTGCAATGATAATGCCAATAATTGTGGAGAGTAGTGTTAACGGAATTATTGGAATTATCAAGAGGGGGATTATTCCAAGGACTCGTAATCCATATTTATCGTAGGCTTTGCCGATGCCTAATGCAGCTATAGCGTCGACCCCCATTGCTAACCCATATAGAAGAGGCAACAAATAGTCAGGTACAATACTTTCATTCTTGAGATGATATGAGAGGAGCTGAAAACCTATTAGTCCAGCGGAGCTTAAGAAGACAAATAATAGATAAGCCTTAAATCTTTGTGAGATGGTAATTTTTGAATACGATGCTGAAGATTTATTGATACTTATGCGTTCTTTAGGGAAGCTTCTTCTTGAGACCTCTAAAAACATCAAGGAAATCATTGCTGGGATTGCTAAAAGTGCAAATCCAATTCTGTAGTCTCCGCTAATGTACATTGCAACTGACACGAATATGGGTCCAGCGACAGCACCAATTTGATCCAGAGCCTCATGAATTCCAAACCCCATTCCTCTACCGATACTTGAAGTTGCCTCGGAGATCATCGCGTCTCTGCCAGGCGTTCTGATTGCTTTTCCAATTCGCTCGAGTAGCACTAATACTGCCGCTGTCTCCCATCTTCCGGCGATTGATAGTAATGGGACCGCAACAAGGTTTAATGTATATCCTAGGTATATTGCTATCCATGGGTTTTTTAGCTTGTCAGTTATTGCGCCAGAAGCTATCCTCAGTGCATATCCTATAAACTCTGCTGTCCCGGTTAGTCCACCGATGACGATGGCGCTGGCCCCCAAGATGCCTAGGTATGGACCAATAACTCCACGTGCGCCCTCATATGTCACATCGCCAAAAAGACTTACAATACCTATGAACAGGACAAACCTTAGAGCCATCCTTCTTGCGTCTTGACTCAATGATTTACAAATTATCATTAGCAACTTTTAACCATTAATTATCGAATAATTTTTCATCTGGAATATATTCCTGACAGCTCTGCTGTGCCAATTATGTGATTTTTGATAGAATTTAATAATTCTTGTTTAGATAATCTAGGTTTAAGGTCTAATAATTCGTCTAAGGCATACATCCTAAAAATATATCTATGCGGTTTTCCAGGCGGGGGACATGGTCCTCCATATCCTACTTCTTTAAAATCATTAATCCCCTGCATAATACCATTGGGCAACTTTTCAATTTTTACAACACCTTCTTCTAATCTATCTATATTTCCAGGTATATTATATATTAGCCAATGAGTGAATATTCCAGCTGGGGCATCGAGATCTTCCATGATCAATACAAAACTTTTCGTGTCTGGAGGATACCCATCCCATTGAAGTGGGGGAGAAACATCCAATCCATCACAAGTATATTTAGTAGGAATAACTTGACCATCACTAAACTCTTTACTACTTAGATTAAATGATGTTACAGTTGTACTCTCATAAGAAGTGGGAATAGAAGTAATCCAGTAAGATGAAGCAACTAAGCCGATTACTAATAGGCTTATTATGAGAAGAATAATTATGCTCCTCTTCATTTACTCAATCCTAAATAAAACGATGCGAGGATATAATAGTTAACTCCATTAATTATTTCACTACCCTTTAAAACGGTAGCTTCATGTTTCTTTACTTTTAGGAGTTCCTTGAAGTTAAATTATCGCCATTAATTAAATGCTACTTCTTAGCGGGCCCGGAGGGATTTGAACCCTCGACCTACCGGTTAAGAGCCGGCCGCTCTACCTGCCTGAGCTACGGGCCCCCTTTATTTTCAGGAATTCCTCGTAGAATTTAAACATAGTTGTCGGATACATGTGGCCGTGTGTCCTGAAATAGGAGGATTTAATTAGTAGCAACTCTAACTAGTAGCAGTGGAAACTTGAGTAAGCCTTTTGAGGGATTTTTAAAAGCAGTAATTGGAGTTTTGTGGGGAATATTCGGCATCTTTGTCGTCGTTGTTTTCTTCTCGCTTGGACTCGTATGGCGTAAAGTCGAGTTAGGCACCAACGCAATATTCAGTATTTTCAAAGATGTATTCAATGTTTTGGGCAGTGTCCTAGGGGGAATAGTCTGGGCCATGGTAGGCATAATAATTGCTGCGACACTCATTTGGTTTTTCTCATCGATATTTCCCGAAATAATTCAAAGGACAAAAACACTTACTACTGTAGCGAAGAAAGATGAAGCGATTGAGATACTCAAGATTAGACTTGCCAAGGGAGAGATAACTAAAGAGGAATACATTGAGATGAGAAAACTACTAGAAGAAGAAACTAAATGAAGTTAAGCTAGTTTTCTGAAGGAATAACCAGACAATTTTTCCAAAACATTTTTAATGAATTCGTCCACCCTTCTTTCCGATATTCCCCTACCCCTAAGCTTCTCCTTAATGATTGATTCTACAATGCGATAACTTCTATACTGCTCATTTAGAGATCTCCACTTCACATCTTTCAATGCCTCACCAATCTCAGAATCATATGGAAGCTCACCCGTAATCATCATAAAGGCAACTATGGGATAACCTACATAGTTCCTATAAGTTGTTCCGTTATCATCACTTGATACCACGCCTGACTTGGAGTCTTTAAAAACTCTGTAAATACGCTCCCCCTCAGATGCCCTCACTTCAGCTTCCTTTTCAGAGATAATTTTCACCCTTCCACCCGCCACTGCCCCCGCCGCCTCAAGAACCTTAATCCGCGGTGGCAACGAAAGCACAGCACGCATATTTCAACATAATGCTCGAAGCGCCTACATTTATAACTTAACCAGCCTATCAATGCTCAAGTAGACGTTTGACACAAATAGTAAAATCTTGATGAGAATTCTCCTAATCAGTTACTTGGTTTAAAAAGTAAGAATAATTAGATCTTTCTAACTTTAGGTTTACATAAAAATATCTGAAATCGTTTTCCCTGCTCCATAGAAGAATTAGAGGGTCGCCTGATGTAAATGGTGCCCTGCCCCAAAGACCTGCCCTTATTCATGTGTTTATTGACAACATGTAAACTGAAAACATATCAAACATGGTATGTTTTAATTAGCATCCCACAGTTAGCAAGGAATCCATTAAAGAATGTTTAAGGAGGAAGTTAAGGACGGAGTTATACATAATTGACTTAGCACCATTTAAAATAGATGCTATATCAGTAGAATTATGGAGAAAAACCAATAGACTTAATCCTGGATTAAAATTTACGACGCATTCACAAATCATAGTAACTATAAATAACTTATTCAATTATTAACAGCTCCAAGGGAGATGTGAAGCGGATGGGGAATATCTGGCCCAAGCCCCGAGAGACATAGAGCATCCCTCCATCCCGGAGTTTGTATAATCCTCTAGTATAACTCGAGTTTGAATATAACGTAGCACCACCGATGACTACACCTCCATGCGTATGTCCAGACAATACGAGGCATTTACCGGAAATTCCTGAAGCAGCATTAGGGTCATGAGTCAACACTATGCCTTCCGCTACCAATGAATTGTATTTCCTATCATCCCTCCAATCGACGCCATAGATTCGTCCAAAAGGTGTATGGATAAATGAATCTTTTAGAACTACAAATCCCTTTTTTCTAAGTAAAGAAATCACACTCGATGCATTGCCAGACCAATACTCATGGTTTCCCAGAACGGCAACCTTCCATTTAGAGTCTAAACTAGAGAGAAAACCTGACAATAACTCAATGTCTGGAGTATATTCATCAATTAAGTCACCACCCAACATTATAATATCTGGTTCTTCATCTATGATTATCTCTAGGAGCTTTTCATGAATTTTTTCAAAAGAATGTAGGTGGGTGTCAACAATAAGGACAGCTTTTCCACCGATCCCTAAATCTAATCTGGTCAACTGAAGCTTTTGAGTATTAAAATAACCCTCAGCAGCAGGAATAGTCACACTCACTAAAGAAGCGGTAAAAAGTCCCAGAAATTTTCTTCTGCCGATAAGTCTCAATGTGTATTCAAAATGAGTTATCAAGAATCCTAATAAAATACTCTTCTGAATCATTTATTCATGAGGGCTTTTTGGATAAGGCTTATCTGGGTCATAATTTGTTCGTCTCTAACAATAATTGGAACAGGCTGGGGCACAAGATATGACTGGCCCGACTTCGTCCACGTCGATTATGGCTTTCCATTAAGATGGGCAACACATACACTAATAGTATTTACAGGTCCGACAGACCTCTGGACAGTAGACACAACAATGCTAA